>JARKPN010000035.1 GCA_029975275.1 Geobacteraceae bacterium | reverse complement strand
ACGGTCTGGCCGTTAACGATGGTGTTGGTGGACATGAAAGTGCTCTCCTTTGTTCGACTCTTAAATGTCCGCATGAAACATAAAATTTATTTGTAAATATAATTTTATTTAATAATTGTCAACTTTTTAAAACTGCACAGGGTTGAACGATGGAGAATTCAGAACCTTTGGATGCGCTTTTATCGCGATACACGCATCGTACCCGATAGAGCGATTGGTGAGCTCCGCATTAATTCTGCTCTGAACCTGTGGAGAATACTAAGGTATTACACAAAATGGAGAACAGGGCTGCAGGTACAAGGGGTGGTATATCGGGTGCCGGTCCTGCGTCCGTTGCTGGTGTCCACGGACCTGACCTCGTTGACGTAGGGTATGGGGACCACCGTCGCGCCCATGGGGGTGAGGCATACGTCCGGCGAGGTGGTGAGCACGCCGTCGCTTTCCTTGTGGACTACGGTCTGGCCGTTAACGATGGTGTTGGTGGACATGAAAGTGCTCTCCTTTGTTCGACTCTTAAATGTCCGCATGAAACATAAAATTTATTTGTAAATATAATTTTATTTAATAATTGTCAACTTTTTAAAACTGCACAGAGTTGAACGATGGAGAACTCAGGACCTTTGGATGGGCTTTTATCGGGATACACGCATCGTACCCGTGAGAGCGATGGGTGAGCTCCGCATGAATTCTGCTCTGAACCTGTGGAGAATACGAAGGTATTACACAAAATGGAGAACAGGGCTGCAGGTACAAGGGGTGGGATATCGGGTGCCGGTCCGGGAAGGCAAGATCCACGTCGGCACCCTCTGCTCAAAGGGCAGATCAAAGTTCATGCGAATAGAAGTGGTAACCGGTGAGGAGAATCCGAGCAGTTAACAAACCAACTGGGCTCCCGGTCGTTGCGTCGGTACGGACAACCTGCATAAGCGGACAATCTGCCGATTTTCCGACGTGTTGACGATTTTGATTGACTCGCGTCCCCCTGCGCCCGTACCCTGTGGCATCAGGCGGTACAATGAATGACCGCCACACTCAGCGGGAAACACAGAGAGGTAACCAATGGCACAGGCAAAAAATGGAGACAAGGTAAGGATCAACTATACGGCCACGCTCGAGGACGGAACGGTCTTCGATTCCACCCTGGAGGATCACGGGTGCGATGCGGACGATTGCGGCTGCGCGGACGGGCCGAGAGAGGTTACTCTGGGCGCCGGGGAGTTTCTGACCGCCCTCGAGGAGGCACTGGTGGGCATGTCCCCGGGCGAGAAGAAGAAGCTCATCATTCCGGCTGAGGAAGCCTTTGGCGAGTACGACGAGGAGCGGGTCTTCACCATCCCCAGGACCGACCTGCCGGAGGACCTGAACCCCGACGTGGGGGACGAGATCGTACTGGTCAACGAGGACGACGAGGAACTGGGGGTCGTGGTGATCGAGGTAAACGAAACCGACATCACCTTCGACGCCAACCATCCGTTGGCCGGAGAGGACGTGACCTATGACTTCGAGCTGGTGGAGATCCTGTAGTTACGCCGAGCTCGACGCAATGACCGGCCGCCACATCCTGAGGTTGAAGTACAACTGGTACGGACGGTAGATTGATAATGGGGGCGGGGCCTTGCGGCTCCGCCCCCATTTCCGTTACGGGAAGACCCTGGCGAAGGTGTCCCGGTAGATGCGGAGGGCGCCTTCGCTGAACGGGACGAAAACGATCCGCTCCAGTTCCGGATACCTTTCCAGCGCCGCCTTGGCCTCGGTCATGGCTATTTCGCAGGCCTGGTCCATGGGGTAACCGTAGACCCCTGCGCTGACGGCCGGAAAGGCGATGGACCTGAGGCCATTTTCGTGGGCCACCTCGAAGCAGCGGCGGTAGGCGCTCCTGAGCAGCTCCGGCTCCCCTTTGGTCCCGCCGCGCCAGACCGGGCCAACGGTATGGATGACGTGCCTGGCGGGCAGCTTGTAGCCGCCGGTGATCTTGGCGTCGCCGGTCCGGCACCCGCCAAGGGTGGCGCATTCCGCCACCAGCTTGATCCCTGCGGCGCGATGGATGGCCCCGTCTACCCCTCCCCCGCCCAGCAGGGTGTTGTTCGCGGCATTGACGATGGCGTCCACCGCCAGTGTGGTGATGTCCTCCTTGATGATCTCGATCTTCTCCTTCATGGCCGGCCTCCTCATGCTGCCGCGCGTGGCCCTCATTCCACCAGGTCGCGGAGCGTCTTCAGGTTTACGGCGTCCATCTCGTCCCTGTCCCCCTTGGGGGTCTCCAGGATCTTGGGGATGCGGGAGAACCGCTCGTCGTTCATGATAAACCGGAAACCGGACAGCCCCATGGAGCCCTGTCCGATATGCTCGTGACGGTCCACCCGGCAGTTCAGCCCCTTCTTCGAATCGTTGAAGTGAAACGCCAGCAGGTTCTCCAGGCCCAGCACCCGGTCGAATTCCTCGAATACGCTGCGATACCCCGACTCGGTGGTGATGTCGTACCCGGCTGCAAAGGTATGACAGGTGTCGTAGCAGATGCCGAACCGGCGGGGATGGGCGGAGCGGTCCCGGATCTCCCGCAGGTGCTCGAAGCGGTACCCCAGGTTGCTCCCCTGGCCGGCGGTGGTCTCCAGCAGCACCTTGCCGGTAAAGTCCCTCCCCTTTTCGAACAGCAGGTCGAAGGCATCGACGATACGGCCGATGCCGGTCTCCTCCCCCTCTCCCAGGTGGGAGCCGGGGTGCATGACGATCTTGTCGATGCCGAGCCGGGCGCAGCGCTCCATCTCCTCAAGGAAGCCGGCCAGGCTCTTGTCCCGCACCTCGCCCGGCGCGGCTGCCAGGTTGATCAGGTAGATGTCGTGGGAGACCACGTCGTGCAGCCCCGACTCCTCCCTCCGCTCCCGGAACAGGGCCGCCTCCGAGTCGGAGACCGGCTTCCCCCGCCACTGGTTGGAGTTCTGGGTGAAGAGCTGGATCACGCCGCAACCGGCCGCCAGGCCGCGTTCCACCGCCTTGTGCAGCCCGCCCGATATCGACATGTGCGCGCCGAGATAGTCCATGGAATATCCTCTCAAATATCGATCTCTCCCCGGAACACCTCAACCGCCGGACCGGTCATGAAGACCGGCCCGTTTTCGGGCCACTCCATCTCCAGGTCGCCGCCGGACAGGTGGTTGACGATCCGCCGCTCGGTCAGGTTGTTCAGCACCCCCGCCACGGTGACCGCGCTGGCTCCGGTACCGCAGGCCAGGGTCTCACCCGCCCCGCGCTCCCAGGTCCGCTGCCGGACCTCGTTGCGGGAGACGACATGGACGAATTCCACGTTGGTTCTCCTGGGGAACAGCTCGTGGTTCTCGATGAGCGGTCCGTACTTCTCGACCGGGAAGTTCTCCACGTCGTCCACGAAGATGACGCAGTGGGGGTTTCCCATGGAGACGCAGGTGATCCTGAAGACCGAGTGGAGGATGTTGAGCGGCTCGTCCACCACCCGGCCAGCGCCGTCGCCGATCATGGGGATCTCCGCGCGGGTCAGCCTCGGCTCGCCCATGTTGACCCGGACCTTCTCCACCTTGTCCGCGGTATCGGTGAACAGCTGCAGGGTGAGAATTCCGGCGCCTGTCTCGGCCGTTATCTCCTTCTTGCCCACGATCCCGTGGTCGTAGGCGTATTTCGCCACGCAACGGATGCCGTTCCCGCACATCTCCGACTCGGAACCGTCGGAGTTGAACATCCGCATCCGCACGTCCGCGACCGACGAGGGCATTATCAGGATGAGGCCGTCGGAACCGATGCCGAAGTTCCGGTTGGATACCTTGCGCGCCACTTCGGCGGGGTTGTCCGGGCACTCCTCAAAACAATTCACATATACATAGTCGTTACCGGCACCCTGCATCTTGGTGAATTTCATTCCAACACTCCTTGAATATAAATGAATCCGTCTGCAACGTAAGCGATTATTCCCCATCCCATGGATTAATGCAAGATCCGGTTACCGGAAAAAATAGTCTTGACAGGATTGCCGGATACAGGATAGTCTTGTCCCCTAAAGGGGAGTAGCAACCGGCCGGAGACATGGCCGGCCCCGAGCTCGTCAATACGGTCGCCAGACCCGGGCCGGGGGCGACAGCAATCGTCCGCAAGACCTTTATCCAGGCAGGTACGCCGCGGCTAAAGGTCTTTTTTATTACCCCGGCGACACGTCGGAGGCAATAAGTGGTGAACCGATTCGAAACAGCTCGGCCCTTTTCTCCAACCTCATCTCTCGGGGGCCGCGCCGGGACGTCCCTGCTCCAGCATCCTGTTTACCCGTTTACCGCTCCGCGCTCAGCCCGAGGTCACCACGTACCGTCCTTATGCCCGGGCGCGCGGGAAGAGCACGACCGCATCAACCAGATTTGCTTTCCATCTGCATACTGCCATGCCGTCACAGAGGCGGCGTAACCGAAGGAGGATCCGATGTTGACCGGAAAAAGGCTCTATATCGTGCTAGGCGCCGTGGTTCTGCTGTTGCCGTCCGTCTTCTCCCTGCTGCAGCTCTATACCGATTGGCTGTTCTTCGTGGAGACCGGCCTCGGCTCCGTCTTCACCACCACCCTGTCCGCCAAGATCCTTGCCGGAGTCGGAGCCGGCGGCCTCCTGCTCTGCGTCATCCTGGGCAACCTGCTGCTTGTCGGCCGGCAGCGCTTTCCCCAGGCAGAGGTCTTCATGCAGGGGACGAATATCTACCGACTCAAGCGGGACGAGCTGGAGCGACTGGCCAGGCCGCTCGGCATCGTAGCCGCTCTGCTCCTGGCCCTGTTCGCCGGCCAGTGGGCCGCCGTGCAGTGGGAAAAATTCCTCCTGTTCGGCAACGCGGTCCAGGTGGGCGGCGTGGACCCGGTATTTGGCAGGGACATCGGCTTCTACCTGTTCCGGTTGCCGGTGCTGGAGTTTCTCAAGGCCTATGCCGGGTTCGTCCTGATCGCCAGCGCGGTCGTCTGCGCCGCCCTGTATTATGTGCGGGGCGGCATCACGCTCACGGAGAGGGGCGTGTCGGTGAACCCCGCGGTGAGGCGGCACCTGGCGGTCCTGGCCGGGCTGTTCCTGCTGGTGACGGCGGCCGGTTTCTACCTGGACGGCTTCCGCCTGCTGCTGTCGGGCGACGGGCTGGTCCACGGGGCGGGCTACACCGACGTGAAGGCCCGGCTGCCGGTCTACCGGCTGCTGGCCTTTGCGACGCCCCTTGCGGGGGTGGCCCTGGCGGTCGGCGTATGGAGCGGCAGGTGGCGCATGGCCATAGCCGCGCCGCTGGCCGTTCTGGCCGTCTACGGGGTCGGCATCAAGCTGTACCCGGGCCTGCTGCAGAAGTTCAAGGTCGCGCCTAACGAGCTGGCCCTTGAATCGCCCTTTATCGAGCACAACATCCGCTTCACCCGCCTGGGCTACAACCTGGACCGGATCGAGACCATCCCTTTTGACGTGGACTACCGGCTGACCGCCGCAGACATCGCCGCAAACGACGCCACCATCAGGAACATCCGGCTCTGGGACCACGCCCCACTGCTCAGGACCTACAGCCAGCTGCAGCAGATCCGCACCTACTACAAGTTCTTCGACGTGGACAACGACCGCTACACGGTGAACGGCCGCTATACCCAGGTGATGCTCTCCCCGCGCGAGCTCTCCTACGACGACCTCCCCAGCAAGTCCTGGATCAACGAACGGCTCATATTCACCCACGGCAACGGCCTGACCTTCGGCCCGGTGAGCCGGATCAGCGCGGAAGGGCTGCCCGAGTTCTTCGTCAAGGACATCCCGCCGGTGAGCCTGGCCGACGTCAAGGTGGACAGACCCGAGATCTACTACGGCGAGCAGTCCAACGACTACGTCATCGTCAAGACCCGGGTTCCGGAATTCAGCTATCCCACCGCCACCGGCAACATCAGCACCACCTACGGCGGCACGGGCGGGGTCCCCCTGGACTCGCTGGGGCGAAAAGCCCTGTTCGCGGCCCGCTTCAGGACCGAGAAGATCCTCCTGTCATCGGACATAACCTCCGAGAGCCGTATCCTGTACTACAGGAACATTAACGAACGAGTCAGGACGGCGGCCCCCTTCCTGCGCTTCGACGCCGACCCCTACATGGTGGTGACCGACAAGGGCGGCCTGAAATGGATCATCGACGCCTACACCGTTTCGGACCGGCTCCCCTATTCTCAACCGCTCAAGGGGGGCGTCAACTACATGCGCAACTCGGTCAAGGCGGTGGTGGATGCCTATGACGGCACCCTGGATTTCTATGTCAGCGACCCGGGCGACGTCATGGTGCGGGTCTACGGCCGCATCTTTCCCAAGCTGTTCAAACCCCTGTCCGACATGCCGGAGGACCTGCGCAGGCACGTGCGCTATCCCCACCAGTTCATGCAGGTTCAGGCGGCCATGTTCTCCGCCTATCACATGACCGACCCCAAGGTCTTCTACAACAAGGAGAACCTGTGGGATATCCCGGTGCTGGGCGAACAGCGCATGGAGCCCTACTACACCATCATGAAGCTGCCGGGGGAAAAACAGGAGGAATACATCCTTCTGCTGCCGTTCACCCCCTCCAAGCGGGACAACCTTGCGGCCTGGCTTACGGCCCGCTGCGACGAGCCCAACTACGGCAAGCTCCTGGTCTATACCTTCCCCAGGGACCGGCTGGTCTACGGCCCGAAGCAGATAGACGCCCGCATCAACCAGGACGCCTACATCTCCCAGCAGTTGACCCTCTGGAGCCAGCGTGGCTCGCAGGTGATCCGGGGGAGCATGCTGGTGATACCCATCGAGAAGTCGCTTCTCTACGTGCAGCCGCTCTACCTGGCGGCGGCGGACAAGTCCGGTCTGCCCGAACTCCGGCGGGTCATCGTGGCCTACGGGGACGAGGTAATCATGGAGGAGAACCTGGAACTGGCCCTGCAGCGGCTGTTCGGCGGGAAACGGCCGACTGCCGCTGCTGCCGCCGCGACCCCTCCGGACCGGCAGTCTTCGCCTTCCGACCTGGCGCGGGAGGCCATGACCATCTACGACAAGGCCGTCACCCTGCAGCGCCAGGGCGACTGGGCCGGCTACGGCGAGGAGTTGCGCAAACTGCGCCAGGTGCTGCAGAAAATGGCGAAATAACCCCCTTCCAACGGGTTTCAGGGGGAAGGGTCGCCATTGACGGGGTGTCCGCCGCCGCGGAGGCCCTCCCCTTGAGAAACGCCTGAAAGGAGACCACCATGCCCTGTCCCAAATGCGGAACGAACAACGGTCTGTATCGATACGCATCGGCGGCACAAAACAGCTCCATAGCCGACGGCCTGTCCTGTCTCATGTGCGGCTACTGGTTCGAAGGAAGCACGGCAGACACAGGGGCCGGCCGTGCACCCCGGTCCGCCGGCAAGCGAAAACCGAGGTGACGGGATGAGGACGTTCCCCGTGGCATACCTGGGTTTCCTGCTGACCCTGGCGGGGTGCGCGGGGGTGCCGGTACCGGTCGCGCCGCCGCAGCCGGCCCCCCCGCCTGCGGCTCCGTCCAAGGCCCCGGACCGGCCCGCAACGACCCCGCACCTGCGGCCGGCCGGCTGGGCCGACCTGCCGGGCTGGAAGGAGGACGACCTGGTCGAAGCATGGCCCGCCTGGCGGCAATCCTGCAAGGCCATGGAAAAAGACCCTGCCTGGCGGCGGGTGTGCGAGCTTTCGCGGTCAGTCGACAGCCGTGATCGAAACGCCATTCGCGACTTCTTTCAGCGGCATTTTCAACCCCACGAGGTCATGGATAAGGACGGTGCTCCGTGGGGTCTGGTAACGGGCTACTACGAGCCGAGCCTCCGCGGCGACCGCACCAGGACCGAACGTGCCCGCTACCCGATCTACGGCCTGCCCGACGACCTGGTTTCGGTCGATCTGTCGAACTTCCATCCGGAGCTGAAGTTCAGGTGGCTGCGCGGCAGGCTGGTCGGCAACCGGCTGGTCCCCTACTATACCAGGGAAGAAATAGTCAAGGGAATCCAGGGGTTCCGCGCAACGCCCATCGCCTGGGCCGAGGACCCGGTGGAGCTCTTCTACCTGCATATCGAGGGTTCGGGACGCATCGAGCTGCCCAACGGAACACGCATCCGGGTCGGCTATGCTGGCCAGAACGGCCACCCGTTCCGCTCGGTGGCAAAGATACTCATCGAGCAGGGGGAACTGAAACCGAGCGAGGCCTCCGAGCTGGGAATCAAGCGTTGGGGCCAACGGAATCCCGACCGGCTGGGCAGGCTGCTCAACCTGAACCCGAGCTACATCTTCTTCAGAGAGCTGCCCGACGACCTGACCGGCCCGCCCGGAGCCCTGGGCGTTCCGCTCACCGGCGGCCGCTCGGTGGCCGTGGATCGGGACTTCATCCCCCTGGGGGCGCCGCTGTTCCTGGCAACCACGCTCCCCCTCTCGGACAGGCCGCTGAACCGCCTGATGCTGGCCCAGGATACCGGCGCAGCCATCCGGGGCCCGGTGCGGGTAGACTTTTTCTGGGGATTCGGGGATGAAGCCGGTACCCGCGCCCGCGGGATGAAGCAAACCGGAAGGAAGTGGCTGCTGCTGCCCAGGGAAAGCGCTCCCCGGGGTCCGTGAACAACCAGGAGAATCCCATGCATCACGAAACCCGACCCTGGCATGCCCTCCCTGCCCGGGAAGTCCTGGAAGAATTGCATACCGATCCGGACGGCCTGAGCCCGGACGAGGCCGCCCGGCGCCTGCGGGAGCAGGGCGCCAACGAGCTGGCCCGCAGCGGAGGGGACGGACCCTGGCGGATGCTCTGGCGGCAGTTTAACAACCCCATCGGCTGGCTGCTGCTGGCGGCCGGCGTGGTCGCGGTCGTCGTGCACAGGTACACCGACTCCGCCGTAGTGTTCGGTGCGGTGATCATCAACGCCGTCATCGGTTTCATCCAGGAATACCGGGCCGGCAAGGCCATCGAGGAGCTGGCGGCCCTGGTGCCCGAAACCGCCACCGCCATACGCGGCGGCCGGCCGGTGGCGCTGCCGGCACGGGAGCTGGTGACGGGCGACATGGTCACCCTGCAGAGCGGCGACAAGGTCCCGGCCGACCTGCGCCTCCTCCAGGCCAAAAACCTGCTGATCGAGGAAGCCGCCCTCACGGGCGAGTCGTTGCCTGCGGCGAAGCTGCCGGAGCCGACCGCGCCGGAAGCCCCGCTGGGGGATCGCCTCTGCATGGCCTACAGCGGCACCCTGGTAATCCAGGGTACGGCCACGGGTGTCGTGGTCGCCACCGGGGGGGCCACCGAACTGGGGAGGATCAACGAGCTGCTGGGCCAGACGGAACAGCTGGTAACCCCCCTGACCAGACAACTGGCCAGGGTGACCAGCGGGATCACCCTGGCCGTGCTGGCCATCGTCGCGGTGCTCATCGGGTTCGGCATCTGGATAAAACAGGCGCCCCTGGGCGAAGCGCTCATGGTAGCCGTGACACTGGCAGTGGCGGCCATTCCTGAAGGGCTGCCGGCGGTGGTTACCATAGCCCTGGCCATCGGGGTCCGCCGCATGGCGTCGCGCCACGCGGTGGTCCGCTATCTGCCGGCGGTGGAGACCCTTGGGGCCACCACGGTGATCTGCTCTGACAAGACCGGCACCCTGACCCGCAACGAGATGACCGTCCAGGCGGCCTGGGTCGACGGCCACGCATACCGCTTTTCCGGGATCGGCTACAGTCCGGACGGCGAGGTGGAGCACGACGGCGTCCGGCTGGCGTCGCTCCCGCCCGGGCTCCGGGATCTGCTGGTCATGGGGGTGCTGTGCAACGACGCCGACGTGCTCGACCGGGACGGAAGCTGGACGCCGGTTGGCGATCCCACGGAGGCGGCCCTGGTGGTTGCAGGGCTCAAGGGGGGACTGTCCGGGGCTGAGTTGCGGGGACGCCATCCACGCCTGGACGTTATCCCGTTCGAGTCCGAAACCAAGTTCATGGCCACCCTGCACGCCATCGACGGCACAGGCCGCATCCTGATGAAGGGCGCGCCGGAGACCGTGCTGCAGCGTTGTCTGCTCGACGAGGCGGAGACGGCCCTCATCCATGCCGCGGTGAAGACCTATGCCCGACAGGGGATGCGCGTCATCGCCTTGGCCTGGAAGCAGAGCCATGCGTGCGACCGGCTGCTGCCGGGCGAGGAAGATGACGGCTTCAGCTTCGCCGGACTTATGGGGATGATCGATCCGCCGCGCAGCGAGGCCCTGGACGCCATCCGGGTCTGCCACCGGGCCGGGATCGCGGTGAAGATGATCACCGGCGACCACCCGGTCACGGCCGAGGCCATAGGCCGCCAGCTGGGCCTGCTGGCGCCGGGCCAACGGGCCGTGCAGGGGCGGGAACTGGACGGGTTGCCGGACGGGCAGCTGCGCGACGCCGCCCTGACCACCAACGTGTTCGCGCGGGTGGCGCCCGAGCACAAGCTGGGACTGGTGCGGGCGCTGCAGGCGGAAGGACACGTGGTGGCCATGACCGGGGACGGCGTGAACGACGCGCCGGCCCTGAAGCGGGCCGACATCGGCGTCGCCATGGGGATTACCGGTACCTCGGTGTCCAAGGAGGCGGCCAAGGTGGTGCTGATGGACGACAACTTCGCCTCCATCGCCGCCGCGGTGGAGGAGGGGCGCCGGGTCTACGACAACCTCATCAAGTCGCTGGCCTTCGTGCTCCCCACCAACCTGGCCCTTGCCGCCATCCTCTCGGTGGCCATGTTCTTCTTCCCCACCGTGACCGTGGAGGGGGCCGGCGTCCTGCTCATGGCCATGTCGCCGACCCAGATCCTCTGGATCAACCTGGTGGCCAGCGTGACCCTCTCCATACCACTGGCCTTCGAGACCCTGGAGCCGAACGCCATGGACCGCCCCCCCCGGCCGGCGACGGAACCGGTCTTCTCCCGTTTCCTGATCTACCGGCTGGTGATGGTGGCCGCGCTCATGACCGCCTGCGGCTGCGGCCTGTTCCTGTGGGAATACTTCCTCATCGCCGGACCCGCCCCGATCGGCGCGGCCCGTCACGCCATGGCCCTGGCCGAAGCCCAGACCATCTGCGTTACCGTGGTCACCTTCTCGCAGATATTTTACCTGCTCAACTGCCGCTCGCTGCGCAACTCGATCTTTTCCCTGGGCGTGTTCTCGAATCCCGCGGTGTTCGCCGGGATCGGTGTGCTGCTCCTGCTCCACGCCTGCTTCATTTACCTGCCGCCGCTCCAGCGGCTGTTCGGCTCGGCTGCGCTGGACGGCCGGGCCTGGCTGGTGGCGGCCCTGGCAGGGGCCGTCGTGCTGCCGGTCATTTCTGTGGAGAAATGGATCAGGAGGCGCTGCGAAAGCTGAGGGGGAGAAGGGATGTGCACGACAGCCGATTGAGGGGGAACGCCCGGCTACTTCTTGCCGCCGGTGAAACCGTAAGTCCCGATGGCCTCCCCGAGACTCCAGTACTGGGAAGCCTGGGGGCAGTAGCCGATGGGCCGCAGCCTGGCGATATCGACGCTTCCCCTGGCGTCCATGACCTCCTCGTCCATGTGCACCGCGACCACCTCCCCCAGGAACAGGTCGTGGGTCCCCAGGCTCCTCACGTCGATCACCCGGCATTCCAGGTTGACCGGGCATTCCCCGATGAGCGGCGCGGCCACCTGGCTCCCCCGCGCCGGGGTCAGTCCCAGCTCCCTGAACTTGTCCACATCCCTTCCGCTGGCAACTCCGCAGTAGTCCAGAGCCCTGAGCTGATCCCGGCAGGGAATGTTGATCACGAATTCCCCCGATTTCCTGACCAGACCGTGGGAGTGGCGACCCGGCCGTATGGAGACGCTCACCACCGGCGGTTCGGAGCAGACCACGCCGACCCAGGCGATGGTGATGATATTGGGCGCGCTCCCCTCACAGGCGCACGACACCATGACCGCCGGCGTCGGGAACAGCAGGCTCCCTTTCTTGATAAGCTTTTTCATGAAATCCTCCCGGTTTGATAACGGTTTTTGGGAATCCTAGCAGATATCACCGTCGAGGACAACCCCGGGAAACTTCAGCTGCACTATGAAGAATTTTAATCATCAAAATTTGCGTTCTTGACAGGAATAATGGGCATAATATAGAGTGTCTTTAACGGTCCACGTGCATGAAGCATGGAAAATCCAAAGGCTTGCCGTGCTAAAGGAGTTCATTTTATGAGACTTTCGACAAAGAGCCGTTACGGTCTGCGCGCCCTTTTCGACATGGCCTACAATTCAGGCACCCTTCCCGCCCAGATCAAGGACATCTCACGCAGGCAGGACATTTCGCCCCGCTACCTGGAACAGATCTTCCAGAGCTTCAAGAAAGCGGACATCCTCAAGAGCAAGCGGGGGCCCCAGGGAGGATACTACCTGGCCAGGAAGCCGGAACAGATAACCGTCCGGGAGATCCTGGAAGCGGCGGAGGGGGACACCCTGCTGGTGGACTGCACCGGGGAAGGGAAGCGCAAAAAGGCCGAGTGTTCCTTCGACGGCAGTTGCGTGACCCAGACGGTCTGGCGGGACGCCTGTGAAAAGCTCAACGAGTACTTTTCCGGCATAACCCTGAAGACCCTGTGCGAGCGGGGCCAGTCCCTGGGGATCAAGCGGGAGCAGGATCATCGCTTCACCTACTATATCTAGCCGAGATTATCGCCGCCGCTGAAAGGAGACTGTAAATGCCCGTACTGAAGAGTGACGACATCCTGGCCCAGATCGGCGCAACACCTCTGGTCCGGATCACGAAGCTGGCCCAGGATGACGCCGCAGCCATCTATGTCAAAATGGAATCCAACAACCCGGGCGGGAGCGTCAAGGACCGGATCTGCCGGGCGATGATAGAGGCGGCGGAGCGGGACGGACGTCTCAAGCCGGGCGCGACGGTGGTCGAGCCGACCAGCGGGAACACCGGCATCGGGCTCTCCATGGTATGCGCCGTCAAGGGGTACAAGCTGGTCCTGACCATGCCGGACACCATGACCATCGAGCGGAGAAGGCTCCTGGCCGCCTATGGAGCCGAACTGATTCTGACCCCCGGCGCCCAGGGGATGCGGGGCGCGGTCCAGAAGGCCGAGGAGCTTTCGACCCTGGAAGGCTACTTCATGCCCCAGCAGTTCAAGAACCCGGCCAACCCGGAGGCCCACCGCCGGACAACCGGCCCGGAGATCCTGTCGGCCATGGAAGGACTCTCCATCGACGGCTTCGTGGCCGGAGTCGGCACCGGCGGCACCATCACCGGTGTGGGCGAGGTGCTGAAAGAACATAACCCTGCCGTCCGCATAGCCGCAGTGGAGCCCGCCGACTCCCCGGTCCTGTCGGGCGGCGAGCCCGGTCCGCACAAGATCCAGGGGATCGGCGCGGGCTTCGTCCCCGAGGTGCTGAACACCTCCATCTACGACGAGGTCATCAGGGTCAAGAACGAGGAGGCCTTCGCCGCCGCACTGAGCCTGGCCAAGGGAGAGGGGATGCTGGTCGGCATCTCGTCCGGCGCCAATTTCCACGCTGCGCTCCAACTGGCAAGGAAACTCGGCAAGGGGAAAAACGTGGTCACGGTCATGTGCGATACCGGCGAAAGGTATCTCTCCACCGGGATCTTCGACTGAGCATGGGCACTGTCCGTTCGAAATACGAAGAGTTGAGGCAATCCCTGGCAGGGATGGGCTCCGTCCTGGTCGCCTTCTCCGGCGGAGTGGATTCGACCTTCCTGCTGAAGGTGGCCCGCGACGTGCTGGGCGACCGGGCCTGGGCCGTCACCGCCACCTCCCCCACCTACCCGCTCTCGGAATTTCGCCAGGCGACCGAGCTGGCCGGGATGATAGGCGCCCCGCGAATTGTCGTGGAATCCAACGAGCTGGAGATCCCCGGCTTCGCCGCCAATCCCCGGGAACGCTGCTACTTCTGCAAGAAGGAGCTGTTTCAGCTCTGCCTGGAAAAGGCGTCCGAACTGGGGCTCGCCTTCGTGGCGGACGGCAGCAACACCGACGACCTGGGAGACTTCCGTCCCGGCCGCAGCGCCGCCATGGAGCTGGGGGTGCGCAGCCCGCTGCTGGAGGCCGGGCTGTCCAAGGGGGAGATCCGGGTCTTGAGCCGGGAGATGGGGCTCCCCACCTGGGACAAGCAGCCCTATGCCTGCCTGGCCAGCCGCTTCCCCTACGGGACCGAGATCACCGCCGGCCGGCTCGGCCGCATCGAGCGGTGCGAGGAGTTCCTCAAGGAGGCGGGCTTCAGGACCTTCCGGGTCAGGTTCCACCACGACACGGCCCGCATCGAGGTCGGGAGGGAGGAGATCCCCCGTCTCCTGGACGAACATCTGCGCGGCTCGGTGGTTCGCTTTTTCAAGTCGGCGGGTTTCACCTACGTATCCCTCGACCTGGAGGGGTACCGCACCGGCAGCATGAACGAAGGGGGCGCCGCCGCGACGGAAAGTTAATCCCCGAGACCTGCCAGGTTTTCGAAATCTGGCAGGTCTTCTTGGTTTATCCGGAAAGAACCGACTTTTATCCCCCATGTCCCAAAAACTTTACCTCGAAAAATTCGGTCCCGTTCACGCCCTCCCGATACTCCACTACAAGATGGAGTTCGCCTCTCTGGTGCGCAGGGCGGTTGATCGGGTCTCGCCCGACTGCATCGCGGTCGAGCTGCCGGCCACCCTGGAGGCGCCCTTCCTGCACGGGGTGCGTCGGCTGCCGCAGATCTCGGTGCTCCGCTACGACATCCGCGTGTCCGGAAAGCGGGACCCGCGGGGAAGCGAGACCGTGTTCCTCCTCATCGAGCCGGCCGACCCCCTGGTGGAGGCGGCACGGCTTGCCCTGGAGCGCGAGCTGCCCCTCGCCTTCGTGGACGTGGACCTGGAGGACTATCCGGTCCACCAGGAGCATCTGCCCGATTCCTACGCCGTGCAGCGCATCGGGCTCGCCCCCTACTACACCGAGTACCTCAAGGCCGGCAGAGGCTCCCCTCCCGGCAGGGAAGACCTGATCCGGGAGCGGGGCATGGCCTTCCGCCTCCGGCAACTGGCGGCTTCCCACGAACGGATCCTGCTGGTGTGCGGCATGGCCCACCTGGAACGGCTGAAGGCCTGTTATGGGCAACCCCAGGCGGTGCCGCTGGAGCGGGTCAGGCGGGAGGGGATCTCCCTCTGCAACCTCCACCCCGACTCGTGCCGGGAGATCCTGGGGGAATATCCCTTTCTTTCGGCCCTGTACGAGCTGCGCCGCTCGCCCCTTCCGTCGGAGCCCGCCGCTGATCAGCGTTCCCTGCGCCGGAGCTTCAGTGCCTTCGAGCTGATTGCCGGAGGAAAACGGGACCTGCCCGAAGAGGAGGCGCTGTTCGAGGCTGTGGTAAGGAGCGCCCACCACGCGGGCCGCGAGGGTGACGGACCCGACCGGCAGCGGGCCATGCTCCGGCTGTTCCGCGAGGCTGCCCGGCACTACCGGCAGGAGACCGGCGAGACGGTCCACCTCTGGCAGAAGCGGGCCTTTTTCCGCTTTTCCCGCAACTACGCGCTGGTCGCGGGCCGTCTGCTCCCCGACCTGTTCCAGATGCTGGCCGCGGCCCGGGGGTGCCTGGACGACAACTTCGCCTATGCCTTCTGGCGGCTGGCCGGCTTCTACCCCTGGCAGCGGGAGAGCGCCGAGCTCCCCACCCTGCGGCTCCGTCCCGAGGACCTGGCGGCCGGCAGCCGCCGGATCCGCTTCCGTCCCCGCTCCCGGCACGAGGCAAAGGGGTTTTCGCACCTGCGGTTTCTGAACCGGAAAGGGCAAAAGCGTCCGGGCGAATGGCTGGAGGGGTTCGACAACCCGTCCATCTGCTCCTACCCGCCCGAGGACCTGGTGATCGAGGAGTACGGCCGGTTCCTCAAGCGGAAGGGGACACACCTGCTCACGGAGGAGCAGAGCCGGGTCGAGCCCTTCGTCGCTTCCGTCCTGGACGGCATCGACGTGCGGCAGACCATCAGGAACCTGCACGAAGGGAAGATCTACGTGCGCGAGAACCTGAGGGTAAAGGGGGGTGTGGGAAGCGTGGTGGTGATATTCGACGAGGACCGGGGCGGGAAGAAATTCCCCTACCTGATGACCTGGCTCGGCGAGCACGACCAGGAATCGGACATGGCGTTTTACGCCACCCCGCCGACGGACAACGTGGTGGGTCCCGGGATCTGCCGCTGCGAATACGGCGGTTTTCTCCTCTCCTACCCTCCCCGCCGCATGTACGACGTCTGGCAGGACAGCGACTACTCCTTTGCCCGGGGCAAGGCCGAGGTGCTGCTGCTGGCGGCCTTGGACTACTCGCGCGAAAAGCACGTGGTCTACGTGGCCGCCCGCCCGCCCCGCAGCGGTTTCAGGCAGATTGCGGCCAGGCTGGGGAAGAAAATAGTCTACGTGCCCATCGGCGCCCTGTCACCGCCGAAACTGAAGCGGCTCCGGGTGTTCCACGTCCTTGCGGGACATGACAAAAGAGGTCTCGCAAAGGATTACATATGGTGACGTAACAGGAAAAGTATGGTAAATGATACAGAAATACATTAGAATGCGGCAACCGCCGTGCTCCGGCATGGAGCAGAACCGTTTATCCGGCGAAAACCGCCATGATTTTTATCGATTATTTGGTCGCACCACAGGGGGGATGGATGAACAACGGCCAGCGTCGAAGCATCAGGATGGATGCCCTGAATCTGTTGGAGTATGTCCTGCTCAACGACAAGGGTGAGATAGTGACCCGTGCCATGGGAAGGACCCTCAATATCAGCATGGAGGGGATCCTGCTCGAAACTCATATTCCCTTTGAACCGGACCAGCGTCTCTTGATAACCATCGGGCTGGAGGAGGACCTGGTGGACGTCAGGGGCATGGTCAAGCACGCGGAGAAGCGCGACGACAAGTACTACAGCGCGGGTATCGAGTTCCTGGAGATTGACGGCGAGGGACTGCGGGTGATAGAGAGCTATCTGCGGGCGTTCAAGGCCTTCAGCGCCTAACAGGTTCAACACGCATACAAACTTATAAACCAAACCCCCTTCTCCCGGCGGCAGGGGGTTTGGCATTTTATTTTCTCAATCCCTGAACTGGAGCTGATACAGGCGGTAGTACAACCCCTGCCGCGCCATCAACTCCTCGTGGCTCCCCTCCTCGGCCTTCTCCCCCTTGTGGATGACCACGATCCGGTCGGCGTCCCTGACCGTGGAGAGGCGATGGGCCACCACCAGCGAGGTGCGGCCCGCCAGCAGCCCCGTGAGCCCCTCCTGGATGAGCCGCTCGCTGGCCGTGTCCACGCTGGAGGTGGCCTCGTCCAGGACCAGGATCTCCGGGTCGAAGGCCACGGCCCGGGCAAAGGAGATCAACTGCCGCTCCCCCACCGAAAGGTTGCTCCCCCGCTCCCGCACCTCCTCGTCGAACCCGTTGGGGAGGTTACGGATGAAGCGGTCCGCACCCACCATCTCCGCAGCCCGTTCCACCCTCTGCCCGGCCGCCTCGTCTCCGAGCGATATGTTGTACCGGATCGAGCCGGTGAACAGGAACGGCTCCTGGAGCACCACCCCTATCCTGCCCCGCAGCTCGTCGAGCGGGATCTCCCGGATGTCCCGGCCGTCGATGAGGATGCTCCCCTTGCTCACCTCGTAGAACCTCGACAGGAGCCTGGTGACGGTGGTCTTGCCGCCGCCGGTCTCTCCCACCAGGGCCAGCTTCTCCCCGCGCCGGATGGTCAGGTTGAAAGCCTTCAGGACATAGTCGTCGCCATTGTAGGCGAACCAGACGTCACGGAATTCGATGGTTTGAATGGGGCTTGGCTCACCCTCCCCCCGACCCCCTCCCATCAAGGGGGATTCAATACCTGCCAGGCTTCGAAAACCTGGCAGGTCCGAGTCTTTCTCCACGTCCAGCAGGCCGAAGATCCGCTCCAGCGCGGCCATGGCTCCCTGCATGATGGAGTACTTGGCCGACAGGTCGCGGATAGGGGCGAAGAACTTCTCGATGTACTGGATAAAGGCCACCAGTGCCCCGAAGGTCAGGGTGCCGCGGATGATCTCGCCACCGCCGTACCAGACGATGAGTCCCACCGCCACCGACGAGAGCGCCTCCACCGCCGCGAACAGGGCCGCGTCCCAGGTGATCACCGGCAGGTTGGCGTCCCGGTAGGCGGCGTTCAGGCGGGTGAACTCCCGCTGCTCCGCTGCCTGGCGGTTGAACAGCTGCACCACGGCCATGCCGCCGATGCTCTCGGCCAGGAAGGAGTTCAGGTTGGAGAGCCTGGCCCGCACCTCGCGGAAAGAGGTGCGCATCCTGGTACGGAAGGTGAACACGATGTAGAGCAGCAGCGGCAGCACGGTGAAGGTGACCAGCGAAAGCTTCAGGTTCATCCAGAGCATGATGCCGACGATCCCGGCCAGCACCAGCACGTCCCCCACGATGGAGATGATCCCGGCGGTGAACATCTCACCCAGCACCTCCACGTCGCTGGTGACCCTGGTCACCAGGCCGCCGGTGGGGGTACGGTCGAAGAACGAGGCGGAAAGGCGGTGGATGTGGGAAAAGAGATCCACCCGGAGGTCGAACATGACCCGCTGCCCCAGGTACTGCAGAAGATAGATCTCCAGGTAGGTAAGGAGCCCGTCTCCGATGATCAGGGCGAAGTAGCTGAGGGAAAGGAACGGCAGCCCCTCCATCCTGCCGCTGACGATGTGGTTGTCGATGGCCAGCTTCAGCAGCCAGGGCTGGGCCAGCTTGGCCGCGGCAATGAGCGGCAGCAGCAGCAGGCTCAGGACCACCAGCCGGCGGTAGGGACGGAGGTAGCGCACAAAGCGCCCCAGGAGCCGCTTGTCGTAGGCCTTGCCGACTATTTCGTCTTCGTAGATACCGCCGAAATGCATAAATGAACCTGATTCTTGAACCGCAGAGGTCGCAGAGGAACGCGGGGAGCTGTTTACAAGTTGTTTACCAGACGTTTAATACCGTCTTTGAGCCTTATTCTCTACAATCATATCGACTCGATAACCGACTTCTATTTTCACCCCATCGTATATCACAGGGAGACAAACCTGGGGACTCGCACTTAAACCTTGCTTGTGGATCTCATGGAGCAGACAGGCTTCGTAGGTGCTTTCCAGAAGCCCCGGTCCGAGCACCGAATGGACCTTCATCGCTGAATCAATGACAATACCGGTGATCTGATTTATCTGCATTCTCTGCGCTCCTCTGCGGTGAAAAGTTGAATCAAAACCTCTCGATCTCTTCCCGCAGGTTCTGCTCACGGTGGATGGCCGCGTAACGGCCGCCCAAGGCCAGCAGCTCGGCATGGGTCCCCTGCTCCACGATGCGCCCCTCCTCCAGCACGACGATAAGGTCGCAGCCGCGCAGAGCCGAGAGACGGTGGGAGACGATGAGCACGGTGCGGTTGCCGTAGTAGGAGGCGAGCCCCCCCAGGATCTCCTCTTCGGTCCGGGCGTCCACCGCCGACAGGGGGTCGTCCAGGATCAGGACGGCCGGGTCCTTGAGCAGGGCGCGGGCAATGGCGCTCCGCTGTTTCTGGCCGCCGGACAGGGTCACCCCGCGCTCTCCCACCAGGGTGCCGTACCCCTTGGAGAAGCCGGCCACGTCTCCCTCCAGCCTGGCCAGCCGCGCCGCCTGTTCGACCTCGCCGGTCGAGGCCCCCTCCCGGCCGTAGGCGATGTTTTCTCCAAGGGTGCGGGAGAACAGAAAGCTCTCCTGGGGAACAAAACCGATGGCGTCCCGCAGGGCGCGGAGGGGAAGCCGGTTGATGTCGGTCCCGTCGATGAAGATCATGCCGTCGGCCACCGGGTAGAGCCGGGTGATGAGGCGCACCAGGGTTGTCTTGCCGCTCCCCACCGGACCGACGATCCCGAGCTTCATTCCCGGCCTGATACAGAGGGAGATGTCCTTCAGCAGCGGTTCGCCGTTGTAGCCGAAGGAGAGACCGCGGAATTCGATCCGGCCGGCTATCCGCTCCACCGGGGCAGGGGTCGGGTCCTCGGCCACCACGGGGCTGGCGTCCAGCACCGCGTTCAGCCGCCCCATGGAGACGGCCCCCCGCTGCAGCAGGTTCAGTATCCACCCCAGCACCACCGTGGGCCAGATCAGCATTGCCAGGTAGCCGGTGAAGGCCACGAAATCCCCCAGGGTCATGACCCCGCTGATGACCCGTCCTCCCCCCACGAACAGGACGATCAGGGTCCCCAGTCCGCCCATGGAGGCCATGAAGGGGATGACGATCCCGCGCAGGTTGGCCATCTTCATGCTGCTGTAAAGGTATCTGCCGGCCAGCTCCCGGAAGGCCTGGATGCGCGGCTCCTCCCGGCGGTAGGCCCTGACCGTCACCGAGGCGGCGATGCTCTCCTCGGCGTGGCTGGTCAGTGCCGCCAGTTCCTCCTGCGCACGCTTTGAGTGGTAGAAGATCCTGCGGCTCACCTGCTTGACCAGCAGGATCATCAGGGGGTAGGGGAGCACGGCGCACAGGGTCAGGAACGGGTTGATGCGCACCATGAAAATGACCGCGGCCACGTAGACGATGATGGTGTTGACCACGTTGAGGAAGCCGAAGCCGAGCAGCATCCTGACGTTGGTCAGGTCGTTGGAGAAGCGGGAGATGAGGTCGCCGGTCCTCCCCGCGGCAAAGAACGGGAGGTCCAGTGACAGCAGCTTGGCGTACAGGTCCTCCCGGATGCGGTACTCGATGCGCCTCCCGGCGTGGAGCAGGGTGGTGCGGGAGAATATCCGGACCACGCCGTGGGCCAGTGCGGCCCCGATGATCAGGAGACCGTACCAGCCGGGCGAGTGGCTGTCGCGGCCGGGGAACTGGAGGCCCTCCACGGCCCGCTTCAGGAGCCACGGGATGTAGAGGGCAAAGCCGTTGGCGCCCGCCAGCAGGATGGAGCCCCACAGGTAGGCCCAGCGGCAGGTCCTGAAATAGGTTAGGAGACGGGAATATTCGTTAATGGTCTAGTACCTCATCCTCACCCGGTAGACGAGCTTCGCCTCCTTGTCCTTGGGGACCGGGATGCTGAACTCGGCGGCAAAGGCGTCCCCCTTTTTCCAGGGGTGGGACGAGGAAAGCATGGTCCAGTCGCCCGGCACCGGCTCCACCACCCTGACGGTCACGTCTTCCTTCTTGTGGTTGCGGATGGAGATCTCGAAGGCCGCCTCGTAGGTGTCGGAAGCGAGCTTCTTCCAGTCGGTCTGCTTCCGGTTCACCACCACGTCGAAGGCCTCGCCGAGCCTGACCCTGACCTTCTCGTCCCTGGGGGTGTGGTCGATGGCGTCCTCCCCCACGAACTGGAGGCTCCCGTCGTTGTCCTGTTTGTAGACCCGGACCGTCCCTTTGGGGAGCGGCATGCCCAGGTTGTGCTCCTTCCTGTTTTCGAGCTCCACGAAGACCCCCACCTTCAGGTTCCGCTCAGGCTCCCCATGGAGACCGAAAAAGTAGTTGCGGCCGCCCCTGAACAGCAGCTCCTTCCTGACCGGCACCGACCCGGCCCGCAGCAGGCTGATCTGCTTGGTCTGGTTGTCCTTGATGGTCGAGGTGCGCTCAAGGGTATAGATATGGTACTCAAAGAAGGCCTCCTCCCTGAACTGGGGGGCCGCTTCGGCCATGGCGGCCTTCAGCATGCCGTCCCGGTAGCGGGGTTCCTCCCGCACCAGGTTCACGTCGCCGGCCACCAGCTTCAGCCGGGCGTTCCGGTAGCCCGCCCCGCTCCTGTTGTCGATGGTGACCCAGCCGGCCAGGTCGGCCATGGTGTCCTTGTCGTTCAGGGTCAGGACGTAATCGGCCCGCCAGGAGATGCCGTTGGTGAGGTAGCTTGCCTCCACCTTGCGGGGCCTGGCCAGGTCGTTGTCGATCAGCCACACCAGGGTCGGCTGCGAGATGAGGTTTTCGGGCACCCCGGGGAAGATGACCCTCCCCGGGTGGCCGAAGGTAATGCCGTCGCCGATCTTGTAGACCGGTCCGCCGTTGTTGGAGAGGAGGGTGGCGCTGACGATCTCCTCCCGTTCGTTGTAGGGGTTCTTCTGGTAGAGCCGCACCTCCTTGCCCACATACTTGTCCATGAGTTTCTGGGGGTTCAGCAGGTCGTACTCGTAGTTCTGCTCCAGGACGCGCAGGCTCTCCGGCGCGGTGAGCGACTTGATGGAGACGCTGGCCGGGATGATGCCCGAGGCCACGTCCATGAAGCGGAGTTCGCCGCTCCCCCTGGGGAGGGTGAGCTCCCGCTGGTCCTTCACCAGGCCGAGATTGTTGTTGTAGACGGTAAGCGACACCTCGGTCTGGTCCCTGACCGTGGACGCCACCATCGCGGAGCCGGTCACGCCGCGCTCCGAAGGGGCAGGAGCACCGGAGGCCGCAACCGGCAGGGCAAGTGCGGCACAGAAGGCGCACAGGGGAAAGAATGCTGTTCTCATGGCAAATCCTCCTTGTTGGGCGGGCTGGAAATGGCGGGGGTGGGAAAAGTTACCATATCTCTTATATGCCATGTGGGGCGACCGGTCAAGCCCGGCCGGGAAGGCGGGACTTGTGGAACGTGCGCGGGCCCGGCCGGAGGGATGGAATTCAATAAAGTCCGGCCGGAAACTGCCGATAGGTGTTGAGTAATCTTTTCACGATATCCGATCTGAAAGCCCCGGTATACGGCAATGAAAAAAGCCTTTTTCAATGTGTCCATAAAAGACAAGCTGATGACCGTCATCCTGCTGACCAGCGGCACGGTGCTGTTCATCGTCTCCACGGCGTTCATCGTCAACGATGCAATCACCTTCCGGCAGGGACTCCGCCAGGAACTGGGCGCCCTGGCTGACATCATCGCCAAGAACACGTCGGCCGCCATACTCTCCGGCGACCGGAAAGCCGCCACAGAGACCCTGCAGGGGCTCAGCGTGAAGCCGCACATCTTCGGGGCCTTCATCGTGACCGACCACGAGGGGCTGTTCGCAAGCTACATATCCAGTGACGTCCGGAAACGACGCCGGGTATGCCTCAGTAACGGAAACACGCCCTGGAAGTCGGAAAGCTGTGCCGTTCTCTGCCACACGGCCGGAAAGGTCGGCTGGGGAGCCGAACGGCAACCGCCGCTACTGGAGACCGTGCTGAAGCAGATCGCCAGCGAAGCGGACTCCTTCTGGGACCTGGATGGAAACCTGGATGTGGTCAGACCGATTGTCCTTGACGGCCGCCAGCTCGGATCGGTGGTCATCCAGAGCGACCTGAAAGAACTCTTCTTCAGACTGCGATGGTTCGTCGTCACCGTCCTGGCCATCATGGCGGTTGCCTCACTGGTTGCGTTCTTCATCTCCAGGAGGCTGCAGGGGGTCATTTCGGGCCCCATTGTGCGCCTTGCGGCGGTGATGAAGAAGGTCTCGGAGGAACGGGACTACTCGATCCGGGCGACAGGGGAGAGTGATGACGAGATTGGGTCGCTCATCACCGGCTTCAACGAGATGCTGGAACAGATCCGTGAACGCGACGAGCGGCTGGAGCGCTACAACGAGGAGCTGGAAGACAATGTGGCCCTGCGCACGGCGGAGCTGCGCGATGCCAACGAGAACCTGCGGCGCACTGTGGAGGAGCTGCGCAAGGCCAAGGATGCGGCGGACGCGGCCAACGCGGCCAAGTCCCAGTTTCTGGCCAACATGAGCCACGAGATCCGCACCCCCATGAACGGGGTGATCGGCATGACCGAGCTGATCCTGTCCACCGAGCTGACGGACCGGCAGAGGAAATACGGCGAGTCGGTATACGCCTCAGCCGAGGCGCTGCTGCGGGTCATCAACGACATCCTCGACTTCTCCAAGATCGAGGCGGGAAGACTCGAACTGGAAGAAGTGCCGTTCAATCTCCACGACAAGGTGCACGAGGTGATGGAGCTGTTCGGCGTGAAGGTCCGGCGCAAGAGGCTGGCCCTGGCCGCCCGGTTCGACCCCGGAGTTCCGGAGTGGGTCCGGGGCGACCCCATGCGGCTGCGCCAGATCCTGGTGAACCTGGTGGGGAATGCGGTCAAGTTCACCGAAAACGGGGAGGTCTCGGTACGGGTATCGTGGCTGGATGAGAAAGACGGCCGCTCCCTGGTCGGATTCGTGGTCAGCGACACCGGGATCGGCATCTCCCCCGAATGCCGGGAGAGGATCTTCGACAGTTTTTCCCAGGCGGACGGCTCCACCACCAGGAGATATGGCGGCACCGGCCTGGGCCTCACCATCGCCAGACAGCTGGTGGAGATGATGGGCGGGGAGATCAGCTTCGAGAGTACGCCCGGCAGGGGGTCGGCGTTCCGCTTCGCCGTCTGCATGAGAAGGGTACGGGAAGAAGGGGAAAGGGAAGACCGGCCGGCGGACAAGGCGGCCGAGATTCCCGCCTTGCCGGATGGGGATACGCACGACAAGAGGGTGTCGGTCCTGGTGGCGGAAGACAATCCCGTCAACCAGGAGGTCTGCCGGGAGATCCTGGAGTACCTGGGATGCCGGGTGCAGCTCGTCTCCAACGGAAGGGAGGCGGTCGAGAAAGTGTCACGCGCCCGCCACGACCTGGTATTCATGGATTACCAGATGCCGGAGATGGACGGGGTCCAGGCCACCAGGCTGATCCGGACTGCGGAGCGGAGCACGGGCATTCATACGACGATCATCGCACTGACCGCCCGGGCCATGGAAGGGGACCGGGAGCAGTGCCTCGCGGCCGGGATGGACGACTATCTCTCCAAGCCGTTCAGCATCGAGGACATGAAGGCGGTCCTGGATCGCTGGCTGCCGGAGGTCAACGTAGAGAATAATAAAATAATTAAGTGAAGTATTGACAATTTGGCCCCCCCTGTCGGACAATTCACCGGTTACCTCGCAGGCAACCGGCAGACCCGCGGGGGGATTTTTTATCAAGGAGATATCGACACGTGCGGATACAGTTCGGAACCGACGGGTGGCGTGGGGTCATCGCCCGCGAATTCACCTTTGACAACCTTTCCCTGGTGACCCAGGCCACCATGGACTATTTCATCGGACAGGGGCTTGCCGAAAAGGGGCTGGTGATCGGCCACGACCGGCGGTTCCTGTCCCGCAGGTTCGCCGAGCGGGTCGCCGAGGTGGCCGCCGGCAACGGCATCCGGGTCCTGCTGACCGACCGCTATGCGCCCACCCCGGCGGTCTCCTGGGCGGTCAGGGAACGGGGCGCTGGGGGCGGCGTCATGATCACCGCCAGCCACAACCCGCCCGAATACAACGGCTTCAAGATCAAGGAGTCCTTCGGCGGTTCGGCCCGCCCCTCCACCACGAAGGTGGTGGAGGAGATAGTAGCCCGCAATCAGGCCGACGGTCGCGAAATTCGAGAACTCCCACTGGAGGAGGCCCGGACCCGCGGGCTGGTGGAGCTGTTCGACGCCGGCGCGGCCTACCGGCAACAGCTTGCCCGCTACGTGGACCTGGAGCGGATCCGGGCCGCCGCCATCCCGACGGTGGTGGACCCAATGTTCGGCGCCGGCTGCGGTTTCTTTCCCTGGCTGCTGCCGGGCATCACGGAGATCCACGCCGAGGAGAACCCCGGTTTCGGCGGCCGGCCTCCGGAGCCCACCCCGGAGCACCTGACCGATCTCTCCTCCCTGGTGAAGGGCGGACAATACCGGGTCGGCCTGGCCCTGGACGGGGACGCCGACCGGATCGGGGCGGTGGACGAGACCGGCGAGTTCTTCTCCTCCCACCGGATCTTCACCGTGATCCTGCGGCACCTCATCGAGCGGCGCGGCATGCGGGGCGGCGTGGCGAAGACCGTCTCCACCACCCGGATGGTGGACCTCCTGAGCGAAAAATACGGCCTGGAGCTGTTCGAAACCCCCATCGGCTTCAAGCACATCTGCGAGCTGATGCTGGACCACGACATTCTCATGGGGGGCGAGGAGTCGGGCGGCCTGGGCGTGAAGGGGCACATCCCGGAGCGGGACGGCATCCTGCTGGGGCTGCTGCTGCTGGAGGCCGTGGCCATGTCGGGCAGGGGGCTGCGCCAGCTGCTGGACGAGACCATGGACGAGATCGGCCGGTTCTCGTACCGCCGCATCGACCTCCCCATAGCCGACGAGGCCAAGGAACGTCTCATCGGGAAGCTGCGCAGCGGAGGGGTCACCGCCATGGCCTCCCGGCCGGTAACCGGGGAAAACTTCCGCGACGGCTTCAAGTACCTATTCGCCGACGGCTCCTGGCTGCTGATCCGCCCCTCCGGCACCGAGCCGGTGCTCCGCCTCTACAGCGAGGCAGGGACCCCGGAGGCGGTGGAGGAGCTGCTGAAGGCCGGACGGGAGCTGGCGGGAGTATAGGCATACCATGAAACCACGACCGAAGAAACCCGCCGTACCCTCTCCCAAGGACGACACGGTCCGTCATGAGATCCTGGCCTTCCTCTCCACCGGGGAACCGGTCTCGGCCCTGCAGATCTCCGGCGAGGTGAGGATCCCCGAGCGGGAGGTCTGCGGCCACCTGGAGCATATCCGCAGGACGCTCCGCGCCACGGGCCGCCGATTGGTGGTGGTCCCGGCAAAGTGCGACGGATGCGGCTTTGTCTTCCATAAGCGCGACCGCCTGACCAGGCCGGGCAAATGCCCGATCTGCGGCACCGGGCATGTCCGGGAGCCGCTGTTTTCCGTAGATGAGGACGTTGCGTAATATTCTGTAGAGGCAGGTCCCCGTGCCTGCCCTTGTGGCTGTGGGAAGGAGGGCGGCCGCAGAGGACCTCCCCTGTTGTCCGACCATTGAAGGAATAGAAATTTCAAATGGCACACAATTCCATCATCATAAAAGGCGCCTGCGAACACAATCTCAAGTGCATCGACGTGGAGATCCCGCGTGACCGGCTGGTGGTGATCACCGGCATCTCCGGCTCCGGCAAATCGACCCTTGCCTTCGACACCATCTACGCCGAGGGGCAGCGCAGGTACGTGGAGTCCCTGTCGGCCTATGCCCGGCAGTTCCTGGAACAGATGGAGAAGCCGGACGTGGAGTCCATCGAGGGACTCTCCCCGGCCATCTCCATCGAGCAGAAGACCACCAGCAAGAACCCCCGCTCCACCGTGGGTACGGTGACCGAGATCTACGACTACCTCCGTCTGCTGTTCGCCCGGGTGGGACGCCCGTACTGCTACGGCTGCGGCAAGGAGATCTCCTCGCAGACCGTGTCCCAGATGGTGGACCAGATCATGGCCCTCCCCGAGGGGACCAGGATCAACCTCCTCTCTCCCCTCGTCAGGGGGCGCAAGGGAGAATACCGCAAAGAGCTGATCCAGCTGCGCAAGGAGGGTTTCGTGCGCGTCATCGTCGACGGCGAGCCCCGCGACCTGGCCGACGACATCGAGCTGGACAAGAAGAAGAAGCACGACATCGACATCGTGGTGGACCGCCTGATCGTCAAGGACGGGATCCAGCGCAGGCTGGCCGACTCTCTGGAGACCGCGCTGCACCATGCCGCCGGGATCGCCAAGGTGGCCATAGCGGACGGCGAGACCCTGCTGTTCTCCGAGGCCCTGGCCTGCATCGCCTGCGGCATCTCCTACCCGGAGATGACCCCGCGCATGTTCTCCTTCAACAACCCCTACGGCGCCTGCCCCGACTGCACCGGGCTGGGCACCCGCATGTACTTCGACCCCGACCTGGTGGTGCCGAACCCGGACCTGTCCCTGCGCGAGGGGGCCATCGCCCCGTGGGAGAAGCGCCTGTCCGGCTGGTTCCACCAGACCCTGGAGGCCCTGGCCAAGGCCTACAGGTTCGACATCCGCACCCCCTTCAACAAGCTGTCCGAGCAGGCCCGGAACATCATCCTCTACGGTTCGGGGAAGGAAAAGGTGGAGTTCTGGTGGGAGGAGGACGGGGGGCGCCGTCATACCTACTACAAGGAGTTCGAGGGGGTGCTGAACAACCTGGAGCGGCGCTACCGGGAGACCGATTCCGAACAGGTGCGGGAAGAGCTGGAAAAATACATGAACGTCATGCCCTGCCCCAGTTGCGAGGGCGCCAGGCTGAAGAAGGAGGCTCTGTTCGTCCGGATAGGCGGGAGCAACATCCGCGAGGTGACCGCCCTCTCCATCGTGGACGCCCTGGCCTTCTTCGACGGGCTCTCCCTGACGGAGAAGGAGGCCGAAATCGCCCGCCGCATCCTCAAGGAGATCCGGGAACGGCTCCACTTCCTGGTGAACGTGGGGCTCGACTACCTCTCCCTGGACCGCTCCTCCGGCACCCTGTCGGGCGGGGAGGGGCAGCGGATCCGGTTGGCCACCCAGATAGGCTCCAGCCTGGTGGGGGTGCTCTACATCCTGGACGAGCCCTCCATCGGCCTCCACCAGCGGGACAACACCCGCCTGCTGGAGACCCTCAAGCGGCTGCGCGACCTGGGGAACACGGTGCTGGTGGTGGAGCACGACGAGGAGACCATCCTGGAGGCGGACCACGTCATCGACATGGGGCCGGGCGCCGGAATCCACGGCGGCGAGGTGGTGGCCCAGGGGACCCCGGCCCAGGTCATGGCCAATCCCGCCTCCCTGACCGGCAGGTATCTCTCCGACGAGCTCTCCATCCCGGTGCCGGAGCGGCGGCGCACGCCGGAGCGCTTCCTGCGCATCGTCGGGGCCAGCGAGAACAACCTGAAAGAGGTGGAGGCCGCCATCCCCCTGGGGGTCATGACCTGCGTCACCGGGGTCTCCGGCTCGGGCAAATCTTCCCTGATCATCGACACCCTCTACCGGGTACTCTGCCAGCGGCTCTACCGGAGCAGGGAACGGGCCGGTGCGGTCCGCGAGATACAGGGGCTGGAAGCGCTGGACAAGGTCATCAACATCGACCAGTCCCCCATCGGCCGCACCCCCCGCTCCAACCCGGCCACCTACACCGGCGTGTTCACCGACATCCGAGACCTGTTCGCCAGGCTCCCCGAGTCCAAACTGCGCGGCTACAAGCCGGGCCGCTACTCCTTCAACGTCAAGGGGGGGCGTTGCGAGGCATGCTCCGGCGACGGCATCATCAAGATCGAGATGCACTTCCTGCCGGACGTCTACGTCCAGTGCGAAGTGTGCAAAGGTGCCCGCTACAACCGGGAGACCCTGGAGGTCAGGTACAAGGGGAAATCCATCGCCGAGGTGCTGGACATGACCGTGTCCCAGGCGGTGCAGTTCATGGAGAACATCCCCAGGATCAGGAACAAACTCCAGACCCTGGAGGACGTGGGGCTCGGCTACATCAAGCTGGGCCAGTCGGCTACCACCCTGTCTGGTGGCGAGGCCCAGCGGGTCAAGCTGGCCAAGGAACTCTCCAAGCGGGCCACAGGCCGGACCATCTACATCCTGGACGAGCCCACCACCGGCCTCCACTTCCACGACATCGCCAAGCTGCTGGAGGTGCTGGACCGCCTGGTGGAGGCGGGCAACACCATCGTCATCATCGAGCACAACCTGGACGTGATCAAGACCGCCGACTACATCATCGACCTGGGGCCCGAGGGGGGCGACCGGGGGGGCGAGGTGATCGCGGCAGGCACGCCCGAGGAGGTGGCCGCGGTGACCAGGTCCTATACCGGGCAGTTTCTGAGGAAGATGCTGTAAGAAAGGCGAAACCAGGGACGAAAAGGACACCAAGGACCCAAAGGACAAAACCTTTTTTTCACTAATTAAGTTTTCTTGTGTCCTTTTTGTTCCTTTGGTCCTTTAGGTCCTTAAAGCTTTGCCTTTCACTCCAAGCTCCTGAAAGGGGCCTTCCATGACCGGAGGCTTCATCCCGCCCCATGGCGGCTATCAGAAACTGCTTTCCTACCGGAAAGCGGAGATCGTCTTCGATGCCACGGTCTGTTTCTGCGACCGCTTCATCGATCGGCGCAGCCGTACCCATGACCAGATGATACAGGCGGCCCGTTCGGGCAAGCAGAACATCATCGAAGGAAGCATGGCATCGGCGACCTCCAAGGAGACCGAGATCAAACTTACCAATGTGGCTCGGGCCAGTCTGGAGGAACTGCTGGCGGACTACCGCGACTTTCTGAGGACGCGAAGCCTTGCCGAATGGCCCAAGGATCACCCTTACGCAAAATGTCTCCGGGCGCTGAACCGGCTGCCGGATTCGAATTTCGAGACTTTTCGCAAGGGTATCGAGAACCCCGATCCTGCCATATCCGCCAATGTTGTCATCGGCCTGATCCGCGTTACCTGCTATCTGCTGGATCGACAATTGAGAAGCCTTGAAGAAGCATTTATCAAAGAGGGCGGTCTGCGCGAACGGATGACACGGGCCCGACTCGATGCCAGGAGGAAGGGCGGCCCCTGAACCATATCAGTTGCTCCCGCTCTGAAGCCTTAAGAGAAACTATTCAAAGGAGTTGGCACATGGCTGAAACAGTCCGTTTCGGGATCTCAATCGACGACAAGCTGCTGAAGAGCTTTGACCGGCTCATCGCGGAAAAGGGGTATCTGAACCGCTCGGAGGCCATCCGCGACCTGATCCGGGCGTCGCTGGTGGAGTTGAAGTGGGAAGGGGGGGAGGAGGAGACGGTCGGGACCGTGACCCTGGTGTACAACCACCACGTGCACGACCTGGCCGACAAGCTCACCGAGCAGCAGCACTCCCACCACGACCAGATCATCTCGGCGCTCCACGTCCACCTGGACGCCCACAACTGCCTGGAGGTGCTGGTGGTGCGGGGCAAGGCACGGGAGGTGAAGAAGATAGCGGACACGCTCATCGGGGTCAAAGGGGTTAAGCACGGCAAGCTGGTGATGACCACCACCGGCGAGGAGCTGCACTGAGAGCAGGAGCAAGACCCGCGCAACAGGTCAGACACCCCCCTTCTCCCGTGCCCGATTCCCCGTCTGATCTCCGGTTTCCGGTTAAACTCTTTCCGCTTGCCATTGAACGGATTTGACTTTAGACTTATAAGTTCATTCTCTTCGTGTCCCGCTCTGGAGCGCCGTCCGTAAGGTGACGCCGGGCGGGCTCTCACAATCAACAAACCGCCGAAAGGATACATGCAACAATGCCGAAGATTTATATCGTTGACGTAACAAACCGTGACGGGGTCCAGACCTCCCGGCTCGGCCTGGCCAAGCTGGAAAAGACCATGATCAACATGTATCTCAATGAGATGGGAATCCACCAGAGCGAGTTCGGTTTTCCCTATACCCATCACGAGAAGAACTATATCGAGGCGAACCTGGAGCTGGCCGAACTGGGCGTGCTTCAGCCGATCAGGCTCAGCGGATGGTGTCCGATGCGGAAGGAGGAGATCCGGGATTCCTTCAAAAGCGGCAAACTCAAGAACGTTAACCTCTCCATTTCCACCTCTCATCTGATGACCGAAGGGAAGTTCAGCGGGCGTATCGTCAGGAACCCGGAAGAGAACCCGGCTGTGCCCAACCTGCTCGACATCATGGCTTCCAACGTGCATCTGGCGAAGAGCCTCGGGGCCGAGATCGTGGGGGTCAATGCCGAGGACGCGTCCCGCACCGACGACGAGTTCCTGGTGCGCTTCGCCAGGCAGGCCAGGGAGGCCGGCGCCGACCGGTTCCGCTACTGCGATACCCTCGGTTACGACGATCCGTTCACTATCTACCGCAGGGTGCGCATGCTGGCCGAGGAGGTCGGGCTCCCCATAGAGCTCCACTGCCACAACGACCTGGGTCTCGGGGTGGCCTGCTCGGTGGCCGGCGCCCAGGGCGCCATCGACGGTGGGGTGGACGCCTACATCAACACGGCCATCAACAGTATGGGCGAGCGGGCCGGCAACGCCGACCTGGTATCGGTTATCCTGGCGGTGAAGAAAGCGAGCGGGCTGGCCGGAAAATACCTGCTCGACGAGCGGGTGGACCTCACCAAGGCCTGGAAGATCGCAAAATACGCCTCCTATGCCTTCGGAGTGCCCATTCCCATCAACCAGGTGGGGGTCGGGGCCAACGCCTTCGCCCACGAGTCGGGAATCCACGCGGACGGCGCCCTGAAGGACCGGCGCAACTACGAGCTGTACGACTTCGAGGAACTGGGGAGGGGCGAGCCCGAGGTCATCGATACCGGCAGGCAGATCACCGCGGGCGAATACAGCGGCATCAAAGGGTTCCGCAACGTCTACGACCAGCTGGAGATCGAGTTCCACAGCGACAAGGAAGCCAACGATATCCTCGAGCTGGTAAGGTACGCCAACGTCCATACCCAGAAACCGCTGGTGGATGACGAGCTCCGCTTCATAGCCAAGTACCCCGAACTGGCAAGAAGGATCATGACCATGACCCCTCTCCGCTAGCAGAAGGCGGAGGAGATCGAGCGGGTACCTGAAAGGCGGCGATTCGTGAACGCAAACGAGAGGATAATCGAAGCCGTCAATGAAAGCGAGGAGCGTTACCGGCGACTGGTGGAGCTTTCCCCCGACGGGATCACCATAACTTTCGAACGGAGATTCGTGTTCATGAATCCCGCCGGTATCAGGATCCTGGGGGGATCATGCCTGGGGAGCTTTCTGGAAAGGTCCGTGCTCGATTTCATCCATCCCGACTATCACGGGGTTGTGGCTGAGCGTCTGCGGAGCATGGAACAGCAGGGAGAGAGCGTTCCCTGGCTCGAATTGAAGTTTATCTGTCTGGACGGCCGGGAGATCGACGTAGAGGTGACCTCCACCCCCTTCACCCTCGGTGGAAAACCGGCCGTGCAGTCCATCTTCCGTGACATAACCGAGCGCAAGCTCGCCAAGGAACACCTGGAATACCTTGCCAATTTCGACACCCTGACCGGCCTGCCGAACCGGAGGCTGTTTTTTGACCGGATGGAGCAGTCCCTGCTGAACGCCAAGCGCCAGAAACACATGGTCGGCCTCCTCTACCTGGACCTGGACCGTTTCAAGGGGGTGAACGACTCGTTCGGCCATGCGGTGGGTGACCTGCTGCTCCGGGAAACCGCCGCCAGGCTCACCGAATCCCTGCGCCTGAGCGATACGGCGGCGCGCATGGGAGGGGACGAATTCACCGTTATCCTTACCAAGATCACGGAGACCGCTGACGCCGCCATCGTCGCCAGGAGGATCGTGGACAATCTCTCGAAGCCGTTCTTCCTGGAGAACCATGAAGTTTCCATCGGGGTCAGCATCGGCATCGGCATCTATCCCATTGACGGCGAAGATGCCGATGTCCTCCTGAAAAAGGCCGACACGGCCATGTACCGCGCAAAAGGGACCGGGAGCAACCTCTTCAGGTACTTTCACAAGGGTTAGAGCTTGCCCGCAAATAACGTTCCGAGTGATCGCGCCCGGATTTATGCCGGATCTGGCCGGGACGATTGACCTTGGCAAGCTATCTGAAATCCGGGGGCATGGTCATGAGCCTCCATCTCCTCACCCCCACCCCTTCCAGCTCGTACTTCCACTTCTGCACGTCTTCCACCGTCTTCACCGTTACGGACGGCTCCCGGTAGTAGTCGATATCCAGGACCACCGTAGCCTCCCCGGTCTCGGGAGAGCATTCCAGGCTCTTGATTCTGAAGTCGGTGACCTTCACCCCATTGGCCGCCTTGACCTTACTCTTGAACTCCTCCCGCCGGTCCGGCGGAGGGAAGACCGCTTCGGCCTTGTCCAGTTCGTTCCAGCGGATCATCTTGTTGTAGCTCTTGGAGCTCTGTTCGAATTGATTGGCGATCACGTTTTTCTGGACGGTTTCGCACCCTCCGGCCAATGCGATGATCGCCGCCAGCAGCATAATTCGGAGCAGCATTTTTGGTCCCCCTCCGCGGTTGTTTATAGGTACGCCTGTCCGTGAAGGCGTCATGGTCTCAGGTGGTGCTCCTGATGTGTCTCACCAGTTCGGCTGCGACCCGATGGTTGCCGAACGGCGGGATGATGTAGAACCCGCCCACCCGGTCCCTGGCGGCATCGATGAACTCGCGGGCGATGGCCAGACCTTCCCGGACCCCCTCCTCCTTCCCCTTGCCCCGCATCCGCGCCCGGATCTCGTCCGGGATCACGATCCCGGGAACCTCGTTGTGGAGGAATTCGGCGTTCCGCTCACTGACCAGCGGGAGTATTCCGGGGAGGATGGGGATGCCGATGCCCTTGGTGAGCCCGAGCATGGTGTCCAGCCGCTCAAGGTCGAACAGCGGCTGGGTCTGGACGAACCGTGCGCCGGCCGCGACCTTCTTCTCCAGCCTGGCCACCTGAACTTCCATTTTCTGCACGTTGGGGTTGAAGGCAGCGCCGATGGTGAAGCCGGTTCCCCGGTCGATGGGGTTGCCCGCGCCGTTCAGGCCGACGTTCAGGTCGCGCAGCAGCCCGATCAGGCCGATGGAGTTGAGGTCGAACACCGACGAGGCCCCCGGTTCCCCCCCCATGCCGGCCGGGTCGCCGGTCACCGCCAGGATCGAGCGGATGCCGAGCAGACTGGCCCCCATCAGGTCCGACTGGAGCCCGATGAGATTGCGGTCGCGGCAGGTGATGTGGACGATGACCTCGATGCCCACCTCCCTCTGAACCAGCTCGGCCAGGGCGATGTTCCCCATGCGGACCCGCGACAGGGGGTTCTCCGCCAGGTTGATGGCGTCCGCGCCCGCCTCCCTGAGCACCCGGCACCCCTCCAGGACCCGTGAGCAGTCCAGTCCCCTGGGAGGGTCCAACTCCACGGTGATGACGGTCCGCTTCCCCCAGTCCGCAAGGAAGCCGGTCCGCTCCGGAACCGGCCGGGGCGCTTCCGGGCCGGAGGAGGGGGGCATGGAGATGATCCGGGGTTCCGGTGCCAGACCGCGGAGCGCTTCGGCCAGGGCGCGGATATGGTCCGGGGTGGTGCCGCAGCACCCCCCCACCAGGTTGGCGCCGGCGCGGACCGTCTCCAGTCCCCGGGCGGCGAAGTATTCAGGGGTGGCGCGGTAGATGAGCCTGCCGTCCAGGTATTCCGGGAAACCGCTGTTGGGATAGGCGGCCAGGGGGAGCCCGGTGACCGAGGCCATCCGCTGGATGTTCCTGGTCATCTCCAGGGTGCCGGCGCCACAGTTGGCGCCTACCACGTCGGCGCCGGCACCGGCCAGTTCCAGGGCGACTCGCTCCACCGTGGTCCCGCCGGAGATCCTCCCCTTTTCCAGGAAGGCCATGCTGGCGACGACCGGCAGGCCGGTCTCCCGGGCCGCCTTCAGGGCTGTCTTCAATTCCTCCAGGTCGGCAAAGGTCTCCAGGATCAGGAGGTCGGCCCCGCCCTCGGCCAGGAGCGCCGCCTGTTCGCGGAAAACCGCATGGATATCGTCCGGTGAGGGGACGTCGCCTTCGCCCTTTACCCGCGGGAGGGGCCCCATGGAACCTGCCACGTAGACGCCTTTGCCGGCAGCGGCCCCACGGGCCAGCAGGGCACCCTGCAGGTTGATGTCGCGCACCTGCCGCTCCAGACCCAGGGGAGCCAGGCGCAGCCGGTTGGCACCGAAGGTGTTGGTCTCGATGACCCGCGCGCCGGCCGCCACATAGTCGACGTGGAGGCCCGTCACCAGGTCGGGCGCGGTCAGGTTGAGCCGTTCGAAGCCCGATTCGAGATTGACGCCCCTGGCATAGAGCATGGTGCCCACGGCGCCGTCGCCGACCAGGACCTGTTCGCGGATGTAATCAAGAAAGTTCACGGATCATGACCTCGGAAGGTTTGTTATGGCCTTTTCCGGGCAAACCGGCTAGAATGCCGGTCGCATTCATCCCATAAAACAAAGGGGTTTACCGTGCAGCAATTCATCGACTGGCTCCTCACCACCATCGGAGCCATGGGCTATCCCGGCATCTTCCTCCTCATGGCCATGGAGAGCTCCGTACTCCCGGTTCCCAGCGAACTGGTCATGCCTCCGGCCGGCTACCTGGCCCAGAAGGGGGAGATGAACGTGGTTGCCGCCATCCTGTGCGGCACCTTCGGCAGCCTGCTGGGGGCCTACGTCAACTACTTCGCGGCCCGCCACCTGGGGCGGCCCCTGCTGCTGAAGTACGGCCGCTACGTCTTGATCAGCGAGGAAAAGTTCACCCGGGTGGAGAATTTTTTCCTCAGGCACGGCGAGATCTCCACCTTCCTGGGACGGCTTCTGCCGGTGGTCAGGCACCTGATCTCGCTCCCGGCCGGGCTTGCCGGCATGGGGCACCTGCGCTTTTCCCTCTATACCCTGCTCGGCGCCGGAATCTGGGTGACGATCCTCACCTACATCGGCTATTTCATCGGCGAGAACCAGGAGCTGATCATGCGCTACTCACATCAGGCAGTGGTCGCGGTGATCCTGTGCAGCATCGTGATCCTGGCGGTCTACATCCGGCATCATCGGAGGAAGGGCAGCCGTTGAAGCTACTCCTTTCCCACCCGGCAGTTCCGTAGGGCGACAGCATTCAAGTCACAGGTGAATGCTTCACCCGCCCTTGATCCCATCCTCCTGTTTGCCATGCCGGCGAGCTCGGCCCGGGCCAGGACCACCGTTGAAGTTGGTGGCGCGGCAGGCCGGTGCCCTGCTGCTCCCCGTTCCCGTGACGTTCCGCACCAGTAGTCCGTCATACCAGCCCCATGACGAAGTTGAATTCCGAGGTGCCCTCCACCGCGTTCCCCCTGATGCAGGCGTCCAGGATGCGCTTTCTTCCCTCGCCGTGCTCGGCCGAGAGGTCGGCGACGAAGCAGGAGCAGCCCAAGTCGCGCAGCCTCCTGCGTGAGCCGGCGATGCAGAACCGCCGCTCGGCCGTGACCGTGGTGATGCCGTCCCGGCTGCTCACGCCGTAGGCGTCCCCCCGGTCGGAGACCACCGGCGAATCGCTCCTGACCCCCTTGACAACGATCCGGGAGGTGATCACCGGCACCGGGGCGAACAGCAGGACCCTGCGCTCGATGGGGAGATCCACACCCAGGAGATCCGCCATGTTTTCCGCGTCGTCCTCGATATAGAGGGTCGCCGCCACGACGCCCCGCTCCCGCCAGTGCATGAGGGTCTGGCTGTTGAGGGAGAAGAGCCGGTAGTCGGTGGAGAGCTCGACGCCGAGCCCGTCCAGGAGCCTGAAATGGGCAAGGTTCGACGCCTCGAAGCGCTTGAAGCCGCACTCCGTGAGCCGGACCACTGCCTCGCGGTAGAAGGGGAGATCTTCCTGGAACATGATGAAAGGGAGGCTCCAGACGATCCGGTCCATGCGTCCGCGCAGCTTGCCGGGAAAGGCCGGGAGCTGGTGCAGGTTGGCCCGGGAGACCGGGAGGATGAGCGTATCGACCCCTTCATGATGGAGCAGGTGAAAGTCCCGGATGGAGTCCAGCCGGACCGCCAGCTCCTCGCGCAGTTCGGCGCCGGAGCCCCGTCTCACCGCCAGGGAGGCCAGTGCCGATTCCCTGGCCCGCCGCAGGCGCCCCTCCTTGCCGGCCACGACCTTTTCTTCCAGCATCCGGTAGCAATCGCGCCGGATTTCCTTGAGGACCGCGGGCCGGATCATGACCGACGGAAACCCGGGCGCTACCAGGGAACCGAGGATGAAGGGGGTGTCGCCGCACCTCCCGAACCGGGCCCGCAACACCCCTTCCATGTCCTCCGTGCGGGACGGCTCCAGGCCGCCCAGCTCGAACCGGGCGACAAGCTCTTCGCCTCCGGCCCGGGCCGCGATACTGAGTGTCTCCCCCTCCAGGGTCAGTGCCAGGTCGCAGCGGAGCCGGTTCTCCTTGACCGTTTCCAGCTTCCTGATACAGGCGCTCTCGCTCATGGTAAAGGCGGTCTCGGACGACACCTTGAAGACCGCGTCGCCGACCTTGAACGCGAACGGCGCGGTCACGCTCACCACAGAGCGCTCCCGGGCCGCCTTGACCGGCTCCTTTCCCAGGAACAGCTCCTTGACGGTGAACGCCTTGCCCGCCATATCGCTGCCGGGCTGCACCCGCACCCGGTCACCCACATGCAGCCGGTCGCGGGTCTCGAAGCTGATCCGGTTGCCGCGGACGGCCCGGATCTCCCCCAGAAAACGGCCCGTGGCGCCCCGCAGGGACGGCACGGCGATATCGGTCGGCGTGCGGGAGACCAGAAACCCCTTGGTGGGCACCCGGCCGAAGGAGAGTTTCAGCAGCTCCTTGGCCTCGGCCACCGCCTCGGCACGCTGCCGGGCCGGGGCGTCCATGACCTTCCGGTAGGCGCCCACCACGCAGGCCACGTACTCGGCCGATTTCATCCTCCCCTCGATCTTGAACGAGGAGACCCCGGCGCCGATCAGCTCCGGGAGAAGCTCGATACTGGAGAAGTCGTTGGTGGAGAAGTAGTACCCCTCCCTGCCCCGGTAGCGGTAGAGCCTGCGGCAGGGCTGGGCGCAGCGCCCCCGGTTGCCGCTGTGGCCCCCCAGGAAGGAGGAGAAGTAGCACTGACCGGAAAAGGAGAAGCAGAGGGCGCCGTGGACGAAGCACTCCAGCTCCATGGACGTAGTTTCGGCAATGGCGCGGATCTCGTCCAGGTGCAGCTCCCGGGCCAGCACCACCCGGGAGAAGCCGAGCCCTTCCAGCTCCTTCACCCCCGGCGAGTTGTGGATGGTCATCTGGGTCGAGGCGTGGATGGGGAGCTCGGGGAAGTGTTTCCTGGCCAGGCGAAAGACCCCCATGTCCTGGATGATGATCCCGTCGGCCCCCATGCCGGACAGGGCGGCAAGGACCTCCACCAGCCTGGGGAGCTCGCGTTCCTTGACCAGGGTGTTGACGGTCACGTAGACCTTGCGGTTCAGGGAATGGGCGTAGGCGACGATCCGCTCCATTCGGGAGAGGGTGAAGTTCCTGGCTTTGGCCCGGGCCGAGAACTCGGTCAGCCCGGCGTACACTGCGTCGGCGCCTTTTTCCATGGCGGCGAAGAAGGATTCCAGGGAGCCTGCCGGGGCCAGGAGCTCGGGCTTTTTAACGATTATAGTGGTTTTTTCCCGCATCGTTTCAGGGTATCCGAAGGGATGGAATGGCGTCAAGGAGAGATTTTATCAGGTTTCAAAGCTCCGGCGGGGTTATCCTTCCCGGGAACCAAGGTAGCACGAGACCACCGGGATGTCGGCCGCGGCCCAGTCCAGCTCCGGCAGCGTCTCGGGGGGGAGCCAGGCAACGGCGCCGTGCTCGTTGAGCCGCAGCCTGCCTCCGGTCAGGGTGCAGACAAAGGGGATAAGCTCGATGGTGAACTCCTCGTAGCAATGGATGACCGGCGGCAGGGGGCGCTCGATCCTGACCCGGAGCCCCAGCTCTTCCTCCAGTTCCCGGGCCAGGCACGCTTCCAGACTTTCGCCCTGGTGGAGCTTGCCGCCGGGAAACTCCCATTTCAGGGGCATGCTCATCTCCCTGCCGCGCTGCGCGGCAAGCACCATTCCCCGGTCTTCTATGACGGCGCAGGCCACCCGTATGGTTTCCTCTTTCATTCCGCTCCTTCATCCAGTCCGGTCCTCCGGAGAGCGCTGATCCGTCCCAAGGCCCGGCGGAACCGCAGGTTCAGGGTTTCTTAATCATGACCACCATGCTAAAATTGTTTTTACCTTCCCATATCAGGTGCCGGACGATTTCCATAGAGCTTAGGAGAGCACCATGTCCACGAGGAGGCGTTTCAGCCGGATCAAGTGTGTCGAAAAGAGTACCGTGGAAACCGGTCTCGGGACTTTCGAGGTCGATCTGCTGGAGATCTCCCTCAAGGGTGCGCTGGTTGAGCACCCCGCCGACTTTCCCGTCGGGCCGGGCGACGACTGGAAGCTTTCATTCCGGCTCAACCAGTCCGAGATCGTCCTTCAGTTCAAGGCCAGGGTGATCTATTGCCGCGGCAACCTGGCAGGGGTCAAATTCGTGGAAATGGATCTGGACACCATGATCCACCTGCGCAGCCTGATGGAGGCCAGAACCGCGAACCCCGACCAGGTGCGGGACGAGCTGGACTTCTTCGCGGAGGGTGACTAGTGTCCTGTGCGGTTAGTGCACCGCACAGGACACTAGTGCCTGAATCCGTTATGCTTTCACGCCTTTTACCCTACCATTTCTGTTGCAGCTCGAACCTGAGTATCTCGGGGAGGTTGCGCAGGAACACGGCGATGCTGTGGGGCGATTTCCAGAGCATCTTCGTATACCCCCAGTGTATCCGGGTACGATGGTAGAACCTGCGGATGAATTCGTTGTAGAGCTCCTCCAGCCGCTCGCGGGTCATTCCGTGGGGCACGAACACGAAGTTCATGCAGTTCATGGACGGCCAGTCCTCCCGGAACTCGCCGTGCTCCCTGATGGTCGCGAAGGCCGGTGCGCCGGGAAAGGGGGTGAACTTGGTCACGTTGATCTCGTCCAAGGGGAGGGAGACGGCAAAGTCGATGGTGCGCCGGATCGACTCCTCGGTCTCGCCCGGAAAGCCCACCATGAACAGCCCCTTGACCCGCATCCCGCTCTCCCGCACCATGGACAGCTTCTCCCGTACCTGCTCCAGGTCGTAGAGCTTGCGGTGCCTGGCCACGATCTCCGGGTCGCCCGACTCGATGCCGAAATTCACCTGCCAGCAGCCGGAGCGCTTCAGCAGCGCCACCAGCTCCCGGTCCACGTGCTCCAGCCGGGCGATGCAGTTGTAGGTGACCGGCACGCGCCTCTCCTCCATCAGGAGGCAGAACCGCTCCACCCGCTTCCGGTCGAAGGTGAACAGGTCGTCGTAGAAGAAGACGTGCCGGATGCCGAAGTCCCGGTGCAGGTAGCGGAGGTGCTCCACGATGTAGTCCGGCGAGTTGAAGCGGAAGCCCCGGCTGAACACGGAGCGGTCGCAGTAGCTGCACTGGTAGGGGCAGCCCCGGCTGGAGATGACGCTGGTGTTAGGCGCCCTGGGATAGCTGAACAGGGGGAGGTTGTAGCGCCGAGGGAAACCGGGGAGGCGGCGCCAAGCGGGAAAAGGGAGGGAGTCCAGATCCGGGACGTTCTCCCGCACCGCGGACAGTGTCCCCTTTCCATCCTTCCTGAAGCCGATGCCCGGGATGGATTCCACACCCCGGAACCCTGCCGAGAGGAGTTCGGCGAACGTCAGCTCACCCTCACCGATGATCAGATAGTCCACGGCCGGGAAGGCATCGAGCAGGGACGGTCCCACCGAGCAGGCATGGGCGCCGCCGAACACGAGGCGCACATCGGGGTTCAGCTCCTTGATCCGTTCCGCGATGGCGTACCCCTCCAGGAACGAGGAGGTGGTGCAGGAGAACCCCACCACGTCCGGGTTGCGGGAGAGGATGTCCGCGACGTGCCGCTCCACGGTTGCCGGTGCGCCGTAGCAGTCCAGAATCTCCACTTCCATCCCCTTTGTCTCCAGGAAGGCCGCGATGCCCAGCAGCCCGATGGGAGGCATGAGATTGAAGATGGTGGTGATGTCTTTTCCGGACCCCATCCAGTTGCTGCCGTGGGGGTGGACCAGGAGAGCTTTCACGTGGATTCCTCTTCGTGTCGCGGGTGTTCCGCTCGTGCTTGCTGCACGATAGCAGAAGCGCGGGGGATTGCCAACCGGAATCGCCGCCGGGACGACCGCCCTGCAACGAGCCGACGTTCCATCGGGTGCCGGGACAATTGCGCGACGGGCTTGCCACGATACAAAAAAAAGGTACACTGGGAACTATTGCGCTGATTCGAGGTAGTGTCAAAAGCTCTATGACAAAAGGAGGGATTTATGGACAAATACCGCTGCACCATCTGTGACTACATCTACGACCCCGAGACCGGCGATCCTGGAAACGGCGTCAATCCGGGTACGGCATTCGAAGATCTCCCCGATGACTGGGTGTGTCCCGTCTGCGGGGCGGAAAAGAGCATGTTCGAGAAGGAGTGAGGAAAGGAGAGGGACGACCATGGCCAAAATTCCGTATGTGGAGCAGGACGCATGCATCAGTTGCGGTCTTTGCGCCGACACCGTTCCCGAGGTGTTTCGCATGAACGACGACAACCTGGCCGAGGTATACGACCCGACCGGCGCTCCGGAGGAGAAGATCCAGGAAGCGGTGGACGGCTGCCCGGTCAGTTGCATCTACTGGCGGGAGTAGCGAAGCCCGCTGACGGGACACCATCGCATCCCCCGGTTCCAATGGAGCCGGGGGATTTTTTTGTCCTATGCCCGCTGTGAGCGAGGATTCCTGAGGAAGAGCCAGGAAAGCGGCGGCAGGGCGAGGAGGAACGCGTACAGGAGGTAGTGGAATGCCTGCTGAACGCCCGTTTCATCGGCCAGTCTTCCGACCAGCGGACCGGTGACGATGAAGGCGGCCCGGAAGGTCAATGACTGGAGCGACAGGATGCTGGCCCGGTTCGATGACGGGCTCTCCTCCTGGGTGTAACTGAGGAACAGGGGGCCGCGCATCCCCCGCATGGCGGTCAGGAGATAGTAGAACAGAAAACCGAAGGTGCCGCCGACCAGGCCGAGGCCCAGGTAACCCGCCAGGATCATCAGACCGAACAGGGCGATGCAGCCGCGATCCCCCAGCAGCGCGTGCACCCGGTGGCTGGCCAGGGCGAACAGCGCCACCGCCAGGTTGGCGCCGGTCCAGGCAGGCCCGAACCAGGCCAGCGGCACGCCATGCTCCTGCATATAGGGCTGGATGAGCCAGACCGGGTAGAAGGAGGCGATGCCCAGGACGGTGTTGAGTAGGATTACGGCGCGCAGCCGCCGGTTTTCCAGGAAGGCGTAGCGCGCGATGCGGACCGCCTCGGCCAGGTGGGTGCGGGCGTGGATGGCTGCGTCGCGGGGGGGCTCCTTCATGGTGCGGGTAACGGAGAGGGCGGCGAGCCAGACGCCCGCCTGGAGCACGAAGGGGAGCAGGGGGAACGAGGCGTACATCACCCCGGCGAACAGCGCACCCAGGGCCTCACCGGTCTGGGAAAGTCCGTCCATGCGCCCCTCGCAGCGGGTATAGAGGTGCTCCGCCCCCTCGGCGGCAAGGGTTTCGTAGAGCAGGGCGCTGTCTGAGCCGCTGACGAACGATACCGAGGCGCCGAGCAGGAGCTCGGCGATCAGGACGTGGGCGAAGGAGTCCGCCACGGTGTAGATGCCCCACCCTACGGTTCCCAGCAGGGCGGCGACGGTGAGTGAGGTGCGGTAGCCGAGCCGGTCGCTCAGGTAGCCGGAGGGGTACTCCAGGATCACGGTCGCAACGGAGAAGATGGCCTGCAGCAGGAGGATCTCGGTGAGGCTCATGCCGATGCGATCCTTCCAGAACAGGGTGATGATCGCCATCGGAAACAGGGTCCGCTGAAGAAAGGCGAACAGGTAGAGCTTGCGGATATTGCCGTGAAGCCCCGTCATCTCCGGACAGGCTTCACCCTGACCCCCCACTTGTCCAGTTCCAGCAGGGCCTTGTCAACCAGGGTGTCCAACTGGGCCTCGACCTCCGGAGTGAGATCCGTTCCCAGCTCGATGCTGCCGGGCTGCACCCCCAGAAGCACCATCTCCGGCGGGGTAATGCCGCACAGCACCGAAACCGCCAGCAGGTCCTTGAGCCCCATCTGGTGGGAGGAGAGCTTGGACTCGAACGCTGTCGGGATCTCCTCGTCGGTCATCCTCACGACGGTCCCCGCCGGACCGCCGGTCTCCACGGCGTCGATGATCAGCAGCCTGTCCACCCCTTCCAGATGGACAAGGAGGTCGAGACCCAGGGTGCCGCCGTCCATGACCGTCACCTCGGGGGGAAACTCGTACCCCTCGGCGAGTCGCTGCGCCACCCTGATGCCGGCCCCGTCGTCGGTCATCACGAGGTTGCCTATTCCCAAAACCAGCGTCGTCAGGGTCTACTCCTCCTCGTGAACCGATTTCCAGCCGCCGAAGATGCTCGACATGCAGCCGTCCTTCTCCTTCACGTCCATGAGCCAGGCGCTGTAGACGTGGTGGATGGCAAAGGCCAGCAGGAGCCACATGACGCAGTGGTGGGTCAGGCGGAGCCCCTGGCTGCTGCCGAAGATGTATACCCAGCCGAAGGCACGACTGAGCAGCGAGCCGGGCGCGTATTGGGCATAGAGGGCGAAGCCGGTGCAGATCATCACCAGGTAGAGGAGGAACACCCACAGGTAGGCGGCGCCGGCCATGGCGTTGTGCCCCACCGCGTGGGGGGGCCGCGGCCTGGCGAAGACGTAGAACAGGAAGGTCTCCTTCATGTTCTTCCGGCCGTCCTTGAACGCCCAGGGAACGAAGGTGCGCCAGTTGGCGTATTCGTTGCCGACAAATGCCCAGCAGATGCGGGAGATGACGCTGATGGTGAAGGCGTAGCCGGCAACGAAGTGGACGAAGCGCATCCATCCCATCACGTACTGTGACGGGTCGTGGGCCAGGGTCTTGGCCCAGCCGATGTAGATGCCGGTCACGGACAGGGTCAGTATCGAGAGAAAGTTCACCCAGTGGACGATCCTGACCGGCCATTCCCAGACGTATTTGGCGACAAGTTTTTCCATTGTGGTCTCCTGTCCAGTAGGGGGACAGGACCTCTAAAGTATCAAAAGGGCCTGTCCCTTTCTGAACCGTCCCCTTCCTAAACCACCTTCACCGTTTCATTCCCCGTGGGGTCCAGCAGGTGCACGGCGCAGGCGAGACAGGGGTCGAACGAATGGACGGTCCGCAGGATCTCCAGCGGCCGTTTCGGGTCCGCCAGCGGCGTCCCCTGGAGGGCCGCTTCGTAGGGTCCCCGCTGTCCCTTGGCGTCGCGGGGGGAGGCGAGCCAGGTGGACGGCACCACCGCCTGGTAGTTGGCGATCTTCTGATCCTTGATCCGTATCCAGTGACCCAGTGAGCCCCGCGGGGCCTCGTGCCAGCCGAACCCTTTGGCTTCCGCCGGCCAGGTGTCGGGGTCCCACTTCTCGTTGTTGTGGATGGACAGATCGCCCCCCTTGATGTTGGCAACCAGGGCATCCAGCCACTGGGGGAGCTTCTGCGCGATGACCAGGGTCTCGATCCCCCGGGCCGCGGTCCTGCCCAGGGTGGAGAACAGGGCCTCGGGACCCACCTGGAGCTTTGACAGGACCAGGTCCACCACCGGCTTGACCTCCTTGTGGCCCGATGCATAGGCAACCAGACAGCGCGCCAGCGGACCCACCTCCATGGGTAGATCGGCGTAGCGCGGAGCCTTGACCCAGGAGTATTTTTCGTCGGTGTTCAGGTACTCGTAGGGCGGCTTCGGGCCGGTGTACTTGTAGTCGGTTTCACCGTCCCACGGATGGAGCGCCGTGCCCGGCTTCCCTTCGTACCAGGAGTGGTCCACGTATTCGGTGATTTTGTCCTGTTCCACCGGATGAAGCCTGGAGAGGTCCCTGTTGAGGATGATGCCGCGCGGTATCCAGAGGACCTCGGGCTTGCCGCTGTTGTCGGCCGGGAATTCCCCGTAGCACAGGTAGTTGCCCACGCCACCGCCGATGCCGGCCCACTCCTTGTAGAACGAGGCCACGGCCAGCAGGTCCGGGATGTAGACCTTTTCCACGAACTCCCGGGCCTTGCCCAGCAGCAGGCGGATCTCCTCCAGCTTGTTGGCGTTCAGGGCGGTCTGGGAGTCCGGATCCACGGCGATTGCCATCCCTCCCACCAGGAAGGTCTGGGGGTGGGGGTTCTTGCTGCCGAGGATAGCGTGGATGCGGATGACGTCTTTTTGCCACTCCAGGGCCTCAAGGTAGTGGGCCGTGGCCATGAGGTTGGCCTCGGGCGGCAGCTTGTAGGCCGGGTGTCCCCAGTAGGCGTTGGCGAACGGGCCGAGACGTCCCCTGGAAACGAAGGCGGAGAGCTTTGCCTGCACCCCCTTGAAATAGGTGGGTGAATTCAGGGGCCAGTCGGACAGTGAGGCGGCCAGTTCCGCGGTCCTGGCCGGGTCGGCCTTCAGGGCCGAGGTGATGTCCACCCAGTCCAGGGCGTGCAGGTGATAGAAGTGGATCACGTGGTCCTGGACGTTCTGGATGCCCATGATCAGGTTCCGGATCAGTTCGGCGTTGGGCGGGATACGGATGCCGAGCGCGTTCTCCACGCTCCGGATGGAGGCGATGGAGTGGACCGTGGTACAGACGCCGCAGAGCCTCTGCGTGAAATACCAGGCGTCGCGCGGGTCCCGACCCTGGAGGATCCTCTCGATCCCCCGGAACATGGTGCTGCTGCTCCAGGCGTCGGCCACGCTGCTTCCGCTCACTTCGGCCTCGATACGGAGGTGCCCTTCTATCCTGGTGACGGGGTCGATGACAATCTTTGCCATGGGTTACTCCTCCTTCTTCCCTTCCGTATCTTTATTCCTCCTGAGAGCGCTGATAACGCCGTGGCCCGCGAAGGCGGCGGCCGTGGCGATGGCCAGACCCGCGCCGATCTGGTCGGCGGTGTACTCGATGCCGAAGCCCGGCACGTTGGGGAGCCGCTTGTAGAACGGCGTCATGGTGTCCCAGAAGTTGGCCTCGGAACAGCCGACGCAGCCGTGCCCAGCGCCCACCGGCCAGCTGGTCTTGTCGTTGTAGCGCTGGATGGGACAGTTGTGCCAGGTTTCCGGCCCCTTGCACCCCATCTTGTAGAGACAGTGCCCCCTCCGGTGGGCCATGTCGCCCCATTGCTCCACGTACTGGCCGGCGTCGAAGTGGGGACGGCGCTCACAGTTGTCGTGGATCCGCTTGCCGTAGGCGAACAGGGGACGCCCCTGGCTGTCGGTGGCCGGAAGCTTGCCGAAGGTCAGGAAGTGTATCACCGTGGCGGTCAGGTTGTCCGGGTTGAGCGGACATCCGGGGAGGTTTATGACCGTGGCGCCCGGCACCGCGTCCTTGACCCCCACGGCCCCGGTCGGATTGGGGGCCGCGGCCGGGATGCCTCCATAGGCGGCGCAGGTGCCGACGGCGATGGTGGCGAAGGCGTTGCCGCAGACCTCACGGGCCAGGTCCCGGGCCGATTTGCCGCCCACGCAACAGTAGATGCCGTCGTCCTTGAGCGGAATGGAGCCTTCCACCACGGCGATGTATTTCCCCTTCTGCTCCCTGACGGTCTTCATCAGGGCGTCTTCGGCCTGGTGGCCGGCGGCCGCCATGATGGTTTCGTGGTAGTCCAGCGACAGCACGTCCAGGATGATCTCCGCCACCGACGGGCTGGAAGAGCGGAGCAGGGCCTCGGTGTTGCCCGCGCAGTCCTGGAATTCGAGCCAGACCAGGGTGGGTCGCTGCACCTCGTCCAGGGCCCTGGCGATCTTGGGAGCGAAGGTCACGGGAAGGGCCAGGGCCGCCGACATGGCGGTACAGAACTTCATGAAGTCGCGGCGCGATATCCCCTTTTCCTCCCATACGGTCTTCCGCATCTGCCGCTCTTCGGCGACCGCCGCTTGCTCATTGTCCTTTTTGTCCATAAGAACCGAACCTCCTTGCCGATGCGTGAGAGCGTATTACAGGCTCCCGCGAACTTGGGAACCGCCGTGGTAATCCGCCGGAAAGACGGGGCGGCTTTCCGCGGCCAACAATTATCAAACTATCGCTATACTCCGATTTTATTATAATGATCAAGTGTATGGATTACGTCAGGTTTGTCAAGGAGAGTGCCGATGCAACCTCTTTTCCCGCCAGACTCTCAAATTGCCTGAAGTTCTGATGGAAATTCCCGACCAGGCGGCGGGCCGTCCCGTCGTAGCCGTCCTTATCGGACCATGCGCTCCGCGGATTGAGGATTTCCGCGGGAACGCCGGGACAGGCGACGGGAATGGAGAGCCCGAAGAACGGCTCGACGACAAAGGGGACGCCGTCAAACTCCCCGTTCAGGGCGGCGTTTATCAGAGCCCTGGTATGGTCGATGCGGATGCGGCTGCCGGTCCCGAACCCGCCGCCGCTCCATCCGGTGTTGACCAGCCAGCAGGCGACGTCATGGCCGGCGATCTTCTCCCGGAGCAGCCCGGCATAGACCGTGGGGCGCAGCGGCAGGAACGGCGCGCCGAAACAGGAGGAGAAGGTCGCCTCGGGCTCCCTGCCCAGGCCGTCCTCAGTGCCGGCGATCTTTGCGGTATAACCGGAAAGGAAGTGGTACATGGCCTGCTCGGGGGTGAGCCGGGAGATGGGGGGGAGGACGCCGAAGGCGTCGCAGGTGAGCATCAGTATATTTTTCGGATGGCCGCCGGTTCCGGCCGGGATCGAGTTGCGGATGGCACTGATGGGGTAAGCCGCGCGGGTGTTTTCGGTGATGGAGGCGTTGTTCAGGTCGATTTTCCTGGTTACCGGGTCGATTGCCACGTTCTCCAGCAACGCGCCGAAACGGTGTACGCATTCGTGGATCTCCGGTTCCAGCTCCCGGGAGAGATTGATGACCTTGGCGTAGCACCCCCCTTCGAAATTGAACACCCCCTCCTCGTCCCAGCCGTGTTCGTCGTCGCCGATAAGCGCGCGATCCGGGTCCGCGGACAGGGTGGTCTTGCCGGTGCCGGAGAGACCGAAAAACAGGGCGGTGTCCCCCTTAAGCCCCACGTTGGCGGAGCAGTGCATGGAGAGGACCCCCTTCCGGGGCATCAGGTAGTTCATGACCGTGAAGATGGATTTCTTGATCTCGCCGCCGTAGGCCGTACCGCCGATCAGGATCAGCTTTTCGGCGAAGTTGACCAGGATGACGACCTCCGAATTGACCCCGTCCCGCAACGGCCGGGCATGGAAGGATGGGGCGGAGATGACGGTGAACTCCGGCCGGTGCTTCTCCGCCTCCACGTCGTTGAGCCTGATGAACATGGACCGGGCGAACAGTGAGTGCCAGGCCTTTTCGGATATGACGCGGATGGGGAGGCGGTGTCTGCGGCTCGCCCCGACAAAGCAGTCCTGCACGAACAGCTCTTTCCCCTCCAGGTGCGCCAGCAGCAGTCGATGGAGGGCGTCGAAGCGCTCAGCCGCCAGGGGCCGGTTTACGGCACCCCAGCTGATGGAATCGCGGGATCCGGGCTCGTCCACAATGAACTTGTCGCTCGGCGAGCGGCCGGTGTGGGGAGCGGCATTGATCACCAGTTGGCCCTCCCGGGCAAGCATCCCCTCGCCGTTCCGAATGGCGAATTCGTACAGGCAGGCCGTGGTCAGGTTCCGGTGGACCTTCCCGGGGTTCATGATCCCGTAATCGTGCGGGCATGGTCTCATCTGCGTGACGTTCCCTTTCACCCGTATCCGCGCCGCCGTGACGGATTCGGGTTTCACTTGACCCTGAAAACAGACAGGGGACGGATTTTACCGCCCCCTGTCCGCCTGCCTCTATACTGTAGCCGGTTTTCAGAGCCCGGCAAGGAGCTCGTCCACCACCGCCAGGAACTCCTCGATGTCTTCCATCCGGGTGTCGCCCATGTGGGCGATTCGGAAGGTCTGCCCCTTGATCTTGCCGTAGCCGTCGTCAAAGGCGTAACCGCGCTCACCCAGGAGCTTTTTCAGGGTCGCCAGGTCGGTTCCCTTGGTGTTGACGGCGCAGGTGAGAGCCAAGGACCGGTAGGGGGCGTCGGTGTAGAAACCGTAGCCGTTCTCCTCGATCCATCTCCCCACACGGGCCGCCAGCTCGCGGTGGCGTGCCCATCGATTTTCCAGCCCCTCGGCGAACATCCGGTCCAGCTGCTTGTCCATGGCGAAGATCTGGGAGATGCAGGGTGTGGACGGCGTGTTGTCCTTTTCGTCGGCGGTGTCGAACTCCGCGAAATCGAAGTAATAGCCGCGTCCCTCGATGGTCCGGCACTTCTCCAGGGCCTTGGCGCTGGCAGTGAACACGGCCAGCCCGGGCGGCAGGGCAAAGGCCTTCTGCACCCCGAACAGGCAGCAGTCGATGCCGAGCTCGTCCACCGGGATCTTCAGGGCGCTCATGGAGGAGACCGTATCCACGATTGAGGTCACCTCAGGGTACTTCTTCAGCACCTGGGCAATCTCCGGCAGCGGTGACATGACACCGGTGGAGGTCTCGTTATGGACCAGGGTGATGCAGTCGTACTTGCCGGTGGCCAGGGCCTGGTCCACCATCCCTGGGGTGATGGGTTTCCCCCACTCGGCCTTGAAGGCGTCCGCCTCCTTGCCGCAGCGTTTGGTCACGTCGTGCCACTTGTTGGAAAAGGCTCCGTTGCAGAAGTTGGCGCATCGGTTCGCCACCAGGTTGCGCACCGCTCCCTCCATCACGCCGAAGGCGCTGGAGGTCGAGAGGAAGACTTTACCCTCGGTGAAGAGGAGCTTCTTCAGCTTCTCCTTGACCGATTTGTGCAGTACCGCGTATTCCTTCATGCGGTGACCGATCATGGGGGTCGCCATTGCCTGGAGTATCTCCGGGTGCACCTCCACCGGGCCTGGGATAAACAGTTTCTTTGCCATTGGTGTTCCTTTCCGTAGCGTGATAGGGGCCGCGCGGGGTCCCCTCCGTGAGGGCTTGCTTTGGCAACCAGAAGTAACAGACCGGGAGAAAATTGTCAACCGGTTGCCGGGACGGGCTTTTTGCCCGTCCGGTCATGGGCTCTCTTTCCGACCCTTCCGTTGAGAAATCCGGCCGGTCTGCTAGTATGTAGGGCATATTTCGCTCATCCGGGCCGCAATGATGGAGGAGGATCTATGTGGAAAAAGCTCATGGGGTACAGCTACAACCTGATCAGCCTGGCCGGATTCGTACTGGCGATTGCCGGCGCCGGGCTCATCGTGGTGTTTCTTGCCATCGGCATCATCACGGGAGTCGAAAATCCCTACCTGGGAATCCTGATCTACTTCGTGTTTCCCGGCATGCTGATCCTGGGGCTCCTGATAGTCCCGTACGGTATCATCCGAACCAGGAAGAAAATGCTCCGCGAGGGGTCGGTGGAGGTCCCTCCCTACCCTGTCCTGGACCTCAACGAGCCGCGCCAGCGGCATAGGGCCGTATTCTTCGTCCTGGCCACGGTATTCTTTTTTCTCATCATCGCCGTCGCTTCCATCAAGGGATACGAATATACCGAATCGACCATGTTCTGCGGAAAGCTCTGCCATACGGTCATGGAGCCGGAATACGTGGCCTGGAGCGGCTCGCCCCACGCCAGGGTCAGGTGCGCCGAATGCCACATCGGCCCGGGCGCCGAATGGTTCGTCAAGACCAAACTTTCCGGTCTGCGCCAGGTCTACAAGGTCATTGCCGGGACCTATCCCACCCCCATCGAGACCCCGATACCCGATCTCCGCCCGGCCAGGGACACCTGCGAGGGGTGCCACTGGCCCTCCAAGTTCTACGCCGGCAAGCAGAAGGTTTTCTATCACTACGCCCTGGACGAGCGGAATACCCCCCGCGAGATCAGCCTTCTGCTGAAACTGGGGAGGGAGCCAAAGGCGCCCCATGCCGAAGGGATCCACTGGCACATCGGCAAAGAGGTCCGCTACGTGGCACGCGACCCGAAGCGTCAGGACATCCCCTACGTGGCGGTCCTGGAGACGGACGGCAGGGTGACCGAGTACTTCGCCGACGAGAACCCCCTCTCGCCCGAAGCCGTACGGAAGGCCGAAAAGCGGCTCATGGACTGCATAGACTGTCACAACCGGCCGACCCACATCTACCGTGCCCCCGGCACGGAGATGGACGAGAACTTCGTCAGCGGTCGTATCGACCCGTCGCTCCCGTTCATCAAGAAGGTATCCGTGGACCTCCTCTCCAAGAGCTACAAGACCCGGGACGAGGCCTTTGCCGCCATCGACGCCGGCATCCATACGTACTACCGGGAGACCTACCCGGAGCTGAGCCGGAGCAAGGCGGTAGCCATCGGCCAGGCCGTGACCCACGTGCAGGACATCTATGCCCGCAACTTCTTCCCGGTGATGAAGGTCTCCTGGAACACCCACGCGGACAATATCGGTCACTTCCACTTCCCGGGGTGCTTCCGCTGCCACGACGGCAGGCATCGATCCAGGGAAGGGAAGGTGATCTCCAAGGACTGCAACCTGTGTCACTCGGTCCTGGACCAGAAGCAGGAGAACATACCGCCGGGAACCAGGGTCACGGGCTTCGTCCATCCCATCGACATCGGCGATGCGGTGGAGACCACCGGCTGCTACGAGTGCCACCAGGCAGGGGCCATGTGAGGAAAGCGGGCGGAAGGTTAAAGCGTCGGGAGGCGGATCGGACGAGCCGGGGGGTTCAGGTATTCCTCAAAGGGGATCGCAGGTAACGGACAAGAAGGTAGGTGATCAGCGCCCCGGCGAAACCGACGAGCGGTCCGACCACCAGAGCCCCCAGAAGCCACTCCCACAGACGGTGGTGTATCTCATGGAGCAGGGTCTGCCGGTTGAATTCGCTCCAGAAGCGGCCGAACCTGAAAAAATGCCCCACTTCCACGCAGAGAAAGGGCACGAAGGGAAAGACGCAGACGTTGCTGGCAGCGACCCCGGCCAGCTTGTTCAGGTGAAGCTTGTGGTTCACATAGACGATGGCGGCAATGCCGAACGGGATGATGGGGAGCGCCCCGACGAAGATGCCGACCCAGACCGCGGCGGCCAGTTCCGCGGGCGAGGCGTGCTCCCGGCAGAGGAGACGGAAGAAGTGGAGCGGCTCCGAAAAAAACTGCAGGGGATGCGCCCCCTGTGCCTTCGGCACCATCCGCCTGTGCGGCCACGGCAGGAGCGAGCGCGCCACGAGCCGTACGTGGAGCAGGGCAAGGTCGAGAGCGCCCCTGAAATCGCGGCCGTCCCTGCCGGTTCCCGGAGCAGGGACACTCTTCCGGGGGAGATCGATGGTGAGAAGCGGCAGCCCGGCCCACGCCCCGCGCACGAGAGTCTCGACCTCGAACCCACGACCGCGGGCCGTAAAACAACGGGACGTGAGGAACTCAACGGGATAGAGCCTGAAACCGCTCCCGGTGTCGGGCAGCGACTCGCCGCACTCGAGACGTACCAGGAAGCCGGAAAGATCGATGCCGCGGGATCCTGCTCCACTGTTTCGTGCCCCGATGACGATGGCCGGCCAGGACGCGGCGGCATCGAGGAGAAGACGGAGATCGGCCGGATCATGCCCTCCGTCCGCATCAATGGTGACAATCGCCCCATACCCCCTCTCCTTCGCCAGCGCGGCGGCTGCCAGGACGGCCGCCCCCTTTTCCGCGCCGGCTGCCAGGCGCAGCCGCTCGATCGGCAGGTTCGAAAAGGGCCCGGGGTCGTCGGTAGCGCCCGTATCCACCAGCAGTGCCGGCATGCCCTCTCCAATCGCACCGGCAGGTACCCCGGACAACACCCGGCCGCTGCCGTGCGCAAGGATGACCAGCAATGTCCCGGGTACCGTGTGACCGTTCATCTCCGCCGTTCCCGGCCTTCCTTGGCAGGCTCTTCCGGCATGGCGCGGCGGGCGGCCACTTCCAGCAGCATGCCTCCGTAATTGAGCACCGTGAAAAGGTGAGTATTGATCTCGATATGGTCGCAACCGGCTGAACGGAGCATCTTCCTCATTTCCCGGCTGCCGTAGGCCTTCAGCCATATCTTCTGTCGAACGGCGTTGCCCATCTGGATAAAGAACCGCAGGAACGAGCGACGGGCCGTGATGAAGTAGAGCACTCCGCCCGGGTCCAGACGGCCGACCAGTTTGCGCACGAGCCGGGGCAGATCGGACATGTATTCGAGTGAGGAAAAGGCGCAGATCACCGAAAAGGTTCCCTCGATCCCGCTCTTCTCCACATCGCAGAGGATGGTCCGGATGTTGGTGATCCCTTCGGCGGCGGCCTTTCTCTCCAGTACGCCCAGCATGTTGCGGGAGATGTCGACGGCTGTTACCTCGCGGCAGTGGCGGGCAATGGGGATGGTGAATATACCGGTTCCGGCCCCGACTTCAAGTACCCGCCCGGCTCCCGCGAACAGCTCGGGGAAGCGCGCCGAAAAAAGCTCGCACTCCTTGCGCTTGGACAGGGATACCGCGGTCTGAAACTGCTCGTGATCGTAGGTCGGGGCCAGGTCGTCATAAAAGAGCTCAACCTTTCTGACTGCGTTCGGTATTTCAGTGCAGGACATCGCTTACCTTTCTTCCATCATGAATCTTAATAGACTCCACACGTGACGACATACCGATCGAGATCGGTGATGCCGCCTTCGGTGCAGGCGCCATGACGCAACAGCCATTCCCTATATCGCACTCCGGTCGTCTCCTGTCAACAGGTTACACCGTCGGGTGCCTTTCCTTGCCCGCTCCTCCTTGACATCCCCTCTCTCCGCTGGTATGTTGTCTTTTGACAACTATCAGCGAGGCACACCCCATGGAAAAGCTTACCCCGCGCCAGCGTCAGGTCCTGGCATTCGTCACCGGATTCATCGACACGCACGGCTTTCCGCCCACCCTGCGGGAGATCGCCCGCCACCTGGAGGTCAACGGCACCCTGGGGGTGATGCGCCACCTGGATGCCCTGGAAAAGAAAGGGTACCTGTCCAAGACCGCGGGAAGCTCCCGGGGGATCGTGCCGGCCGGCCGCGCCTCCTCGGTCTCCCTCCCCATCGTCGGCGTCGTTCGCGCCGGGCTCCCCCAGCCCGCAGTGGAGGACATCCAGGGGTACTTCGCCATCGACTCCTCCCAGCTCAGCTCGGGCGGCGCCTTCTTCCTCCGGGTCAGGGGGGATTCCATGGTCGGCGCCTCCATCCTGGAGGGGGACCTGGCCCTGGTGCGGCCCCAGCCCTCGGCCGACAACCGCGACATCGTGGTGGCCATGGTGGACGGCGAGGCCACTCTGAAACGGTTCTTCAGGGAGCGGGGGAGGATCCGCCTGGTGGCCGCCAACCCCAACTACGAGGACATCGTGGTGCGTCCGGACGGAGGGGACGTGATCGTCATCGGCAAGGTGGTCGGTATCTACCGGCCCATGGAGTGAGCCATGGAACCG
>JARKPN010000023.1 GCA_029975275.1 Geobacteraceae bacterium | reverse complement strand
CGGTCTGCGCCTTGATGGTGATGCCCCGTTCCCGCTCCAGGTCCATCTTGTCCAGGAACTGGTCCTGCTTCTCCCGGTCGCTGAGCGCGCCGGTATACTCCAGCAGACGGTCCGCCAGGGTGGATTTGCCGTGGTCTATATGCGCGATAATGGAAAAGTTTCGAATGGTGCTGATAGCCATGCCTTGTCCTGCCCGTGTTTAAATACGAAAGAATATAGAATTGCGCACTGCTTGTAAAGGGAAATCAGGGGGAGTGGAGGCCTGCATAGTATTGCTTGTAGAACCTGAAACCCGAAGATACGGAGGTGACGGGATGGGAAGCGGGTACGCGGTCCCTCGTGACGATACGGTGCGCCGCCGTCTCAGGTCAGAACGCCTTGAACTTGCCGATGGCGCCTATCCCCGAGAGGGTGAAATTGACGATGAAACTCCGGTCACCCGGACGCTCCCGGTAGGAGAAGGTTACCCCCCAGCACTGCTGCTTGTATTCCAGGGCATAGTAGGATTCGAGGAAATCCCTGGTGTCAAAGGAATAGCGGGTCAGGTAGTGGAAGACAAAAGGTTTGACGTAGCTTACGTTGAGCTTTCCCTCCAGGTAGCGCACCTCGTCCTTGGCGTAGCGGTAGCCGATCCCGGCCGAGTTCCCCTCGCCGTCGGAGACGTCCGCCGACAGGTTCAGAACTGAGAAATCGAAGCGGTACGGGTTGAAGCGGCTGTCCAAGGTGAAGGAAAGCCTTTCGGTGGGGTACAGCCTGGCTTCGAGCCTGACGTCGGTGAAGGGGCGCTGGTCGTCCACCAGGGTCAGGACGTCCCGCCTGGTGCCGCCGAATTCGTATCCCTGGGAGATGCGGAAATAGGCCAGGTCCCGGTAGCTGGCCGGGGTGTCGGCGGAAAGGTACTTCCCTGTCAGGTAGTTGGTCAGGGAGTAGCTGATCATGTTCTGGGCCACCAGCCGGTCGTTGTAGTCGAAGAACGGCAGGTCGTCCTGGTCCTGCTGCGGCAGGAAGGAATAGCTGACCTCGGGGATGATGGTGTGCTTGACCTTTTTCAGGTTGCCCCACTCCGTATCGTACACCCTGGAGAAGGTGGAGGAGAGGGAGGCGCCCACGTCGGGGATGCCCGAGTCGTTGAAGCCGGAGGGACCGTCGCCGCCGTAGGCATCGTAGAGCCGTTGGCGGTACCCGACCCATGCGGCCCCCTCCAGGACCCCACCGGGAGACGTATAGTAGGTCAGCATGGGATGAAGGTCGAGCCGCGGCCCCTGGACCCCGTTCCGGCGCACGAAGTTGGTGAAGGTCGAGTCGAAGGAGACATAAAACGGCGTCTCCCAGATCTGCTGCTTAATCCCCGTGAAGGTGACGTTCGGCAGCTTCTGCAGGGTTGCCTTGTTGTTGACCGAGTACAGGTTCGCGGTATACCGCAGCTCGCCGGTCAGGGAGTAACGCTCCCAGTGCTTGGTCACGAACGCGGAGCTCTCCAGGTACTGGCGGTTGTACTCGCCGGTCACCTCTCCGTAATCGCGGTAGAAATCACGGTCCAGCGTAGTATCGATATCGGCCCGGAAAAAGAGCGTGGGGGAAAAGGACTGCTGGTGGCGGATGAGGAAGTTGCCCCGCAGCATGTCTTCGTTGGTGTCGTAGATCAGGTAGGCGTTCAGGTTCCCGAATCCGCCGGCACGGAGCATGTACCGGTACTCGGCCCCCACCCCGGCGCCCCGCTTGGTCTGGACGTCAAGATAGAAGGTGGCGTCCTGGCTGGGGTCCACCACCAGGTAGTAGGGGACCTCCAGGTAGAACCCCTTCTTGGAGGAGAGCCCGATGCGGGGCATCAGGAACCCCGACCGGCGCTCCTCCATGACAGGGTAGACGATGTAGGGGAAATAGAGCACCGGTACGTCCTTGATGTAGAACACGGCATGCTTGCCCTCGGCGTACTCGTTCCGGGTGACGTCCAGCTCGGCGGCGCCGAACTTCCAGCTGGGAACCGGGCCGTCGCAGGTGGTGAAGAACCCCTTTTCCACATGGTAGTCATCCTCGCCGGTCTTCATCATCCTGGCGCCGGAAAGACGGAAATTCCCCTGTTTTACGAACAGCCTGCCGTTCTCCACCTCCCCTTTCGACGTCTCCAGGTCCAGGGTCACCCGGTCGGCGTCCAGGGTGTCCTCCCCCTTGCGGAACAGGACATTCCCCTGTGCTATTGCCAGGTTGTCGCTCTGACGCAGGGAGACCTGGTCGGCGAACATGATGACCCCGCTCCAGTCGATTCGTACCTTGCCGACGGCGTCATAACTGTCGGTCTTCTTGTCGTAGGTGATGCTGTCGGCCTTGACGTTGAGGCCTCCGGGAACGGGCAGCGTGGCCTCGAAGGCCGGGGACCCGGCGGAAAACACCAGGACGAGCAGGAAGGCGAGCAGTAGTCGTGACGAGTATAGGTTCATGGGATCCCGGTTTTATCCGCGAAACGGTTCGAATGTCTTGTTGTGCAGCCTGGCCCTTGCCTCGCCCACCGCGAACAGGGAGCCGCAGACCAGGATAAGGTCGCCGGCTCCGGCCGCTGACAACGCGCCGTCCAGCCCCTCCGCCAGGCTTCCGCGCTCCTCTGCGGGGCGGCCGAGCGCCCGGCAGCGCTCCGCCAGATCCCGGCAAGGCATCCCGCGCGGGACCGAAGGCGTGACCGCGATGACCCGGTCGGCAAGCGGAAGCAGCGGCGTCAGAATGCCGTCGGCATCCTTGTCGCCGACCACGCCGGCAACCAGGATAAGGCGGTCTCGGCGGATGTCGGCCAGGGACTCGGCCAGGGCCGCCGCTCCAGCCGGGTTATGGGCCCCGTCCAGCAGCACCCTGGGAGGGCCGGGAAGCAGTTCCATCCTGCCGGGCCAGCACGCCCCTTCAATACCTCCACGGGCCGCTTCCGGGGTCACGCGGAGCCCGTCGCCGTCCAGCAGCTCGGCCGCGCAGAGCGCCGCCGCCGCGTTCACGGCCTGGTACCGCCCCGGTATTCCGGGCCTCATGCCGTCCAGCTGCCAGCGGATCCCCCGGTAACCGAGTCCGTCCCCACGCCAGGAGGCCGTGAAATCCCTCCCCCACTCGTACAGGGGGCTTGCCAGCCCGGCGCAGCGCGCGCGGATAACCTCCAGTGCCCCGGGCTGCTGGCCGGCGCACACCGCCGGGCGACAGGGCTTGACAATACCGGCCTTCTCGGCCGCGATCAGGTCGATGCTGCCGCCCAGGTGCTCGCAGTGATCCATGGCGACGGGGGTGATGACGGAGAGCGTGCCGGCCACCGCATTGGTCGCGTCCAGCCTCCCCCCCATGCCGACCTCCATCACCGCCGGCCCCACCCCGCTTTCAGCGAAAAACAGGAGGGCCATGGCCGTGACGATCTCGAAGAAGGTGGTTCCCTGGGGGGCAATCGACAGAATCCGGTCGGCAAGGGTCACCACGTCCCGTTCCGTGATCTCCCTGCCGTTAACGCGGAACCGTTCCGTAAAGGATACCAGGTGGGGCGAGGTGAAAAGCCCGACCTTGTGTCCCGCCGTGGCAAGAATGGATGCCAGGAAGGCCGCGGTCGAGCCTTTGCCGTTGGTCCCGCCCACATGGATGACCCGCAGTCCGTCCTGGGGATTCGACAGGGCCTTCAGCAGTGCGCCTATCCTCTCCAGTCCCGGCTTCATGCCGAACCGGCCGAGGCCGTAGAGATGGGTCAGGATCTCCTGGTAGGTCATGGCAGTGGTTCCGGCACCGCGGCGGCTTGCGGCACGCCCGCGGACCCGGTCAGCCCCGGCGGGATTTCCCGGCACCGGCCGGGGTCTGCCGGTAGAGCATGTTCACTATCTGGGAGAGTTTGGACCTCATGTCCCGTCGCGGCACGATCAGGTCGATCATCCCGTGCTCAAGGAGGTACTCGGCGCGCTGAAACCCCTCCGGCAGCTTCTGCCTGATGGTCTGCTCGATGACGCGGGGACCGGCGAAGCCTATGAGCGCCTTGGGCTCGGCCATGATGATGTCGCCCAGCATGGCGAAGCTGGCGGTCACCCCGCCGGTGGTCGGGTCGGTCAGGACCGATATGTAGGGGAGTCCCTGCTCGCGGAGCCGGGCAAGGGCGGCCGAGGTCTTGGCCATCTGCATCAGCGAGATGATGCTTTCCTGCATCCGCGCCCCTCCCGACGAGGAGAAGATCAGCGCCGGGGTGCGGCGCTCGCCGGCCCGCTCTATGAGCCTGGTGATCTTTTCGCCCACCACGCTCCCCATGCTCCCTCCCATGAAGCCGAAGTCGAAGACCGCTATCTGGACCGGGGTTCCATTGATGGTCCCCTCCCCGCAGATGACCGCCTCCTTGCCGTTCCCCTTTTCCACGGCCGCCCGGATCCGGTCCCGGTAGCTTTTGGAATCGTTAAATTCGAGGAAATCCACCGACTGCATGTCCCGGTCGAATTCGGTGAAGCTCCCCTTGTCCAGGATCAGGTTGAGCCGTTCACCGGCCGCAAGCCGGAAATGATGATCGCACTTGGGACAGACGTTGAGGTTCTTCTCCACCTCTTTGGTGTAGATGGTCGCGTTGCAGCTCCTGCACTTGGTCCAGAGCCCCTCCGGGAACCGTATCTTCTTTTCGCCGTTCCGGCCTATCGGCGCTTTTCCCCTGTTAAACCATCCCATAGCTAGCCTCGCTGTCTTAGCAGGCTGCTGAAAAACTACTGCGGAGGCCGTCTGCTGTGTTGCGCGGTGCTCGCACCCTCGCCTATCTAAGTGATATGTCTCGGGTGCTGCGCTCCGTGTGCCTTGCATCCGACCTTCCTCGTTACGTTTTTGAACAGCCTGCCGAGATCAGCGGACGGAGTGATTCGTCCTCCACATCAATAGATACAAGGAGTTTCAACATGGCCAAGCAAGAAGTGAAGAAGATAGTCCTCGCCTATTCCGGCGGTCTCGATACCTCCATCATCCTCAAGTGGCTCAAGAACGAGTACGGCTGCAAGGTGGTCGCCTTCTCGGCCGACCTGGGCCAGGGCGACGAGCTGGCCCCGATCCGGGACAAGGCCCTGGCCACCGGCGCGGACAAGGTCTACATCGACGACCTGCGGGAGGAGTTCGTCCGGGACTTCGTGTTCCCCATGTTCCGGGCCAACGCCATCTATGAGGGGCAGTACCTGCTCGGCACCTCAATCGCCCGGCCGCTGATTGCCAAGCGTCAGATGGAGATCGCGAAGATTGAAAAATGCGACGCCGTTGCCCACGGCGCCACCGGCAAGGGGAACGACCAGGTCCGCTTCGAGCTGGCCTGCTACCACTTCAACCCGGCCATCACCATCATCGCCCCGTGGCGCACCTGGGACCTGAACAGCCGCCAGGCCCTGCTAGACTACGCCAAGAAGAACGGCATCCCGGTGCCGGTCACCAAGAAACGTCCCTGGTCCTCGGACCGGAACCTGCTGCACATCTCCTTCGAGGGCGGGATCCTGGAAGACCCGTATGCCGAGGCGCCCGAGGAGATGTACGTCCTGACCAAGTCGCCGGAGAAGGCGCCCAACAAGGCCCAGTACGTGGAGATCGAGTTCAGGAACGGAAACGCCGTGGCCGTGGACGGCGAGAAGATGACGCCGGCCCAGCTCCTGGCCCACCTGAACTTCCTGGGCGGCCAGCACGGCATCGGCCGGGTGGACCTGATGGAGAACCGCTTCGTGGGGATGAAGTCCCGCGGCGTGTACGAGACCCCGGGCGGCACCATCCTGCGCGAGGCCCACATGGCGGTGGAGCAGATCACCATGGACCGGGAGGTAATGCACATCCGTGACTCCCTCATCCCCCGCTACGCCGAGATGGTCTACTACGGCTTCTGGTTCGCGCCTGAGCGGGAGATGCTCCAGGCCATGATCGACGAGTCCCAGAAGACGGTCAACGGCATGGCACGGGTGAAGCTCTACAAGGGGCTGTGCCGCACCGTGGGCCGCAAGTCCGACAGCGATTCCCTGTTCAACCCGGAATTCGCCACCTTCGAGGCGGACCAGGTCTACAACCAGCAGGACGCCGAAGGGTTTATCCGGCTGAACGCGCTCAGGCTGAGGATCCGGTCGCTGATGAAGGAAGGAAAGAAGTAAAATCAAGGGGTCAGATCTTGACATTTGACACAGCCAAAGCGGTGTCAAATGTCAAGATCTGACCCCTCCAGCAGGAGATATAATGTCCAAGGACAAACTCTGGGGAGGTCGTTTTTCCCAGCCCACCGATAAGTTCGTCGAGGAGTTCACCGCCTCCATCGACTTCGACAAGCGCCTGTACCGTCAGGACATCCGCGGCTCCATCGCCCATGCCCGCATGCTGGGAAGGCAGGGGATTATCCCCCGGCAGGACGTGGACGACATCGTCGCGGGCCTGGAGGACATCCTCTCCAGGATCGAGGCCGGGGAGTTCGACTTCTCCGTCTCCCTGGAAGACATCCACATGAACATCGAGGCGCGCCTGTCTGCCGCCATCGGCGAGGCGGGCAAGCGGCTCCATACCGGCCGCTCCCGCAACGACCAGGTGGCGCTTGACATCCGTCTCTATCTCAGGGACGAGATCGCCGAGGTCATGGACTACCTGGACCGCCTGACCGAGTCCCTGCTGTTCCAGGCGGAGAAGAACCTGGGCGTGATCATGCCGGGCTATACCCACCTCCAGGTGGCCCAGCCGATCCTGTTTTCCCACCACATGCTGGCCTACGTAGAGATGTTCCGCCGCGACCGTGGGAGGATGGAGGACTGCCGCAGGCGGCTGGACGCGCTCCCCCTGGGGTCCGGTGCCCTGGCCGGGACCACCTTTCCCATCGACCGGGAATTCGTGGCCGCCCAACTGGACTTCCCCGAGGTGACCCGCAACTCCCTGGACTCGGTCTCGGACCGGGACTTCGCCCTGGAGTTCATGTCGGCCTCGTCCATCCTGATGATGCACCTGTCGCGCTTCTCCGAGGAGCTGATCATCTGGTCCACCAGCGAGTTCGACTTCATCGACCTCTCGGACTCCTTCTGCACCGGCTCGTCCATCATGCCCCAGAAGAAGAACCCGGACGTGCCGGAGCTGGTCAGGGGAAAGACCGGCCGGGTGTACGGTAACCTGATGGCGCTGCTGACGGTCATGAAGGCGCTGCCGCTGGCCTACAACAAGGACATGCAGGAGGACAAGGAGCCCCTGTTCGACACCATCGACACCGTCAAGGGGAGCCTCAAAATCTTCGCCGACATGATCCGCGAGATGCGGGTCAAGGCCGATGTCATGCGGGAGGCGGCTGCCCGCGGCTTCTCCAACGCCACCGACGTGGCCGACTACCTGGTCCGGACCGGGATGCCGTTCCGCGAGGCCCACGAGGTGGTGGGGCGGTCGGTCCGCTACTGCATCGAGCAGGGCAAGCGGTTGGAAGCACTCTCCATGGAGGAGTGGAAAGGGTTCTCCAATCGCATCGGTCCGGATATCTACGACGCCATTACCCTGGAGGCCAGTGTCAACGCCCGCCGCGCCACCGGCGGCACCGCCCTGGAGCGGGTGCGGGCCGAGATTGAAAGGGTGAAGCGTCTTCTCCTCAACCCGGAGTCCCGATGAAAAAGACACTCTTACTTCTTTCCGTGCTGGTACTGCTCTCCGCCTGCGGCAAGCGCGGCCCCCTGGTGGCGCCCGAGACGCTGGTGCCGGCACCCATCAAGGACCTCAAGGTGGAGCAGAAGGGGAACCGGTTCCAGGTCTGCTGGTCTGCTCCGGGCCGGGAGGAGTGGGGCGGTCCGCTTACGGACCTTGCCGGGTTCCGGGTGTTCCGCCGGGAGGTCCTTCCTCCTGACGAGGATTGCGAGACCTGTCCCTCTGCCTATCGCCAGGTGAAAACGGTCGATCCCGAGTATCTTCGGGACGTGCTCCGGTACGGCTCCCTTTATTGCTTCTTCGACACCGAGCTCACGGACGGAAAGACCTACCAGTACAAGGTGATCTCGGTTGACGCGGAAGGGGCTTCAAGCCAGGACTCCAACAAGGTCCGCAGGAAGAAGGCGGCTCCGGTTCCGCCACCCCGGCTGTCCGCCGTGCCTGCACCCAGGGGAGTGATGCTCCAGTGGAAACAGGATGCGCTCCCGGTGGGGGGGGTACTGGAAGGCTTTGCCGTGTATCGCCGGCAGGAGGGAGAGGGGTTCATGCCGCTCTCCCCGCTTACGGTGGTCAAGGCCGATGCCGCCGGCTTCGAGGACCCGGGCATGGAGCATGGTATGCCGTACCGCTATGCCGTCAGGACCGTGGCCGTGATCGACGGGGAAAAGGTGGAGAGCGACCTCTCCAACGAGGTCGAAGGGATGTTCTCCCTCTCGGAATAGGGCCGCGAACCGGCCAATCTTTTTGACATTTTCCAGCCCGTGTGTTACAAAAAACCACTTTTTGGGGACTCGGATAATACTGCCCGGAGGATTCAATGCATCATTTTCAATACAAGGGTGATGAACTGTACGCCGAAGAAGTTGCCGTAAAGGATATCGCGGCACAGGTCGGGACACCGGTTTACATCTATTCCCACGCGACCCTTGAACGTCATTACCGCGCCATGGACGGGGCATTCGCTGCCGTTCCCCATACCATCTGCTATTCCATGAAGGCCAACTCCAACCTGGCGGTCCTGAAGACCTTCTTCGGCCTGGGGGGAGGGGTCGACATCGTGTCCGGCGGAGAGCTCCATCGCGCCATGGTGGCCGGGGTGGACCCGGCAAAGGTGGTCTATTCCGGCGTGGGAAAGAAGGACGACGAGATCGAGTATGCCCTGAAGAGCGGCATCCTCATGTTCAACGTGGAATCCGAGGAGGAACTGGACCGTATCGACCTGATCGCCGGCCGTCTCGGCACGAAGGCCGGTATCGCCATCCGGGTCAACCCCGACGTGGACCCCGAGACCCATCCATACATCACCACCGGCCTGAAAAAGGCCAAGTTCGGCATCAATATCGAGCGCTCCCTTGAGCAGTACAAGCGGGCCGCCGGGATGGCCAACCTGGACGTCATCGGGATAGACTGCCACATCGGCAGCCAGCTCACCAAGGTCTCCCCCTTCGTCGACACGGTCAGGAAGCTGAAACGCCTCATTGCCGGGCTCAGGGAGTCGGGCATACACCTCAAGTATTTCGACCTGGGGGGCGGTCTCGGCATCACCTACAGCGACGAGGCGCCGCCGCTGCCGGCCGAATACGGCGAGGCCATCACCGCCGAGACCAGGGACCTGGGGCTCCACCTGCTGTTCGAGCCGGGCCGGAACCTGGTGGGGAACGCCGGCATCATGGTCGGCCGCTGCCTGTACGCCAAGCAGGGCGAGGAGAAGAACTTCGTGATCGTGGACGCGGCCATGAACGACCTGGCCCGCCCCTCCCTGTACGGTTCGTACCACGGCGTCCAGGCCGTGTGCAGGGACCAGCAGGGGACCATCGTGGCCGATATCGTGGGTCCCATCTGCGAATCGGGCGATTTCCTTGCCAAGGACCGGGAGATGCCCGCGTTCCGCCAGGGGGACCTGATCGCCTTCATGTCGGCCGGGGCCTACGGCTTTGCCATGAGCAGCAACTACAACAGCCGTCCCCGCGCGGCCGAGGTGATGGTCAAGGGCGCCGCCTTCGAGGTGGTCCGCGAGCGGGAAAAGGTCGAGGATTTGATCCGGGGGGAAAGGATCCCGTCATTCTTGTAGTAATCAAGGGGTCAAGTAATCAAGACCTGACCCCCTAAATGGAGGCACACATGTTCAAGGGGAGTATCGTCGCCATCGTGACCCCGTTCAAAAACGGGGAGATCGATGAGGAAACTCTTAGGGGGCTGGTCGAGTTCCAGATCGAGAACGGCACGGACGGCATCGTCCCGTGCGGCACGACCGGCGAGGCGTCCACCCTCGACTACGATGAGCACGACCGGGTCATAGAGATTGTTGTCCAGCAGGCGAAAAAGCGGGTTCCGGTCATCGCCGGCACCGGCTCCAACTCCACCAAGGAGGCGATCGAGATCACGGAGCACGCCAAGCGGGTCGGCGCCGACGGGGCGCTCCTGGTGACCCCCTACTACAACAAGCCGACCCAGGAGGGTCTGTACCGCCACTACAAGACGGTGGCCGAGGCGGTCGCCCTTCCCCAGGTCCTGTACAACGTGCCCGGCAGGACCGGCGTCAACATGCTGCCCGAGACCGTGGCCCGCCTGGCGGACGTCCCCAACATCGTCGGCATCAAGGAGGCATCCGGCTCGCTGCAGCAGGTGTCCGAGATCCTGTCGCTCTGCGGCGACAGGATCGAGGTCCTTTCCGGCGACGACTTTGTCACCTTCCCCATCATGGCCTGCGGCGGCGGCGGGGTCATCTCGGTGACCGCCAACATCATGCCGAAGGAGGTGGCTGGCCTGGTTGACGCCTTCAACGCGGGCGATCTGGAGGAGGCGCGCAGGCTGCACCTGAAGCTCCTCAGGATCAGCAACGCCATGTTCATAGAGACCAACCCGACCCCGGTCAAGACCGCCCTCGGGCTGATGGGAAAATGCGACGACGAGGTGCGGCTGCCGCTGGCGCCCATGTCCGAGGCAAACACCGCGAAACTGGCGGCCGTCATGAGGGAATACGGGCTGATATAAATCCGGCAAAGGGCACGGGGCAAAAGGCTAAGGGAAAATATGGTCCTGCGGCTTGTGCCCTGCACCCGCTTTGGAGGTGTGCCATGATAAAAGTAGCTGTCAGCGGGGCGGCCGGCCGGATGGGGGGCCGGGTCATCACCGCGGTGAAGGAAGACGAGGCACTGGAACTGTCCGGCGCCCTGGAGCGCCCCCTCCATCCCTCCCTGGGAATGGACGCCGGGTTCGCGGCCGGGTGCGGCGCCCTGGGGGTGCCGATCATCGACGACCTGAACGCACTGGTGAAGGGGTGCGACGTGCTGATCGACTTTTCCGCGCCCACGGTCTCCCTGAAAAACCTGGAGGTGTGCGGGCTCAACGGCAAGGCCATGGTCATCGGCTCCACCGGGTTCAGTCCCGGGGATAAGGCCCTGGCCATGGAGCTGGCGCGTTCGATTCCGGTGGTGCTGGCGCCCAACATGTCGGTGGGGGTGAATGTGGTGTTCAAGGTCCTGGCCGACGTGGCCCGGATCCTGGGCGACGACTTCGACGTGGAGATCGTCGAGGCCCACCACAAGATGAAAAAAGACGCGCCTTCCGGCACCGCCGTGCGCATGGGCGAGGTGGTCGCCGCGGCCCTGGGACGTGATTACAACAAGGCGGCCAACTTCCATCGCGAGGGGATCTGCGGAGAGCGTACCAGGGAAGAGATCGGCATGCAGACAATCCGCGGCGGGGACATCGTGGGCGACCATACCGTCTATTTCATCGGCATGGGCGAACGGATCGAGATCACTCACCGGGCACACACCCGGGACATGTTCTCCCGCGGCGCGGTCAGGGCGGCCAAGTGGGTGGTCAATCAGAAACCGGGGTGGTACGATATGCAGGACGTGCTCGGGTTACGCTAGTGTCCTGTGCGGTTCGTTCACCGCAAGAATTCCGAGGGATTTTGGTTCCTGGCAAGGCGCGGCGACACAGGCCTGGCGGGGTCTAAGCCGAGGAGCCGGAACGCGGCCAGGGGCCAAAAGGCCCGGAATTGTAAGGAAGGAATTAGCCGCACAGGACACTAGCAGGGCGCACGCAACAGCGCGGCTCCGCCCAGCCGGCCCCGGACGCCCCCGCGGCAGACCTGCCCCGGACACCACGATGTGCGACAGGGGCATCGCTCCATCGGAGATACCGTCGGCGAGGTGCTGCACAAATGCGGCGAACCGACCATGTCCATCGACGGCTGGACCTGCAATGTCGGCCCGAACCAGTTCCAGTTTCGGCTTATTCTTGAAATCGGCAGGGTCGCGAGGTTCTACAGCCTCGCCGAAGGGTATTCAGACCCGGCCCGCAAGGAACGCCCGGTCCGGCAACGTTTGCTCCCTCCCATGACCTGTAAATAATGACAGGTGACAAAATCCTTAATTATGGTTATTCCTGTAACCTCAACACGTTCGAGGGAGACTGGAAAGCTCTCGCGACAGCCATGAGTAACGGAGAGAGGAGGGAGCCATGAAGGTTGCAGTCATTAACGGCAGTCCGAAGGGGAGAGAGGGGAACACCGC
>JARKPN010000016.1 GCA_029975275.1 Geobacteraceae bacterium | reverse complement strand
CAAAAAAAGGAGAGTGGCAGATGGCACAAAAGGCGATGAAGCGACCGAGTGAAACGGCGTACATGCGGGCTATGAATGAGACTGTAACCGTGGAAGATTTTCGGGAGATTTGCGAGACAGCCAAGGTCGCAGCGAAGAACGGCGACGCGCAGGCGAGGTTGTTTCTCGCGGCGTTTCTCTGTGGGATACCCAGAGGTGCATCTCCCAGATTGTCTTTGCTCGATTCGATCGACGAAGACAACGCGCTTATGGAAGCGCTCAAGGAAGGCAAACTATGACCAGACAGCAACAGTGGCGGTACAAGGCATTGCGGCGAGTGACTGACTTGATAGCGAAATACTGTCAGAGGATGACACCCGCCCAACTCGACATGGCGATGGATGCCTGGGGTGCTCTGGCAAAAAAAGGTTGCATAGCGCATATGTCAGACACTGTACAAACTGCCCTAAGGAGGCAAACATGATAAGCAAGAAAGAACTGGACGCGGCATTCGCAAAAATCAACAAGCTGATTCTTGAACGCGGACACAAATGGACCGAAGCGCAGATGAACAAGGCATTAGGCATTTGGGATACTTTGATGAAAGCCCAGTGCGACAACATCCCGGAGGAGGCCCTCATAAAGTCCCGTCACAGCAGACCCGTTGTCAGGGCCGTGTCTGGCGGCAACCCAGTCAGAGATTGGTCGGGCTTGTTTAGCCGATATCGTGCAACTCCCTACAACAACCCCAAGACCGGGGAACTTTGGACCGGCCACCAGCTGGCCGCGATCAAGGCAGGGCTGGATCCGGATACTCCCGGCATTGAAGAGATGACTTACCCGGAGATGTGCGATCTTGTCCAAGGGCGGCTGAAGGAATCCGTGCGTCCGTTGTGGGAGGCGGCCGGCCTACATCGTAACATGGACTAATAACCAGGAGGGGGGGGCGCATTGTTCCCCCCTTTTCATACAAAATCGGCCTCTCATGCCGTTTTCACCGAGAAAACACTTTCCGATCACAGCCGGAAACACCCACCCTTCCTCCTCCCAGAATGCCAGGCAAGTCAATGCTGTCACCACCCCTGCAACAAGTGTCAATGTGCATCAAACGTTATCAAAACGTACAGATTAAGCCCTCAACCTGAAGGTTACTGGCAAATCCAAGATGGAGCTTGCACCGCCAGGCAAGACCGATACCATGTGAGGCAAAAACCGCGTTTCTTGCCCTTTCTACCGAGAAAACACTTTTCAAAACACGAATTCCCCTCCCACTCACGATTCCACAATTCTGCATAAAATCTGTTGTTTGTGTTTGATATATGCAATAACTTATTGAAATTATTGACTAAACAATAAAACTGCCTTACGCTGGGCATCATTTTGTGACGCGATCTTTTTTTATTTAGAAAGGAGGAAATCATGCCCGACGCCAAGATTTGTGAACTACTAGGAAAGGTCTTCGCCTTCGTCGAAGACCACCCGGACGACGGGATCGAGCGGTTGAAGGCTTTTCTCGAGACAGGGGACAAGCTTCTTTTTTCGACGGAAGATGTAATGGAGCTGACCGGCTGGAGCCGCGCCCACATCATCCGCCTCTGCAACAGAGGCGACCTCCCCCACATCCCGGGAAACCCGCACAAGTTCATGTATCAGCCGTTGGTGGAGAGCCTGCACAAGCTGATGGTGGGGGGAGAATACGGCAGGAGGAAATGCAGGATTAAACCCAAACGAACACTGAAACGAAAGGAGAATGACCTATGACAGCCAGTAAATATGACGACATCGAGTACTTATGTAGCATCACTGAAGAAGTGGGGCGTGACTTTGTGGCGGAGCGACATGAATTGCGCGAGCGGCTACTTCCGACGCTTACCCCGGAGCAGCTTCGCATCTACAACGAGCTTGATGATCTTGCCATAGCAGAAACCAACGCCGTGCAGTCCCGGACGGTTGAGAAAGTGTTGTCCGACCTGATGCCCAATCCGCCGAAAGAAGCGGACTGCTAAGACCACATCCTCCCCGTGATGCATCATTTTATCCGGCGATCTTTTCTCTGATGAAGGGATCAAACCACGGGGAGGGAAAATCATGAAATACTACATTGTGCGGGTAGGCGGCCAGATCAAGGAGCGGTTAACCGAAATGAACAACCTCACCTTACGCAGGCTTGCGGGGCAGTATGGCAAGAGCATGAGAATTCAGTCGGTGATTTGCCTGTGAATAATGAGATGAAAGTTTCCGTAGGCTTCACCGGCACGCAGCGAGGCATGACCGGCCCACAACGTGAGTCGGTCGTGCGCTTGCTGGGTTCGTTGAAACCTGGTGCCGTGCACCATGGGGATTGCGTTGGCGCCGATGCCACCTTTCACGATCTCTGCAACCGCCAGGGTATTCCGATCATCATCCATCCGCCCTTGCAAGGCAGGAAGCGGGCCATGTGCAACGGTCGCAACGTCACCATTCTTGCGCCGAAAGCCTTCCTGGCTCGTAATCGTGACATCGTTGATGCGTCCGACGTACTGATCGCCGCACCTTTCGAGGAGAAGGAGGTTCTTCGTTCCGGAACCTGGGCTACGGTGCGGTATGCGGAACAAGCAAGGCGGCCGGTGTATCTGGTCCTGCCGTCCGGGAGGGTGATGCATTCTAACTATGGCTGCCCTTTATAAACACAAAAAATACGGCTATCAGGTGCTCTACAGGATCTACCTGGCCGATGGTTCGGCGATAAAAAAACATCGTTACCGGCCTGTCCATACCGATGCGAAGCTCTTGTGCGCCAAGGCCGAGTACCTGGAGTGCGGCAGCCGGCGCGGTAACCTTACCCGTCAGGAGATTGCGGCCGCCCGGCGGGACGGACTGATAAACGACACCGAGGCCATGCAGATCTTCGGCGGCCAGCCGGTCGCGGTCTACGACCTGGACTTGGTAATCGAGCGGTACGAGGCGTCAAGCGCCGTGGCCAATACTCCGTATGGACATACGGTCAACATGCGGCGCGCCAGAAACCTCAAGAAGTGGTTGAAGAAACACCCCATACCCAAGCTAACCGATACGGATGTGAAGCAGTATGTCCTCGACCGACGGAAGGGGAATATCACTCACCAGATTGGGGCCTCTCACCACATAAGGCGGGGAGGGGTGTCGGCCAAGACGATCAGTAACGACATGGAGGTGCTGCGGGGGCTCATCGACGAGGCCGTGAAGGCCGGCATGGTGGCAAAGAACGTGGCCCGGGAGGTGAATGTTCCGGTCAAGAATAAAAAGGTGCGCCGGGCACTCTCTCGGGCCGAGGTAAAGCGGCTGATGGAAGCAGCCGAGGAGAACCGGCACCTGATGCACGGCCTGGCCTTTGAAATGGTGATGATTGCGCTCTATGCCGGGTTGCGTCGTGGTGAGCTGCGGTCCTTGAAGTGGGACGACGTAAACCTGAGCGAACGGCGGTTGTTCGTCCAGGCCAAGGAGGTCGAAGGGGAGGACGACTTCACCACGAAATCAGGGGAGGCCGGTTCAGTCGGCATTCCCGACAGGTTGTATGATATACTCAACAACATGAAGCGGCCGGGCCCCTGGGTATTCGGCGGAAAGCGGCCGATTTCCCTGGGGCAGTTCACCGCGACCTTCAAAAAGATCGTCACCCGGGCCGGGCTCGATCCTTCGTTGTCCCTGCACCATGCCCGTCACACATATGGGTCGGTGCTGCTGAAAAAATCGGGTGGGGATCTGCGTTATGTGCAGGAGCGGATGCGGCACCTGGATATCCAGACCACCAAGAACTATCTGCATGTCATCGAAGACGAGTCCGCTCCAGAGAAGGATCTGGATTACGTTTAGCGCCTGTGTGCGATATTGAAGGCTGGCGGGGGGTGCCAGACCCACCCCATGACCGACAGCCTCCAGAGCAGGATTCGGCTGGGGATCCTGCTCAAAAAAGACTGCTGAGACGGCTCACCCGTTTTTGGTGAGCCAGCTTAGCATAAAGTGTGCACCCTGTACACGGCTGGAGTGAGCCCTGGCTTTTGCCTAGCTTTCCAGAGAGCCCTGCAGGGTGCACTGTTTGATAAGCTTAGTGGATGGGGTGCGCGCCGGACCCGCAGAAACAAGAGAAGGCAGAGGAGAAAACTCCCTGCCTTCTCTTGCACTGGTACAGGCATCGATTGTAGAGCTTCTCAATATGGTACCCAAGGAGATACCCATGGAATATGTAATTGTTTGGCTGGTTTTTGGCCTCATAACTGCCGCTGTTGCCTCGAAGAAAGGGCGTAACGGGTGCGGCTGGTTCATTCTGGGCGTGATCCTCGGGCCGTTGGCCTTCCTGATGGCTCTCGTTGCCGTTGAAGACAAGGCGAAACTTGAGCGAGAGGCCCTCTATTACAAGACTGCGAAGAAATGCCCTTTCTGTGCGGAACTCATCCGTATGGAGGCGATCAAATGCAAGCACTGTGGTTCTGATGTGACATCAGCGGCGTATCCGTCTTTGGAAGAAGTAAATGCACCGAAGAATCGAAGCATTCCGCAATGACAGCTTTCTCATGCAATGGGTTGTCACGTCACCCGAAAATTGACGGCTCAATCGCGCTGTACGGTCTGTTCAATGGTGGCATTTATGACCTCGGACACACCACTTTCAGCCCGGCCGCCCGGCTTGTTTTCGGTTTCGGCTTGATGGTGATCTGAACATCCCGCCCGAGGGCGTTGAGGAAGTGAAACAGCCGTTCTAGGGAAAAGCCGGACAGTTTCCCCCTGGTCAGGGCCGATACCTTCGGCTGGTCTACGCCAAGGAGCTCGGCGGCCTTTTCCTGCGTCAGCTTGCGGCTCTTGATGATCCCAAGTATCTGCCGTGCCAGCTCGGCCTTGACGATCATATCTTGAGCATCGGGGAGCCCGAGATCGGCAAAGACGTTATCGCTGCCGTGGAATACTTCGTTTTCTTTATTCATGGTTGGACCTCTCATTTCTTGCCGTTCAGGTCTTCCGCGATCTTCAGGCGCGCCTTGATCAAGTCAATGTCCTTCTGAGGCGTCGAAATCCCTTTCTTCGATTTCTTCTGGAAGACATGCAGCACATAGACGGCATCCGCGAAGCGGACGGTATAGACCGCTCGATATTGTGTAATTGCCCTCCACTTTCAGAATAAAAGAATCGTTCGAAATACCTATTGATTTGTAGTAACATATAGGTTACCATTTGTCCATGGGTTATAAGGTCGAAGAATATCTCCGCGAAGATGGGACAAGCCCTTATGGAGAATGGTTCATGGGTTTGGACACCACGGCGGCGGCAAAGATAACGACCGTAAATCTTAAACTGGAACAGGGAAACCTTTCCAATGTCAAATGGTTCCGAGGGATTGGTGAATACCGTCTTGATTGGGGACCGGGTTACCGGGTCTACATCGGGCGAGATGGCGAAAGGCTCATCATACTGCTTGGAGGAGGGACCAAGAAGGGACAGTCAAAGGATATCGAGCGTGCTGTAGCCATGTGGAAAGAATACATCAAGCGCAAAGCACAGCGGAAAAAGAACTAGAATTATGGAAGAGGTAGGGGGTAGGTATGGCTCTCACGAGAGATTTTAAAGAAACAGTAAAGAAGCGGGTGGAAAGTGACCCGGATTTTTCCAGAGCGCTGCTTCACGAGGCAATCGACCTCATGCTTGATGGCGACTCCGCGACCGCCAAATTGATCTTGCGCGACCTTGTAAATGCAACGGTCGGTTTCGAACGCTTGGCTGAAGAGGTTCAAAAACCGAGCAAAAGCCTTCACCGTATGCTTTCCCCGTCCGGCAATCCTACGATGGAGAATCTGTCTGCTATTTTTGCCACCATCAAAAAGGCCCTGCATGTCAAGATCGACACAACCGTCACAGCCGTTTAACAATGGATAATGGGTGTAACTTTGGGTGTAACCCTTAAAATCCCATACAAAATTCATTTGTTATTCCGTATAGTTAATCCGAGTTTTGGATTCCCATGCGTCCGGCGTTTGCTCTTTTTGTTTCAAACGATTCGAAAATTTTCTTGCGTCTATTGAAATATGATTAAAAAGTGTTATGAGTAAAATAAATCAAGAGGTGGTTTAGGCTACTGTGAAAGGAGGAGTGATATGGGATTTCTTTCTTGGATCATCATGGGTTTGA
>JARKPN010000170.1 GCA_029975275.1 Geobacteraceae bacterium | reverse complement strand
TCCTGGTGGGTTTTGGCCACAACGCGGGTCTGGGCGTAGCCGACAAGGTCAACGAAGCGGGCAAGGCCGGTGCGGTGAAGCACTTCTTCCTCCTCGGCGGCTGCGACGGCGCCACGACCGGGAGGAACTACTACACGGAATTTGCCGAGAAGGTGCCGAACGTCTGCGTCATCCTGACCCTTGCCTGCGGCAAGTACCGGTTCAACCAGCTGGAGTTCGGGGACAGCGGCGGCATTCCAAGGCTGCTCGACGGTGGCCAGTGCAACGACGCCTACTCCGCGATCCAGATAGCGGTGGCCCTGGCCGGCGCCTTCGAGTGCGGGGTGCACGCCCTTCCGCTCTCGCTCCTCCTCTCCTGGTACGAGCAGAAGGCTGTGGTCATCCTGCTGACCCTGCTCCACCTGGGTATCAGGAACATCAAGCTGGGACCGAGCCTGCCTGCGTTTGTATCCCCCAACGTCCTCAACTTCCTGGTGGAGAACTTCAACATCGCCCCCATCTCCACTCCCGACCAGGACCTGAAGGCAATCCTGGGCTGATGTAAAACGACACCGGGCAGAGTCGAACTGAACTCTGCCCGGTGTTTTGTTATGGATGGAGTGTTATCGTGAGGTACGGTCTCCTGCAACGGACCGGCTTACCCGAAAGGAGGATAGTTCAATGAGCGGGAAACTGTTTGCGCTGGTTGCCGGGATTGGCTGTCTGCTCTGCGTGGTGTTTGTGCCGTACCTTTCCGGCGCGGCCAAGGCCCCTGCCAAGGTCAAGGATGACGGCAGGGCAGCCTGCTACGAATGCCACGGGGAGATCGGGGACCTCAAGGAGCACTCGAAGCACGAGGCATTGGCCTGTTCCGTCTGTCATGGGAAGCTCAAGGAGCACTTGGCCGATTACGAGGCAAAGCCGGAGACCTCCATCGACGCCACGGTCTGCGGCAGGTGCCACGTCGAGGAGTACCGGAGCTCCATGGAAGTGAACTACGAGGCCCAGGCACGAAAGGAAAAGGGTGTACCTACCGGACGTTCACCCATGATGGACAAGCTCCTGGCCCCCAATGCCTTCACCTTCGAGCACAACGAGCCGCGCAGCCACGCCTTCATGGTCATCGATCAGTTCGCGGTGGACCGGTTCGCCGGCGGGAGGTTCCAGTTCAGGAAGCGCTGGTGGGGCGTGGATGCCGTCGGCAATACCTGGGACGTCCTGGAGGACACCGGCAATACCCTGCCGGAGACCGGCAAGGCGGGCAACCCTACCTGCATCCAGTGCAAGAGCAGTGATCATGTCCTGAAGTGGAAATTCATGGGCGACAAGGATCCGGCCGCCAAGTGGGACCGGACCTCGGACGTCGTCGCCGTGGCGAAGGACACCCGGAACCCCATGGGGTGCATACACTGCCACGACCCGCACGGCGCTCAGCCGCGCATCATCCGTGACGCCCTCATCAAGGGGGTGGGAATGGACGGCTCCACCATGTTCGCCGACAAGGACGGCAGGACCGATCTGAAGGTGGTCGATTTCCGTGGCTTCAGAAAGATCGGGCTCATGAACAAGGCCGATTCGCGCCTGCTGTGCGCCCAGTGTCACGTCGAGTACGCCTGCGGCACCGGCTTCGAGTTCGACAGCGACAGGAAGGTGGGGTTTGACGACCCACGCACCAACCACTATCCCCTTACCGGACCAAAGGGTATCCTGGCCCACTACAAGGAGTTGAACTTCTACGACTTCCGTCACGCCGTGACCGGTGCCCGGCTGGTCAAGCTGCAGCATCCCGAGGCCGAGACCTATCACGGCAGCGTGCACGACAGGAACGGCGTGACCTGTGCCGACTGCCATATGCCGCCGGTGCAGGGGAAGGGCGGGAAGCCTTTCCGGACCCACGGCGTGATCAGGCCGAAGAATCACGTGAAGGAGGCCTGCCTGCGCTGCCACCCCGACTCAACGGTACAGAAGAAGCTCTACCAGATCGACGCCATCCAGAACTATATCCGCGGCAAGATGCGCAAATCCGAATACTGGCTGGGACAGCTCATCGACACCTATGCCGCGGCCAAGCGGGCCGGCGTGGACGGGGCGACCCTGGCAAAGGCCCGCGAGAAGCACGAAGAGGCCCACGTGCTCTGGGAGTGGTGGACCGCCGAGAACAGCGATGGCTTCCACAACCCGGACATCGCCCGGGAGACCCTGGCCGCCTCCATCTCCGCTTCCAAGGAGGGGGTGGCCCTGCTCAACAAGGCCATGGAGCCGAAGCCTGCCGGAGAGACGAAGAAATAGTGCCTGAGAGGCTGCCCTCTCACCGCTGGGGGGTGACCGGGTTCCTTGTCGGCCATGCGGATTTCTGAGACCTGCCAGGTTTTCAAAGCCTGGCAGGTCTTTTTGTATCTGTTGCGTGGTCGAGTGGTTTATCTTATAGTTGTCCCTGCGTTCAGTGGAAGGCAGGGACAGTGACTACTGCCGGGGGACATGGGAGATATCGATGAAACAGCATGCATGCAGGAGTCTTTTCGTGAAGGGGGCTTTCGCCCTTATCCTTTCATCCGCCTTTACGGTCCAGGGCCTTTGCGCCGGAACCGTACCGTACCCGTCCGTCGCCCGGAAGGCTGATCTGGAGGCCGCGTATGCCGGGAAAACCCCGCGGGAGTGGGGGGAGACGGTCACCGGGGTCAAGACCCGGCTGGCAACAAAAGAGAAGGTGCTGGCCCTGACACTGGATGCCTGTGGAAGCCCCAGGGGGAAAGGCATCGACGCGGAGCTGATCCGTTTCCTGGAGCAGGAGAAGGTGCCTGCCACACTGTTCATCAATGCCCGCTGGATTGACGCCAATCCGGAGCTGTTCGTGGAACTGGCGAGGAATCCGCTGTTCACCATCGCCAATCACGGCTTTCTGCACCGGCCCGCGTCGGTCAACGGCAGGTCAGTCTACGGGATCGACGGGACCGGAAACGTGGGCGAACTGGTGGACGAGATCGATCTGAACGCGGAGAAGATTCGGAAAATCACCGGCACCAGACCGGGGTATTACCGCTCCGGAACCGCCTATTATGACGAGCTGGCAGTGGAGATAGCGGAGCGCCTCGGCCACCAGGTAGTCGGGTTTTCCGTGCTGGGCGACGCGGGCGCGACGTATACCGGGGAACAGGTTAAAGCCGCGCTGCTGTCGTCTACTCCGGGTTCCATCGTCATCCTGCACATGAACCACCCGGAGAGCGGCACCAGGGAAGGGGTGAAGGCGGCCGTGCCGGAGTTGCGGAAGAGGGGTTTCCGCTTTGTGGGGCTTTCCGAATATCCGTTGCGGTGAGTGCAACAAAAATCCGGTTCGCCGAAATAATTTCCTTGACAGATACGGCCTTCCCGGTGTAATGAAAAGGACATTCAATTTCTGGGAGGGGGCTCGATGATTCCTGCTGCTGCACCCGGGAAAACCACAGGCCACCGCAAGCCGGTCTGGATGGATATCGCCGACCTGTACCCGGACGAGCGGGACTGTCTGGCGGCCTTTGTAGCCTTCGCGGCCGCCGAGGTTCTGGACGGCGTCAAACCGTCCAGCCTCATCAATCTGACGGACAGACCCAGGCGGTGCGGGAAGAACCTTTACGCGGTCTGGAAGGAGCACGGCGAAGGCATTCTGCGGGACAGCCCCCTGGAAGCAAGGGTCATGGTCGAGCGTCCGAACTCCTTGCTGTTGCTCTTTTTCGACCGGTCCGCCCTGGACAGGCTTCTCGCCAACAAGGGGGTCCTCACGCTGTTGGAGAAGGGCGGCTACCGGAAACCGGGAAACGTGGATGCCCTGCTGTCCCGGTTTGCATCCCGGTTCAAGTCCGGCGGGGTTCCGCACGAGATTGGGGTTTTCCTGGGATATCCTCTCAAGGATGTGGCAGGTTTCTTGGGGCTGGGCCGCCTGCGGTTCAGTTGTCAGGGGCCGTGGAGGATCTACGGGAACCCCCGGGAGAGCCTCATGCTTGCGGAGAGCCACCGCCAGTGCCGCTATCGGATGGCTGGACGCCTGATGGCCGGTTGTGGGCCTTACGAGTGTCTCGGCTGTGCTGGCGGGGTGGGTCGCAAGGGCATTTGTTTGCCAGATAATTGAAAACGAAAATCATTATTGAGAAAGGAGGGCTGGCTGTATGTGCGTCGCGCTGATCGGCGGGATGGATCGCCTGGAACGGCAGTACCTCGAGGAAGCGGCAAGGCTCGGCATCGATCTCAGAGTCTTCACCAAAACCGAAGTCAGGATCGGCTCCAAGATCCGGAACGTGGACGCCGTGGTCATCTTCACCAACAAGGTGTCGCACCAGGTAAAGAAGCAGGCGGTGAATATGGCCAAGGCCAACGATATACCGGTTTTCATGCACCATTCGTGCGGAATTTGCACGCTCAGGGAGTGCCTGTGCTGCATTAATACCTTACAAGGAGGAGTGAAGAATGTCTAATGCTGTGAAAAGGATGCTGGCGACGGTTGCGGTAGTGTGTATGTCGACGGGGACGGCCTTTGCCGCCCACCCGCTCATCACCGACGACACCGGTACCCAGGGCAAGGGGAAGTTCCAGTTGGAGGTGAACGGGGAATACGGTGACGACAGCGAGACCGTATTCGGAGTCAAGGCCGCGGAAAAGGGCGGTTCGCTGGAGTCGGTGTTTTCCGCGGGTATCACGGACACGATTGACTTTGTCCTGGCCGTTCCCTACGAATGGAGCAGGGTAAAGGAGAACGGTATCGTGGCCTCTGACGAGGACGGAATCGGGGACGTGACGCTGGAGCTGAAGTGGAGGTTTTTTGAAAAGAACGGTTTCAGTCTCGCTTTCAAGCCGTCGGTGGGACTGCCTTCCGGCAATGTGGACAAGGGGCTCGGCACGGGCAAGGTCGGCTACGGCGCCACCCTGATCGCCAGCCACGAGTTCGATCCCTTTGCCGTCCACCTGAACCTCGGCTACTCGCATACCCGCTTCAAGCTGCAGGAGGACCGCGACGCCAACCGTGCCGATATCTGGCATGCCTCGGTGGCCGGTATGGCCGAAGTCATGGAGGGACTCCAGCTGGTCACGAACGTGGGGCTGGAAACCAACCCGGACAAGACCTCGGATACGCCTCCGGTATTCTTCATCGGCGGCGCCATCTACTCGCTGACCGACTATCTCGACCTGGACCTGGGCGTCAAGGTGGGGCTGACGAAACCGGAGACCGATTGGGCGCTTCTGGCCGGCGTAGCCTGGAGATTCTAGGCGTGAAAGGAGATCCCATGATACCCCTTGGGCTTTTGAGCCCCGGCGAGTCGGGCGAGATAGCGGAAATACGGACCGGCACGAACCGAGGTGCCGGGACCTGCTGCTCGGAGCACGCACACGGCGGTCGCCGGGCGCGCCACGCGTCCGGAGGGCACCAGTGTTGTAAGGAGAGGGAAAAGAGCGAGGTCAGGATGGAAGATATGGGTCTCCGCATCGGTAAGACGGTGGAGATACTGAGCAACGGCGGCGGCCCGGTTCTCGTGAGGGTGGACGAGTCGCGCATAGCCGTTGCCCGTGGAATAGCCATGCAAATCATGGTCAGGAGGATGCATTGATGAATCTGTCCAAGTTGAAGCCGGGCGACAAGGGAAGGATCACCTCAATCGGGGCCATCGGCCCCCTGAAGAGGAGGCTGATGGACATGGGGATACTGGTGGGTGAAGAGGTCCAGGTGCTGAAAATGGCCCCATTGGGCGATCCCATCGAGGTGAAGATCAAGAATTACAACCTCTCACTCCGCAAGAAAGAGGCCGAGGGGATCGGCGTGGAGGTGGCGTGATGAGCAGCCAGTCGAACCTTTCGGCGAACGCCGTGATCGGAGAGCAGGGCACGATTTCGCTTCGCCCGGCGGAGAAGCGGGCCATCACGGTGGCGGTGGCCGGTAACCCCAATTCCGGCAAGTCCACCCTGATCAACGCCATAGCCGGCACCAGGCTCCAGGTAGGGAACTGGGCCGGCGTCACCGTGGAGAAGAAAGAGGCCCGGTTCGAGTTCCAGGGGAGAAGGATCAGGCTGGTGGATCTCCCCGGCACCTACTCGCTCTCCCCCTACACCCAGGAGGAGATTATCGCCCGCGATTACCTGGTGCACGAGCGCCCTGACCTGATCGTCAACGTGGTGGACGCTACCAACCTCGAGCGTAACCTCTACCTGACAGTGCAGTTGCTGGAGCTGGGCATCCCCGTGGTAATGGCCCTCAACATCTACGACGAGGCCGAGGCCAAGGGGTACAAAATAGATGTCGCGGGGATTGAAAAGATGCTCGGCATCAATGTGGTCCCCACGTCGGCGGTGAAAAAAAGCGGTCTGGACGACCTGCTGAAGGCCGTGCTCTCGGCAGCCGACGACCTGCCCGGACATGCCCCGAAGGAGTTGCACTACGGGGAGGACATCGAAAAGGCGGCCACGAGCGTGGGTGAGATACTCCGTGCCGGGCGATCGGATCTCCTTGAGCGGTATCCGCGGCGCTGGCTCCTGCTGAAGCTGATGGAGGGGGACGCCCGCGTGCTCGAAGAGGCGGGTATCGGGAGCGGCCTTTCCCTGGGCGAGGCCCTGGATCACCTGAGCAAGGCCCACGGCGACGACGTTGAGGCACTCATGGCGGACACCCGCTATTCCCTGGCCGCCGGCCTCACCCGGGAGGTGCTCGGGAAGCCCGAGCTGAGAAAGATGGAGCTGACCGAGAAGATCGACCGGATTGTCCTCAACCGCTTCCTCGGCATCCCCATCTTCCTGGCTGCCATGTGGGTCATGTTCAAGCTCACCTTCGATCTTTCCACGCCCTTTGCCGACTGGGTCGACGCCATGACCGGCGGACCCTTCAAACGCTGGGCCGAGGCGATACTCGGCACGGTCGGCGCGCCGGACTGGACCGTATCGCTGGTCAACGACGGCATAATCTCCGGGGTAGGCTTCGTGCTGGTATTCGTCCCGGTCATCTTTGCCATGATGTTCTTCGTCACCTTCCTGGAAGGGAGCGGCTACATGGCGCGCGCCGCCTTTGTCATGGACCGGGCCATGCACGCCATCGGCCTGCACGGCAAGAGCTTTATCCCCATGCTGCTCGGTTTCGGCTGTAACGTGCCGGGCGTCTACGCCACCAGGACCCTGGAGAATCCCCGTGACAAGGCCCTGACCGCCCTGCTGCTGCCGCTCATGTCGTGCGGGGCGCGCCTGCCGGTCTACGTGCTGTTCGCCGGGGTGTTCTTCGCCAGCGGCCCGGGCACGGTCATCTGGTCCCTCTATGTCCTGGGGATCGTGCTCGCCATAGTCATGGGGCTGATCTTCAAGCGGACCCTGTTCCGGGGAGAGGCTCCCATGTTCATCATGGAGCTCCCTCCGTACCGGATGCCGACCCTGCGCAGCCTCTGTCTGCACACCTGGGAAAAGGGGAAACACTTCCTGATCAAGGCCGGTACCTACATCCTGGCGGTGTCCGTGCTTGTCTGGTTCCTGCTGAACCTGCCGTGGGGCGTGGAAAGCAAGCAGGACTCTTACCTGGGCAAGGCCGGACAGGTAGTCGCCCCCGTGTTCAAGCCGCTCGGCTTCGGCAACTGGGAGGCCGCGTCGTCGCTGATCACCGGGGTCATCGCCAAGGAGATAGTGGTCGGTACCATGGGCGAGATCTACGCGCCCGAAAAAGAGGAAGAAGCGGCCGGGAAGCCGACCCTTGGCGAGGACCTGAAAGAAATCGTGGTTTCCTTCGGCACGGCGGTCAAGGATTCAGTCGGCAACGTGGTCTCCACCTTCGGGGTCTCCAGCCTGGCTGCCGAGGAAGAAGAGGGGCAAACCTCTCTCAAGGCGGCGGTACACAACGCCTTCACTCCTCTCAGCGCCTACGCCTTCATGGTGTTCGTGCTCCTCTACATGCCGTGCGTGGTGGTGGCCATCGCCATGCGTCAGGAGTTCGGCACCTGGAAGTGGGCCGGCATCGCCTTCCTCTACCAGACTGTCCTGGCCTGGGGAACGGCGCTCATCATCTACCAAGGTGGAAGGTTCCTTGGTCTTGGGGGGTAAACCATGGAAGCAAGCGACATCATCATTGCGGCTATCATAATCGCGGGAGCGGTCTTCCTTCTCTACCATTCGGTCTGGAAGAAAAAAGGACACTGCCCGGGGTGCGGGGATCACGGCAGTTGCGATTCCAAGAAGAAATAAATATATGAAACGGGTAGGGGCGGACCTCGTGTTCGCCCTCCCGATCGACCACTTGCCAGGTACGGGTCGACAGACAGCCTGATTCCTCCCCGTGTCGGACGGCTGTTGTCGCAGTGGGGGCCGGGCTTCCTGAAAGAAAAGAGCGGTACCGTTAAAGAGAACGCACAATACCGAAAGGAGGCCTGATGATGAAGGTACGCTCCACGTCCCGGAATGGGAGAGAAGGGGAGACAAGGATCGCCCGACCATCTCCCCAGCGGCGTATTTTCACCAGTGGAGAGCTTTTTCGCGGCGCGCGCATCATCATTATCGAGCATGCCGGGGAAGAATACCGGTTGCAGATTACCTCCAACGACAAACTCATTCTTACAAAATAGCGGCTTCAATCCTTTTCCTCCCAGCCAGCCAGGAGCGTCTTCCTTCTCGGGCGCTCCCCAGCCAGCCAGACTGTTTTTTCACCAATCACTTCATGTTTCCGGCCGACCCTGCGGCCGCACGCCGGGTTCGTCCGCGGCGCGGTACTTTCGAGAATAGTCCCGGCCCCGCGCAGGTTTTTCTGGAAAGATGCAGCCGGATTCGCCGGCTGACGCCGGATCCGGTAGCTCCAGCTGTCGTTTAAGGCATACAAAGGAGGCATGCATGTGTTCGGACGTTTCCGGGAAAAAACGCTCATACGGAGGCGGCGGGCAGTGTGACGGCGTCGCGGCCCGCGGCCCGGGAAGGAGCGTTACGCTTACCGGGACACGGCGGGTCTGTTCGTTACAGGGCATGAAGGTCGGGTTTCACGTTCTCCGCGGTTGGGACGGAGAGCCGGAAGGCCTTGCCGGAACCCCCCGGGAATCCACGCCGGAGGATCGTTTCGAGACGCTTTTCGTTCTCTCGGGCACGCTTCAGGTATGCCTCACCGACGGAGCCTGCCGCGAGCTCTACCGGATCGGCGCGGGGCGGTGCAATATGTGCTTTCTTACCAATACCTGCCGTATGGTCGATTGCCGCGCCGAAGACGGGGCCGAGGTGTTGCGCGTCGGGTTTGCCTCACCCGAGCTGCTCGGCGGGGGGCGCCTGCGGCGGGAGATGGACGAAGCCGCCGGGATGCGACGTCCGACGCGGGTGGATGTGCCGATGGACCCCCGGATGGACCGGGTCGTCGACCGGATGAGGGACGCCCTTGAGCATGATCCCGCGTGCGTGCCCCTTGTTCTGTCTTGTGCGCTGGAGCTGCTGTGGCACCTGGTCCGCGCGAGGGAATGCGTTTCGCTGTCCGTTATGGAGCGGGAGCGCGCGGCCGTGGACACGGCGCGGCGCATCCTGGAGAGCAGGCTCGACGATCCCCCGTCCCTGGAAGACCTCGCCTTTCGAGTGGGCATGAGCGTCTCCAAATTCAAGGAGGTGTTCACCCGAGCCTGCGGCAAGCCGCCCCATGCCTTTTTGCGGGAGGTGCGTCTGGAACGGGCCATGTGCCTGCTCCGCAGCGGGCGCATGCGCGTCACCGAGGCTGCCCTGGAGGTTGGCTACAATAACCTCAGCTATTTCGCCAAGGCATTCTCGAAGCGTTTCGGCATCAAGCCGTCCCGGGTCCGCAGACTGGAGTGAGGGACGTCCGGGGAGCCCGGCCGTCCGGCTTCCGGTGGCAGCGGTGCGCCGGTGAACCGGCGTACATTTTGATGAAAAAAAAGATCACTATTCTTTATGCAGGAATGGGGACGGTCGCGATAACCGTGCCCGTTAACAGGCTGTTGAAAAACGTCACGAGGAAGGTCGGATGCAAGGCGCCCGGAGCGCAGCACCCGAGACATATCACCTAGATAGGCGAGGGTGCGAGCACCGCGTAACACAGCAGACGGCCTCCGCAGTAGTTTTTCAACAGCCTGCTAAAGAAACGAGGCGTCTCACTTGGCGGCAAAACCAGGAAAATGAAAGGAGAAAAAATGAACCGGATAGGAATCGTCTATGGCTCGACAACGGGTGTAACGGCCGAGGTGGCGCAGACCATCCAGACATTGCTGGGGAAAGAACGGGCGGATTTGATGGACGTGTCCGCCATCACCGTTGAAGACCTGAACCGCTACCAGAACCTGATCCTGGGTGTTTCCACGTGGGGTATGGGCGAGATGCAGAATGATTGGGAGGCGAAACTGAAGCTGCTGAAGGAGGCGGATTTGAAGGGAAAGCGCATCGTCCTGTTCGGCCTTGGAGACCAGATCGCTTACGCGGACACTTACCTGGATGCCATGGGAACGCTTTACGACACGCTGCTCTCGTGCGGAGTGACTCCTGTCGGGCAGTGGCCTGCTGACGGATATGCCTGCGAAAAATCCACGGCTCTCCGGGAAAACCGGTTCGTTGGGTTGGCGCTGGACGAAGACAACGAATCAAAGAAGACCGCGGAACGGATCGACGCTTGGCTGAAGCAGCTCGACGGGCAATGGCTGTAGGTGGTGAAGCCGGTGTTCCGGTTCTGGCGGCGGACCGCGCCGGAACACCGCCTGCGCATAGCCCTGGTGGGCGAGCCCAAATTGGACAGAGACTGGCGCCCCCCCCCGGGGCTTCCTGGTCGGAGCGGACGATATATTCGGCAGGAATCAATTGGGTTGGAATTGCTTCTCCCTGTCAGGGAGCTTTCCGGTAGGAAGGCATCGCGGAAGAAAGGAGGGTGTCATTCCGTTGCCGCATTTTCCAGCAGTTCGAGCCTCTTCAACAGCCCGCCCCGCTGCAGATTGCCCCGGTAGTCGTTCCGGTGGTCTTCCAGAAGGTGCCCCAGATACGTAATGTTGCTTTCTATGGCGGCGCCGTACATGTCGTACTCTATTTCCCATCGCTTCCGGAAGTGTTTGGCCAGGTAACCCTTCACATCTCCCAGTTCGTTTTCCATTCGTTGCAGGGCGTTTTTATAGGATTCAAGCGTGAATTCCAGAAGCTCCAGTTCGGTGCGGAATCCGGAAACGTGCGCTTCGCTCAGTTCCTGAAAAAGAAACAGCAATTTTTCCAGATAGGTGCGATCCGCGATCTGCCCGATGATTTCCGCCGTTGCAACCATTTTCGCCAGGGTTTCCTCACTCTTTGATGCGAACGAAATCCCGGTCGGATTCATTTCCATGTCCGTGCATCGGACGAAATCCCGACAGATTTCCAGATCCTTCATATCGTAGCCGTTCTCGGAGAAATACTGCTCCAGGAACTGGACGCTCCGTTCCAACCGGACGGGGGCATATTTGCCCCCTGTCCCGGCCGTGTCGTCTTCACGCTGGATATACCCGGTTTCGTGCAGAAGAACCGCTATCAGTGCGAGCGTGACGTGACGTTCCCGGAAGGACACACCGTCGGCGTGGGCGCCGTGAACCAGGCTCGCCAGGGCGAGCAGGACGTCGGTCGTGTGCTTCAGGTCGTGGTAGGGGGTGGTGCACGGCCGGTAGCCCGGGTAGCTGCCGTTGTAGAGGGAGACCATATCCTTGAAGACGCGGCAGAGCCAGGTGAAGTCGTAATCCAGGTAGACGAGCGAGACGAGGTGGCGGACCTCCTCGAAGACGCTCTGGGGGAAATCCATCTTGATGAGGTCGGAAAGGAAAAGCCTGTTGCGGACAGGATCCATGGTTACCCACCTTTTCAGGCCGGATATGGAATGGGCCGTCATGATTCTCGCGGCATTAAGACTTTAATAGCAACCTCGCTGAAAAAGTCAACCAAATTCTCCCGCCTCACATGACACCATGCCTTGCCGCTTGCCAAAGCTTTCCCTGACTTGCTACACTGCTGGCAGCACGTGACCGTCTGCCGTCCGAGAGGAAACCCCATGAGCCTGCCGAAACGCGCTGAGATGCTGAATGTCATCGAGACCCTCGCCGGCCGTTACCTGCTGGGGAAGATGCGGGCGGTCAGGCTGTCGCTGATTGCCCTCCTTTCCGGGGGGCATATCCTGCTGGAGGATATCCCGGGTCTCGGCAAGACCACCCTGGCCCTGGCCCTCTCGGGGGTCTTGGGGATGACCTTCGGCCGCCTCCAGTGCACCAGCGACCTGCTCCCCTCCGACATCACCGGCCTTTCCATCTTCAGCAGGGAAGAGGGGAAGTTCATATTCATGCAGGGTCCCGTATTCAACAACCTGGTGCTGGTGGACGAGATCAACCGCGCCATGCCCAAGACCCAGAGCGCCATGCTGGAGGCCATGGAGGAGCGGCGGGTGACGGTCGAGGGGGTCACCTACCAGCTGCCGTCCCCTTTCCTGGTGATCGCCACCCAGAACCCGGTGGAGCAGGTTGGCACCTATCCCCTGCCGGAGTCACAGCTGGACCGGTTCCTGATCTGCGCCGGGATAGGTTATCCCCCTGAAAACGTGGAGAAGGCCATCATCAAGGGGGGGAGCATCCGGGACGAGATCAAGCGTCTCACCCCGCTGGTAAGCATCGAGGACATCCTGGAGGCGCGGAAGGCGGTCAGGGAAAAGGTATACCTATCGGACAAGATTGTGGATTACATCTTCACCATCGTGGCGGCGACCCGTTCCCATCCCTTCATACTTTCCGGGATCTCCACCAGGGGGGGGATCAACATGGCGGACGCGGCCAGGGCGCACGCCTACCTGGAAGGACGCGAGTTCGTCATCCCCGAGGACGTCAAGGCCGTGGCCGTTCCGACCGGCGCCCACCGGTTGATCCTGGGCCCGGAGCACGAGGCGCTCGACAAGGAGGAACTATTAGGCGCGGTCCTGAAGAACATCGACGTACCGATAGTCTGAGCATCACCAAGGCGGGTTTCTGGTACATCGCCATCACCCTGCTCCTGGGGTTCGCTGCGGTCAATACCGGCAACAACCTGCTTTTCCTGATCGTATCGGCGCTGCTGGGATTCATGGCAATCTCGGGGCTGGCCGGCTGGATGAACCTGCGCGGCCTGGGGGCGATGGTCGATTTCCCGGACGAGATATACGACGGCCGCGACACGCTGGCCATCGTGCGGATCGAGAACCGGAAGAGCAGGATCCCCTCCTTCCTGCTGAAGGTCCACGCCCTGGATACCGATCTCCTGTTCAACATCGTGGAACGGAACAGCGTCGAGTCTGGTGCCCTGACCATCCGGTTCCGGGGGCGGGGAAAGCGGCTGCTGGAGCGGGTTCATGTCTCATCGGTCTTTCCCATTAATTTCTTCGTCCGGCGGAAGAGCGTCAGATTGCGCTCCGGTTTCACGGTGTTCCCGGCGCCGGGCGCCTGCGACCCGACGGACTGTCCCGGACCGAGGGAGTCGAAGGGCGAGAACTTCTCTTCCCTGCGGGGGTACGGGGGGGAGGTGGCCACCATACGGGGCTACACCGGGCGCGAACCGATGAAGCTGATCCACTGGCGGCTGTCCGCACGGCACCAGGAATTGAAGGTGAAGGATCTCACCTCTCCGGCGGAGATCCCGCTGATCCTGGACGTTCTTTCCCTCCCCGGCGGAAACCTCGAAGAAAACCTGTCGTGCGGGACCTTCCTGGTCAACCAAGCCATGCGCGCAGGAAGACCGGTGGGACTGAGGCTGGGGACGAGGTTCGTCGCCCCCGGCACCACCCGGCCTCACCGGCTGAGGCTTTTGACGGAGCTCGCGGAATATGGTAAGCGTTAGAGCCGTCCTGGACCTGCTCGCCTGCGTCATCGCTCTCCTGGGCGCGGCGCCCCTGTTCCTGTATCTGGACAGGCCGCCGCAGCTCCTGTTCCTTCTTGCGCTAGTCGCGGCCTTTTTCATTGAAAGAAAAGTGGTCCGCCCCCTGAGCGGCTTCCTTCCCACGGCCATTTCAGGCGCCTTTTTCATCTTTTACGCCCTCCAGTTCTCCCGCGACAACCTGGCGCAACCGGCGGTCAACATCCTGGTGATCCTGCTGGCGGTAAGACTGGTCTGCGAGCGGGCGCCGCGCAACTATCTCCAGGTCTGCGCGCTTTCGTTGTTCTCCCTGGCAGCATCATCCCTTTTCAGCCTGAGCGCGTCCTTCATCGTCTACCTGGCTCTCCTGATCCTCTGCATCGCCGCTTCCCTGGTCCTGCTGACCTTTTTCACCGTGGACAGGGACGCGTCGCTGACCCTCGGAGGGCTGAGGCGCGTGGTGGCAACAGCCGCCGCCATGCTCGCCGCCTCGCTCCCCCTCATGCTCCTCTTTTTCCTGGTCATGCCCCGTCCCCAGTTCCCCCTGTGGGATCTGCGCGCCACGGCTGCGGACAAGGTCGCCGGTTTCAGTGATCGGGTGAATCCGGGTGCCTCCTCCCAGGTGCGGGATCTCAGGACGCCGGTGCTGCGGGCCGAAGGGGAAAGGCTCCCTCAAGCCCGGCTTTACTGGCGGGGGATAGTTCTCAACACCCTGCGGGAAAGGGCATGGGTGCGGACCGAAGTGACGGAGCGGCACAACGTGGGCTCCGGCGGAGGGGCGCCGGTGAGGCAGACCGTTTTCCCCGAACCGAGCGCCAACAATTATCTCATCGTCTTCGACGTGCCGGTGAGCGTGAGCGGCCCGCGTCTACGACAGGATCCGGACCTGGTGTTCAGCCGCAGGCGGGGAGGGGGCGGCAGGATCCGCTACGAAACCGTTTCCTCGCTGACCGATTCCATCCGGGTTTCCGGTGAAATAGACCGGGGATTCTACCTGCGGATCCCCGACGGGCTCTCCCCCAGGATTCTCTCGCTCGGCAGGAGGATCGCGGAACAGGGGGGGAGCGACCGGGAGAGGCTTTCGCTCCTGGAGGACCACTTCGCCTCGACAGGCTTTCGTTACAGCATGCGGGACCTTCCCGGATCGGCGGACCCCATCGACGAATTCCTGTTCGAAAAAAAAGCCGGCAACTGCGAGTTCTTCGCCTCGTCCTTCGCCTTGCTCCTCAGGGTCTCGGGAGTTCCCTCCAGGCTCGTGGCCGGATACTACGGGGGAGACTACAACGACCTTGGGGGATATTACCTGGTCACCGAGGACATGGCGCACGTCTGGGTAGAGGTCTACCTCCAGGGGAGCGGCTGGGTACGGAGGGACCCGAGCTCTTTTGCGGTGAACTTCGCCGGCGCACGGGGCCGCGGGAGCGTGGGGCTCTACCACCGGTTGAGGATGTTGTCCGATTCTTTCAACTATTACTGGAATCTTGCGGTAATAACCTATGATTTGGACAAGCAGATTCGTGTTTTCAACAAGGCCAATTCCGCGGTCAGGAAGCTGTCGCTGCCGTTCTGGGAAAAGGAGTTCTCCCTGTCCCTGTCGGCGGCAGTTCTCGCAACGGCGGCATGGTACTTCATCAGGAGACGGCGCAGGGGATCCCGCGAAGAGAGGATCGTGCGCAGGTTCATCCGCAGGCTCGGCAGGAAATATCCCAGGGAGCCCATTTCTCCCTCGACCGGGCTGAACGAGCTGGCCGACCGGTTCGACGAACCGGCGGTCCGGAAATTCGTCGAGGTCTACTCCGGCGCGGTATATCGGGACCGTAGGCTGACCGACGGAGAAATTGCCATGCTGAACGGTCTGTTGAAACGTATCTGAACGGTTCGGCCTACTTTAATGGATGCCGTCTCCTGAAACGGCATAAGTCGTTGACTCGCTTTTCTTTTACTGATACATTTTCCATTCCGGCGGGCCTGGCGCGCCGGAGGCAGACGGTCCGGATCCCATGCGACAAGAAGGTGTGATTTGAGTTCCAAAAAAGACAAATATCTGGCCAGCGCGCAAAAGTACATTCAGAAGGGGCAGTTCGACCGAGCACTGAAGGACTATGAGCAGGTCGTCACCGCCGATCCCAAGGACGTGAAGCATCGACAGAAGCTTGCCGAGCTGATGGTAAGGTGCAGCCGCAGGGACGATGCCATCCGCGAATACGAAACCATTGCCAGATATTACGACGAGAACGGTTTCTATCTGAAGTCCATTGCCGTCTACAAGCAGATACAGCGGCTCGACCCGTCGAACCTGGCGATCTCGCTCTCCCTGGCGGCGCTGAACGAAAAGCAGGGAATGATAGGCAACGCCCTGTCCGAATACAAGACCGTCTTCGACCACTACGAGAAATCCGGGCTCAAGGAGGAAGCGATCAAGGTCCTGGAAAAGATGCAGGCGGTCGACCCGGAAAACATCGAGATACGGCTCAAGCTGGCGGAAACCTGTTTCGCCGCCGGGGCCGCTGGCAGGGCCTACCAGGAGTATACCCGCGCCGCCCTTGCCCTGAAGGGCCGGGGAGATATCGCCAACTTCGACAGGGTCTGCCGGAGAATCCAGCAGTTCTTTCCCGACCGGGCCGACTCCATGGTCGATCTCCTCGAAGAGCAGATCCGCGGCGGGGTAGCCGGTGACGCGCTTCCCAGGCTGGAGCAGCTCCTGCAGGACGATCCCGACAATACGAGGGTTCTGGCGCTCCTGGCCGAGGCGTACCGTATCGCCGGGGAGCATGAAAAACAGACCGGGATCCTGCGGCATATTCTGACCCTCGCCCCGGACGATATCGATGCCGTGAAAGGCCTGATCAACGCCTCGGTGGAAGGCAAAGACCTGGAAGGCAGTCTATCCCTGCTCGATCAATACCTGCCGCTGCTGTTCTCCGCCGGGGCGTACGGCGAGGTCGAACACTATTTCACCTCCCTCCAGAACCATGACCCCTACGAGATAAGGCTCCTCACCGGACTGAAGCAGCTCTACGAGCTGACAGGCGAAAGCTCGAAGCTGGCGGACGTGCAGGTGAGCCTCAATATCCTCTCCCAGAGGTCCGCATCCGGAGCCCACACGGCTTCCTGGGATGCGGGCGGATCAACGGCTGCCGGCTCTTCCGCAGGGGGTGCCGGAGCAGAGCCGGCGGAATTTTCCTGGGGAGGGGAAATCGACCTGTCGAACCTGGCTGAGATATCTACGGAACAGTCACTGGAAACCCCTGACCAGGTGGAGGAGATCTCCCTGGAGGAGCCCGTCGTTGCGGCCGAACCGGTAGTGGAGGCCGAGCCGCAGGATTTCGAGATCGACATAAGCTTCGACTTCCCCGACGGGGCGGAACTCTTTTCCTCTCCGGAGAGCCGGGAGGAGGCTGTACCGGACGGGGAAGCGTCCCTGGTTCCGGAGGAGCCGAAATGGTCCGCCGAGGTACCAGGCGGCACCCCGGCCGAACCCGAATTCATCGAGGAGGTCACTCTGGAACTGGAAGAGATCCCGGAAGAGGGGGAGTCCGACGTGAACGGGAGCCGTGCTGTCCCCGGTCCCGACGGGACCCCCTCCTTTCCATGGGTGGCTCCCCCGGCGGCTGTCCCGCCGCCATTGAGGGAGACGGACTCCATTCCGGAGGACCGGGACGGGGGAGTCTTTACTCCTCTGGCCCCGGTTGAACCCCTCCCGTCCAACAGGAGCGAGCCTGGCGCCTCTACCGGCAAGTACACCTTTGACGGCATGTTCGCCAAGTTCAAAGAGGGGCTCGGACAGCAGGTGGACAGCGGGGATACCGAGACCCACTACAGCCTGGGGATAGCCTACATGGAGATGGGCCTGTACGACGATGCCGTCAGCGAGTTCGGCATCGCCGGGAGCGATCCGGGCAGGATGCTCGATTGCCTCACCCTCCAGGGGGTTTGCTGCCGGGAGAAGGGTGACTACGAAGGCGCGGAGAGGATTCTCAACTCCGGGCTTTCGATCGAAGGGCTCGATTCGGACCGGGTTCTCAGCCTCCGCTATGAGCTCGCCCTGCTGTACGAGGCCGCCGGCCGGGGAGAGGAGGCGCTGCGGGTGTTCCGCGATATTTTTGTGGTAAATCCCGGCTTCCGGAATACCATGGGGAAGATCGCCCTGCTTTCCGGCAACAAGGGGGCACTCGACCTGTCCGGGCTGGATGAGGTGGACATAGAGTTGGAAGAGATCGAACGATAAACTGAGAGGTTCAGCCATCATGGAAAGGCTCTGGGCCCCGTGGCGAATGGAGTTCATCTTAAACGAGAAACCGCCAGGGTGCATCTTCTGTCTGGGGGAAAAGGGAGACCGGTCGGCTGAACGGGAGCGGCTGGTGCTGCTGAGGGACAGGCACACCTTTATCATGATGAACCGCTATCCTTACAGCAACGGTCACCTGCTGGTGTCTCCCAACCGGCACATCGCGGATATGGGCGATCTCGCCGACGAGGAGATGCTGGAGCTGTTCGGGAACGTCGGTCTCTGCTGCAGGGTGATCTCCCGGGTCATGTCCTCCCAGGGGTTCAATGTCGGCATCAACCTGGGGAAGGCCGCGGGCGCCGGGGTTGACGACCACCTCCACGTGCACGTGGTGCCCCGCTGGGTGGGTGATGCGAATTTCATGACGGTCATCGCCGACGTGAGGGTAATGCCCGAGAACCTGGCCGCGACCTACGACAAGCTCTATCCCGCTTTCCTGGAGGCGGCCGGGGCCGCTGCCGGCTGAATCCGCCCCGGCCGTACCGATCCGGCCATACCGCACGCCGGGCGGGCGTGACACCATTTCGTCGCCTGTCGACGAGGAACGGAACAGCATGAACGGACAACTGAAGGTGAACCGCAGAGGTCTCCTGTTTGCCTCGCTTGGGTTGCTGATGTTTCTGGTTGCCCCGGCCGGTTGGGCGCTCTTCCGGCTTGCGCTGTTCTACGATCCCGCTCTCTCCGTCTGGTCCCAGGTCGTCGGTGACATCACCAGGAGCCCGGAAAACATATTCCTGTACGGTTTCATCGGCATGGGGGGGGCAGCCATCGCCTCCGTTGCCGGTTACATCCTCGGCAACACCGGTATCCAGCTGCGCGAGCGGGCCCTCGAGCTGGAAAACCTCCACCGCGAGGTGACCTCCCAGAAGGAGTCGTTCGAAGAACGCTACCGGACCCTGGACGAGAACATCAAGAAGTTTCACCGCATCAGCACGAGGATCCAGAAATCCCTCGACGTCAAGGAGGTCCTGACCCTCTGTACCGAAGGTCTGCACGACGTGCTCGGCTTCGAGCGGGTCAATGTGCTGATGGCGGACAGCGAGCGGAAGTCCCTCCACTTCCTGATCGCCACCGGGAGCGAGGGGTTCGATCACGACGGCCTGGTCCTTCCCCTGGATTACCGGATGGGCGCTATCTTCAAGTGTTTCGACGAGCGGAAGCTGTACCTGGTGGACGACATCAAGAAGTGCCCCAAGGACTACTACCTCCAGCCCCCCTACGACACCATCAAGCCGCTCCGTTCACGCAGCTTCGTGCTCTGTCCGATAATAGTCAAGGGAGAGTCCATAGGCCTGTTCGGCATCGACAACATCCACAGCCGGCGGCTGGCAAACGAGAGCGACGAGGACACCATACGGCTGTTTGCCGACCAGGCTGCGGCCGCCATCACCCGGATCAACCTCCTGAAGGCCATCGACACCCTTACCTCTGAGCTGGAAAAGACCTTTACCGATTTCCTGCGCAAGCGGGAGACCTATTCCCGGACCGTCTACAACCTGAAGGCGGCTATCGACTCGCTGTTCGAGGGGACCGGCAAGATCGCCTCCGCCTCGGAGAGCGTCATGTCCTCGGTGGAGGAGACCAGCTCCACCGTGGGCCAGATCTCCGTCTCCATTGACCAGGTGACCAACAATCTCAACTTCCTGGCAGGGGCCATCGAGAAGTCGGTCTCGGCCATGGAGGAGATGCACGCCTCCATCAAGAACGTGGAGAAGAACGCCGCGGTGTCCCACGAGGTCTCGCGCAAGGTCACCCTCCACGCAGACACCGGGCGGGAGGGCGTGGGAGAGACCATCGCCGCCCTGGAAGAGATACAGCGCTCCGTTGACCTCTCCTTCGAAGGGATCATGCGGCTCAGTGAAAGCAGCGGGCGGATCGGCAACATCGTCAGGGTGATCAAGGACATCACCAAAAAGACCAACCTGCTGGCCCTGAACGCCTCCATCATCGCGGCCCAGGCCGGCGAGTTCGGCAAGAATTTCGGGGTGGTGGCCGAGGAGATGAGGACCCTGTCCCAGCAGACCGGCCAGTCAACCGGCGAGATTGCCGGGATCGTGGCGGACATCCTCAAGGAGTCCGATGACGCGGCGCGCAACATCACCTTCTCCAGGGAGCTGGTGCAGAAGGGTGTCAAGATCGGCCACGGAACCGGAGAGACCCTCCGGGTCATCCAGGAGAGCGCCGTGCACTCCATGGACATGACCGAGGAGATAAAGATCGCCACCGAGGAGCAGGTAAAGGGGGTCAACCTGGTCACCCGTTCCATGGAGGACGTGAGCACCATGGCGTCGCAGATCTTCACCGCGTCCAAGGAGCAGTCCGAGGCCACCAGGAACATCCTCCGCTCCATCGAGTCCATCAAGGACATGGCCGTCCACATGGTCAAGGCCACCGAGGCACAGGTCAGGGACGTGTCCGAGATCGAGGAGTCGGTCCAGTCCCACGTGGGGACCAGCGAAGAGATGTTCGACAGCATGGAGCTGCGCAAGCGGCAGAGCATCGCTGTGGTCGAGGAGTTGGAGGTCATCAAGGGGGTCTCGCCGTAAAAAATCCGCTGGTTTTTTCCGGTCTGATATGTTAGTAAATACGTGTCGTGTGAAGAGCCGCGGTCGCGGCCTTTAACCGACACAACCGCACCAGGTTTTCATACCGCCCGGATTCCGCGAGGAACCGGGACGGGAGGCGATAGCCGGTCTGTTACGGGAGGAACCGCCTCTCGTTTCCATGCTTACAAACGCTCCCCGTCCCGGGGGGCGTTTTTTGCTGGAGGACCCATTGAATAAAAAGAGGACTGTTCTCGATATCCGCGGCATGAAACAGGCCGGCGAGAAGATATCCGTACTGACCTGCTACGACTACCCGACAGCACGGATACTGGACGATTGCGGGATAGACGTCCTCCTGGTCGGCGATTCGGTAGGGGTGGTGTTCTCCGGCTACGACAACACCCTTCCGGTGACCATGGACGAGATGGTCTATCACACCCGGGCTGTGGCCAGGGCCAGGACCAGGGCTCTGCTGGTGGCGGATCTCCCGTTCCTCTCCTACCAGACCGACCTCAGGGACGCCCGCATGAACGCAGGCCGGCTGGTCAAGGACGGCGGAGCCGAGGCGGTCAAGCTGGAAGGGGGCGCCAACGTTGCCGACTGCATCAGGGCGGTGGTGGACATGGACATCCCGGTCATGGCGCACATCGGGCTCACCCCCCAGTCGGTACACCGGATGGGGGGGTACAAGGTGCAGGGGAAGGGCGAGGAGGCGGGTGACAGGCTCTTTGCCGACGCCCTGGCGATCCAGGAGGCAGGAGCCTTCGCGGTGGTCATGGAGGGGATACCCCTCGGGCTGGCAGCCCGGATAACCGCCGAGCTCGAGATCCCGACCATCGGGATCGGGGCCGGGCCGGGCTGCGACGGACAGGTCCTGGTGATCCACGACATCCTGGGGCTGTGCGAGAAATACTCCCCCAAGTTCGTGAAGCGGTACGCCGACGTGAAATCGATCATTTCCGAGGCAGCCGGACGGTACTCAGCCGAGGTCAAGGCGGGCGGGTTCCCGACCGACGAGCACTCTTTCCACTGAATATGGACATCATCGAATCCGTTCGCGAGATGAAGCGGATCGCCGCGGCCGCACGCGAGGCGGGCAGGCGCATCTCCTTTGTCCCCACCATGGGCTTCCTCCATGAAGGGCACGCCTCCCTCATGCGGGAGGGGCGCCGCCGCGGGGACCTCCTGGTGGTCAGCATCTTCGTCAACCCGACCCAGTTCGGGGCCGGGGAGGACTTCGAGGCCTATCCGCGCGACCTGGCGCGGGACACCGCCGTGGCCCTGGAGAGCGGGGCCGATGTGCTGTTCGTGCCCAAGGCTTCGGAGATGTATCCGGCCGGGTTCCAGACCTGGGTGAACGTGGAGACCGTCTCCCTCCCCATGTGCGGGGCCTCGCGGCCGGGTCACTTCCGGGGGGTGACTACGGTGGTGGCCAAGCTGTTCAACATCGTGCGACCGACCGCGGCCCTGTTCGGGGAGAAGGATTACCAGCAACTGGCGGTGATCCGCCGCATGGTCGCGGACCTGGACATGGAGGTGGAGGTGGTGGGAATGCCGACCGTGCGCGAGGCGGACGGGCTGGCCCTGAGCTCGCGCAACAGCTACCTCTCCCCGGATGAGCGCAGGAGCGCCCTCTGCCTCTCCCGGGCGCTTGCCGCGGCCTGCGCCCGGTATCGTACCGGCGAGCGTTCCGTGGCCCGCTTGCGGGAAGAGGTGATGGCGATTATCCTTAAAGAACCGAAGGCGGACATCGACTACGTGGAATTCCGCGACGGAGACACCCTGGAAGAGGTGGAAAACGCCGACGGCCGGACGGTGCTGGCCTTGGCCGTGCGTATCGGCAGGACCAGGCTTATTGACAATACCATGATTGGAAGGGGCTTCACATGGAACGAAAGATGCTGAAGAGCAAGATCCACCGCGCCACCCTGACCGGGGCCGATCTGCAGTACGAGGGAAGCGTGACCATCGACCTGGACCTGATGGAAGCGGCCGATATTCTCCCCTACGAGGCGGTCTGTATCTGGGATGTCAATAACGGCAGCCGCTTCGAGACATACGCCATCGAGGGGGAACGGGGTTCCGGGGTGGTCTGCGTCAACGGCGCCGCGGCCCGCTTGGTGGCTCCCGGCGACCTGGTCATCATCGCCAGCTTCGTCTCCATGGACGACAAAGAAGCCCGCTCCCACGAGCCGAAGCTGGTGTTCGTGGATGAACGGAACCGGATCCTGCCGGCCCGCAAGGAAAAACCGGGCCAGGGGAACCTGCGCAAGGTCGCCTGGTAGCGGATCTCCCTCACCGGCGCACCTTACGCCGGCGGAACAGGGGAACGTGAACATGAGAATCTACGCGGCATCACACCTGCTCCCCGTTTCCTCGCCTCCCATCGGGGGGGGCGCCCTGGTGGTCGAGAAGGGAAAGGTCGTCGCTGTCGGACGGCTCGCCGACCTGACTTCCCGCTATTCCGCGCCGGTCACCGAGTTTGCCGGGTGCGTCGTCATTCCGGGCATGGTGAACGCCCACAGTCACCTGGAGCTGACCCATTTCCCCTCCTGGAAAATCCGCAAGGGGATCGACTATTCGCCCCGCACCTATGTGGACTGGGTGGTCCAGGTGATCAAGATCCGGCGGGGCCTGTCCAGGCATGAGCTGGAACAGTCGGTGCTGGAAGGGATCCGCATCTCCCTTGAGTCCGGCACCACCGCCATCGGCGAGATCGTCTCGGAGCCGTGGCTGCTGAACTTCTATCGCCTCTCCCCGCTGGCTGGCCGGCTCTACCTTGAGGCCATAGGGCAGGAGCCCCTCAGGTGCGCCGAACTCCTGGCGCTGCTGGACGAGACGGTCGCCGGGTTCGACGGTGGAGGGTTGCTGCCGGGCATCTCGCCCCACGCGCCCCATACCCTGTCGGCCGGGTTTTTCAGCGCCCTGGGGAAACTGGCCGACCGGCACTCGGTCCCCCTGGCCGTCCACCTGGCAGAGTCACGGGCCGAGATCGATTTCCTGTTCGACTCCAGCGGGCCCATCGCCGACAAGCTCTACCCCTTTGTCGGCTGGGACGGCCACCTGCCGCCGCCGCGCCGGACCACGCCGGCCGCCTACCTGGACTCCCTGGGGGTCCTGCGGCCCGGAACAGTGGCTGCCCACTGTGTCCATATCACCCCGGCCGAGGCCGGGATCCTGAAGGAGCGGGGCGTGACGGTCGTGCTCTGTCCCCGCAGCAACGACCGGCTGGACGTTGGGGACGCGCCGGTCAGGCTGCTGAAAAAGAGCGGTATCCCCCTGGCGCTCGGCACCGACTCCCTGGCCAGCAACGACTCCCTCTCCCTTCTGGACGAGGCCCGTTTCCTGCTGGACCGGTTCCCCGGTGAGTTCACCCCGGCCGCGGCGCTGCGCCTGGTCACCCTTTCCGGGGCCGAGGCCATCGGCCTGGAGCGGGAGACCGGCTCCATCGAGCCGGGCAAGCGGGCGGACTTCCTGGTGGTGTCTCTCCCTGACCAGATCGGCTCGCGAGAGCTGTGCGACGCCATCATAGGGGAGGGGAGGGTCCTGGAGGTGTTTGCCGCCGGCAGCCGGCTGGGGGTCGGCGGCATCTGAAGCCTGCCTGCGGCGCGGAATATTTTCCATGACAAGCAGCGAACCGGTCTGTTATCATAAAAACCATGAGCGAGAAGATAATCTGCAACAACAAGAAGGCCTATCACAACTACTTCATCGAGGAGAAGTTCGAGGCAGGCATGGTACTGACCGGCACGGAGGTGAAATCCCTGAGGCTCGGCAAGGCCAACCTGAACGACTCGTTCGCCCTGGTGAAGAACGGTGAGGCGTTTCTCAACAATCTGCATATCTCGCCCTATGATTTCGGCAACCGTGAGAACCACGACCCGGACCGGATGCGCAAACTCCTGCTGCACAAGAAGGAGATAGGAAAGATCTTCGGCAAGATCCGGGAAGAGGGATACTCGGTGGTTCCCTTGAAGCTTTACTTCAAGAACGGCCTGGTAAAGGTCAAAATGGGTTTGGCAAAGGGGAAGAAGCTCTATGACAAGCGCGAGGATCTGAAGAAGAAGGATCAGAAGCGCGAGATGGCGCAGGTATTCAAGGAAAGACATAAAGGATAAGGTTGAATTATGAAGATGAAATGGAGTATTTGGCTTGCAATTCATACTTCAAAACTCATAATTCATAATTAAATTTGAGGGGGTGTACTGGTTTCGACGGGGATAGTAAGCAAAGGTTGCATGCCGAGGTCCGGGTGGCTCGTTAAACAATCCGGGGCGAATTAAACGCCGACAACTACGAATACGCTTTAGCAGCTTAGTTCTGCTAACGATCCGCCGACCCTCTCCCACGGGGAAGGACGGATCGTCATTTCAGTGGGATAGCTTAGGGAGGCGCCCGTGACCCGAAGCGAAGTTTCAGCGGGATCGCCGATTGAATATCCCGGCCAGTGGAGCTTCATGAGGCTAAAACAAAAACTGGTATAAGCATGTAGACGCCTTTCGTGGATGATCTTCGGACCCGGGTTCGACTCCCGGCACCTCCACCATTTAGAAAAGACAAACCCGTCTCTCTGGGGTCATTCTCCGGGGTGACGGGTTTTCTTTTTCCCCTTGTTTCTAAAGGGTTTGCGCCTGTTTCACATCTTTCCGAAGCACCTCTCCGCACCATCGATTCTCCCCATCCTCGAGCCTTTCTTTCTCTGTTTGGCCCCTGATTCTCTGTTTTCTCCGGACCAAGTCCGAAGCTCGTCCGGAAAGCTACATCCCTGATTGATAAGGGTTTGCGGCTGATTGCCATTTTGGGCGGTTGTCTTAGGTCATCGTTCGATGCCGCAACCGGACGTTTTTTTCGAAATCGCCCGCCTCGGCCATGAAAAGAAGCGCGGTCAACTCCGGCTTCCTGCCCCCTAAAGAAGAAAAGCCGACGCTGATGGTCGGCTCTCTGGGGCGGTCTCCGGTCCGGTCGTCAGTCGGTGGCAAAGCCGAACTGGCGGCGCTGCTCGGCCCAGTCCTCTGGAAAGGTCTGGGTCAGCTTGGCCAGCGAGAGCCCGTTGGGTTCCTCACCGTTGATCAGGGCTTCGACGATGTCGGGGGCCAGGGTCGTCAGTTTGAGGATGCGGGCCACATACGAGCCATCGACGTCAAGGGTACGGGCAAGCTCGCTGATGGACTTGATCTGGCCGGATTCGAGGATGTCGGCCCAAGAAAAGGCCCTTCCCAGCGCCTGGAGGACGGCGGACTGCACCGGTTCCTGCGCTCCGGTGATGTCTCCATACAGTGCCTGGGGAGCGATGACCGTCTTGCGGCCGCGCATGCGCCGGATCAACATCGGGATATGGATCTGCTGATTGCCGTTGTCGGCTACGGTAATGGTTGGCTTCATTTTCATCGGCTTGCCCTCCGTTCGGTGACGTCGCATGCCAGACCGGCCAGCTCGGCGATGAGCGTTGTCAGCCCGTTGGTGCGCAGCTCCATGTCGATTCCGGTCTCGCGGATCTCGACCTTGTCTACCAGGAGGCGGATGAGCCGATTCCGCTCCACCGGGAAAAGGTCTTCCCAGAAGCCTTCGACATTCTGGAAGGCCTCCGACACATCCTGTTCTGTAATGCTGCTCCCTTGGTAAGCTCTGCAGCGCTCGCTCACATGGGTCAGTTGTTTCGAGAGCTCGACCGCCTGGCGATTGACCGTCGTCAGCATCTCGGTCTTGCCCGGCTGATCGTTGCCAGGTTTCATCAGCTCGAGTGCCTGCTCCCGTGCCTGCGACAGCTCCATCTCGAGTTGGGCTTTCTGCTTGAACAACCGCTCCCGCTCTGCCTGCTCGATGTCCCGGGCCGCGAAGTAGGTCTTGGCCACCAGCGTCGGTGTTCGGAACACCGCGCTCAACTGCTCGATCACCGCCTGCTCGATGTCCCCGGCAGGAATCCGTTTGAGCGGGCACCGGCTCACGGTCCGCTTGCTGTCTTTCTGGCAGATGTAATAGGTGTAGTGGCGGCCGTTCTTGCGGGCGTAGGTCGGTCCCATCGCGCATCCGCAGTGGCCGCAGCGGATGACGCCTTTC
>JARKPN010000031.1 GCA_029975275.1 Geobacteraceae bacterium | reverse complement strand
GCGCTCAACATGACCGAAATGATCCTCGGCCACCTGGGAGCCACCCCCGAGCAGATCGACCGGGAACGGGAGCGCATCCGCTCGGAACTGTACGGCAACCCCACCATTATCAAACCCGCAAATACCGTTATTTGAAGCCGGAAAGCCTTGCCTGGAGCGGATTTTGTCTGTTCTGAAAGGAGTACAAAATGAGAATTCTGCTCGCAATCGACGGCTCGCCGAGCAGCGAGGCCGCAATAGAAGAGATCTGTCACCGGCCGTGGCCGCCCGACAGCGAGGTGCGCGTCGTGACCGTGATATCCCCTCTGGAATCAATGCTGATGCAGGAGGCTACCCATTATCCACCCATGTACAACGACATTTTCGAGCACCAGAGCCTGGCAACGGCCAAACGCCTGTCGGATATCGCGGCCGCCATTGCGCAGCAAGCGCCTGGCCTTCGCGTCACGCCCGTGTTGCTGGAGGGGAGGCCCAGGGAGGCCATTCTGAGAGAAGCGGAACAATGGGGCGCGGACCTGATCGTTGTCGGGTCCCACGGCTACGGGCCGGTCAGACGCTTTTTCCTCGGCTCGGTATCCCTGTCCATCGCGCTCCATGCGCCTTGTTCCGTAGAGATCGTACGCCGCTCACACGGCGTCCATGACGTTGAGACGACGGAAGCCTCATAATTCTCCATGAATTCATGCCATAGAGCGGGATACACCGAGGAGCGTCAATGATTGCAGTTTGGTCGAACAAAATAGTCACTATCGTCAGTACCTTGATCCGGAGGCATCTTGAATGGATTTACCGGATGACGACCACAAGACCGGCGGCGGTTTTCGTCGCGTGCTGCCTTGTGTTCCTCCTCTCGTGTCTCTCAATCTCCAGAATCCGGTTTGAAGCCGACATCTTCAAGCTCTTTCCGCAAAAGGGTCCGCTTGCCCTGTTTATGGACACGATGAAATGGACGGGGAGCGCGGGAAACGCCTACTTTCTCCTGGAAGGTGAAAGGGAGAAGCTCACCAGGGAGGCCGAAGTTTTTGCCGGAAAGCTGCAGCTGCTTTCCGTAGAGGGGGAGCCTGCCTTCAGCAAGGTGCAATTCCGCATTTTCGACCCCACGGAAGCGAAGGCGTTCGCAGACTTCATGAGCTATGCGGTAACCCGACCGCAGCTCTTTGTCGCTCCGGAGGATATCCAGCGTTATGTGCGGCTGCTCGAGCCGCAATCGGTCAGCAGCTCTCTTCAGAGGGCCAAGACCGAGCTCGCCACCCCTGGAATGTTCACCGACATTGTCGCCGCCGATCCTTTCTATCTGCGCGACCTGATTCTGCCGCGGCTCAAGATCGCCTCGCAGATGCTCGATCTGGACAGGGAATCCCCCTACTTCCTTTCGCGGGACGGCAGGGTGCTCGTTATCATCGCCGAACCGAGTCGTCCCGTGACCGATATCGCCTTCGCCCGGAAACTGGTGGCGGCAATCAATGAGGCCCGCAAGGGAGCCGGAGTCAGGATATCCGTCGCAGGCGCCCATCTGAGCGCGGTCACCGATGAGTCAAGTATGAAAGAGAGCGTCGTCGGCGGCTTTCTTTCCGCCCTGTTAATCGTGCTCGGGCTTTTCTTTGTGAGCTACCGGAGAATACTGCCGACTCTCCTTATCCCAATCATACTGTTGTTCGGAGTCGTGTTGACCATCGGAACGGCGGGTCTGATCTATCCGACAATCAGTATCATATCCCTCGCGTTTACTTCACTGCTTGTCGGCCTGAGTACCGACTATTCGATCCATTTGTACGACAGGTTCCATTTCGAGCGCAGTCGCGGGAAATCGTCCGATGAGGCGCTCCGGCTGGTGATTGTGGATACCGGTTATGCCGTCTTCACCGCGGCGGCTACAACGGTTATCCCTTTCCTTGCCTTCATGGTATCCGATGTGCGGGCGCTTTCCGAGCTGGGGCTTCTAGTCGGGCTTGGAGTCATGTATTCCTTTTACGCAACGCTCTTTTTTCTGCCGCCGTTATTACTCTTTATGGAGAAAAAATTCCCCCTCAAGGAGTACCGGCCGCTTCCCGGTTTCGGTCTCGGCTACTTGTGGAAGGCGGGGAAACGCCACCAGCGCGCGAATGTGGTTCTCACCGGTGCCACGGTGCTCTGCCTGCTACTGGTCGCCACAAATATTTCATTCGAGTCGGAACTGAAAAACCTGCAACCCCGCTCGTCCGAGGCATTCCTTTCCCAGGAGAAAGTCGAGCAACATTTGAGTGTGAGCCCTAAACAGCTTGTTGTGGCAATCGAGGGAGACGACCTTGCCGATGTCCTGTCACAGGGGGGCAGGGTTGACGACCTGGCCCATAATCTGTTGAAACAGAACGAAATTGTGTCATTTTCGTCCCTCGGACAAGTGATCAACGGATCAAGCGAACAGCAACACATTGTTGAAGCACTTTCTTCAAGCTCCGACCGTTTCCGTCTTGAAGTCGGCCTGAGAGACGATCTGACGCGGCAGGGCTTTGCCGTCGAACCTTTCCATGATTACCTCCAGAGACTTGCCAAGCTTGCCAACGCTCATACCCTCTCAATGAATGAGGGGATTGCCCATCTCGCAAACTCTCCGTTTCGAGGGATCGTAGAAAGGCATCTGATCCGAGATGCAAGCGGATACCACCTCCTTACCTACCTGAACTACCGTGGAGCGGAATTCCAGCAAAAAACTTTTCTTGCCGAATTGCAAAAGATAGCCCCACACTCACGGGCGACAAGTGTTGACCTTATCAGCGGACAACTCATCGAGTCGGTAAGTCACAGTTTCGTGCTGGTAACCATTATCGGCACCGTCATGATTTTATTCCTGCTCGTTTCCCATTTCAGCGCTCCTGCGGGGGTCTTCTATTCCCTTTTTCCCGTTGCCTGCGGGAGCATCGGCATGTTGGGACTCATGGCCCTCAGCGGCATGCGCCTCAATTTCATGAATGTATTGGTGCTCGTCACCATCCTGGGCATGGGAAGCGACTACGGCCTCCACATTGCGCACAGGGTCAGGAACTGCAGCGATAAAGAACGTATGGACCGGTTTATTCAATCCGGCAGAGCCGTGCTTCTTTCAGCTCTTGCAACCATTGCCGGCTTCGGCTCTCTTGCTTTCGCGGATTACGGGGCTCTGGCCTCAATCGGATGGGCCACCAACTTCGGGATAGCTGCGACGACCCTGTTTACCCTCTGGAGCCTGCCTGCGTTCATGCATTACTTGCACGACAGGGCAATCAGGAGAGATCGATGAACCCAGGTACGATGGAACCGGGAAACTACTGGCTTTTCAAGACCGAACCGGGCTGTTTTTCCTTCGAAGACCTGAAGAACCGCCCCCGCATGACCGAGCACTGGGACGGGGTCCGCAACTACCAGGCGCGCAACCTCCTCCGCGACCGGGTCAGGACGGGTGACCTGGTGCTGTTCTACCACAGCAGCATCCCCCAACCGGCCGTGGTGGGCATCGCCGAGGTGGTGCGCGGCGGGTATCCCGATTTCACCGCACTGGATCCGGACGCCGAGCACTTCGATCCCAAGGCGTCTCCGACCAACCCCATCTGGTACATGGTGGATGTGCGCTACCTCGAACCGTTACCCCGGCCGGTGACCCTGGAGCAGATCAGGGGGAACCCCCTGCTGGCCTGCATGCCGCTGGTGAACCGCAGCCGTCTCTCGATCCAGCCGGTCACGCCCGACGAGTGGCGCATCATCCTCGCCATGGGCGGTCTGAAACCCTGAACCCGGCGGCGGTATAATTCCACCGTCTTGCCTTTCGACGCGCTTCTGTTAAGATTTTCCATATAATTGAATGGTTATGACAGGGAGGAAGCCATGATAACAAAAATGCTGCCGGTGGTAATTGCATCCGTAGTGGTCTTTTGCCTTCACGGAACGGCATTCGCGCAGGAATTTACAGTACGTATACTAGGCTGCCCCAGGACGGCAAAAGCGGGCCAGGAACTGTCCGGAACCTTCATGGTCCAGGTGAAAAACAACGGCAAGACAGCGGTAAAGAATGCGAGAATCGATATCGTCCTGAAGAAGGATGCGATCTGTCCGTCCGCCGGACGTCCCGCGGTGTATGCACCCGATTACTTCGACGGGGTTCTCCTGCGTGAGGGCCGGCACTTTGTATCGCTGGAACCGGGGGAGACGGTTACGTTCAAGCCATACGGCGGGAGCACCATCCCCTTGGATACCCCGGTCGGCAGAACCTATTTCCTCTGCGCCGTCATTTCTTCGGGGGAGGGGGAACCAGGGGGCAAAGAATCCAGCACGTGCGCCTGCTGTCCGATAAAGATCGTCGGCACTGAAGTACGGCCGGTAATCAGCGGATTCACCGAGCCCTGCGGAAATAAAGGCGGAACAGTAACCATCCAGGGCAGGGACTTCGGATCCGGGGCCGGAAAGACGGTGGTCCTTGTGGCGGCAGGCATGAACATCGACCTACCGGTCATCTCCTGGGGGGACGGCGCAATCGTTGTCCGGATTCCCGACGATGCGCGCATTCAGGACGGAAGGCCCTATCAGCTCGGTATCCGGAAGTCGGATCAGGCGGAGTTGCTGAGCAACTGGAAGGCCGTGTCCATCTGCTCGGCACGGAAGATGCCCGAGGCGCCGGTTTCCGTGCCTCCGCCCGTACCCCCGTTTCTCTTTCAGTGATACCCGAACCGGGCTGTTCCCGTCAGCCCTGGGGCAGCCGGTAGCCTTTGCCGGCAAACTGAATGTTGGCCGGATCCGAGCTGCGCGGTGGGGATACTGCATGGACTCCGCCGCACTCCGGGCACGCGCCCACGTAGGTCTCAAGGGTGAATCCGGCCCCGCAGCCGCGGCATGCGGTTTCCAGGCCGCCGTTACGGATGCGCTGTTTCCCGAGCGTGCCTCCGTGGGCGTTGTAAACGAATTCCACCAGTTCCCTCCCTTCGGCAAAGGGGCCGGCACCATTGCCGCATCCTGAGCAGTTTCCCATCGTTAATCTCCTTTTTCAGTCTGGGTGTCTTTATTCATATGTTGCCTGAATCAGTGACGCCTGTACGCCTCCGTCTGCGCGGAATGCCCCGGTTTTGAGATGAGGCGGCCCGACGGAGTTCACCCGATATGTGAATTCAGATGTTCATCAAGATACCCCATGTGCCCTGAGAGTGACATGATCCAGGTCAAATAAGACCTCAAGTTCGCAAACAGGTGCAACCGGTCGGCGAATGGGTTACAATGCCGTAACCATACCTGTAGCTGGAGAATCAATCAAGATGAAGCGACTCGGCACGATCATGTTGCAGGGATTGTTGGCGATGCTGCCGGCCATTCTGACCCTCTACATCCTTTTCTGGTTGGTCCGCTCAGCGGAAACTTTCCTCGGCGGGCTGCTGAAGGTTCTGCTTCCGGAGGGGTGGTACATTCCGGGCATGGGACTGCTGGCGGGACTGGCGGTGACGTTTTTCTTCGGCCTGGCGCTGAAGGCCTTCCTGGTTCGGCGGATACTGGGGTTGAGCGAGCGGCTGATGAACCGCATCCCGCTGGTAAAGACCCTTTACGGCTCGCTCAAGGACTTCATCGGCTTTTTCGCCGCCGGACGGGACTCCCAGTTCAACCAGGTGGTGACCGTGGACCTGGAGATCGGCGGCACGCCGATGCGGCTGCTCGGCTTCGTAACCAGGAGCGATTTCAACGACCTGCCGGATGGTATAGGCAGCGAGGGGGAGATAGCCGTGTATATCCCCATGAGCTACCAGATCGGCGGCTATACGGTGATCGTTCCCCGTTCCTCGGTCAGGCAGGTGGACATCTCCACCCACCGTGCCATGGGCTTCGTGGTTACCGGCGGGATGATTGCCGAGAAACTGAAAAAGGAGCAGCCATGAAAGAGCGGCTGACAGACATAGAGATCCAGCTGATGCACCATGAAAACACCATCCAGCAGCTGAACGAGGTCGTCACCAGGCAGCAGTTCGCAATAGATGAGCTGCAGGCCGACTTGAGGAGGCTTGTGCAGCAGATTCGGAGCAGCCACCCATCTGATATCAGGGCACCGGAGGAAGAAGAGCCGCCGCCCCACTACTGAGGGGGGATTGCTTGAAGGGTTGCAACCCTTTCTATCGCCTCGACCACGAAGGGATAGACGGTCTCTACCACAATCCGGTATCCCTCGGCAGTCGGATGGATGCCGTCGGCCCGGTTCAGACCCGGCTCGCCCGCCACGCCGGCCAGAAACCAGGGTATCAGGATGACGCCCAGCTTTCCCGAAATCTCCGGGTAGGCTGCAGCGAAACGCTCGTCATAATTCCCCTTGCGACGTATCAGGTTCCTCATCCCGGCCAGCACCACGGTGACACCGTTTTCGACCAGGGTGCGCACGGCGGCCTCGATATTCCCCTTCATCTCCTCCGGGGAAACATTGCGCAGGCCGTCGTTGGTACCGGTCTGGAGGATGACGATATCAGGTTTCAGCAGGAGGATGCGGCCTATTCGTGCCAGGGCCTCGCCGCTCTTCTCCCCGTTGATCCCGGCGTTTATCACGCGGTAATCGTAGCCGGCCTCGCGCAGCTTCCGCTCCAGGAGAGCGGGGTAGGACCGGCCGGGAGCAACGCCGAAGCCGACGGTAAGGCTGTCGCCAACCGCTATGATGGTGCCGCCGCGGGAGGTCGGAGGACTGCCGGGTTCGCTGTTCATGTTGTTCGTACCCCCTTCCGATGTTCGATCCCGGCCAAGGTATCCGTATCTCCCTGTCGTGTCAAGGCCGGAACAGGAAATATCACTACGAAATATCTTGACAATAGTGCTATGGAAATTAGAATGTTACTTTGATTAATGAGTGTTCGAATCTCCTGTGTGCTGGATTAATTGTTGCATTTTTGAAACATGTTCTGGCATATTTTTTTAAATACAATTCTTTAAATTGCGAAGGGTCGGCAGCTCGGGATGGCGCCCCGTTCACATGCCGCAAATCGGCAAACCATCATTGTGATGCATTAGCGATCCCGGCCGGGGATGCGCTCTCTCGCAACCAACGCGGCCCGCCGGTCCGACTCTCTCACTTGTTCACTGCGACCAGCAAAAGACACGGCAAAGCGCCCCGCGGGATACGGCTCAACCGTGGTCTCTTCAATATTCCCAAGAGTCTCCTATGCCAACGTTCATCTGTAAACTGGGCTCGCCCGACGGGAAGGTTCTTACCAGGGAGTTTGAAGCCACGGATGCGGCTGTCCTGAAAAAAGACCTGGAAGATCAGGGTTATTTCGTATTTAATGTCAGCAAGAGGCCTTTAAAGTTTTTTCTGAGCAGTGGGATCATTGGGGGCGGCGTCAAGAAACGCGACCTGCTGCTCCTTAACCAGGAAATGCTGGTGCTGATCAAGGCCGGACTGCCGATAGTCCAGGTAATAGACACTTTACTCGAAGAGTATGAAAGCGGCGTACTGAGCAATGCTCTGAGGCAGGTGAAGGAAGACGTCAAGGGAGGGGATTCCCTGTCCGGGGCCATGGAGAGGCATAAGCACGTCTTTCCGAAGCTCTACACTGCCTCCATACGGGCAGGGGAGCGGACTGGCGACCTCCCGGTAACGATACTGCGCTATATACGCTACCTGAGGAAGATGGAGGATGTCCGCAAGAAGGTGATTTCGGCGCTGTTCTATCCGTCGATACTGGTGGTCGTCTCCATCCTGGCCGTATGCCTGCTGCTGTTCTATGTAATACCGATTCTGAGCAAGATTTTCACTGACTCAGGCGCGGAACTTCCCCTTATCACGCGGATGCTGATCGCATTCGCCTCCTTTGTCAGGGGATACTTCCTTGCAGGGCTTCTGCCCTGCATCGGACTGTTTGTGGCATTTCGCTTCTGGGCCTCCAGCGAGAACGGAAGATACCTGGTCGACCGCTTCAAGCTCAGGGTGCCGTACATGGGGGCAATTCTGACCGATTATTCGCTGGCCGCCTTTGCCCGAACCCTGGCCAACCTCCTGGGCGGCGGCATTCCTCTCGTAGAGGCCCTGCACATGGCGACCGGGACGCTGAACAACGCCTTCATGGAAAGGAGTCTGGGCGAAGCCGTCAAATACATCGAGGAGGGGGGGCGCATTTCCGCGGCATTCGCCAGGACAGGCATCATGCCCCCTCTGGCGGTGCGCATGCTGCTGGTGGGAGAGACCACCGGCGCCCTGGAAGAGATGCTGGTGAATATCGCCGAGTATCTTGAAGAAAGCCTGGAAGAGCGCCTCCATATCCTTACCGCGACCTTCGAGCCGGCCATTATGATCATTATGGGACTGCTCATCGGCGTGATCATCGTCGCCATGTATCTGCCGATCTTCAAAATCGCCGGAACAGTCGGATAGAAGGGAACCTTTCATGCTCAAAAGAGGTAGCGCCTAAATGTTTTTCAGGAATGCGATTGGAGTTTCATTGACTTCTTCCAGCGTGGCGTTCGCACATGTGGGCGGTTCCGAAGCGTCTCCGCGCCTGGAGCGAGTATCGTCCCGCCCGCTGTCGCCCGGCACCCTGCGCCCGTTGTTTCGTGAACAGAATATCTTTAATCCCCAGGGATTCATCATAGCGCTCAAGGAAGCCCGCAACGCCCTGCCATGCAGAGGGAGGTCCGTGTCCCTTTCTTTGCCGGATTCGGTCGGACGGGTTATGATGCTGGACATGGAGGGGCGGTTCAGGACCCGTGCCGAAGGACTCGATCTGATTCGCTGGAAGCTCAAGAAGAGGCTCCCTTTTGATACGGCCGATGCCCATCTGGATTACCAGCAGATAAAGACCCGCGAGAACGGCGACATGGTGCTGCTGGTGGCCCTGGTGCTCAGGCCGGTCATCACACAGTACGAAGAGCTGCTGGAAGCCGCGGGCATGGTCCCGGCACGGATAGATTTTAACAGCTTCAACCTCTGCAACCTGTTCGAACGCCGCCTGGGAGCCCGGGAGGATTTCGCGCTGGCGACCTATTACGAGTCGAACCTGGGGATCATGTTCTTTGCCGACGGCAGGCCCGAATTCGTGCGCAACAAGGAGCTTCCCGGTGACGAAACTGTCTACGACCGCATGCACAAGGAGATCAGATGCACATTTCTGGCGTACAAGGAGCATTTTCCCGAGCGGGAATCCAGGAATGTCTTCTGCTTCGCACCGCCGCCCATGGCCAAGGATTTCTGCGGGATCGCGAGCGATGCCGCAGGTTGCGATCCCATCCTGCTTGAGACGAAATCGGCACTGGAAATTCGGGAAAACACATCCACCAAACCGGAGTTTCTGTTTCCTTTTACAGCCGCCATCGGAGCGGCCTTAAAGGCTCTGTGATGCGAATTGCCATCAACCTGGCGACCAGGACTATTTACGACAGCAGGCTGGTCTCGCGGCTGTGCATGGTTGCCGTTGTGCTGCTGGCTGTCCTGCTTGCCTGGAACTTTCTCCGCTTTGCCCGGAATCTCGGAGAGATGCGTCGTCTCGACTCCGAGATCTCCGCGGCGGACAAGCGACTGCGGAGCGCCCCGCCCGGAATCAGCGAGCAGGAGCATGCCGCGATCAAGCAGGGAGTAAGCTTCTTTAACGAGATCATCAACCGGAAAACCTATGGATGGCTCGCATTCCTGGAGCGGCTGGAGAACGTGACGCCGGATGGCGTAACCCTGTCGCTCCTGTCGCCGGATAAGAGGGATGATATAATTAAAATCGAAGGCCTGGCGCGCAATTTCCGGGCGCTGGAGAATTTTCTGGAGATGCTGGAGGATTCCGGGGCCTTCCACGACGTACTGCTGTTGTCCCACAAGAACGAAGAGTTTTGGGAGCAGGCGAGAGGGGTGAGGTTTTCGATTTCATGCAAGGTGAACAGGCAATGAGACGACTGGTTCGCGAGCTGTTACAGAGGCAAAAGGCCCGGCTTATTGTAATCGGACTGTTACTGCTCCTCAACATTCTCTCTTTTGCGGTCATCGGGATTTTTCAAACTCCCGCCCTGGAGCGCAAGAGGTGGACAACAGCAGAGCAGCGGAAGCGGCTCGATGCGCTGGCCAGGGGTGATGTGACCGCGGCCTACCGCACCGCCCGCAGCGACCTTGAGAAGATCCAGTCCAGGATTCTCCCAAAGCGCCGTTTTGCGGCCCTGTTGGGGGAGATTGCCGAATCTTCTTCACAATGCGGCGTTACCACCGACTCAATCACCTACAAGCCGGACTTCATCAAGGACCGGAAACTTCTCGCCTACCAGATTACGATGGCGGTGAGCGGCCGCTATTCAGGTGTCAGATGCTTTCTCTATGAGATGCAGACCCGGGAGGATCTGGTCGTGGTTGACGGTTTCGTCCTGAAGAACGATGATGCCTACAAGGAAAATGTCTCCATGGAACTCAAGCTGACGGCGTATCTGAGGGACGACGCATGAACAGACGGCGTCTTCTGCTTGCAGTCCTGCTCCTGGTGTTGGCGGCATCAGCCATCTGGAGCTATTTTTCCTATCCGCGTCAGAAAACGGTGGCAAAACTCAAATTTGTCCCCGGTACGAGGGCCGTGGCCGACAGACACGGAAAGTCCCAGACCCCTGCCGCCGACCGGCAGGCCGAACCCCGCATGCTGAGGGTTGATCTTCTGGAGAACGTGCCTCCCTATACCCAGTATCGACGGAACATCTTCAGTCCGCTGTTTGTCGACGAGGAAACCTTTATGCAGAGGCAGGCCGCCGCGGCGGCAGCGGCGGCGGCAAGAAAGGCACTGCCTCCGGCGGTGCCGGGAAAGCCTGCCCCGATGCCGACCGGTATACAGAACGAGCTGTCCGCATTCAAATTTCACGGCTTTCTGCAGAAAGACGGCAGAAAAACCGTATTCCTGGCAAAGGGGAGGGACATTACCCCGCTGAAGGAAGGGTCCACTTTTGCCGGACGTTTTGTGGCCACATCCATCACCGACCAGGTTCTCATACTGAAGGTAACCGGTACCGGTGAGGAAATTATCATTCCACTGATTGAAAACGAGCCGCTGAGACTTGCGCGCTAGACCGCGTATTTCGGCCGGTTGAGCGGGATACTCGAGGAGTGACGGAATATGCGTTCCATGGTCTACTGTATAGTGGCAGGTTTTTTGTTCGCCGGCTTGGCCGGGTGCGCCGCCGGGAGGGCGTTCAGCACCGGCGAGAGCCTGGAGCGGGAGGGAAGGTTCGAGGAGGCGATGCTCAGCTATGCCGAGGCCTACCGGCTCGCACCAGAGGAGATGGAATACAGGCTGCGGTTCCTCGACGCCCGGGACAAGGCGGCGGGCAGTCGTTTCGCGCAAGGAATGGAGCGCCTGAAAGGGGGCGATTACTCCGCCGCACTGGTGGACTTCCAGGTCGCGTACGGGCTGGATCCCAGCAATGAGAGATTCAGGCAGATCGCCGAGAGCACCGCGAGGAAAAAGGACGCTCAGCAGGCCTATCGTGAAGGGATGGAGTTCGAGAAGGGCAACAAGCTGAAATTCGCCAGGCAGTCATATGACCGCGCCCATGAGCTTGATCCCGAGGAGCCCGAATACGGGAAGGCGTCGGAGAGGGTGCGGGCGCTCCTGGACAGCAGACCAACGGGCTACGAGCTTGACATCAAGTCGCTCAGGCCCTTTGCCTTCAGGTTCACCGGTTCCGGCCTCAAGGATGTATTCCGGATACTGACGCAGCTTTCGGGCATCAATTTCATCTTTGACGAGGGGGTCAAGGATCAGCCTGTCACCATCGACCTGGAAAGGACCAATTTCCGGCAGGTGCTCGACCTCCTCACCACCATGAACAGGCTAGGCAGCACCGTCCTCAATGAAAAGACCGTCCTGATATATCCGAAGACGGCCGACAAGGTAAAGCAGTACGCGGACATGAAGCTGCACACCTTCCATCTCAACTTCATGGACGCAAAGAAAGGGATCAACCTGATCCGCACCATGCTGCCGGCGCGCAAGATCTACGTGAACGAGGAGTCCAACTCCATCGTGGTGCGCGACAACACTGACACCATAAAAGTCATCGAGAAGCTGCTGGAGGCCAACGACCTGCCGGATGCGGAGGTCCTGCTGGACGTGGAGGTGATAGAGGTCAACGACAGGAACACCAGGAACGTCGGGCTCGTGTTGAGCCGCTACGGGGTGGATATCGCAGGGTTCAACACGGATACGGCCCAGAAGCTGGCCGACAGGTTGAGCAGCGCCACCACCGGGGGTACAAGTGAGGCCGGAGTGAGCAACCTGGTCAATGTATTCAACTGGAACGGCTACGGAGGGTTCGTAACGGTCCCCAGCGCCACCTATAATTTCGGTAAGACCCTTGCGAAGGGAGAGGTCCTGTCCAATCCCAAGCTCAGGGTAAAGAACAAGGAAAAGGCCAAATTCACGGTCGGGACCAGGGTCCCCATCACCACCACCAGCAGCACCGGCACGATAGGGGGGGTCACCGTCAATGTCCAGTATGTGGATGTGGGCGTCAAGCTCAACGCGGAACCGGTGGTGCAGATCAACAACGTCATCGACATCAAGCTGAGCCTAGAGGTCAGTTCCATTCTGAGCAGGGAGACGGTCGGATCCGACGCGCTTACCACCGTGGTAACCATCGGTACCCGCAACCTGGAAACCGTCCTCAGCCTTAAGGACGGTGAGACCAGCGTCATCGGCGGGCTGAAATCGAGAACCAATACCGACAGCAAAACCAAGATCTTCCTGCTGGGGGATATCCCTCTCATCGGACCGTTCATCTCCGGCAACGACAGCACGAAGGAGAAGACCGAGCTGATCCTGGCCATCACCCCCCATATTGTGCGGGGTCTGGCCGCACCCGCCGCCAACGTGGTCTCGTTCATGTCGGGCAAGGAGGACGATCCGACCCTGACGGGCTTCCCCCCCGCCGTGGAGGAGGAGCCGGACGTCGGACCCGAGCCGGGTAAAAACGGAGCCGGCGCGGCTGGTCTACAGCCCGGAGCCGCTGCAGTTCCGCCGTTCGTTCCCGCTTCGCCTGCCGCTCAACCCGAACCGGCGCCACCGACTCCCGCGGGAGTTGTCCCATCCCAGTCGAATGCGTCGGCAGCAGTTCTCCCTGGGGCTGGTTCCGCCCCGGTTCCGGAGCCCGTCGCCCCGGACCTGGTTGAGCCGCCGTTGCCGGACGAGTCGATGAAAGAGGGCCAGATAATAATTTCCTCGCCCGGGAGCGGCAAAGTGGGAGAGCAGATCGCTCTGGATATCCGGGCCGCCAACGTGGAGTCCACTGGGGCAGCGACTTTCACCCTCACCTACGATACCGGCCTGGTGGAGCCGGTTTCATTTGCCGCAGGAGACTTTCTTAAAAAGCCAGGCATGAAGACCACCTTTTCCAGTTCGGTCAACGCGGCCGCCGGCAGGGTCAGCATGAATCTTGCGCTCCCACCCGGCAGTCCGGGCGTCAGTGGCGCCGGTGTCGTGGCAAAGGCGGTATTCCGCGCCAGAAGACAGGGGACGGCGGCATTCGGTTTCCTGGATCCGGCTTTCAGGACGACCGACGGCCGGCAGATCCCCGTGGTGCCGTTCGCCACATCGATAGGCATCCAGTAACCATGTTGAACCGGCTCGCGCAACGGAAAGGGGTTACTCTCATTGAACTGATGGTGACGGTCAGTATTCTGGCCATCCTGGTTGCTGGAATAGTGCCGCTGACCCGTATGACCGCCAAGAGGACCCGGGAAATCGAACTGAGGCGGGAGCTGCGTATTATCCGCACCGCCATTGATGATTTCAAAAAAAGCTACGACAAGGCCGTGGATGACCAGAAAATGACGGGCTCGCTCAACAAATCCGGGTACCCGGAGACGCTGGAACAACTTGTGGAAGGTTATGATTTTGGCGGGTTGTATGCCTATAAGAAAAAGTTTCTGCGCAGGATACCGGCTGATCCGATGAATCCTCCGGTGGCGGGCGAGAAACCCGATTGGGGATTACGATCGTACAGTGACCAGCCCGATTCCACCACCTGGGGCGGGGAAGATGTTTACGATGTATATTCACTTAGTGAAGGAACCGCAATTGACGGCACGAAATACAGGGATTGGTGAGATATCACCGAACAGGCGGGTCGGAAGGGGACGGATGGGCTTTACCCTGATAGAGCTGATGATAGTCGTTTCCATCATCGGCATACTGGCCTCCATCGCCGTTCCCAGCTACCAGAAGTGGGTGATCAGGGCGCGGGAGGCCACGTTGAGTGACATCCTGTTCAACTTCCGAAAGACCATCGACGAGTTCTACGGCGATAACGCCAAGTACCCGGACTCGCTGGACGAACTCGTTGCCAAGGGATATCTGCGCGGGATGCCGGTGGATCCCTTCACCAAGAAGAACGACACCTGGGTTACGGTGGCACCCCCGCTGACCGAATCGGCAACTCCGGCAGGTGGCGAGGACTCGTCAACGACGACTACGACGATCCAGGAACCCGGCAACGTTTACGACGTTCACAGCGGTTCCGACCTGGTCGGGAGTAACGGCGTGCCGTATAACGAGTGGTAAGCGCTCTGTTCCGGTCTGTTTTTTGTCAACTCATTCCACGAACGTCACGCGATTGATTTCCCTGAGGGTCGTTTCCCCGTCCAGGAGCTTCTCAATGGCCGACTCCCGCAGGAAAATCACCCCCGACTCGCGGGCCTTCTGCTTCAGCTCGGTCGTGGATGCCTTTCCGATGATCAGGTCGCGGATGTCGTCGGTCATGTCCATGAGCTCCACAATGGCGGTCCGTCCGCGATAGCCGGTGCCGTTGCAGGCGTCACAGCCGGTTGCCTCGTAGAGCACGACCTCCCTGGCCAGCTCGGGATTGATGCCCGAATCCGCCAGAACCGTGTCGGGGTAATCGGTGGGCCGCCTGCATTTGGGACAGAGACGCCGCACCAGCCGCTGCGCCATGATGCAGTTGAGGCAGGAAACGAAGTTGTAGGGGTCGATGCCCATGTGGATGAACCGACCGATGACGTCGAAGACGTTGTTGGCGTGAACCGTGGTGAATACCAGGTGTCCCGTAAGTGCGGACTGTACGGCAATCTGGGCGGTTTCAGAGTCCCGGATCTCGCCGACCATGATCTTGTCCGGGTCGTGGCGCAGGATCGAACGGAGTCCGCGGGCAAAGGTCAGCCCCTTCTTCTCGTTGACCGGTATCTGGAGTATGCCGCGCAGCATGTATTCGACCGGGTCCTCGATGGTTACGATCTTCTCTTCACCGGTATGAATCTCGGTCAGGGCCGCATAGAGGGTGGTCGACTTGCCGCTCCCGGTGGGACCGGTCACCAGGATCATCCCGTACGGTTCGTGTATCTTTTTCCGAAGCCTCAGGATCTCCCGCTTGCTCATGCCGAGGCTTTCCAGGGTCAGTCCCTTGAGGTTGCTGGCTATGGTCTCCTTGTCCAGGATCCTGATGACCGCGTCCTCTCCCAGGACGCTCGGCATGATTGATATCCTGAAGTCGATGGCCTTCTCGCCCAGCCGGATCTTGAAGCGGCCGTCCTGGGGGATGCGGCGTTCCGAGATGTCCAGCTCGCTCATGACCTTGAGGCGAGAGATGATGGGCGCCTGGAACTGCATCCCCATGGGTTCGCTCGCCTCGTAGAGCACACCGTCGATCCGGTACTTGATGAAGACCCCTTCCGGGCTTGTCTCGATGTGTATGTCGCTGGCGCGGCGATTCATTGCGTCCAGTATCGTGGTATTGAGCAGCTTTATGATCGGGCTGGTATCTTCGGAGATGCTCTCGACCGTCAGGATCTCCTCGCCATGGTCGTTTTCCTTGACCAGTTGAAGCATGAAGTCTTCTGAGACCTCCCGGAGCACCCTGCTGGTGGCGGTGCCGGTCTTGAGGAAATCGGTAATGGCCGATTCCGCTGCTATCTTGATCTTTAACGGCCGATCGACCAGAAGCTCCAGTTCGTCCAGCCTGAGAACATCTGTGGGATCCGAAACCGCCACCGTCAGGGTATCGGCATCCATCCCGAGCGGTACGATACGGAAGCGGCGAATGAAATCCGCCGGCAGGGTCGCGAGGAGCCCCTCGTCGGCCTTGCAGCTCCTGAGGTCCACGTACTCCAGGCCGAACTGCTCGGCCAGTGCGCGGGCCAGGTCCTCTTCGGTTATCAGGCCTTCACTGAGACAAATCTTGCCGAAGCGCTGCTCCCCGGTTGCGAGCTTCTCCAGGATCAGCGGCAGGTGGGCGGCAGCAAGGGAACCGCGTTCGATGAGGATGGTTCCGATATCTTTTCTCTGAAAATTCATAGTTTTCTCGATACTCTGGTTTTTTTGGATCGTAATGGCCCAACCGTCGTACTTACCGTTGTGGCGCAGCCTTCCGTGCAGCGGCAACCTCGTTGGCCAGCACGGCGTATTCTATCTCCACTATCTCTACCTTCCGGGGATCCAGGAGATTCAGTGGAGGGGCGACGGTAAGAGGATATTCGGTCATGGTTCCTCCCGAGAGAACGGTAACCGAGGTCGCCATGCTGCCGCGATCAGGAAGTATTTCAAGGATCCATAGGCCGTTATTCGTTGTCAGGGCGGTCACGCAATGCCCGCCCGAGATGGAAAACGTCGGGGTCTCTCCCTTGCGGTACGGCACCCTGAGGGTGACCCGGGCGGTGGCGGAACCGTCGGAAAGCAGCACGGACGGTTCCTGGCTGAAGGCGGGGTCCATTCGTACAAACAGGGCGGCCAGTGCCTCTCTGGTTTTTTTGCCTTTAAACTCCCGCATTCGATCCAGCACGCTTTCCCTGCGATCAAACCCGGCTGATGCCGTCGCCGGGAAGGCGTCGCCCGGCGTTGGTAATCGGTTTGGAAACGGTGGTCGCACCTGTCCGGTGGCTTGTCGTGAGGGGAGCAGCGCAAGGATGACCACTACGGCGGCGGCCACAAAGAACAGGCCCGGGCTACGCGAGAAGGAGCGTGATACACCGTCTGCCCGAAGGACCGGCCGGCCGTGAGATGTTCCATCCACCATCCTCCGCACCGGCGCTTTGTGAGTCCTGCCATGCGACGTGGAGTTTTGAAATTTCTCGAACATTGTTGATCCCTGACTGTTTGAATGTTGTTTGGGTGTCCGGGTGGAGGAGCGGCAAGGACTGTACGCGGCTCCAGGACTATTGTGATAAATTATAGCGTATCAGGGCGCCCTGGCACAAGATTTGAATTTGTCGATGCGAACCGCCGGGACGATGAGAAGCCCGGCCGTCCCCGGATCAGACCCCGACCCCTTGGATAAGGAATTGCGCACGGTTGTGATTTGCGATAGTCTGGTATCCGCCTGAAGGGGCCGGGTTGGTGAGCATTTTCACGCAGGTTCCGGAAGGAAACCGGCTTTGGGCCATTCATACCTTACCCGCTTTGAGGGAATATGGGCAAGCTGCTGAACCAGCGCGGGTTTACCTACCTGACCGCCATAACCATGGTCATCATCATGGGGATCTCCCTGGGGGCCGTGGGCGTGTCGTGGCGCCTGATCATGAAGCGGGAACGGGAGGAGGAACTGCTGTTCCGCGGTTCCCAGATAAGAGATGCCATCACCCGCTGGTACGCGCCCAGGACTGGCCAACATATCGCAACGCCGCTCACGGACCTGAAGGACCTGCTCAAAGATCCCCGCACCCCCCATACGGTGCGCCATCTGCGGCGTCTCTACACCGATCCCATAACCAACAAGGAGTGGACCCTGATAACGGATCCTGCAAAGGGAATTCAGGGGGTGGCGAGCGTCAGCGAGGAAACGCCGCTCAAAAAGGACGGTTTCCCGGTCGATCTGCAGGATTTTACCGGCAAGACCCGTTACAGCGAATGGCGGTTTGTGTACACGCCGACACAGACAGCCCCCACGCCTCCCGCTACCCCAGGCACGCTTCCACCCGGTACTCCGGCTCCGGCCGAAACCCTTCCTCCGTCACAGCCTGTGCCCTGACAGCTTTTCGCACGCAGGTAATCCGACCTGCCGGTGCCTTGATCAGGGCGCCGACACCTGCACCACCGAACTCGCCTCTCCCGATGGGTTGATGACCTGAACGTCGAAACTCTTGACCGCGGTATCGTAAGGGTGCCGCTGATAGATTATCCTGTTGCAGTCCACGAAGACGACCTTTTCCCTGTCGGCCCAGTTCACCGCCGCCGGGGTCATTGACTTGCCCTCCACAACCACGGTCGAATTACTCTGGAAGTTCCGACCGTCGATAATCAGATTGTAATAGTTTACAAACTCGTCCCCCTGGGTGACGCTGGTTATCTCCGGCTTGGAGTCGATGAAAAGCGCAACCGGGGACGACACGGTGCCCCCGGGATTCTTTACCTGGATATTATGCAGTCCGCCAGGCACCTGTGGAACGCTGATGAGCAGGGTGTCGCTCGACGCAAAACGGCTTCTTATCACCGCCCCGTCAAAAAGCACCTGGGATCCCTGCTGGAAGTTCGTTCCGATTATCTGCGCCTCACGCTCATCGGCGGCTGCACAGGAAAGGATGCTGTCCGGAGATATGGAGCTGATGTGCGGTGTCCGTGGTGTTACGGAGAACCTGTATACCTTGCTGGTCGCACCGTCTTCACGTTTCAGGTAAAGACCGTAAAGGCCGGGCGCCAGGTCTGGAATGGCGAAGCTCAGTTGTTTGGGGCCGTCCACGCTGGTCTGGGATTCCAGGTTGCCAAGGAAGGCGCGGGTCGAATCGGTAAAGCCGGAACCGTACAGCGTAACGATCATACCCGGTTCGGCCTGGGACGGTATGATGCTCAGGATGGCGAGAGAAACCGGCCGATCCTCCTGTTCTTTCGCTTGCTGCCCGTATGCCGGGACAAATGAGGCGGCGAGGGCGAGCAGGGCCGCTCCAGCCGGAAGTGCGCGAAACGCCTTCAGGTGATTGAACTTCCTCAATACATGGAACATGTCTTCTCCTCACATCCCCTCTCTCCCGGGAAATGGAACAGCGCACGACGTACATGCGCGCCAGGGAAAATGAATGTATGCATGGTAAATACGGCCGGGTCGGCTTGAAATCTATTGTACCAGATGTTTCGGCAGAGAGAAAAGAATGGAGTGAAGTTGACGGAACCGGGACCTCGATATCCTTGTGACGGACGACACCCGGTCGCCGGGCCGGAAGTGAAAAGCCATGATTCGACTGCTGTCATGTGGAACCGCATGAAAAAGTTGAGTCGCGCCCTGCCGGTATGATATTGTTTCCGGCAGGGGAACCCTTGCTTCGTATTATTTATTTACCGGTTTTCTGCAGTCCTCTCTGGCCCGGGACGTGTCCTGTGGCATGTAACGTCGTTTTAGGGCGTTCCGCATGGAGTCAATGAAAATACTCGTTACCAACGACGACGGTATCCACTCGCCAGGCATCAAGGCCCTGGCGGAAGCGCTGCGCAAGGTCGGCGACGTGGCAGTGGTGGCGCCCGACCGCGAGCGGAGCGCCGTTGGGCACGCCCTGACCCTTCACCACCCCCTGCGGGCCGTACAGATAGGGCATGATGCATTTTCCGTGGACGGGACTCCCACCGACTGCGTGAACCTGGGAATCCACAACCTGATTTCCTTTAAGCCGGATCTGGTGGTGTCCGGCATAAACCGTGGTGGAAACCTGGCTGATGACGTGACCTATTCCGGCACGGTCTCCGCCGCCATGGAGGCCTCACTGATGGGAATTCCAGCCTTCGCGGTCTCGCTGGTCACCGAAGGGATCGGCGAGCATTACCACGCCGCGGCCGGATTCGCGGCGCAACTGGCGCGAGAGGTCTTCACCAGGGGGCTGCCGGCGGACACCTTTCTCAACGTGAACGTCCCGGACCTGCCCGGGGAGGCGTTACGCCCGCCACTCATCACCAGCCAGGGCAAGAGACGATACGAGGGACTCATCGTCGACAAGGTCGACCCGAGAGGGCGTAAATACTACTGGATCGGCAGCGGTGAACAGACCTTCCTCGACCTGGAGGGGACCGACTATCACGCCGTCTCCAGGGGACACATCTCCATCACCCCCCTGCATCCGGACCTGACGAACTACTCGTCGCTCAGGCTGCTGCACGGATGGGAGCTCACCTGATTACGTGACTACTTAAGTTGGACATTTCGGCCAGGGTTTGGTATATGTTTCTCTCCGCAGATTAACCCAAGGTTTGGAATGAATTACGATATTGCCAGAAAAAGGATGGTAGAGGGGCAGTTGATCGCAAGGGGGATCAGGGATCGCCGCGTCATCGAGGCGATGCTGAAGCTCCCCAGGCACCTGTTCGTCGAGGAGGCCATGGCGGCCCAGGCTTACAACGACAACCCCCTTCCCATCGGCGAGCGGCAGACCATCTCCCAGCCGTACATGGTAGCGCTCATGACCGAGCTCATGGAGCTGAAGGGAAAGGAGAGGGTGCTGGAGATAGGCACCGGCTCCGGGTACCAGGCCGCCGTGCTGGCCATGCTGGCCGACCGGGTCTGCACCATCGAGCGGATACGCCCGCTTGCCATGCGTGCCCGCAAGGTGCTGGACAGCCTCCGGCTGCTGAACATCAACATCAAGATCGATGACGGTACTGTCGGCTGGGAGGAAGAGGCGCCCTTCGACGCCATCCTGGTCACCGCCGGAGCCCCCGACATTCCGCCGAAGCTGGTGGAGCAGCTTGCGCCGGGCGGCAGACTGGTCCTGCCGGTCGGAGACCAGTTTTCACAGACGCTCGTGAGGGTCCTGAAGCGGGAGGACGGCACCTATGCGACGGAGCAGTCCATCGGCTGTCGCTTCGTAAAGCTCATCGGCAGGAACGGCTGGGAGACCGAGTGACGTTTCAAGGGCTTCCAGCGCACGGCTGAAGAATCAATGATTCGCCCGACGCCGTGGATAAATTTTCGGGTGAAAATCATATCTCAAGAGGTCTGACCGTGGACGACGACAAACTCCTGGAAGATATCGAGGAACCGGAAAAAATCGAGGAAACCGAGCCTTCAGCCAGCGAAGAGCCTGACGATTTTGCATTCGAAGAGTCCGAGGGGGAGGCCAAAATCCTCTATGACGGGCATTACGACGACGCCATCAAGCACTATCTTCGGGAGATTCAGAAGACCTCGCTTCTGACGCCGAAAGAAGAGAAAGCGCTGGCCGCACGGATCGACCAGGGGGACAAGGCCGCCAGGGACAAGATGATTGAGTCCAATCTCAGGCTGGTGGTCAAGATCGCCAAGCGCTACATCAACCGGGGGCTTCCCTTCATCGACCTCATCGAGGAGGGGAATATCGGCCTCATCAAGGCGGTGGAGCGTTTCAAGCTCTCCAAGGAATGCCGCTTCTCCACCTACGCCACCTGGTGGATCCGCCAGTCCATCGAGCGTGCGCTGGTGAACCAGTCCAGGATCATCCGGCTCCCGGTCCATGTCTCGGACGATATCAACCGGATGCTGAAGGTTACCCGGATCCTGGTCCAGTCCCTCAATCGCGAGCCGACCATCAAGGAAATAGCGACCCAGATGGGCGGAACGCCGGCGTATGTCCGGAGGCTGATGATCCTGCTGAAGAAGACCTATTCAATAGAGATGCCTATGGGCGAAAACAGCGACTACTTTCTCATCGACACCATAGAGGACACCTCGACCCTTTCACCCGCGACGCTCCTCGAGGATATAAACAAGTTCGAGCTCGTCTCCGAGTGGCTCGGAACGCTGTCGGAAAACGAGCAGAAGATAATAACCATGCGTTTCGGACTCGACGACCAGGAGCCGCAGACCCTCGACACCATCGGCCGAAGCTTCGGCGTGACCAGGGAGCGCATACGTCAGATAGAGGCGAAATCGCTGGAGAAGCTGCGAAAGATGCTGCAGGCGTGCGAGAACAGGGGTACCGCCGAAAACATTTAAAACCGGGAGTATTTATGGATGATTTGAAAAGCATTATCAGGGACATTCCCGATTTCCCCAAGAAAGGGATCGTGTTCAAGGATATCACCACCTTGCTCGCCGATGCCCGCTCGTATCAGCGTATGGTGGATCTCATCTCCCACCGCTACGTGGGATGCAGGATCGACAAGGTGGTGGGCGTTGAGGCCCGAGGCTTCGTAATCGGCGCGGCCCTGGCCTATAAGTTGGGCGCCGGTGTGGTGCTGGTCAGAAAAACGGGTAAGCTCCCGGGAGAGACAGTCAAGAAGAGTTATGCGCTGGAGTACGGCACCGATACCCTGGAGATACACACCGACGCCATCAAGAAGGGGGAGAGGATACTTATCGCCGACGACCTGTTGGCCACAGGTGGGACCACCTCGGCGGTGGTGGACATGGTGAAGGGGATGGGTGGGGAAATTGTGGAGTGCTGTTTCATGGCCGAGCTCGGCTTCCTCAAGGGGCGCGAGCGGCTCCCCGAAGACAAGGTTTTTGCACTGCTCACTTTCTGACCGCGCGGTG
>JARKPN010000167.1 GCA_029975275.1 Geobacteraceae bacterium | reverse complement strand
CCTGGCGCATGATCTCGACGGACTGTTCGACGGTAAACGGCTCCTTGTACGGCCGGGTCGAGGTCAAGGCGTCGAAGACGTCGGCAATCATCACCACCCTGCCGTATACATGGATCCGTTCGCCCGACAGTCCATGGGGGTACCCGCTGCCGTTCCATTTCTCATGGTGCTGCAGCGCGACGATCCTGCCTGCCCTGATAACGGGAAACTCGTCGCCGTCGGACAGGATCTTGCCTCCGATGATCGTATGGGTTTTCATGAGCTCGAATTCGGGCGGCTCCAGTTTGCCGGCCTTGAGCAGGATGCTGTCCGGAATGCCTATTTTCCCCACGTCGTGGAGCGGAGCGGCGTGGCGCAGGATCTCGCACTCATGGTCGTCCAGGCCGGCCAGCCGCGCGAGTGCGTGCGAGAATTCGCTTATGCGGCGGATATGCATGCCGGTTTCCAGATCACGGAATTCGGCCGCCCGGCCGAGCCGGATGGATATCTCGAATTCGGCCTTCCGGGAGAGTTCCAGTGCCTTGCGCAGGGCGGAGGTCTTCCTTACCACCTCCTGCTCCAGGATGTCGTTCATGTCGCGGGCCAGCTCTGCCAGCTTCTTGCCGCGCACGTGGTTCATGACCCGCAGCCTGAATTCCTCGGGGTCGTACGGCTTTGCCATGAAGTCATTGGCGCCCATGGCAAGGGTTTTGTGGACCTCGCCCTGGTCGGCGGTGATGACGATAACGGGAATATCGCGCAATCCCTCGCTCTGCTTCATGATGTCCAGCACCTTGATGCCGTCCATCTCCGGCATCTCCAGGTCCAGCAGCACGATATCGATATCCGGGTTCCGATGCAGGACCTGCAGCGCCTCCCGGCCGTTGCGGGCCTCCAGGTACTCGGAGTCCCCCAGGGGCGACAGCATATCCCGCATCATCAGCAGGTTCAGTTCCACATCGTCTACCGCCAGAACCGTCATTCTGTCGTTCATGAATTCAGTACCCTCCTCGACCGGCAGCAGAGGCCGGCTTCCTGAACGCATCCAGCCCCCTGCGCACGCCTGTCAACCGTTCTGCGGAACACGCCGCGCCGTCCCACCAGTGCATGCCGTTCCGTTCTACGGTAAAAGATACGGTCCGCCGCGACGTTTCCTGCCGCTCCCATCACCGTTGCCGGATTCGGAGTCGTCCATCCCGTCAGTGTCTTCCGGCGCCATGGGACGATTACTCCGGTCCGGGAACCCAGCGCTGCAGCATCTCCCGCATCTCTTCCAGGGTGAACGGCTTGGGAAGGTAATCATCCATGCCGTTCTCAATGCACTGCTCCCGGTATCCCCCCATGGCGTGAGCGGTGAGCGCCACAATCGTTATCCGCCGCCCTGTACCCGCCTCCCGTGCACGGATGATCCGGGCCGCTTCGAGCCCGCCCATCTCCGGCATCTGGAAGTCCATTAATACCAGGTCATAGGGTTCCCTTTCGATCGCATCGACAGCCTCGCGACCGTTCGACGCGATCGTGCAGCGGTACCCCAGGGCCTTGAGCATGGCCGCACAGACCTCCTGGTTAAGCCGGTTGTCCTCCGCAACCAGGATGCGTGGTCGCCGTGACGCGGCTTCTCCTGCCGGCTCGACCGGCTCCACGGGAAGCCGGGAAGGGGGGGCGGTCTCTCTCCGGATATCCATGCGCCTGAATGATGCGTCCATGGTCAGACCGTGAACTGGCCCACCAGCCTGCGCATTTCATCGGCGACCCCGGCGAACCGGGATGCGGTGGCTGCCGTGTCGTTCGCCCCCCTGGAGGTTTCCTCAACCACTTCCGTCAACCTGAAGATGTTGCGGCTGATTTCGTCGGTGGTGGCATGCTGCTGCTCCGCCGCGGTTGCTATCTGGTTGACGTTCATGGCCACCGAGTCAATCTGTTCCAGAATCGTCCGGAGGGCGGCTCCCGACTTGGCCGCTTCGGCGGAGCCTTCGGCCACCTCGCTTACTCCAGCCTCCATGGTTTTCACTGCAGCCCTGATGTCGGACTGGATTGCCTTGATCATGCCGCCTATCTGCTGGGTCGCCCTGGTGGTCCGTTCCGCAAGGGCCCGCACCTCGTCCGCCACGACCGCGAAGCCACGACCCTGCTCTCCGGCCCGGGCGGCTTCGATGGCGGCATTGAGCGCCAGCAGATTGGTCTGTTCGGCAATCTCGCGGATGGCCTGCACCACATGGCCGATTTCCCTGGACTGGCTTTCCAGTTTCAGGATCACCGCCACTGCCTCGTTCACGCCCGCAACGATCGCCGCCATCTCCTGCGCCGCGCCGGCGGCGTGTTCCGCTCCCCGGCTGGCGGCCTGTTCCGTTTCCGTGGTCACCCGCTCGGTCTCGCGCGCGTGCTCGGCCACCTCGTGGATCGAAACCGTGAGCTGTTGCACGGCGCTGGCGGTACGCCCGGCCGCCTCGCTCTGGCGCTCGGTGGCACTCTCGATGTGGTGGCTCGACGCGTGCACCGTCTCGACCGATCCGTTCAGCGCCCGCGCCGCCACCACGGCATTGCGGATCAGCTCGCCGAAGCTCTCGGCCATCGCGTTGAAGTGATGGGCCATTTCCGCCGCTTCGTCGGCGGAACCCGG
>JARKPN010000038.1 GCA_029975275.1 Geobacteraceae bacterium | reverse complement strand
ACCCCCATGGACTGTCGGGCGAACGGATCCATGTATACGGCAGGGTGGTGATGATTGCCGACGTCTTCGACGCCTTGACCTCGACCCGGCCGTACAAGGAGCCGTTTACCGTCGAACAGTCCGTCGAGATCATGCGCCAGGAGCGAGGCGTCTCGTTCGACCCCGAGCTGCTGGATTTGTTCGTGGTCCATCTGCCCGAGTTCATCGGCATCTTGGAGCAGTACCGGGACGGCAGCGGCCTTCACGTCGGTCCCTAGTGTCCTGTGCGGTTAATTCCTTCCTGACAATTCCGGGCCTTTTGGCCCCTGGCCGCGTTCCGGCTCCTCGGCTTAGACCCCGCTAGGCCTGTGTCGCCGCGCCTTGCCAGAAACCAAAATTCCTCGGAATTCTTGCGGTGAACTAACCGCACAGGACACTAGACCAGGTTGGCCGGATCCAGTATGAATATCACCTGTCCGTCACCGAGAACGGCGGCTCCGGAGAAACCACGCATCCTGTTGAGGGGCCGGCCGAGGGGCTTGACGAACACGTCCTGCTGTCCCAGGAAGCGGTCCACCACCAGTCCCACCAGGTGGCCCTTCATCTCCACCACTACGGCGGGTACGCTCGGACCCTTGATGGGGTGGAACCGGATGCCGAGGAAGCGATGGAGGCTCATGAGGGGTATCTCCTCCTCTCCCAGCAGGAACAGCTTTCTCTTGCCGCGGCTGATGACGGCGTCGCGCGTCAGGTCAACGGTACGCACGACCCTGGTTACCGGAACGGCGACCACCATGGTGCCGCAGACGGCCAGCAGGACCTGGATAATGGAAATGGTCAGGGGAAGCGAAAGGGTGACGCGGCTCCCCCTCCCCGGGGCCGATTCAATAGCCAGGCCTCCACCGATGGCCTGAACCGAGGCGCGGACCGCGTCCATCCCTACCCCCCTGCCTGAGACATCGGTAACCGCGGCCGCCGTGGAGAAGCCGGGGAGGCAGATGAGCATCAATGACTCCTGCGGCGACAGCAGGGCGGCTTCCGCGGGGGCGATAAGCCCCTTTCCCACGGCCGCTGCCGTAATGAGACAAGGGTCCATCCCCCTGCCGTCATCGCTTATGGTCACGAGAAACCGGTCCTTCTCCCGCCGGGCTTCCAGGGAAATGGTACCTGCGGGATTCTTGCCGGCCGCGACCCGATCCGCCGGCGCTTCCAGACCGTGATCCACGGCGTTGCGCAGCAGGTGGAGGAGAGGGTCGGGCAGTTCCTCCAGGATCCCGCGGTCAAGCTCGATCTCCTTGCCGGAAACCCGGAAAACGACCTCTTTGCCGCTCTTCTTGGCCAGGTCGCGGACAGTCCGGGGGAGGCGGTCGGCAACCGAGCCGAACGGCATGAGCCGAACCTTCAATACCTCGTTCTGCAGCTCCCGGACGAGCCGGGAGAGGTCGCTGATCGCCTCGGTAAGCGCCGGGCTCCCCAACTCCCGGGACATGCTGACCATCCGGTTTTTATGGGTGAGGAGTTCCCCGGTAATGTTCACCAGGGTATCGAGGACCTCGGTCTTTACCCGGACATTGTGGACGGAGTCGGGTTTGTCGGACACCGCCGGCTGTTGCAGCCTCCCCGGAAGCGGCGTCTCACCGTCGGACGGCCCGGTTTCGCTTCCGTCCGTCCGGGCCGGCTCTGCGGCGGGCGGCGGAGCGTAGCCGGCGAGGCGGCTCACCAGGTCGTCGATGTCGCGCTGTCCGTCGCCCCCGGCATCCACGTCGTTCAGCATATGTGACAGGAAATCGCTCCCTTCCAGGAGCAGGTCCGCAACGCCGGAGGCGAAGCCGATGGCTCCCTTCCGGACCCGGTCCATGAGATCCTCCATCTTGTGGGCGAGTCCGGCCATCCCGCCGTATCCCATGGAAGCCGACATCCCCTTGATGGAGTGGGCCATCCTGAAGAGATAGTCTATCCTTTCCCGATCTTCGGGCGCTCCCTCCAGGGCGACGATTGCCTCGTTCATGCCCTGGATGTGTTCCCTGACCTCGGAAATGAACAGATCCTTGTACTGGGACATGTCCATTCAGCAGCTTCTCCGTTTCATTCCCTTCCCGTCTTGTCTGAGCCGATTCCTCCGTTCCCGGGGCGGCCCGTCCTGGCCTCTTCCTCCAGCTCATCCACGAGCATGTCCAGGGCGAGCACCGGGATCCTCTCGTTGTGGAACAGGATAGAATGCCGCACGAAGGCGCCCTCGTCCGGCTGGATCCGCAGGTCGCGTATGTCGGAGACGATGCGCACCACCGTGTCTATCCGGAGCGCCAGCGAGCCGAACCTGTGATCCAGAACCAGCAGATTCCCCGGGCCTGTCGGCGGGTCGCCGAAGAGAAAGGACGCCAGGTCCAGCACCGGCGTAGGCACCCCATGGAAATTCATCACTCCCAGGTAGCAGCGCGGCGCCCGCGGTATGGGGAAGGTGGCGGCTGTTTCCATGACCTCGGAGAGGTCTCCGGCGTTTACCGAATACTGCTTTCCCCGCAGGGTGAAGATGAGGAAACGCCTGCCCCGGGAGTTCACTGGACCGGTTCCTCCTTAGGGGGAAGCATGAAGCGCTCCACGCTCCGGAGCAGGTCATCCGACAGCACCGCCAGCTCGCGGGCCGCCTGGGCCATCTCCTGCATGGCCACGGTCTGCTCCTCGGTGGCGGCGGATACCTGCTCGGTTGCGGCGGCGTTGTCCTCGGCCACCTTCGCTATCTCGTCCACGTTCTTCACCATCTGGCCGGCCCCCTCGGTCTGCATGGCCGCAAGGTCGGCGATGCTGTTGGCCTTGCGCTCGGTCTCCATGACCGTGGTCAGTATCTCCCTGAAGGAGTCGGCGGTGACGTCGAGGTTCCTCTTCCCCTCGCCTATGTTCCGGGAGACCGCCAGGATGGTGTCCTGGACCCGGTGGCTCTCCTCCCGCACGCCGCTAATCAACCCGCTGATATCGTCCGCCGATCTGCCCGCCCCCTCCGAGAGCTTGCGGACCTCCTCGGCCACCACGGCGAATCCCTTTCCGTATTCGCCGGCCCGGGCCGCCTCGATGGATGCGTTCAGTGCCAGCATGTTGGTCTGACGGGCGATTTCGCCGATGAAATCGGCTATCCTGCCGACCTGCTGCAGCTTGGCGTTGAACTCCATGAACTGTTTGCCGCTCTGCTCGACCCGATCGAAAAAGGCCCTCATCCTCTCCAGCAGGTCACCGGCCTGGTCCCCTCCCCGCCGTGCAGTGCTGCTGGTCTCCCTGGCGGTGCCCGCCGCCTCCCGGGCACGCTTCGCCACCAACTCGATGGATATGGCCATCTCGTGGATTACCTTGGAGCTCCTGCCGACCATATCCGCCTGCTTCTCGGCGCCCCGGGAGATCTGCTCCACGGCCAGCGCCACCTCCTCGGTGGAGGCGTTGATCTCCAGGGCCGTCGACGAGAGGGTCTTGGCCGATTCGGAGACCTTTTCCGATATCTCCCGTATGCTCCTGACCAGTTCCCTGAGGTTTTCCATCATCCGGTGGATGGACAGCCCCATGTCCACGGTTTCGTCGGGGCACCCGGACCTGACGGGCGGCACGTCCCTTCTCAGGTCTCCCCTGCTGATGGCATCGGCCGACTCGTTCAGCATGGATATGTTCCTGGTAAAGGTCTTGGAGAAGACCCAGCCGAGAATCAGGCCGATGGTGAGCGCAACGGCGTACGAGAAGAGAGCGGTCCCCTCCGGCGAGTAACCGAGCAGCCGGATGACCCCGGGGGCGAAGGCGACCGCTGCCACCACCACCACGAAGCCGAGGATGAACTTGTATCCTATCGGTATGTACATGAGAGTCTCCTTTACACCGTTTAAGATCAGGAAAAACTCCGTTGTGTCCGGACAAATCCTTTGTATGACCCATAGAGTCCCCTCCCGCCCGGTGGGGGAGGGTCGGGGCGGTGCTTCAACGATAGTGAACGGCGGTGTATCGGCGGACGAGGGAATGCTTCTCTTCCCGCCTCAAATCTTCCGATAGATCCGCTCGATCGGGCAGACCACCCGGAACATCCTGCGCGCTGCCGGCAGGAGGGTCTCCGTCTTTCCCAGCACCAGCACTCCTCCCTGGCGGAGCGTGCCCTCCAGACCGGCCAGCACGGCTTCCTGATGGCGCCGCTCGAAATAGATCAGGACGTTGCGGCAGAGGATCAGGTCGAATTCACCGCCGGCGCGCGGCAGCATGAGGTCCTCGCGATAAAAGGAGACCATGTCCCGTATCCCGGGATCGAGCAGAAATCTCCCTTCCCTGAAGGAGAAAAAGCGTTCCCGCATGGCAGGGGGCGTGTCTTCCAGGCTCTCCGGCCCGTAGCTGGCGCGGACCGCGGTCCGCAGCACCTCCGGGTCCACGTCCGTCGCGACAATGGAGACCTTCAGACGGGACAGCTCACCCGCGAAGGAGTCCCGCAGGATCATCGCCAGGGTGTAAGGTTCCTCCCCTCCGGCGCAACCGACGCTCCGGATGCTCAGGGAGTCCCTGCCGGCGAGGGCGCACCCGGAGAACAGCGACGGCAGGACCTCGTCGCGCAGCCTGTCGAAGGTGGCCGGATTGCGGAAGAACCGGCTGAAATTGATGGTGAGCGCCTTGATGAGCGCATCGGTTTCGGATTTGTCCAGCAGGAGGAGATCCGCGTATTCCTCGGCCGTCGCGCAGCCGACCGCCCGCATCCGGGCATCCAGCCGCCTTTTTACGCAGGCGTCCTTGTAAACGTGAAGCTGGAAGCCCCCGAAGGTTTTCAGGATCCGGCGTATCCGTTCGAAGGCGGCTCCCCGGATTTCAGCCGGGCCGTCCTGGCCGGCAGCGGTTCTCAGCGGTGTACGCCGCATGCCGGCCGACCATGCCCCGTTGCACAGGGCTTTGTCCCGTCCGATGCGGCAAAGTGATCGAATCCCGCGACGTCCAGGCGCAATTCAGCGCCGTCCGCCCCGAGCAGGGACAGTCCGGGCTCCTGCGTGATAACGCCTATCTCCGTGACCGGGGTTCCCAGCCCTTCGAAGAGTCCGAACAACTCCTGCATTTTTCCGGGAGGGGCTGTGAAAAGGAGTTCGTAATCCTCCCCGCCGGCAACGGCCAGGGAGAGCGATTCCCGGTCGGTGACCGGAAAGTGCGCCCGAAAGCGGGTGGAGAGGGGGAGTTTGTCCGCATACAGACGGGCCCCCACCGAGGAGAGGTCCAGGATGTGGCCGAGATCGGCCAGCAGTCCGTCGCTGATGTCGATCATGGCCGAAGGGATGCCGGCCTCGGCCAGAGCCCTTCCTTCCTTGACCCGCGGCATCGGATCCAGGTGGCGGTCAAGCGCGGGCCCGGACCGCTCCCCTTTCCGCAGGAGCCGGAGGCCAAGGGCCGAGTCACCGATGGTCCCGGTGACGCAGACCCGGTCACCCGGGCGGGCGCCCGAGCGGCGTATTATCCGGTGCGGCAGCTGGTCTCCGAGCAGGGTGATGGAGATGACCAGCCGGTCCGGCGAGGAGCAGGTGTCGCCGCCGATCAGGGCAACATCGAACTCCCCGGCCCGCTGCAGCATCCCCTGGACACACGCGTCCAGGAATTCGAGCGGGATCGACGGCGGCACGGCCAGTGACAGCAGAAAGTGGCGCGGTTCTCCACCCATGGCGGCGATGTCGGACAGGTTCACCGACAACGCCTTCCTTCCAAGTGAGACGGGATCGCAGAACGAGAGATCGAAATGGACCCCCTCCACCAGCATGTCGGAGGTGGCCAGGTCGAGACGTCCGGGAACCGGCTCCACGGCCGCCGCATCGTCTCCGATGCCGATCACGACGCCGGTCCCGGAGACGATCCGGCCGGCGATCCGGTCGATAAAACCGAATTCACCAATCTCCCGCAGGTTCACCCCGCCCCTCAAGAGACGACCTTCGGCTGGTGGGCGACCCTGCGGTGGGTCGGTTTGGGTTTGACCGGAGCGCTCTCGGCAGTGGCCGGCGGCGGGGGGTACTGTTCCAGGGCCAGCTTCAGCACGTCGTCGATGGTTCTGACCGGGACCGCCTCGATCTTTTTCAGGATGTGCTTGGGTATCTCTTCCAGGTCCTTTTTGTTCTGCTCGGGTATGAGGATGGTCGTGATGCCAGCCCTGATGGCGGCCAGCATCTTCTCCTTCAGCCCGCCGATCGGGAGCACCCTGCCGCGCAGGGTGATCTCTCCAGTCATGGCCACGTCGCGCCGGACCGGTATCCTGGTAAGGACCGACACCAGGGCGGTGGCCATGGTGACACCGGCAGAGGGTCCGTCCTTGGGGATCGCCCCGGCCGGGACATGGACGTGGATCTCAAGGTTGGTGTAGAAGTCCTCGGGGAGGCGGAACTCGGCGACCTTGGAGCGTATGAAGGAGAGCGCCGCATGGGCCGACTCCTTCATGACGTCCCCCAGCTGGCCCGTGAGGGTGAGCCCCCCCTTCCCCTTCATGGTGGTGGCCTCAACGAACAGGACCTCTCCCCCCACCGGGGTCCAGGCGAGCCCGGTGGCCACGCCTATCTCGTTGGCCTCCATCTCCCCCTCACGGATGAACCTGGGCGGCCCCAGATATTTCGCCACGGTCGAGGCGGTGACCACGAAGCGCTGCTTTTTCCCTTCGGCGATCTTGCGGGCGATCTTGCGGCAGATGGAGCCTATCTCCCGCTCCAGGTTCCTCAGTCCGGCCTCGCGGGTGTACTTGGAGATGATGGTCTTGAGCGCCTCGTCCGAGAACGATACGATCTTCTCGGTGATGCCGTTCTCCTTGATCTGGCGCGGGATCAGGTAGCGCTTCGCTATCTCCAGCTTTTCCTCCTCGGTGTAGCCGGACAGGTTGATGACCTCCATCCTGTCGCGCAGAGCGCTCGGCACCGGATCGATCTGGTTCGCCGTGGCGATGAACATGACGTTGGACAGGTTGAACGGCAGATTGATGTAGTGGTCGGAAAAGGCGTGGTTCTGTTCCGGGTCCAGGATCTCCAGCAGGGCCGAGGAGGGGTCGCCGCGGAAGTCCGCGCCTATCTTGTCCAGTTCGTCCAGCATGAACACGGGGTTGTTGGAGCTGGCCTGTTTCAGCCCCTGGATGATCCGTCCCGGGAGCGCGCCAACGTAGGTCCTGCGGTGGCCCCGGATCTCGGCCTCGTCCCGGACCCCACCCAGGGAGATGCGGAGGAACTTGCGCCCCATGGCCCGGGCGATGGACTTGCCCAGAGAGGTCTTCCCCACCCCCGGAGGTCCGACAAAGCAGAGGATCGGCCCCTTCATCTGCTTTCTCAGCTTCCGGACCGCCAGGAACTCCAGGATCCGCTCCTTGATCTTGTCCAGGTAATAGTGGTCCTCGTCCAGGACCTTGCGTGCCCGCTTGATGTCGAGCACGTCCTTGGTGGATTTGCTCCAGGGGAGCTCCACCATCCAGTCCAGGTAGGTGCGGAGCATGTTGGACTCGGCCGCGTCCGGGTGCATCTGTTCCAACCGACCCAGCTGCTTCAGCGCCTCCTTTTCCACGGTCTCCGGCATCCCGGCGTCCTCGATGGCCTTTCTCAGCTCGGCCATCTCCTCGGAGCGGGCATCGGTCTCCCCCAGCTCCTGCTGGATGGCGCGGAGCTGCTCGCGCAGAAAGTATTCCCGCTGGGTCTTGCCCATCTCCTCCTTGGCGGCCGACTGGATGCGGGCCTGCATGGAGAGGAGCTCGATTTCCTTGTTCAGGTAGTCGTTCACCTTCTTGAGCCGCTCAATGGGATCGATGGTTTCCAGCAGGCTCTGGGCCTCCTCCACCTTCAGCCCTATGTTGCTGGCAATGAGGTCGGCCAGGCTCCCCGGGTCCTGCATGTTCTCGAGGATCACCGTTACCTCGGAAGAGATGTTCTTGCCCAGGGAGGTGATCTTGGCGATCTGCTCCTTGATGGTCCTCAGGAACGCCTCGGTCTCCAGCGACGATTCGGCGACCGCGGGCTCCACAATCCTGTCTACGCGCACCGAGAAGAACGGCTTGGTCTCAACGAACTCGGTTATCCGTCCCTTGGCGAGTCCCTGCACCAGGATCTTCACCCTGCCGTCGGGAAGCTTGAGCATCCGCATGATCATCGCCACGGTCCCCACCGAATAGATCTCGTCCGGCGAAGGCTCTTCGTCGGAGATGTCCTTCTGGGTCGCGAGAAAAATGAGCCTGTCCCGCGACAGCGCCCAATCGACCGCGCTGATTGACAATTCCCTCCCCACGAACAGGGGGATAATCATATAGGGATACACCACCACGTCGCGCACCGGGAGCAGAGGCAGTATTTCGGGTATCTTCAACTCTTCCTTTTCCTGGTTGTTTTCCATGCGCTCTCTCCTTATCAGCCCGGACCCGTCTGAAGCTGTTTGTCCGTATCGGCTTTCGTTCCAGATAATCATCGGAGGCTACAACTGTCAAGTGTACACTACTTGCAGCCGATTCCCAAGGGGCGTTTTGCCTCCGCAGGCACTGTAAGATATCTCCCCGTGCGGCGTCAACCCAAATAGTTTCCGTCCGGAAACACCTTGAAAACGCTGGTCCGGAGAGGAGGGGGGCAGCACCGCCCGCCCGGCTCCACCTGCTGTGGTGATATGCCGCAACCGGTCCCAAACGGCTGTAAATCCGTCCAGTTACCGATAATTATTTGAATTTTTGCGGTGCGGTGTGTATAATCTGCTCCTTGTTTCAAGTACTTGAGCACTCAGCGGGGATGACGATGAAAAAATCACTGCTTATCTACCTGGCGTTCCTTGCTCCCCTGATTTGCGGGTTTGACTGGACGTTCGGCCTGGCGGGCAAGTGCTCCCAGGCAAAAAAGATAGTCGCCGTCCTGGCGGAAAAGAAGAATGACCTGGAACGGGATCAGAACGAAAAGCGCGTGCTGGCTCTCTGCCCGGACGGGGCTCCCGGGCATTTCGTCAGGGCGTTGAGGTACGAGCGGGCGGAGAGGCCCGATGACGCCATTGCCGAATACCAGGAGTGCCTCAAGGATGAGCCGGACTTTCCCAAGGCGGGCGGAAATCTGGGGTTGCTCCACTTCCGGAAGGGCATGCTGGACGAGGCGGCCCTTGAGCTGACCAAGGCGCTTGCCACGGACCGGGATCCCCGTTACCTCAAGGGGCTTGCCGGAATTTACGCCGACAAGAAGATGTACCCGATGGCCCTCTACCATTATGAAGAGGCCCACAAGGCGGCGCCCAACGATGAATCGATCCTGGTGAGCATCGCCGATATCCACCGGAAGCAGGGGCAACTGGAGCAGGCAGGGCAGGGGTACTTCAAGGTCCTGTCCATCAACAGTGCAAACGAAGAGGCCAGGCTGGGAATGGCCGCGCTCTACCTGGACACGAACCGTGTCGACAAGGCCCTCGATGAATTGAAGCGGATGCAGACGGTGAATCCCCAGAACAGGAAGATCCATCTCCTCCTCGCAGAGGCCTACGAACGGAAGGGGGACCTGAAGTCGGCGGAGTACGAGTATCTGCTGGGGGGCAGGACCCGCTCCGTGGAACTGATGGAGCAGCTGCGCAAGGGTAACGAGTACCTGCAGGCCGGAGACTATTACAAGGCGGTAAACGAGCTGGAAACCGCGCTCAAGGAAAAGCCCGGAGACCTCCAGACCCTCAGGAAGCTGGGCGACGTCTACATGGCCGCCGGCCGCGACGAGGAGGCCGTTTCCACTTACCGTGAGGCGATCCGCATGAAGGGGGGGAACGCGGCCGTCCACCGTAGTCTCGGGGTCCTGTACGAAAAAAAGGGGTTGCTCGATGAGGCGGTGGTGGAGTACCGCGAGGCCATACGGTACGATTCCACCGACGCCGAGAGCCGGCGGCTGCTGGCGGACATCTACTCCCTGCGCGGCAGCTATCCCCAGGCCATCGAGCAGTACCGGGAACTGGTCAGGATGCAGAAGGACACCCCCCAGGTTCATCTCCGGCTGGCCCGGGCCTACGCCAACAACAAGAATCCCAGGGAGGCATTGAGCGAGTACCTCGCCACCGTCAAGCTCGAGCCGGACAACGTGGAGGCCCAGCGCGAGCTGGCCAATCTCTATCGCAGGAACTCCATGGACGACGAGGCGGAGAAGCGCTTCCGGGAGGTCCTCCGTATCAGGAAGGACGACGCCGAGTCCCGTAACGCCCTGCTGGCCATTTACGTCAAGAAAAAGAAATACGACGAGGTCATAGCCCTGCTGAAGGAGAACGTGGAGTTGGCCCCTGCCGACCCGGTCAACCATTACAAGCTCGGGCTCATCTACGAGTTCAGCAAAGATTACGATGCAGCCGTTGATGCATACAAGAAGGCGGTGGATCTCAAGGGCGACAGCGCCAAGACGTTGAATGCGCTCGGCCGGGTCTATATGAAGACCGGACGCTTCGCCGAGGCCAGGGAGACCCTTGAGGCCGCGAAACAGGCCGATCCCAACCTCGAAGAGACGAATGTCCTGCTGGGCAACATACGTGACGAGATTTCCCCGGAGCCCCAGGTGTATCGGAAGAAGTCCTATGCCAAGTCAAAAGGGAAAAAAGGGAAACGGGAAAAATACGTCGGGAAAAAGAAGTCCAAAAAATCGGCCGGGAAAGATTACCGGAAGCCGGGCAAGGGCGATTCGAAGCAGAAGTTGACCAAGGGCGGCAAGTCCAAGAAGGCATCGGGCGGAGGGAAGGCTAAAAAGTCCTCCAAGGGAAAGAAAAAGAAATAAGAAAAGAGCGCGGACTGAAAAATCGAGAACACAAAAGGCCGGGTGGAGACCCGGCCTTTTGTGTTCTTTCGCCCAAGATTTTTTCTAAGATTCCTTGCCTACGGGAACGATTTCCACCTTGGCGGTCCCTTTGCCGAGAAACCCCAGTCGTCTTGCCGCCTCCCGTGAAAGATCAATAAAAGGATAATTTCTTTTACGGCAGCGGTCGTTTATGGTGACATACACCTCATTTCGGTTGACAAGATTGACAACCTTGACCTTTGTCCCCAGAGGGAGACTCTGGTGGGCCGCGGTCAGTTTCCGCGGACAATGCCTGCTTCCTGATGCCGTGCGTTTTCCTTCGTACTTCTTTGCGTAATAAGTCGCAACCCCCTTTTTCCCCTTGGCGTGCACGGAAGAAGAAAGGTTTTGCTCATTGTTCACCTTATTCTCGTCCGACAATAATACTTCTGCTTGCAAGGGAAGTGTCTGGATCTGAAGGAACAGGGCTTGGCAGAAAAATAGAATCGCCAGTTTGCCCCTTCGGTTCAGCGATGCCATCGGCACCTCCTTTTTGGGCGAGGCACTCATATACTATATGAACCCGATGTAAGTCAAGTCCGAAATGGCTGTATTGAATATAACATATTGAAATTATTATTGGTTACTATGGGTGAGCGATCTTTGTGGGGGGTGGCGCCGGAACCGCCGGAGATGGACGGACGGCCGTCAGGGGCAGGGGAGGTAGCTGTCAGTGGTCGACCCCGGGATCAGGCCGCGCCGCTCAGCCAGCGACAGCAGGGTCTCAAGGGCCTGTTCCCCTTCGCGGCCCGGATCGAGGGAGAAATCGTTCACATAGAGGCTTATGTGTGATGCGCATACCTCGTCGCTCATTTCCCGCGAATGGGAGCGCACGTAGCGCGCCGATGCTTCCGGGTGGGAGCGGGCGTACCGGACGCTGGAGCGGACGATGCGGTCGAGGGCCGACAGGACCGGGGTGCCCAGGCTCCTTCGCGCGGCGATTCCGCCCAGGGGGAGCGGGAGGCCGGTGAGCCCTTCCCACCAGATACCCAGGTCGATGACCTGGTGCAGGCCGTAGGAAGGGTAGGTGAAGCGGGACTCGTGAATCACCAGACCGGCATCGACCGTTCCCCGCGCAACAGCGTCCATGATCTCATGGAAGGGAAGCAGGACGATCTCGCCCGGATTCACCTGCAGCATGTTGAAGAGGAGCAGGGCGGTCGTGTACCGGCCCGGCGCGGCGATCCTCTTTTGCCTCAAATCTTCCGGCGTCACCGGTTCGCGCGAGACCACCAGGGGGCCGCACCCCCTCCCCATGGCCCCTCCGGAGCGGAGCAGGACATAGTGCTCGCGCAGGAAGGCGAAGGCGTGGCAGGAGACCTTGCAGACGTCCGGAACGCCTTCCAGGGCGAGGTGATTGAGGGTCTCCACGTCCTCCAGCCGCCCCTTGAAGGCAAACCCGGCCGTGTCCACCAGACCGTGCACCAGCGGATAGAAGAGAAAGGTGTCGTTCGGGCAGGGGGAAAAGCCCAGGGTGAGGGTCTTCACGGTCATAATCCCCTTATCAGGAGCTCGATGAACCTTCCTGCCGCGGCGGCGGCCAGCGGGATGTCCCAGCGGGACGGGTCCCGATCCTCCACCAGATTGCTGACGCCGCGCACCTCAAGGCAGGCTCCGCCGTAGCGGGCCGCCACCAGCGCAACGGCGGCCCCCTCCATGTTCTCGCAGATGCCGTCGAAGCGGTCCTGGAGCTCGGCGCCGCGGGACCGGGTCCCGCTGCACGCGGAAACGGTCAGGAACCTGCCCGCCCGCAGAGGGGTCCCCAGCAGGGCGGCCCGCGCCCGCGCCGCTTCGACGGCAGGCAGGGACATCGGCACCTCGTTGAAGCAGCGCCCGTCCCCCCGGTCCAGCAGCGGCAATCCCATCTGTTCCAGCGAGAGCCAGCCGTGCGGGCCGGCCGCGCCCAGGTCGGCGAACAGCTCGGAGGTCGCCAGGGCCAGGTCGCCCACGGCCAGGCCGGCCCTGTCGTAGGCGCCGGCGCAGCCGGTGTTGATGATGAGATCCGGCGAGTAGAGGTGGATCAGCGCCGTGGTCGCAGACGCCGCATTGGCGGTTCCGATTCCGGTCACGGCGAAGATGATCCTGGTGCGGGCGAGGCCGGAAACCAGGAAATCCCACGGGGCATCGCATTGGTCACGCCTTGCGTTGAACGCCTCGATCAGTCCGGACAGCTCGCCGTAGGTCGCCGCGCTGACAGCAATGGTTTTCATAGGGTTATAACTAATCCGAAAGCCGTTTTTAATGTAAAAAAGGACAGACGAGTTGACAGAGGTGGAACATGGTAGCACGATTCCCGGTAATAGCAAACCTTCTTCGCAAGGCCCGTAAGGACCCGGAACAAGTCCCGTTTTTCCTTGCCTCACCTTTTTTTTTTGATTATAGTTACCTTTATTTCCGCTCCAGGAACCGGGTATTTCATGGATAAGAAAATAGTGGCCCTGAATATCGGAATCTCCGTTCTCCTCCTGGTGCTCTTAGCCATGATAGCCTCCGATGGCATTGCCTACCGGCTTTCCAGGACCTTTCCCGTCTCACCCGGCAAGGAGACACCACCGGCGGAAACGGCCCGCAGGGACGACCTCTCCTCTTTTTCCCCAATCCTCGAAAAGGGGCTGTTCGGCAAGGCAACCCAGGGGAAGCTCGTCCCGGTCGTCGCGACCCAGGGGCCTGCCGCCACCTCACCGGGTGACCTGGTGCTGCTCGGCACGGCAATCGGCTCCTACCGGGAAACCTTCGCACTGATCCAGCGCCAGAGCACCCATGAAGAGAAGGTCTTCAGGCTCGGCGACAGGGTGTTCGATATGGGCACCCTCCTGTCCGTCCGCAAGGAAGGGGTGGAGATCCGGAGTAACGGCTCGACCGTGAAGCTCCTGACACCCACCGCGGTGCCCGGCGGGTCCGAGACCGGGCCGCAGGGGAAACTGCAGGGAGGGCTTGCCAGCCAGGTCGCCCCCGGCTCCTATGTGGTGGACCAGCGGGCGCTCGCGGCGGCCCTTGACAATATCGGCCAGGCAATGACCGATGCCCGGCTCCTCCCCAATGCCAAGGACGGCAAGGTGGAGGGGTTCAACCTTTCGGAGGTCAAGCCGGCGGGCGTGTTCGGCATGGTGGGCCTGAAGAATGGCGATACGCTGCTCCGGATCAACGAGATCAATCTGGATTCGCCCGACAAGGCGATGCAGTCCTTCATCGCCCTCAAGGGCCAGAACCGTATCAAGCTCGATCTGATCCGTGACGGCCGGCCGGTCACCCTGAATTATGAAATACGGTGAGACGATGTCCGCCGGGACCGTATGCCGGGCTTGAGCGCCGGTCTTGTGAAATCCGTTGGAGGTTATCCTTGAAGAAGAGAATTCTCACCTCGGTGGTAACGGTATGCCTCGTGTCCCTGTTCCTGATGCCGTGCCCGGGCTATGGAAAGGGGATCGTGCTGAATTTCAGCGACGTCGATATCTCGACCATGGTCAAGTTCATCAGCGACCTGACCGGCAGGAACTTCATCATGGACGACCGGGTGAAGGGGAAGATATCGATATTTTCACCGTCCAAGCTCTCGGTGGAGGAGGCGTTCAACGTCTTCACCTCGGTCCTGGAGCTGAAGGGCTTCACGGTGGTGCAGGCCGGCAGGGTCTACAAGATCGTCCCCACCAGTGTGGCCAAACAGGAAGGGATGAGGCTGTTCACCGGCTCGGAAAAGGGGCCCATCAACGAGTCCTACGTGGCCCGGGTCATCCCGCTTGACCGCATCCCCGCCCAGGAGGCGGCCTCCTTTCTGCAGCCGGTGGTCTCCAAGGACGGTTACGTGGCCTCGTTCGGGCCGGCCAACATGCTGCTGGTGGTCGATTCGGCCCTCAATATCCACAAGGTTCACGATATCGTCAAGGCCATCGACGGCGACATGCACCGCGACGGGGCGGAACTGGTGTTCCTCAAGCATGCGGCCGCCGACAACGTGGCGGACGTGGTCAGGGAATGGCTCTTCGGCAGGGACCGGTCGACCGCCAGGCCCGGGACGCAGGCAGGCTCCTCCCAGGGCAAGTCCACCGGGCTCGGCGGCCTGCTGGTGCCCGACACCCGCCTCAACGCCGTGATCATCTTCGGCACCGACAAGGACAAGGCCGACATCAAGAAGCTCATCGCCCTGGTCGACGTTCCGCCTCCATCCTCCAGCAGCAAGATTAACGTCTACTACCTGGAGAACGCCGATGCCACCGAGGTCTCCAAGGTCCTGGAGGGGATGATCAAGGGGACCACCTCCACCGGCACCCAGGCGACCGGGACGCCGCTGCAGCAGTCCGCCTTCGAGGGGGCCAAGGTCAGCATAACCGCCGACAAGGCGACCAACTCCCTGGTGATCATGGCGGCGCCCACCGACTACCAGAACCTGCTCCAGGTCATCCAGAAGCTGGACCGGAGGCGGCGCCAGGTGTTCGTCCAGGCGCTGGTGGCCGAGGTCTCCATCGACAAGCTGCGCGAGATCGGCACCCAGCTGGGGGTGGGGGGGGCCGGGAGCGACGGCACCATCGCCGCGGCCGGTTTTCTCGATCCGTTCAACTTCCTTGGTGCCGCCAATGCCCAGCAGCAGGCGGTGGTCAAGATCCTGGAGGGGCTGGCCAACAACGTCAATTTCTCCGCCGTACTGAAGCTCCTGGACCAGAACGGCGCCATCAACGTCCTTTCCACCCCCAACATCATGACCTCCGACAACAAGGAGGCCGAGATCTTCGTGGGTGAGAACGTTCCCTTCCTGACCCAGACCAACCTCTCCTCCACCGGGCTTTCCCAGCAGTCCATCGAGCGGAAGGACACCGGCATCACGCTCAAGATAACCCCGCAGATCACGGAAGGGGAGTACATCAAACTGGACATCTACCAGGAGATCTCCGCGGTGAAAGCCAACAAGGGGCAGGCCACCGACCTGGTCACCACCAAGCGCTCCGCCAAGACCTCGGTGGTTGTCAAGAACACCGACTCCGTGGTCATCGGCGGGCTCATCCAGACCCGCGACGAGGACAACATCAACAAGATCCCCTTCCTGGGGGACATCCCGCTGCTCGGCTACCTGTTCAAGACCAAGTCGACCCAGCGCACCAAGACCAACCTGATGATCATGCTGACCCCGAGGATCATCAGGGACGCCGCGGACATGGCGGCCGTGTCCAGGCAGCAGAAGGACCGGTTCCAGGGAGCGGTGTCGTCCGAGCGGACCATAGACCTCGACAAGGAACTGAAAGGAACCCCATGACCTCGGCCGCGGATATGGAAGCGCTTGCCGCCAGGCTCGGCCTGCCGTTTTACGAGAAGATCGACGACTCGGCAGTGGACACGGCCCTGCTGGAACGGTTCCCCCTGGCATTCGCCCGCGCCAACCTGATACTCCCGCTGAAGGAGCGGGACGGCAGGCTGCTGGTGGCCGCCGGAGACCCGGCCAACCTCCCGGCCCTGGACGAGGTCCGCGGCCTGTTCGGCCTGCCGGTGGATCTGGCGCTGACCACTCCCCAGGCGGCCCTTGAGGCGGTCAATCACCTCTATTCGAGGGTAGGCGGCTCGGCCCAGGAGGTGGTGGAGGAACTGGAAGGGGAGGACCTCTCCAAGATCGCCACGGAGCTGAACGAGCCGCGGGACCTGCTGGACCTGACCGACGAGGCCCCGGTCATCAGGCTGCTCAACTCGATCCTGTTCCAGGCGGTCAAGGAGCGGGCCAGCGATATCCACATAGAGCCCTACGAGCGGGAGGTGGAGGTGCGCTTCAGGATCGACGGGATCCTCTACAAGATGCTCACCCCGCCCAAGGTGGTCCAGGAGGCCATCATCTCCCGCGTCAAGATCATGGCCGGGCTCAACATCGCCGAAAAACGGCTCCCCCAGGACGGCCGCATCCGGGTCATCGTGGCCGGACGGGACGTGGACATCCGCGTCTCCATCATCCCGACCTTTTTCGGCGAACGGGTGGTGCTCCGCCTGCTGGACAAGAAGAAGGGGCTCATCACCCTGGAGGACATGGGGCTCTCAACGACCGGCGTCAGGGCCATGGAGCGGCTGCTGGGCCGCAGCAACGGCATCATCCTGGTCACCGGCCCCACCGGCAGCGGCAAGTCCACCACCCTCTATGCCGCGCTCAACCGGCTCAATTCCCCGGAAAAGAACATCATCACCATCGAGGACCCCATCGAGTACCAGCTCAAAGGGATCGGCCAGATACAGGTGAACCCCAAGATCGAGCTGACCTTTGCCAGCGGGCTCCGCTCCATCCTCCGCCAGGACCCGGACATCATCATGGTCGGCGAGATACGGGACGCCGAGACCGCCGAAATAGCCATCCAGGCGAGCCTTACCGGCCACCTGGTGCTCTCCACCCTCCACACCAACGATTCGCCCACCGCGGTCACCCGCCTGATAGACATGGGTATCGAGCCGTTCCTGGTGGCCTCCTCCCTCTCGGCCGTGCTGGCCCAGCGGCTGGTCAGGGTCATCTGTCCCCACTGCCGGGAGGAGTACGCGGCCGACCGGGAATACCCCGGCATCACCCTGCCGCCGGTCATCTACCGCGGCAGGGGGTGCGACGCCTGTTTCGGCCTGGGGACCCTGGGGCGCACCGGCATCTACGAGCTCCTGCTGATCGATCCCGAGGTCTGTTCCATGATCATCCGGCGCGCCCCGGCCGGGGAGATCAAGGAGTACGCCGTCGGCCGCGGGATGAAGGCCCTGCGGGAAGACGGCCTGGCCAAGGTGGCCGCCGGGATCACCACCATCGAGGAGGTCATGCGGGTGACCCAGGAGGACTATGCCGACCTTCCGCTATAGCGCATTCAGGGGCGACGGTTCCGCGGCCTCCGGCAGCGTCGAGGCGGACAGCCTCCAGGACGCCCGGCAACTGCTCAAAAGGGAGGGGCTCTATCCGAAGGAGCTGACTGAGGCCAACGGCTCCACCGGGGGAAGGGTGGGAGTGTTCCGGCGCAAACGGGTTTCCCTCCCGGACCTGGCCCTCATGACCAGGCGACTCTCCACGCTGCTCGGCTCCTCGGTGCCGGTGTTCGAGGCCATCACCACCCTGCACCAGCAGGAGGCCCCCGGCGAGCTGAAGGAGATCCTGTACCGGGTCCGCACCAGGCTTGCCGAGGGCTCCAACCTTGCCCGTGCCCTGGCCGGGGAGCCGGCCGTGTTCAGCGAGAGCTACGTGAGCATGGTGGCGGCCGGCGAGGCGAGCGGTGCCCTGGAGGTGATCCTGGACCGTCTCGCGGACTTCCTCGAAGACCAGGAGGCGGTCAGGAGCAGGATCATCTCGTCCCTGGCCTACCCGGCGCTCATGGTGCTGGTGGGATCGGGAATCATGCTGTTCCTCCTGGCATTCGTCATCCCCAAGATAGTGGTGATCTTCGAACAGAACAAGGCCGCGCTGCCGCTCATCACGGTCCTGCTCATCAAGACCAGCACCCTGCTGCGCACCGGCTGGCCCGTTCTCCTGGCGGCGGGGGCTGCCGCGGTGTACGGTTATCGGAAGCTCATCAGGCGCGAGACGGTCCGTTTCAGGCGGGATACCTGGCTGCTCAGGCTGCCGCTCATCGGCCCCCTGACGTCCAAACTGGTACTCTCGCGCTTTGCCAGGATCCTGGGACTGCTCATGGCCAGCGGCGTGCCGGTGATTCGGGCGTTGGAGATCACCGGGGAAGTGGTGGTGAACCGGCGCTACCGCACCGCCCTGGCCGGCGCCCGGCTGGAGCTGGCCGAAGGGGGGAGCCTGTCGTCGTCGCTGCGCGACCCCGAGCTCTTCCCCCCGATGCTGGTGCACATGGTTGCGGTCGGCGAGCGGGGGGGGACCCTGGAGGAGATGCTGGCCAAGGCGGGCGCGGCCTTCGAGAAGGAATTCGTTACGGCGGTCACCCGGTTCATGGCACTGCTGGAGCCGATGCTGGTGCTGGCCATGGGGGTCGCGGTCGGGACCGTGGTGGTGGCGGTGCTCCTGCCGATCTTCCAGTTGAATCAACTGGTAAGGTAATATTTTATGGAGGACTATATGAGAAGATTCCGCAATGGTGAAAAAGGCTTCACCCTGATCGAACTGATGGTCGTCATCGCCATCCTCAGCATGCTGGCGATTCTGGTGGTCCCGAAGATCGTGGGCCACTCCGACGACGCCAAGATAACCGACGCCCAGGTGCAGATACGTAACCTGGAGACGGCGCTGAAGATGTACAAGCTCGACAACGGCGATTATCCGACCACCGAGCAGGGGCTGCAGGCCCTGTTGACCATGCCGGCCACGCCGCCGACGCCGAAGAAGTACCGGGAAGGGGGTTACCTGGAGAGCAAGAACATACCCACGGACCCCTGGGGCAACGACTATATCTACCTCTCACCCGGAGAGCACGGTGACTACGACCTCTACTCCTTCGGCCCTGACGGCGCCAGGGGAGGGGAGGGGAAGAAGGCGGCCGATATCGAGAGCTGGAACATGCAGTAGTGCGGCTTGAGGTATTCGGGCTGGAAGGTTGAGCGTTGAAGACTGCCGGTGCAAACAGCTTTCCGCCTGCTCCGGCGCACCTCATGGTTCCAGGGGATTCCGGGTTTACGATGGCAGATTCGCCGAAAATACGCTTTCTGCCCGGTGGGAAATACGGTTCCGGCCGGGCCGGGTTCACCCTCATCGAGCTGACGGTGGTGATCGTCATCCTGTCGGTGGTGGCGCTGCTGGTCATCCCGCGCCTCCCCATCGCCAGCGAGAGGGACCTCAGGACCTCGGCCCGGACCCTGGCCGCCACCCTCCGTTACCTGGGAAACCTGGCGATTGCCGACAAGAACCGCTACCGGCTGCGCATCAGCCTCATCGACCGGGACATGACGGTCACCAGGGTCATCCAGGATGGGGACGAGGTAGCCGTAACCGACGCAATGCTGAAACGTCTCTCCCTCAGGGAAGGGGTAGAGGTCGCCGACGTGGTGACCTCCAGGCTCGGCACCGTGTCGGCGGGCGGCGAGGCGGTCCTGAACTTCACTCCCCTCGGCGCCGAGGAATTTACGGTCATCCACCTGAAGTCCGGGGAGAAGCCGGTCTACTATACCGTGGCGCTCTATCCCGGCAGCGGCAGGGTCTCGGTCCTGGAGGGGTACCAGGAGGGTACCCTTCCAGGGGATGACGAGGGGGAAAAGGCGCCGGGGGGAGAGAGGGAGACGGTCCGGTGAGAGGCTTTACCCTGCTGGAAGTGATGGTGGCCCTGGCCATCCTGGCCGGGGTGGTCCTGACGGTCATCTCCTCGGTGAACCATCACCTTGCTCTGGCGGCGCGCGACAACGAGGACACGGTGGCCCTGCTGCTGGCGCGCTCAAAACTGGAGGAGCTGACGTACCAGGATGACGCGCCGAAGGATCGGCCCATGGAGGGGACCTTCGGCCCCGAGCGGCCTGGCTACTCATGGAAGGCCGAGATCGGGGAGATGCCGGTCGCCTTCTTCAAAACCCTTACCGTCACGGTCACCTGGGATGAAGGCGGGAGAACGCTGTCTCTTGAACAATACCTGGTCCAGAAAAAGTGAGGCGGGCTTCACCCTCCTGGAGGTCCTGATCGCCGTGGCACTGCTCGCCCTCCTGAGCGGCGCCCTGTACGGGACCTATTTTTCGGTGGTGCGCGGCAGCGAGACCGTCCGGGAGCGGACCGAGCCGCTCCGGGACGCGCGCATGGTCCTTGACCTGTTGCGCAGGGAGCTGTCGTCAGCCTGTTACTCCAAAGACAATGACCGCCTGCATTTCATCGTCGAGGACCGCGACCTGTTCGGCAGTCCGGCATCCGTCCTGGATTTCACCGCCTTTACCGTCCCCCGGTCCGGATCGGTCCCGTCATCGGATGCCATGGTGGTCCGCTACCGGCCGGTCAGGGACGAGGAGGATCGGCCCATCCTCTCCCGGGAGAGCCGCGACCTCTACCTGGACGCAAAAACCCGACCCTATCCCTTCACGGGACGGATCGAAGGTTTTCTGGTCGAATGCTACGACGGCTCGACGTGGGTAAAGAGCTGGGACACCCGGCTGAACGAAGCCCTGCCGAAGGCGGTTCGCGTTACACTGCAGCTGGAAGGGGACCAGGAGGGGAAGCCGGCGGGCTTCACCGCCATCGTGGTTCCGCGGATGAGGGAACCGTGAAGGGGGAACAGGGCTTTGCCCTGGTCATAACCCTGGTGGTGACGGCCCTGCTTGTGGCGCTGACCACGGAGTTCATCCAGGACGTCTTTGTCGAGACTTCCCTGAGCCACAGTTTCGCCGACGCCCAACAGGCCAGCCTGATCGCGGCTTCAGGGGTGGACGGTGCCGTCAAGGTGATCCGGCTTGCCCTGGACACCCAGGATTACACCTCGCCGCTGGACCCGTGGGCCGTTCCGCAGGCAATCGAGGATGAACGAGGTTCGCTGACGGTCGGCATCAGCGATGAAAGCGGCAAGCTGGACATCAATTCCCTGGTTTTTCCCAACGGCACCGTCAACGAGGAGTACTACGCAACGGCGCGACGCCTCATGGACCGGCTGGGGCTGCCGTATGCCCTGTGCGACGCCGTGGCGGACTGGATAGACGCGGACGACTCCCAGCGGTCGGGAGGGGCCGAGAGCGGATTCTACCGTGCCCTGCCCACCCCGTACAGCGCCAAGAACGGTCCCCTTGAATCGTACGAGGAGCTGAGGATGGTGGCGGGTTTCAACGAGACCAACCTCAGGAAGCTGAATCCGTTCATAACGGTCTATCCGGACGTGGCCGGGAGCGGCCTCTCCAAGGTGAACGTCAATGCGGCGCCGGCCGAGCTGCTGGCCGTCCTCCACGAGGGAATGAACAACGACCTGGCGGCGCGCATCGTGGAGTACCGGCGTAAGACCCCCATCAGGAGCCCCGCTGAAATTACCGGGATCGCCGGTCTTGAGAGCGTCGGGATCGCGCTGCAGGGAAAGATCTCGGTAAAAGGGTCCGTGTTCCGGATTCAGTCGCGGGCACAGGTCCGCGACACCGTCCGGATCGTGGAGGCGGTAGTCCGTTTCGATAGCACACAGCCGAAGGTTCTGTACTGGAGAGAATTGTAATGGACATTCTGATAGTGGAAGCCGGCCGGGGTTCCCTGGGTTTCGCCCGGTTCCGGAAAAAGGGGGGGGCGCTGGTTTTTACGGGCGCCGAGCGCCGACCCTGCGGGGACCCCGATGCCTTCGGCCGGTTGCTGCGGGAGCTCGCGGCGGCCGGTGAACGGGATGAACGGGTGCTTCTCTCCATTGATCCGGCAAAACTCTTTTCCCGTATCCTGGATCTGCCGATTGCCGATCGCCGCAAACAGCGCGAGGTGCTCCCCCTGGAGTTGAAGGGAGAGACGGCTCTCCCCCCCGAGGACCTGGCCTTCGACGCCCTCCCGCTGGGGGGGGGGAAGGTCATGGCGATCTGGGGGGTCGCGGCTGATCTGGAGACGGGTATCGCCGCCATGAAGGATGCCGGGCTGGAGCCGCGGGTGGCGGGTTCCGCGCTCTACCACTGGGACCTGCTCCTTCCCAAGGGAAGCGGAACCGCAGCACTGTCGGACGGCCGCTCCCTCGCGGTCTACGCCGATGGGGAGCCGCTGCTGTTCCGCGCCCTGGGGGAGGGGGATTACCGCCTGGAGATCTCCCGCACCCTGGCGCTGCTGGAGGCCGGCAGGGGGGTCAGGGTGGAGCGGGTTCTGCTGCACGGCCCGGCCGCGTCCTGCTCCACGCTTCCGTCCGAATCCACGGGAACGGACGGCCCTCTGTTCGCTCCACTGCCGCTGGATCACGCCCTGTCGGATGCATTCGCGGGCGAAAACACCGCCCTGGAGTACGCTGGCGCCTGGGCCATGGCAGCGGCCTCGCTCAAGGCCGAACCGGTCAATTTCCGGCACGGCAGGCTGGCCTACACCGCAGGGAGGGAGCGGCTCAGGAAAAAGCTCCGCCTGACCGCGATACTGGGGGGGGCCGCGCTGCTCCTGCTGGTGGGAGAAACCGGCCTCCGCTACTATTTCGTCAAGAGCGACCTGGCCTCCCTCGACAAGTCCATCCTCCAGATCTACCGCGAGGTCTTTCCCACCCGGACCAAGCCGGTGGACGAGGTGGCCGAGCTGAAATCGGAAATCCGGCGCCTTGGTGGGGGCTCCGCCGGTCCGGGCGTGCTCCATGCGCTGAACCTGATCGCCGGGGCCAAGGGGGAAGGGATCCTGGGGGTGTACGAGGCTGAAATCGAAGGCGCCCAGGTGCTCATCAAGGGCGATGCCCGTTCTTTCCAGGCGGTCAACGACTTCAAGTCGAGCCTCTCGGCCGACTTCGACCCGGTGGATATGGCCGAGGTGAAATCCCGGCCCGACGGGAGCGTCTCCTTTACCTTCCGGGGGACGCTGAAGGAGGGGGGTAAATGAGGCTGAACCAGCTTGTCGCGGACCGTGTGGCATCCCTCAGGGAACGGTACGCCGAAATGGACAGCCGGACCCGGCTGCGCTGGGGCATCGGCATATCCGTGGTCCTGTTCGTCACCATCCTGTTCACCATGGCCAACGAGCGGATCGCGGCCCTGGAGAAGCGACGCAGGGCCAGGGAGACCGACCTGGTGGAGATGATGACCCTCAAGCAGCGCTTTTTGGCGGCGCGGCTGGCGTCCCAGCGGTTTGCCGGCCGGCTTTCCGGTGTGCGGGGTGACGACACGCCCGCCAGGGTCATCGAGGAGATCGGCATCAAGGGGAAATCGAGCCGGGTGACCCCGCTGAAGGGGGACCAGACGGCAGGTCGTGCGGAGGATGCGGCAGAGGTGAAACTGGAAGGGCTTACGGCCAACGAGGCCGTCAACCTGCTGCACCGCCTGGAACTGGGGAGCCGGCCGGTCCTGGTGAAGAAGGCGAACCTGAAGACCCGCTACGACGATCCGTCACGTATGGACCTCACCCTCACCATCGCCCTCATCAAGGCCACAGCGCAGGGGCAGAGGTGAAACGCCGCACACTGCTCAACATCGTCGTCGCCACGGGCATATCCCTTGTCCTGTTCCCCTTCCTCACGCTCATGCTCGTCCCTTCCGACGAGATCCGCGGCGCGCTGACCAGGGGACTGCAGCGGAACGGTTACCGGTTCCAGGCCGACGAGTTCGGCAAGTCCTTCCCCCTGGGGATAAAGGCGCGCAACGTGCTGGTTTCAGGCGAGCGGGGTGCGCTGCTGAAGCTGGACGACACCCGTCTGGGCGTGAAACTCTTCCCCCTCTTCATCGGCCGGGTCGTGATCGCCTTCCGGGCGGATATCGGACCCGGCGAGGTTCTGGCCCGGTTCGAGCCGCGCTCCGGCTCATTCTCTTTCCAGGCCGATAAGCTTCGCCTCGAGGACGTCCCGCTGCTCCGGACCGCGACCGGCGCCAACTGCAAGGGTGAACTGTTCCTGGAGGGGTCGTTCAGCGGCAGGGGGAGCCGGACCCGGGGCGAAGTGAAGCTGGAGGTCAGGCGGGCGGAGCTCAGTTCGGTCAGGATAGGTGAGTTTCCCCTGCCGGACGCGTCCTACGAGAGCGTTCGCGGCATGTTCCGCGCCAAAGATGGGAGTGGAACCCTGGAGAGTCTGGCCTTCCAGGGGGACGGGATCTACATCAGGCTCAAGGGTGACGTGCCGGTGTCGGGTCCGCCGGCCCAGGCGCCGCTGGACCTGACCATGGAGCTGATGCCCAAGCCCGCTTTTCTGGAGAACCAGAAGCTGGTCTTCCTCGTGCTGGCCAGATACCAGACCAGCCCGGGCGTCTACCGGATTCCCATCGGTGGAACGTTGTTGAAGCCGGCAATTCAGTGAACCGTCTCGCCTGACTGAGGAAAGTATATTCGAATGGTACCGCAGACCTGCCAGGTTTCGAAAAACCTGGCAGGTCTTTGTCTTTTACCCCCTGCCCCCTTAGCTCTCCTTCCTCAACCCCCGCACCCGCTCCACCACGGGCGGATGGGAGTAATAGACGGCTGCGTACAGGGGGTGGGGATGCAGGTTGGAGAGGTTGTCCCGGCTCATCTTGACCAAGGACGATGCAAGGGCGTCGGGCATGCCGGACAGCTCGATTGCGAAGCGGTCCGCTTCCTGTTCATGCCTGCGGGACAGAAAACTGGCGATCGGGGTGAGAAGTGAGGACGCCAGCGAGAGGAGAAAACCGAGGATCACCAACTGGGCGTAAAACGACGCGCTCTCCATCCCCAGGAGCGGGGGGAGGACACCGGCGTCCATGAGCCGGAAGGCGGCATAGCAGCAGAGCAGCGCAGCGGCCTCGGAGACGACCAGGCGCTTCAGCAGGTGGCGCCGCTTCCAGTGCCCGACCTCGTGGGCCAGGACCGCCAGGATCTCGCGGGTATCCAGCCGCTCCAGCAGGGTGTCGAAAAGCACGATCCGTTTCACCCTGCCGATGCCGGTGAAATAGGCGTTCGAGTGGCGGCTGCGGCGTGAGGCGTCCACCCGGAGCACCCTGCTCACCTCCAGCCCGGCCTTTTGCAGGAGGGCGCGGATTTCCCCTTCCAGATCTTCCGCGTCGACAGGCTCGAATGTATGAAACAGCGGCTCGATGACATAGGGTGAAAGGTACATGAGGAACAGTGAGGCCGCGGCAAAGAAACCCCATACCCAGAGCCACCACCAGTACGGGCTCAGGAGCACCAGGACCAGAGCGCCGGAGGTCAGCAGGGCGATCAGGACGATACCGATGGCCAGGGACTTGAGGAGATCCGTCAGCCAGAGCCGGGGAGTCATGGTGTTGAAGCCGTAGCGGGCCTCGACCCGGAAGTTACGGTACAGGCTGAAGGGGATGTCGATGGTTGTCTGGACAAACGACAGGCAGAGGAAGAACAGCACCCCGCGGAGGACGAACGAGCCGCTCAGGGACGCGGTCCAGCGGTCATAGATCTCCAGAAGGCCGCCGAACAGGAAGAGCAGGAGGACGACGGTGCCGGCAAGCGACTCGATTAGGTCCAGGCGGTTGTTTTCGATGGTATAGGCCGCGCTCCGGGCAAGGGTCTCGGAATCCAGTTCCCCCTCGAATCCCTCCGGGACCAGCCCGGCATTATGCCGGAGATGCCGGAGATTCAGCCAGCCGAGGAGCCAGCCGGCAGCGCCGATCAGCAGATAAGCGACCAGGAGTGCGAGGGTCATGTCAGGCTGGACGGGGTCTGGCGGGAACCGGCCCTAACGGAAGGAGGCCAGAACATACTCGGCAATCCGCAGGGCGTCCCTGTCGGGAATGACGGCCGGAGAAAACTTCGGCATCCCGGGACCGGGGTTGCGCATCCTTTCAACGACGTCGCCCGGCGTGTTGATGTTGCTGGCACGGAGGGCATCCCGCCGGAGGGTCTTGGAGGGAGTAATGGTGTTCTCTCCGCCGGGGTGACAGGATGCGCAATGGAGCGCATACAGTTCCGCCCCGGAGGCCCGGTCCCCGCTTCCCTTGCAGCCTGAGGCGATTGATGCCAGTGCGATGAGAATCAGCGGTATGAACGTGCGCATGGTCGACTCCTCTAATCCGGTTGAAGGCCAGGCCCCGTTCAGCTCAGGAAATCCCGGCCAGCAACTTTTTCGCCTGGTCCGAGAAGGCGCTCTTCGGGTATTCCTTGACCAGGCGGTTCAGCGCATCCTTTGCCAGGTCCGTTTTTCCGGTGCGCAGATAGGAGCTGCCGAGGAGGAACAGTGCCTCGTCGTTGACCGGCGCGCCCGGATATTTTTCAACCGCCTCTCTGAACCGGCCGATTGCTGCGGCGTACCGGTCGGTGCGGAAGTAGAACCTGCCGACGTAGATCTCGTTGGCGGCCTGTCTGGTCCGGCACTCGGCCAGCTTTTCGCGGACCTCCTTGGCCAATGCCGAATCCGGATACTCTTTGAGGAACGATTCGAAGATGTTTACCGCATTCCTGACCGGGGTCTGGTCGGTATCGAGCTTCTCCGCCTGCTTGAAATTGCTCAGTCCGTACATATACAGCGCGTACGGGGCCTTGGAGTTTTTCGGGTGGAGCTTGCGGAAATTCTCGTATTCGACTGCCGCCTCTATGTATTGCTCGTCGTAGAACAGCGCATCGGCCAGACGGATTTCGACCGCGGTCCTCAGGAGCGGCGAGGTGGTCTTCTCCTTTACCGTGCGCCATTTTTCGGACGCCGCACTGTACTTCTTCCTGGCGTACAGCTTTTCACCCTCCTTGAAGAGCGTTTCGGGCGGTACCTTGACCTCTTTCCGGAAGAGAGAACAGGATGAGGCAAGGGCCATGATGCAGAGGGCTGCGGCAAGTCTGCGGAACATACGAGCTCCTTGTTCGTTCGTGCTGGAAAAATGGTCGAACTGCATCCACTTTAAGTAGAGAAAATGCGGCCGTTTGTCAATGCAAAGTTGACCGTCTGTTCAGGCGTGCTGCCGGGTACTTCGGGCAGTCTTCGCTGTCCAATTTGCAGGCAGATTGTCGCCCTGGCTGTGTCAATCCGCGGAATTGCCTGTGTGACGTACTTCGTGTACGCCTCCGCGTAACCCCTTGATTTTGTCAGCCTTCGCTGTCAACTTTTCGGGGAAAAGTTTCTTGCCAGAGCGAAAAATCCCCTCGTTCCGAACCAGAAACCATTTGTTATTCATCCGGTGTTTCCGGATGGAATCTACGAGCATAACCTGTCGGTTATATTTGCAACCCTTTCCCCCTCCCACCGCCAAGGGAAGTGGGGAACTACCTGGAAATTCAGCGAGTTGTCGTTACCGGGCGGGCCGTTTTCTCCTGTTGGGGTCCAGCTCCTTTTTCCTCAGCCGGATCGAGGTGGGGGTCACCTCCACCAGTTCGTCCTCGTCGATGAACTCCAGGGCCTGCTCCAGGGAGAGGACCCGGGGCGGGGTCAGCTTGATGGCGTCATCGGAGCCGGCGGCCCTGATGTTGGTCAGCTTCTTCCCCTTGCACGGGTTCACGTCCAGGTCGTTGTCCTTGGCGTGCTGGCCGATGATCATCCCGCCGTAGACCTCGACGCCGGATCCGATGAACAGCACCCCGCGCGGCTGCAGCGCGTCCAGGGCATAGGCGGTGGTCTCCCCCTGTTCCATGGCGATGAGCACCCCGTTTTTCCGGCCCGGGATGTCCCCCCGGTACGGTGCGTAGCCGTGGAAGGTGTGGGTCATGACGCCGGTCCCCCTGGTCTCGGTCAGGAGCTCGCCACGCAGGCCGATGAGTCCCCTGGCCGGGATCACGAACTCGAGCCGGACGATCTCGCCCAACTGGTGGACGGCCACCATCTCACCCTTGCGCGGCCCCATCTTCTCGATGACGGTCCCCTGGTGCTCGGCCGGGACGTCCACCACCAGGTACTCGACGGGCTCCTGCTTCTGGCCGTCGATGTCGCGCAGGATCACCTCCGGCTTGGAAACCGCCATCTCGAACCCCTCGCGGCGCATGTTCTCGATAAGGATCGACAGGTGCAGCTCTCCGCGGCCCGATACCAGGAAGGTATCCGGATTGCCGGTGTCCTCCACCCTGAGGGAGACGTTGGTCCGGAGCTCCTTTTCCAGCCGCTCGCGGATGTTGCGCGAGGTCACCAGCTTCCCTTCGCGGCCGGCGAACGGGGAGCTGTTGACGATGAAGTTCATGGATATGGTCGGCTCGTCGATGGAGACGTAGGGGAGGGGAACCGGGTTGTCGGCTGCTGCCATGGTCTCGCCGATGCCCACCTCGTCGAAGCCCGCGATGGTGACGATGTCGCCGGTCATGGCCTCGCCGATCTCCACCTGCTGCAGACCCTCGTAGCCGATGAGCTTGGAGATCCTTCCCCGGCGGACGTCACCGTTCCGTTTCATGAGCGCCACGGTCTCCCCGGCGGTGACTTTGCCGTTGAAGATCTTGCCGGTGGCGATGCGGCCGATGTAGTCGTTGTAGTCGATGTTGGTGACCAGCATCTGGAACGGCGCCCCGGGATCCCCTTCCGGCGGGGCCACGTTGCTGACGATGGCCTGGAACAGCGGCTCCATGTCGTCGGACTCGTCCTCCATGGCGAGCTTTGCGTAGCCCATTTTGGCGCTGGTGTAGACAATGGCGAAATCCAGCTGCTCGTCGCTGGCCTGCAGCTCGCAGAACAGGTCGAACACCATATCCACCACCTCGCCGGGTCGGGCGCCGGGCCGGTCGATCTTGTTGATTACCACGATGGGCCGCAGGCCCAGGTCGAGGGACTTCTTCAGCACGAACCTTGTCTGGGGCATGGGGCCGTCCAGCGCGTCCACCAGCAGCAGCACCGAATCGACCATCTTGAGCACCCGTTCCACCTCGCCACCGAAATCGGCGTGGCCCGGGGTGTCCACGATGTTGATCTTGTAGTCTCCGTGGCGGATGGAGAGGTTTTTCGCCAGGATGGTTATGCCGCGCTCCTTCTCCAGGTCGTTGGAATCCATGACCCGCTCGGTAATGGCCTCGTTGTCCCTGAAAACGCCCGACTGCTTCAGCAGCGCGTCCACCAGCGTGGTCTTGCCGTGGTCCACGTGGGCGATGATGGCTATGTTGCGAATCTTCTGCTGCATTTATACGACTCCTGTTTCATTGATATATCTGACTTTCTATCCGGAGAGTGTTGCCAGGGGGCCGGCTTGGAACTTCCCCGAAGCCCTCCTGATATCGCGCCATCCTTTGCATGGACGGGTACTCCGCTGAATTCAGGCGCTTTCCTGCTCTTCACCCCGGATCTCCGGACAGGGCGCGAGGACACCGACGGGCAAAAGAAAAAGACGGGCTGACGCCCGTCCTTGACGGCATACTATGCCAATATTTTTTCGAAAATTCAAGGCATTTTTCGGGACTTCCTGCCGGAAATCAGCCGTAACTTCCGGGCGTTCCGGGTGAAAGATTTCTTTGCGGAGCGCGGAAAATGTGGTATCTAAGAGCCTAATGCCGCGTCATTGCTCTGTTCTCGGAATTTTTGCGGCCCTGCCGGTCGCATGCCGAAAGCTGAGTGGTCCGGTATAACCGGTTTCCATCCGGAAACCCTGGAAAAATGTTATGGGGGACGGGTCGGGGCTTTCATGGAGCCTCTCGTACGGCTTCAGTGCAATCGGGTGACCCAGGGGAAAGCGCCTGAATCCAGCAGAGTATCTAATTCGAACAAAGGATGGTGACCGATTACGAGGGGCTTCGGGGAAGTTCCGACCCGTCCCCTGTCGACACTTTCCTGATGGAAACTAACTCTCATACAGGAACGGGGAGAAGGCATGGCCGAAAAAACTCACGAGCGGGAACTCTGGATTCTTGGCCTGAACGGCTGTAACGAGCGCGGCAAGGTCATCTGTCGCTACCTGAAGGAAGGCGGTTACCGGGCGCGGGCGGCCAGGCCCGAAGAGCTCTCCGGCGGGAGACCTCTCGGCGTGCTCCTTGACCTGTCTTCCTATTCCACCGACGGCTGGGGCATACTGACGGACATGAAGCGGAACCCCCAGACCCGCGACATCCCCATCCTCCCCATTTTCCTCAGCGAGGAGGGAAAGGTAGGAGGAGTTTTTCCCGCCGCGGGCTTCTTTACCCTTCCCATCGATACCGATTACCTGATCAAGCGGCTGGTGGTCCTGGGGCTGACCGAGGATACCGAGACCTGGGACCTTCAGGCCATTCTCATCTCGCGCAACGGCGAGGAGCGGATCTCCAAGGCCATCGAATCGCTCGGCTTCGAGATGGTCAATGCCTATACCGGCAAGGAAGGGGTCGCGCTGGCCACCACCGTGACCTGCTACATGGCCTTCGCCACCCTGATGCTCCCGGACATGTCCGCCTTCGAGCTGATGGAGCGCTTCCGTCTCTACCCCCACACCAGGAACCTGCCGTTCTTCGTGCTCATCAAGGAATCCATGAAGGAGGGGGAAAAGGCGGCCATGAGCCAGCAGATCGAGCACCTGGTCCGCAAGAAGGAACTCTCCAGGGAAGAATTCCTCCGCTATCTCCGCAGACGCGGGGGGGAATAGCGGGGACACCTTTTCATGCAACCTTCCTACCCCTCTGGAACGTCTTCCAACGGTCGGACGCGGTCGGTGCTCAGCATCCCGGTGGTCGTTGCGGCCCTCGGCTACTTCGTCGACATCTACGACCTCATACTGTTCAGCATCGTCCGGGTCCCCAGCCTGAAGTCCATGGGGCTGGAGGGCGCGGCCCTGGTGGACAAGGGGGTCTTTCTCCTGAACATGCAGATGGCCGGCATGCTCCTGGGGGGCATCCTCTGGGGCGTCCTCGGTGACCGCAAGGGAAGGATGAAAATCATGTTCGGCTCCATCTTCCTCTACTCCGCGGCCAATATCGCCAACGGCATGGTCCATTCGGTGGAGGCGTACGCAGCGACCCGCTTCCTGGCCGGGATCGGGCTGGCCGGGGAACTGGGGGCGGGTATCACCCTGGTCTCCGAGATCCTGCACCGGGAGGTGCGCGGCTACGGCACCATGGTCGTGGCCTCGGTGGGGGTGTCCGGCGCGGTTGCCGCGAACTTCGTGGCCGGCGTGTTCTCCTGGCAGCACGCCTTCTACATCGGCGGGATACTCGGCTTCCTCCTGCTGCTCCTGCGCGTCTGCGTCCACGAGTCGGGCATGTTCCGGGAAATGGAGGCCGGCGGCGTCAGCCGGGGGAACTTTTTCGCCCTGTTCACCGACCGGGGCCGTTTCCTGAAATACCTCAATTCCATCCTGATCGGGGTCCCCACCTGGTTCGTGGTCGGCATCCTGATCACCTTCTCCCCCGAGTTCGGCAAAGCCCTCAAGGTTCCCCACGCGATCAACGCCGGCAACGCCGTCATGTTCTGCTACCTGGGGCTCATCTTCGGCGACCTGGCCAGCGGCCTCCTCAGCCAGCTCCTCAGGAGCCGCAGGAAGGCCGTGTTTGCCTTCATCAGCCTGACCGTGGCGGGCATCGCCGCCTACTTCCTCCTGGCCGGGACAAGCCTGATCGCCTTCTATGCCGTCTGCACCCTGCTTGGCTTTGCCAGTGGCTACTGGGCGGTGTTCATCACTATCGCGGCCGAGCAGTTCGGCACCAACCTGCGGGCAACCGTGGCCACCACCGTGCCAAACTTCGTGCGCGGCATGGTGGTCCCTATCACGCTCCTGTTCCAGTTGGCCCGCCACTACTTCCCCATCGAGACCTCGGCCCTGCTGGTGGGCTCGGTCTGTGTCTTGGTCTCCCTCCTGGCCCTCCACCACCTGGAAGAAACCTTCCACAAGGAGCTCGACTACTACGAACAGTGCCCGTGAAATGCGTATGGGGGGCTCGATGAGAGTTGACGAGATTCACGCGAAATTGCAGTCGCTGGGCGATCCCGGGCGGGCAGCGGTGCTGCGGAGATTCTTCAAGACCGGTCCCGGCCAGTACGGGGAAGGCGACGTGTTCCTGGGCCTGCGTGTCCCCCAGATAAGAAAGCTTGCGGGGATCTGCCGGACCCTTCCCCTGGAAGAGACGCTCCGGCTGCTTCAGTCTCCCATCCACGAGGCAAGGCTCCTGGCCCTGATTATCATGGTCCGCATGTACGCCCGCGGGGACGTGGCCATGAAGGAGGCGATATACGGCGAGTACCTGCGGAACACCCGCTTCGTAAACAGCTGGGACCTGGTGGACGTGTCGGCCGAGCATATCGTGGGCGCGCACCTGCGCTCCGGGAGCAGGTCGCGGCTCCACGCCCTGGCGGTTTCGCCCCTCCTCTGGGACCGACGCATCTCCATCATGGCAACCTTTCATTTCATAAAGCACGCCGAATTCGAAGAGACCCTGAACATCGCGCAGCTTCTGCTCCATGACCCGGAAGACCTGATCCACAAGGCGGTCGGCTGGATGCTCCGCGAGATCGGCAAACGGCACCGCCCGACCGAGGAGAGGTTTCTTCGCGAGCACTGCCGCAGCATGCCGAGAACCATGCTCCGCTATGCGGTCGAGAGGTTTCCGGAGGAGTTGAGGCAGCGCTACCTGAGGGGGGAGATTCCAGCAAGGGAGCTGCTCTCCCCTTGACTGTCCCGACTGGTGCGCTACCTTCATAGCAGCGCCCGTAAATCAACAAGGCAGGTGCCGGCATGAGCCAACCACTACTGTGCGGGCATGGCAAGCCCGCCAGGATCCACTACGAGATCCTGATCATGAGCTGGCAAGGCGGTGACCGGAGTTGGTGGCGGCCTCTATCGGAAGGCGGCTTACCGAATCGATTGTCGCAGACGGGCCGGATCCGCGGGCAAAGCGCTTTGTTGAGCGGAAGACGGAATAAAGGAGAAAGAAGAATGAGCTATGATCATGTACCTTATACATCGGGAAGTTTCAGCGTCAGGCATGGAGAGGAGGGAGCCTTCATCGCAGCGGTGCAGGACGTGGCGGAATGGACCATGCTGCATTATCCCGCCGCCCGGGAGGTGACCCTGCTGCGCGACCCTTCGCGGACGGGGCGCTTCTTCACCTTCATCCGCTGGGACGACGAGGAGAGCATCGAGGCGTGGCGCGCGGACGCCGAGTTCGGCTCCTACATGACCGAGCTGCGCGACCATTGCGATGCGGTGGAGGTCTTCACCCTGCAGCGGGTGTGTCACTACAGCCGGGGCTGAGTTAAGAATGATAAGATTTATTAATTATTAATTTATGAATTCAAGGTTTCATAAAAATCTTTGAGAATTTCTTTTCAGGTTGACGAATCCATGAACACCAATGCCATTGAAAACCCTGACGGCGGTATTGACAACGGCCTGCTTGCGGAAATCATCCACGAGCTCAACCTTGCCCACCGCAACGTATCCGCCTATCCCAAGGGACACCCCGTTGTATCAAGGTCGTGCGAAAAGGTTGCGGAACTGTTCGACCGGCTGCTTTCCAGCCGACGCGAGATAACCTTCGGCGTCGCGAAGGAGACCCTGCTGTTCGGAGCGGACTCCCTCGCACGGCTCAACCCCATGGTCAAGGGGGTTGCAAGGATACTGTTCTATCACGGGATCGCTCTCATCACCTTCAGGAAAGGGCTGAGCCCGCGGGAGATCGAGGCGTTCAACGGCATCCTGGCGCTGAAGCGGGAACGGGTTGCGGCTGAAGGAGGCATCGAGCAACTCATGCTCCATGCCGGGATAGAGCATCTCCGGATCAGCAGGATACGCTACGATGCGTTTCATGCCGAAGAGGATTCGCTTGAAGGCGAGCAGCTGGACGGCTATGTCCCTTCGCTTTGGGAGCGATTTGTCGATGGGCTCATGCGAAATATCCCCTTAGCCGCTCCATCCGGAGGTTGCCCGGATATCCCCGAATATCTGGCCGTGGTCTTCAACGACCGCTACCGCGAGGAACCCGTACTGATCAGGGAAAGCCTTCAGACAGCAGTGCGGGAGGTCACCGATCCCGAAGCATCGCCGGACAGGGACGACGATTCCCTGAGAAAGATCGGCTCGTTTGTGGTCAGACTGAACCAGGAGTCGCGACGATACTTTCTTGACGTGCTGCTCAACCCTGCCGAAGGCCGTGAAGACGCCTCGCTGGAGATCCTGACCCATCTTCCTCCGGATTTCCATCCTGAAATCTCCGAATATGTGGTTTACAGTAAGGCACTGCTGTCGCCACTCGCCATCGAGGTCATGAAAAGACTGCATGGGAATGGCGCGACGGTATCGGAACAGGAGGCCCGGGGCGTCCCGACCAACAGCGGAGCAACGGCTGACGGAGAAATTGAAGACTTTTTTGCGGAGGAACTGGAGGAGGAATTCGTCCCCCGGGAATATCTGGAGACGCTCAAGGATTTGGCCACCACAAGGGAACTGCCCGAGCTGGATTGTGCCGAACTGGATCAACTCAGGCAGACCCTCGCGAGCGAAAGGATAGAGGCGTCGATCAGCGGGTTGATACTTGCCAGCATCGATTTTGCCTCCCCTGAACGGTTGGAGGCGCTCAAGCGGAACCTGGTCGAACTGAGCAGCTTTTTCCTGGAAACCGGAGACTTTCACGCCCTCGAGAATATGTACCGAAGGTTGTGCGAGGCTGGTCCGGATTCCGGGCATGCGGCTGGCTCTCTGCGGGAAGAGATGGTACAGTTCTTTGAAAAGGCCGGGTTCACAGCCGAAGTCATGAGCGGGCTCGATATCTGGGGCCAGGAGAAATACGGGGAAATCGGCTCACTGATACAGCGGATTGGAAGGCCCTTTGTCGAACCTCTGCTTGACAGGCTGGCAGTAGAGGAGAGCAGGATTCTCAGGCGCTGGTGCCTGGACCAGGTCCTGACAATGGCGGAATTGGCGAAAGAGGCCGTGCTGGCGCGTCTTGATGATCGTCGCTGGTACGTTGTCAGGAATCTGGTGATCGTTCTGCAGCACACCGGCGACCCCCTCGTCACCGGTCACCTTGCCCCGGTTGCCCGTTTCCCCCACCCCCGTGTCCGTCAGATCGTGCTGGAGACCTATATTCGGTTTCGCGATCCGGAAGGTGATCGGCTGCTGCTGCTCGACCTGAACAGCGACGACGCCGGGGAGCGGATGCTGGCAATCAGGCATTCCGGAGAGAGCGGGGATCCCCGCGTCCGGCAAGCCCTTGAGCGCATCCTCGGGGAAAAGGGGTTGCCTCGCGAGCGGTTCGCGGAAAAGAAGGAGGCTATCCACTCCCTCGCAAGGATTGGTTGCCCGGACACCGTCCCGGTATTGGCTAAAATGCTGGAGACCCGGCATTTTTTCCGGAAATCACTGCATGACGCGCTCAAGAGGGAGATGGTGCTCAGTCTGGCGCAGTACCGCGATGCGTCCGCAGTCGCGCTGTTGCGTAGGACCGCCCAGTCGTCGAACCTTCGGCTGGCCGGCGCTGCGGCTGAGGTGCTGGGCGCAATGGGAGGGAGAAATGAGTGATCAGGCACCCATAGGCGAGATCCAGAGCTTCATTCGTCACCTGGTTTCCGCGATTGCCAGCGCATCGCTCTATTCGCCGGAACACCGCCAGGTACGGCGACTGGGCGACCAGGCTTTTGTTGCCATCCGGAATGCCCTGCAGCTCCATCGCGACATTGTGATCCTGTTTATCGAGGACGAACTCGTCTGCAACAATGTTCCACTCGACGGCGGCCTCTCTGCCGATAAGTTCATAGGACTGTTCAGGTCGAAAGGGATCGGGCACCTGACATTTCTGCGGGATATGGAGCCGGGTGAGCTGCGGGAGCTGATAGTCGCGCTGTCACGGCATGGTGCAGATACTCCGGAAGTGCGCTCGTCGGAACACATTCGTCTCGGCAGACTGGGTCTCGGCGATGCGCTTGAGGACGAGAGCGAGGTGGAGGAGATTCTGTCCCTTGAGGAAATACCGTATCATGAGCGCGAGGCTTTCAGGGAAATCTGCGAAAGTATCCGGAACGGCAGGAAATTCAGCCTGCGAAAGATTAACGCCCTTGTCCACTCTCTGGTGCATGCCTTCAGCCGGATGCCCATGCCGGCCCTGGCCTGCTCCGTTCTCAACCTGCTCGATCGGTATACCTTCATCCATTCAACCAACGTCTGCATCCTCAACCTGGCCCAGGTCATGGCCATGGGAGTCGAAGGGCCCCTGCTGCACGATATCGGCGTGGCCGGCATGTTTCACGATATCGGCAAGCTGTTCATACCCGGGGAGATCCTGTCCAAGCCCCACGGGCTCAGCAGGGAGGAAATGGATCTCGTCAGGGAGCACCCCGTGCGCGGCGCCCATTACCGGCTGGCGAGGCCAAGCAGCGGCAGATTCTGAAGAGCACCCCGTGCGCGGCGCCCATTACCTCCTCGATCTTCCCGGAGTTCCGCGGCTTGCCGTTGTCTGCGCGTACGAACATCATATGGGCTATGACGGTTCGGGCTACCCGGCGACCGATCCCGGCTGGCAGCAGAACGTTTGCAGCCAGATGACGACGGTTTCGGACTTTTTCGATGCGCTCCGCACCAGGCGCGTCTACCGGGATTCCATGGACTACGGCACGGTCGCGGCGATGATGCTGGACGGCGCGGGTACCCATTTTCATCCGGTGTTGACCCGGAATTTCCTTCGCATTCTCGGCAGCCGGGACAAGGTTGGTATGCACCTGAATCCGTAATATCTTTCAGGACATGAACAGGTCGGAAGCCGGTAATGCGGTCCGTCTGCAAGCCGCCGTCCCAAGGCTTTTCCTTTGCCTCCCGCCGTGCTATACTGCCGCAAATTTTTTCGGAGGTCGGCATGGGCGAAGAAGCGAGCATCAATCTCTCTGCATTTGAAAACAGACTTTCTCCGGTAGCCCTGGCTTGTTTCAGGGTCCTGTTCGGCAACGCCAGGGACAGGATTTCGCTGGACGGCCCGAGGAAGATGTACGAACTTCCTCTCGACGGCTTTATCGAGGCAAGCGGGGCGGGCGACATCGAGACCGCGGCCCGGTCGATCCGGGATATCATCCAGTGCAGGGTCGAGATGAAGAAGGGTGACGCCCTCTACTTCTTTCCTTTCCTAGCCTCCATAACCATAGAAAAAGGCATCGTCAGGTACTCCCTGCTGCCTGAGCTCGAGAGCGAGCTTCCTTCGATCCCGATGCCATGACATTTTTGAGCAGTTCATGTCCGGGCGTGCCTGTCCCCAGGCAGCGCACATCTCATGTTTCGCCGACGGTACAGGCCGTACGATATTCAGGGGGGAGGGTTTAATGGAGCCACGGTCCGAGGGCGCCGGGGCGCTGGAATTCGAACGTGCCAGGCGGGCGCTTTCCATGGACAACAGCGTTGCGGCTCTGGCATGCCTGGAGAGGGCGCTGGGGCTGGAAGACAACCCGCGCTGGTATTCCTATCTCGGCTACTGCATCGCCAGGGAGCGCGGCCAGGTCTCCAAGGGGGTGGATCTCTGCATGGTCTCCATCGAGCGGGACCCGGACTCCGGCGAGCACTATCTCAATCTCGGGAAGGTCCACCTGGTGTCAGGCAACAAGACCGCGGCCATCCAGGCGTTCCGGGAGGGGATGGTCCGCGGTTGGAGCGCGGAGATAGTGGAGCAGCTCAAGGCGCTGGGCCAGCGAAAACCCCCGGTCATCGGGTTGCTGGCGCGCACCAACCCCCTGAACAAGTATCTGGGGCTCTTCCTGAGCCGGATCGGCCTGCGCTGAACCTGGTGGCTGCTATCAGGCTGTTGAAAAACTACTGCGGAGGCCGTCTGCTGTGTTGCGCGGTGCTCGCACCCTCGCCTATCCAGGTGATATGTCTCGGGTGCTGCGCTCCGTGCGCTTGGCATCCGGCCTTCCTCGTTACGTTTTTAAACAGCCTGTTTAGGGCTGAATCCGCGACGCCTGAACGCCGAGGAGAGCAGAATGCCGGGGTGTCAACGTCGCCAACGCCGGATCACGCCTGTTGCGTGGTGAGAACTTCGCGGGGCTGTCTCATCCCACGGGAATGCAAAAAACCGAAGCGTTCCGCGCAGACGATGGCGTGAAGGCGCCACGGA
>JARKPN010000156.1 GCA_029975275.1 Geobacteraceae bacterium | reverse complement strand
TGAGAAATCTGTCCAATCTGGTTATCGACGAGTATGTAAACCAGACCGACCGCATAGTGGAAGTGCTGGTTCAACGGAAACTGCACGAGTTGACCGTCGCGGATAATCACCCAATGCACAAGGTTATAAAGTCGGGATACTACGCACCGAAATAGTTTCTGGCCGGAAAGGGTGCTGTTTGAATTGACTCCGTCCCATCCGGAATCCCTGGAAAAACGTTATGAGGGACGGGTCGGAATTTTCCGCAACGCGGAGATTCCACCGGAATGCGGTGCGTGCCGGCTCATCCAACTTCATGATTATGGATTGCGGCTTGAACAATTTGATTGAGTATTTTGTACACACTCTTCTGTATATATCACTTATCCATCACCCTTCTGCTCATCTGCTCGATTGATGAAATCATATGGGCCATGTGCCCAGAATTCCCTTAATTTCCTGAATTGCAAAAACATAATTCAGTTATAGTAACACACCCGCGAGACAATCGTATTTTTTGGCACTATGCTTGCTTTTGTTTATCACTCCAACGTTACTACTTGTTTGCAACCAATCCCTGGACCGAGACAGTTCCAAACAGAGACGGCAAGACCGAGAAGCTCCCATGGCAGCGCGCATGGCCCGAGGGAAGAGAGGCGGTTGAGACCGCGTCACTACCGGGAGGGATGCCGTGACCTTTTCCGGGAGCTTTTTTGGAAGTCGCTATTACCGCGCGTACCGCGTTTTGTGGAGGTATTCGTTCATGTGTCGCATCGGCGCCATAAAAAGTCTTAACTATGTGCACCCGAGCAAGGCCCTGCAGCTGATGAATTCCCAGCAGAAGGGGCACGACAACTCGGGATTCGCCATGGTCATGCAGGACCTGGGAGGGATCTTCGCCGACTACAAGCAGTTCCCGACCCTCTCCCTCGCCTGTACCGACGAAGGCCTGAAAATTGCCGAGGCCATCCTTGATGCACTGGGGTTCCGGCAGGTGTTCCAGTGGCTCCCGGAAACCAGCTGGAAGCCCGGCATGGACATCAAGAAGATGCCCAACTATGTTTTCCGTACCTTCGACTACCCGGAGCAGTGCAAAAGCCTTCCACAGAGGGAAAGGGAAGAGCTGCTGACCAGCACCAGGCTGCGGATCCGGGCGGCGCTGGAAAAGGATGAGACCGGATTCGCCTACTCCTTCTGGCCCGACGTCATCACCCTCAAGGAGATCGGCGATCCGCGCGATATCGGAACCTTCTTCGGCCTGTGGGAGCCGGACGATTCCTTCACGGCCAGGACCATTACCGCCCAGTGTCGCCAGAACACCAACTACGCCATCGTGCGCTATGCGGCCCACCCGTTTTTCCTCCAGGGGTACGTGACGCTGACCAACGGCGAGAACACTTTCTACCAGAAGAACAAGGAGTTCCAGTCCACCCTGCACCCCGGTTACATCGGTTTCGAGTCCGATTCCCAGTGCTTCCTCTACACCATGCACTACATGCACCGCCAGCTGGGCTGGCCGCTCCAGTACTACAAGCACATCATCACGCCGCTCCCCTTCGAAGAGGTGGTGAAACGTGACGACAGGGAAGAGCTGCTTGCAATCCGCCAGTCTCTTGCCCACCTGGAGATAAACGGCCCCAATACCATCATCGGCACCCTCCCGGACTTCACCATGTGGGTGGTATGCGACGCCAAGAAACTTCGTCCCATTGTGGTGGGACATACCAGGGACACCGTGGTCTTCTCCTCCGAGGTGTGCGGGATCAACGAGATCCTGCCCGAGCGCGACTGGGAGGCCGACATCTACCCCAACGAACGTGAAATCGTAGTCGTGGACAACAACTTGGAGGTCCAGAGATGGAAACAGTGAAGATAAACGACCTGGCCTGCAACGACCTTCCCTGGAAGGTGCTATACGATACCAAGCGCTGCACCCTGTGCGGCTCCTGCGTCGCGGCCTGCACCTTCGGCGCCATCAAGCCCAAGGTCGAGCGCCGCCGCAAGTCCTTCTCCGACACCGAGACCCCGGAGCCGAAGATCACGTTCAGCGCCACCCCGGTCATTACCCAGGTGAACATCCTGAAGCATTTCTGCCGCGGTTGCGGCGTCTGTGAGCGGGTCTGTCCCAACAACGCCATCCGTTCGGAGCGCAACCCCGATTCCCGCTTCAACGTGGTCTACCAGGCCACTACCGCCTCCGGCCCCAAGCGCGGCGGCCGCAACAACTTGGAGGTCCAGGCCCGCACCCTCGACACCATCCGCGTGGGCCGCATCTCCCAGATGACCGACCCGAGCCTGGATGCCGAGCGCCACACCTTCGACTGTCTGGCGCCGCTGGGCCGCGTATTGCCCGCCACCAAGCTTCCGTTCACCCTGGGTCCGGACGGCAAGCTGACCAAGAGCGGCCAGACCCCGCCGCTGCACTGGATCTACCCGATCATCATAGGCGACATGTCCATCGGCGCTCTCTCCTGGAGGATGTGGGAGGCGGTCTCCATGGCGGTTGCCTACCTGAACGAGGAGTGCGGCCTGCCGGTGCGCCAGTGCTCGGGTGAGGGGGGCATGCCGGTGCGGCTGCTGAAGAGCAAGTACCTGAAGTACGTGATCCTGCAGATAGCCTCCGGCCACTTCGGCTGGAACCGCATCATCAAGGCCATGCCCCACATGGTCGAGGACCCGGGCGGCGTGCTGATCAAGATCGGCCAGGGCGCCAAGCCGGGCGACGGCGGCCTCCTCATGGCGGCCAAGGTGGCCTCGCACATCCAGTCGATCCGCGGCGTGCCCAAGACCGACCTGCTGTCGCCCCCCAACCACCAGGGGCTCTACTCCATCGAGGAGAGCGTGCAGAAGATGTTCCTATCCTTCAACGCGGCGTTCAAGTTCCGCGTGCCGGTTGCCATCAAGGTGGCTGCCAGCGCCACCTCTGTCTCGGTGTTCAACAACCTGGTGCGCGACCCGTACAACATCGTGGGAGGCTTCTTCCTGGACGGCATCGACGGCGGCACTGGCGCGGCCCACGACATCTCCCTGGACCATACCGGCCACCCGGTGGTCAGCAAGCTGCGCGATTGCTACCTGGCCGCCTGCGCCCAGGGGCGTCAGGGACAGATACCGCTCTGGGCCGCCGGCGGCCTGGGCAAGACCGGCAACCTGGCCGCCGATGCCTTCAAGATGTTCTGCCTCGGCGCCAACGGCGTGTTCACCGGCAAGCTGATGCTTCAGTTGGCCGGTTGCCTGGGCAACGAGCACAGCCGCTGCAACGCCTGCAACACCGGTCTCTGCCCCGCGGGCATCACCACCCAGGAACCGCTGCTGGTCAGGCGCCTCGACCCCGACCGGGTGGCGGAAAACATCGTCAACTACTTTCTGGGAGTGGACAAGGAGCTGCGCAAGCTCATGGCGCCCATCGGCAACTCGTCGCTGCCGGTCGGCCGTTCCGACTGCCTGATCTCCACCGACAAGGCCGTGGCGGACCGTCTCCAGGTCCAGTACGTCTGCTAAGGAGGAACTCGATACATGCCAGCTTTTATTTCAGGTTTTGATGAACAAAACAAACGCATCTCCACGCAGCATCTGCTGCAGAAGATATACGCGGCCCTGGACCGGGGCGAGACCGAGTTCGAGGTCCTGGCCTCGGGCCACCACGACATCGGCGGCCCCCTCTGGACCACCGACGGCAGGCCGCTCAAGTTCACGGTAAGGAACCCGGGCCAGCGGGTCGGCTCCTTCGGCCTGGAAGGGACCGAGATAGTCGTCGAAGGCCCGGCGCCTGCCGACGTGGGATGGCTCAACGCCGGCGCCACCCTGACCCTGAAGGGGGACGGCGGCGACACCACCGGTCACTGCTCGGCCAGCGGCAAGATCTACGTGGGCGGCCGGGCCGGTACCCGTACCGGCTCCCTCATGAAGCACGACCCGTCCTATGACGCGCCCGAGCTCTGGATCCTCAAGAACACCGGCTCCTTCTCCTTCGAGTTCATGGGGGGCGGCATCGCGGTGGTCTGCGGCTACGACTCCGAACAGTTCGAGTCGGTCCTGGGCGACCGGGCCTGCATCGGCATGGTGGGAGGCACCATCTACGTCCGTGGGCCGGTCGAGGGGCTGTCCAAGCAGGTATGGCTCCTGGACCTGGACGAGGCGGATCGGGAGTTCCTCCTCTCCAATATGCCGGTTTTCCTGGAAAAGATAGGGCGTCCCCAACTGCTTGCCGAGCTGACCGATCTCTCCCGGTGGAAGAAGATTGTGGCCATGACCTGGGAGGAGCGTCAGCGCCAGGACCGGATCACCATGAAGGAGTTCCGGACCAGGAAATGGGTCGAGGGGGGCATCTTCGGCGACGTGGTTGAAGACGACTACGAGCGCGTGGTCAACTTCGTAAACGCCGGCGAAGACCGGCTCAAGGTACCCCACTGGCAGAACAAGCTGTTCGGCGCCCCCTGTCAGACCGCCTGCCCGACCGGCATCCCGACCCAGGACCGCATCAACCTGCTCCGCCAGGGCAAGGTCAAGGAGGCGCTGGAGCTGGTGCTGACCTATTCGCCGTTTCCGGCCAGCGTCTGCGGCCAGGTGTGCCCCAACCTGTGCAAGGACGCATGCAGCCGCCAGTTCATCGATCACCCGGTGGCCATGCAGGAACTGGGTCGTCTGTCCCAGGAAGCTGCGGCTCCGGAGAAGAAGCCCGCGACCGGCAAGAAGGTGGCCATCATCGGCGGCGGCCCCGGCGGCCTGTCCGCGGCCTGGCAGCTCAGCCTGCTCGGTCACGGAGTGACCCTGTTCGAGGGTGACAGGGAGGTGGGCGGCAAGCTGCGCCAGGCCATCCCCATGGAGCGTCTCCCCCGCGAGATCCTGGACAGCGAGATCAACCGCATCAAGAAGATGGGCACGGACATCCGCACCTCCCAGAAGATCGACAAGGAGACCTTCGAGTCACTGCAGGCCGACTACGACGTGCTGGTCATCGCCAGCGGCGCCCACAACCCGGTGGTGATTCCCTTTCCCGGTCACGAGCGGCTGAAGAAGGGGCTCGACTTCCTCAAGGCCATCAACAACGGCGAGAAGCCGAAGGTCGGCAGGAAGGTCGTGGTCATCGGCGCTGGCAACGCGGGCATGGACGTGGCCCTGGGCGCCTATGCCATGGGAGCGGACAAGGTCGTCGCCATCGACGTGCAGCGTCCGGCCGCCTACCAGAAGGAGATCGACCACTTTACCGCCCTTGGCGGCGAGATCCAGTGGCCGGTGTTCACCGAGCGGATCGACGGGAATGGCCTGCACACCAAGGACGGCCGCCTCATCGAGGCCGACACGGTCATCATCTCCATCGGCGAGCGCCCCGACCTCTCCTATGTGCCGCGTGAGTGGCTGACCGACCGCGGCATGATGGACGTGTCCGAGTGCTGGCAGTCGGTCAGGAACGCCAAGGTGTTCGCCATCGGCGATACCATCAAGCCGGGCCTCCTGACCCACGCCATTGCCGGCGGCCGCGAGGTGGCCGAATACATTGACGCCTACCTCAACGGCTGGGAGCTGGTTCCCAGGAAAAAGCCGGAGATGATTCCCCAGGAGAAGCTGAGCCGCGAGCTGTTCATGCCCCAGAACAGAGGCAGGTTCAGGGTCACGGACGCGAAGAACGAGGTGCACCGCTGCCTCTCCTGTGGCACCTGCCGCGACTGCTCCATGTGCCTGGAAACCTGCCCAGAAGGGGCCATCGTCAGGACCGAGAAGGAAGACGGCACGGCGGAGTACACCTCCGACGACAGGTACTGTATCGGCTGCGGCATCTGCGCCGGCATCTGTCCGTGCGGCGTCTGGGCCATGGAAAAGATGATAGTTTAGAAAAAACGGGCGCCTGGAATGGAAGCGAAAAGAGGGGCGGAACCTACCGGTTCCGCCCCTCTTGTTGTTAGTGTGCCGCGACGACAGGTGGTCATCGTCCAGCCGGGACGATTATCCGGTTCCCTGCAAGCCACCACCCCAGTATACCTGCTTGACCCCGTTTTTATCATGAAAAGGCAGACGAACGGTGCGGGGGTTGAGGGCCGGGTTGCCGTGCCGTATCACGATGCGGGCGTTCTGGCAGAGGGGGTAGGCGGCGAGGATGGGCTCGATGAGCGAGAACAACTGTTCTGTATCAGGAGCAAAGAGGTAGATGGCGGTCTCTGAACGCCCGACCCATGAGCCTCGAATTTCCCCGCCGAGGAACGTAAGGGCCTCCAGGATCAGGGCGGCCAAGCCGTCGCATGAACAGGTATCGTACACCTCGTCGGGCAGGTTGATCCCGTCGAGATAGATGGCCAGCCCTTCCTTCCTGCCGAAACGGACCACCTCGTCCTTTCCGTCACGGATGAAGCTGAGCTCGGAACC
>JARKPN010000153.1 GCA_029975275.1 Geobacteraceae bacterium | reverse complement strand
CCTTCGTGAGCCTTTATAACAGCGAATGGCGAGTCGAGAAAAACGCCTTCACGTCACCTGACGAAATCCGCCATAACTGGCTGGAAAATCGGATGGCAGCATAGTCTAAACTTGTGTCCAAAGAACCGTTTCCGCTACAGTAGACGATTGACAGGCCGAGCCCGGTCCCTTTCCCCGGCTCCTTGGTGGTATAGAAGGGCTCGAAGATCTTCCGCTGGGTCTCCTCGTCCATGCCGACACCGGTGTCGCTGACCTCGACGCACAGGTAGCAGCCGGGCTCCCCGTAACCGTGGACCCTGATGAAGCCGGCGTCAAGCTCGCAGCGGGCAGCCCGGAGGGTCAGGAGGCCCCCGTTGGGCATGGCGTCGCGGGCATTGGCGGCCAGGTTCATCAGCACCTGCTCGATCTGGCCGCTGTCGGCCATGACTATCAGGTCCCGCGGCTCGAGCTCCGTCCGTATCTCAACGTCATCTCCTATGATGCGGACCAGAAACGACTGAGCCCACCTGATGATTTCGTTGAAATTCACCGGCTGCAGGTTGAAGACCTTTTTCCGGCTGAAGGCCAGCAACCCCTGGGTGAGATCGGCCGCCCGCTCGGCCGTGGTGAGCATCTGCTCCACGAAATGCCGCGACGGATCACCCTCTGCGAGCTTCATGAGGAGCAGATCGGCATACCCTATCAGAGCGGTGATAATGTTGTTGAAGTCGTGCGCGATTCCACCGGCCAACTGCCCGACCGCCTCCATTTTCTGGGCATGGATGAGCTGCTGCTCCAGCTTCCTTATCTCGGTCACGTCGCGGCCCAACTCTATAACGTTCTCCACCTCGCCGGTTTCGTTCTTGACCGGAACGGCCCTGACCTCCCAGGTCCTGTCACCGGGAAACGGAATAATACTCTTTGCCGGCATGCCGGTCCTGAAGCTCTCCAGCACCGGGCATCCGTCGTAGGGGGCGGACGTCCGGTGCAGCAGGGCGTAGCAATGGCGCTCGGATGAACCGGGATCGTTCTCGCCGATGAAGTCGATGGCGGCGCGGTTGGCCCAGACAATCTCCAATTCCCTGGAATGGAGCAAAAGGGCATCCGGGATGGCGTCCAGCAGGGCGTTGAACTGCTGTGAGAGGCGACGGTACCTTTCCTCCCCCTCGCGCAGATCATGCTCCATCAGCTTACTTTCGGCTATGTACCGCACCACGGCGAGGACGAGCGGTTTCCCCCCGATCTCCACCGGGCTGAGCACCACGTGCACATCAACAGGCAATCCGTCGGTTCGCAGGTGCCGCCATCCAAATGACTGGGGAGTCCCCCCGAGCGCTGCGCGTATCCTGTCAATCGCCAGCGACCGGGAGTTGACGCCACACGGCTGCTCAGTCGGTGAAAAATCAAGGAGGCTGCGATTCAGGAGATCTTTCCGGCTGGCCGCATACATGTGCTCCGCCATCGGGTTGACCTCCACAAACCGTTCGCCGTCCAGAAGCAATATGGCGTCATTGGCATTCTCGAAGATGGTCCGGAACTTCCGTTCCGCGGCTGCCAGCAACTCCTCGGCCCTCCGCTTTTCCAGCAGCGCACCCCTTTTCTCCAGCGCAGCCCTGAGGGCGGGGCCAATCCTGGCCGGGCGATCCTTGAGCACATACCCATCGGCCCCCGCCTTCATGCACTCTACCGCTGTCTCTTCGTTCATGGCGTCCGTGATTACTATAAACGGAATCATGGAGTCATGCTCCTTTGCCAGCTTGAGGGCCTGCGGACCGGGGAAGGTGGGAAGGCTGCAACCAGAGACGATAACGTCCGGCCGGAAGTCCCTGAGTGCGGCCAGAAAGCCCACCCGTGTCGCGACCCGGGTGGAAACGAAATCAAAGCCTGCCCGGCGGAGCTCGTTTTCCATAAGCCCCGCATCGGACGGCAAATCCTCGTTGATTAGAATGCGTAATTTATCCACGCTACCGCTCTCCATCTGAAATTTTCCGGCCTTTCACTCCACCGCCGCCTTCACCTGGCAGCACGTTCCGTTGCCTGACGGACGAGGCGAACAACACATCCGGATTATATACTTTTATTTAAACAATAAAACTATTCCATCAATATTAAACCAACAAACTGTTTTATCAATTCGTTATAATTTATTAATATAAATTGAAATTAAAAAATACATACGATTGACATCCATCAGCGTAATTAAAACTTATCCGTAAATAACGTTTCGAGAGATTGCGTCCGGATTTATGCCGGGTTTGGCCGGGATAGACCCCATCGGTCGGGAACTCCGCACGTCCGACACTGGATACCGGCTCGGCGGATCGAGACCCGCACCGCGTTCCTCAATGCCCTGTCGGAACCTCGCCCCGACACCTGTTGGGGATGGTACCGGCACCGGTCGGGAAGGGGTAGTGAACAGGGCATAAAAAAAGGGGGGCTCAGCCCCCCTTTTCATCGGTATCCATCGTCTGTCTATTTCCTGATTATCTTTCTCCTGGCCATGCCGCCCATGGCGGCCGCCTGCTGCTTCATGACCACGCTCTGGCGCTCCAGATGGAACTGGAGCCACATGTCGCCGAAGCTCCTCATCTTCATCTTCTTCCCCTCGCGCAGGCACTCCAGGTTGGTCTTTATGCGCTCGTCGCCCGGGAGTTTCTTCAGACCCTTCTCCAGAACCTGCCTGGCCTTTTCGGCGTCACCGGTCTCGTTCAGGCAATAGGCGTACAGGTTCCAGAGGAGCGACTCCTTGGGGCTCCATTGGACCGCTTTTTCAAAGGTCGCCGCCATCTTGTCCTTCTTGTTTCTCTTCATGTAGCTGATTGCCAGCATACCCATGGCGGTCCAGTTCTTGACGAAGCTCTTCTCCAGGTGCGGAAAAGCATTGGAGAAATCACGCTTCATATAGTAGATCATCCCTACCTGGGAGTGGATCTGGCCGGTCACCGAAAACTGCCAGGGGCCGAACCTGAGGGCCTCCTGCAGGGTCCGGACGGCCTTCTCGATCCGCTGACCCTGCAGATCCCTGCCGGCAGCCTCCATGATTGCGTTCACCTTTTTCAACACGAAACGGGCGATGAGCAGGTATGACACAGCAAAGACGGGGGCCGCCGCCAGGGGCGGAACCCAGCCGGGGAGGTCGGCAAAGAGAAGGAGCGCAGCAAAAACAACGGCGGCCGCTCCTAGAGAGATAAGCAGATTATACATCCTGTTCGGTCCTTTCAGGTGACATCCTGGGTCTTATTCTTACCCGAATCCGTGACGTCTGCGCACCTTCGCCCGCTTGGTACGCCTAGGTTTTTTTCATTCCCGCGGGATGAGACCGTCCGACAAAACCCATCGGGCATAACAAATAGCAAGCGTGAAAACTGCGGAAGCTTCGTTAAACTCCGGCATTCCGCTCGCCCCGGCGTTCAGGCCACGGATTCAGGTTTTAACCGTTCTCGTCCGGCCGGGCACCTGCCCGGTCCTTTTTCTCCGAATACCTGGCCACTATGATCCGCTTGCCTGGCTGCAGGGAGGCCTTGATCTTCATGTTGTTCCAGGCGGCGATAATCTTGGCGGAGACATTGAAACGCCTGGCCAGCGAGGTGAGGGTGTCGCCCCGTTTTACCGTATAATACTTGATAAGATCGCTATCGTCGACTTTCTTGGCGGAGACGACCGCGGGTTGGGGTGGGGCGGACTGCAGAGCCACGACCGGTTGTGCCTCCCCTGCCTTGACAGGCACGCGGAGGACCTTACCCCGCAGCTTGCGGGACGACTTGATGCCGTTGATGGCCGCAAGTTCTTCAGACCTGGCTCCAAATCGCCGGGCAATCGATTCCAGGGTGTCGTCCTTTCCTGCCCGGTATTTGATATGCTCGATTTTTTCCGTGAATCTCTGCTCTGCCGGAACCTTTGCATACTCACTCAGAAAACGCTCTTTTGTTCCCTTGGGAATCTTGAGAAGATAGCCGGGATAATCGGGCGGGGTGCACCACTGCCGCAGTTCCGGATTGAGCTCGCGGATGGTTCCGGTCGATACCCCCAGGACCCGTGCAACCAGCTCAAGGTCGGTCCGGGTGGGAATCGAAACCGTATCGAATTCGATGGGCGGCAGGTAGGCCACGTCGGCAAACCCGTATTTGGCCGGTTCCTTGGCGATGATGGCTGCTGCCAGCAGCTTGGGCACGTAATCCTTGGTCTCGCGTTTCAGATAGGAGCCTTGGGAAAGCTGCCAGAAATCCCTGCTCTCGTACATGTCTATGGCACGCAGGATCTTGTTCTCCCCCGCATTGTAGCCGGCCGCTGCCAGGTACCAGTCCTTGTTGAACAGCCCGTACAGCTCCTTGAGGTACATGGCTGCGGCGATGGTCGATTTCAACGGGTCGCGGCGCTCGTCAATCCACTGGTCTATGCGGAGGGAGTAGCGCTTTCCGGTCCCTGCGATGAACTGCCAGGGCCCCACGGCGCTGGCGTGGGAGTAGGCATGGGGAGAAAAGCCGCTCTCGATCATGGCTAGATAGACCAGGTCCTCGGGCAGCCCCTCCCTTTTCAGGACTTCCTTCATCATGGGGATATAGCGCTCGGAACGGGAAAGCCACTTGCCGAACCACGGCTTGCCGGTAGTCTGGAAATAATTCAGAAAGTAGGCCACCTTGCTGTTGACGGTGAGCGGTATGTCGGACTCAGGGAGGTTGTATTCCGGCATCCTGAGCTCCAACTCGGCAAAGCTGTCCAGGGCTTCATCAGGGATGGAGAGGTCGGAGACGGGGAGCTCAAGCGCCCTGGAGAGGCTCCTCTCGTCAGTGGGGGCAAGCGACGAGCTCCTGGCCCGACCGACGGGTGTCCTTCCCGGCCGGTTCAGGTTCGCCGAGGCCACCTGGTAGGAAGCAACGGTATCGAAGGAAGACGGCAGCTCCTCCATGGCGGCTGCCGGGGAACAGAGTGCGGCCAGAATGGCCGTGATAAGTAGATTTTTCATAAATGGCGTCCTTCCTCGCACGTCCTTTCCGCGGATGGATATGTGGGAAGTCGGGTCAGGTGCGAGAGTATAGAAAAGAATCGCGGCACTGTCAACGCTTCAGTCGGACTCCCTGGGCCAGAAACGTTTTTCCATCTCCTCCAGCAGTGGAGCGAGAGTTTCCGGGTCCCGGGCCGATATGGTGATACCGCCGTGGGTCCTTGCCGCCTGTCTGGCCTTTATGAACGCCAGTGGGTCCTTCTTCTTGAGCGCCGGAACAAGGTCGCTCTTGTTGAACACCAGCACCCGGGGCTTGGCGGACAGCTCGAGTTCGTCGAGGATCTCCTCCACCTGCCTGATCTGCTCCTCGAAGCGCCGGTTCGACCAGTCCACCACGTGCAGCAGCAGGTCGGCGTCCTGGAGTTCCTCCAGGGTGGCCTTGAAGGCGCCCATGAGCGACTTGGGGAGCGAGCGGATGAAGCCGACCGTGTCCGTGACGATGACCTCCCGTTCCCTGGGAAAACGGAGCTTGCGCGTGGCCGTATCCAGCGTGGCGAACAGGAGGTCCTCGGTGAACACAGAACTTCGGGTAAGGGTGTTCAGCAGGGTTGATTTCCCCGCATTGGTGTACCCTACGATGGATACGATGGGTATCCCGGCCCTGACCCTTTTCCGCCGCCGCTGGTACCTGCCGCGGGAGAGCTCGTCCAGTTCCCTCTCCAGCCGGGCAATCCGGTCGCGGATCCTCCTCCGGTCCACCTCCAGCTTGGTCTCGCCCGGACCCCGACCGCCGATCCCGCCCATGAGGCGCGACATCTGCACCCCCTTGCCGGTGAGCCGCGGAAGAATATACTTCAACTGGGCCAGTTCCACCTGGACCTTGCCGTCCAGGCTGACCGCGCGGCGGGCGAAGATGTCCAGGATCAACTGGCTCCGGTCTATGACCTTGAGCTCGGTCATCTCCGATATGGACCTGACCTGGGCGGGAGAAAGCTCCTGGTCGAATATGAGCATGGTGGCGCCCAGTTGCAGCGCCCTGATGATCACCTCCCGCATCTTCCCCTCACCCATGAGGTACCGGGGATTCAACTCCCGGCGCGGCTGGATGACGGCATCCAGCACCTCCACGCCTCCGGTCCGCGCCAGCTCCCTGAGCTCGTCCATGGAGTCCTCGGCTTCGGAACGCGGCAGGCGGGTTGCGGAAACGAGGATGGCCCTCTCTTCCGCTCCGGAAACCTCGCGGGCCTCGGGGAGCGACTTTTCCAGCGCGGTCTCAAGAGAGGAGATGAATTCGGCCGCATCCATGCTGAAACGGTCAAAGGGAGACGGCGGCCCCAGATGATGGGGCGCGGCCCCATGCGTGGAGGGCGTCAGATGGGCTATCTGGATGCCGAAGGTCCTCTTCCCCGGTGCAAGGAGCAACGCAGCCACCAGGTCGAGACGGAGGAGGGCCAGGTCGGTAAGGTCATCCTCGGTGAGAGGCTCTCCCTTCAGGTGGGTATGGCAGAGACGCAACCCCCTCAGTCGCCTCTTCCCGAGGGGATAGCCGGTGAGCTCGGGGATGAAAAGCTCTTTCTCGTCCCCTACGATCACGTACTCCACCAAGCCTATACGGTTGATCAGGACCCCGATCTGACGTCCGATCTCTCCCGAGATCTCGGCCATCCTTGCGGCCAGCTCCTGGGTTACCAGTTCGGCAGGTGGGATCCGTCGGCGGTAGAGCCTTTCCAGTGCGCTGATATAGCTCGGCTTCAAACCTGCCAGGTTGCCGTAGAGTTGTCTTATTGTCGAGTCCTTTCCCGGTCTTGTTTCTATCCGCGAACTCGGGATGAAAAACTATCGGTTTCTGATTCGGAAAGCGGGGATTTTTTGTCCCGGCAAGGAGATCAAGGGATTGCGCGGAGGCGTACACGTAGTACGTCGCACAAGCAAGCCCGCGGATTGACACAGCCAGGGCGAAAAAGCACCCTTTCCGGACAGAAACCTCCTTACATTCCCATTATGTTGTAACCGCTGTCCACGAAATGGACGCCTCCGGTTATCCTCCTGGACAGGTCGCTGCAGAGGAAAAGGGCCGCATTGGCCACATCCTGCTGCTCGATGTTGCACCTGAGCGGCGTCTTTGCCTCCACGTGTCCGGCAATCTGGTGGAATCCTCCGACACCGGATGCCGCCAGGGTCTTGAGGGGACCGGCGGAGATGGCATTTACTCTGATCCCGTCCGGACCGACCGCTTCGGCCAGGTAGCGGACGTTCGCCTCAAGGGCCGCCTTGGCTACGCCCATGACGTTGTAGTTGGGAAACACCTTTTCGGAAGCATAGTAGGTCATGGCGAGGACGCTTCCTCCCCTCTCATTCATGAAGGGATAGGCCTCCTTCACCATGGCGATAAGCGAGTATGCACTGATGTCCATGGCCAGAGCAAACCCGGCACGGCTGGTGTTGAGGAACGAACCCTTCAGTTCCTCGCGGTTGGCGAAGGCGACCGAGTGGATCAGGATGTCCAGGCCGCCCCATTCCCTTCCTACCTCGGCAAACACCCGTGCGATATCGTCGTCGCTGGTCACGTCGCAGGGGAGCACCAGCTTGACCCCGATACTCTCGGCCAGGGGGAACACCCTTTTGGCGACCGCTTCATTGGCGTAGGTAAACGCCAGTTCCGCCCCCTCTTCCCTGAATGTTCTGGCTATCGCCCAGGCAATGCTTTTCTCGTTGGCGACGCCGAATATCACCGCCTTTTTCCCATCGAGCAATCCCATCAAAACCCTCCCCAGATTAGGAGCTTGTGCGTCGTTATTGACGACCAAGCTCTGACATGTTAGTGCTGCATGTCCCGGAATAATAGTGGAAAAAGCTCTTTTTTGCAACCGCCCTCCGCCTGGAGGCCCTGAAGGGTTGAGGCCCCTGAAAAATCTCTTGCCTTTTTCACCCCCTGTGCTATTATGCTCAAATTTTAGGCAACAATTCGGCTGTTTCATAAATTCTGATATGGTTACACTACTCGCCATAGGCCGTCTAAGACTCTCACCGCCCCTCGTCCTGGCCCCGATGGCGGGGATAACGGATCTTGCGGCACGGCTTCTCGCGCGGGAGAACGGGGCACCGCTCTGCTTTACCGAGATGATCAGCGCCCAGGGATTGATACGCCGTGGGAAAAATACCATGGCGTTGCTGAAGAGCGGTACGGAAGACAGGCCCCTCGGCATCCAGCTGTTCGGCGACGATCCCCGTGCGCTGGCGGAATCAGCCGGGATTGTCGGGGAAACCTGCGATCTCATCGACATAAACATGGGATGTCCGGTGAAAAAGGTGGTTTCCGGCGGCGCCGGCAGCGCCCTGCTGCGCGAGCCGGCCAAGGCGGCCGCAATCATCCGCGCCGTGCGGAAAGCAACCAGCCTGCCGCTTACCATCAAGATTCGCACCGGATGGACTTCCGGCGAACCGTCGTTCCTGGAGATAGGGCGTATTGCCGAGGCCGAGGGCTGTGATGCCGTCACCCTCCACCCCAGGACCCGGGCGCAGATGTTTACCGACCACGCCGACTGGGACAGGATAGCCGAGCTCAAGGCCGGCATAGGGATTCCGGTCATAGGTAGCGGCGACCTGTTCTCCGCCGGGGATGTGGTGGAGATGCTCGGTCGCACCGGCTGCGACGGCGCCATGATAGCCCGCGGCGCACTTGGGAACCCGTGGATCTTCAGGGAAACGACGGAACTCCTGTCAGGCGGTATGCCGTCTCCGCCGACCATGGAGGAGAGACGATCCGTCACGTTGCGTCACCTTGATCGTCTCTGCGAGCTGTACGGCGACAAGACCGCCTTGTGCGAGATGAGAAAGCACCTCTCCTGGTACGCCAGGGGCATGCCCGGAGCCGCACGGTTTCGTGCGCTGGTAAACACGCTGGTGGAAAAGCGGCAACTCAGGGCAGCGGTAGACTCGTTCTTCACTCAGGCCGTCCATGAACAGCGCACCGAATGATAATCTGAGGGGATACTTCGCCAACGTCATCGACAGCGTCGGAGACGGCGTCATCGTCCTGGACAAGGGGCACCGGATAACCCTGATGAATCCGGCCGCCGAGGAGATCACCGGCGTCTCAAGGCGTCAGGCGGAAGGCACTCTCTTCTTCGACCTGTTCGGCGGTGAGGAGGTGCTGCTGGAAATGGTGGTAAAAACCGCCGAGACCGGCATGACCATTTCCGACCACGAAAATGTGGTCCTGAAGCGGGGCGTCCATATCACTCCGGTAAACGTCACCACCTCACCCCTGCTCCAGGCGGACGGCGAACCAATCGGCATAGTGCTCGTCCTGCGGGACATAACCAAGATAAGGGATCTGGAGGACGCCGTGCGCCAGGCCGACCGGCTCTCCACCCTCGGCGCCCTGGCGGCGGGTCTCGCCCACGAGATCAAGAATCCCCTCGGAGGGATCAGGGGGGCCGCCCAGCTCCTGGAGAGGGAACTGCCGGAGGGGAGCGAGCTGCGCGAGTACACCTCCATCATGCTGAAGGAGGCCGGCAGGGTCAACAAGATCGTCGAGGATCTCCTGAACCTGACCGCCCCCCGGAAACTGGAGTTGAGCAAAGTGAACCTCCACAGGGTGCTCGGAGACATCATCACCCTGCAAAAGAGGGCGGCGGAGAAGAAGAACATCTCGTTCCAGCAGAATTTCGATCTGAGCATACCGCCTATCCTGGCGGACGAGTCACTGCTGACCCAGCTGTTCCTGAACCTGATAAAAAACGGCGTCGAGGCGGTCGTGGATGAGGGCCAGATCAGGATCACCACCAGAGTTATGTCAGACTACAGCATGACCCAGAGGGGGGAACGCCCCTCCCGCATAGTCGCCATCGACGTCAGCGATGACGGAGCCGGGATACCGAAGGAGCAGCAGGAGAACCTCTTCACCCCCTTTTTCACCACCAAATCCAGGGGGACCGGGTTGGGTCTGGCCATCTGCCACAAGATCGTTTCCGAGCATCGTGGGATGATCAAGGTTGATTCGGAACCGGGAAAAGGCTCCACCTTCACGGTAATGATTCCCCTGATACGCTGATCCGGCAATGACTGCAGCCTGTCCAGCCGGGTTCGACACAGGCTGACTGTTACCATACCTATCAATATGAATTCGAGGGAAGCTCAGATGGCTCTCAACAAGATTCTCGTGGCGGACGATGAAGAAAGCATGCGATGGGTCCTTTCAAAGGCCTTGAAAAGGAAGGGATTCAGCGTGGACCTCGCCAAGGACGGGGATGAAGCGCTGGGCATGATACAGGCGGGCGCATACGACCTGGCCGTTCTGGACATCAAGATGCCCGGCCTTTCAGGTCTGGATCTGCTTGACCGGATCCGGGATCTGAGGAGCGAGCTCCTGGTCGTCATCATGACCGCCGAAGCAAGCATGAAAAATGCCGTGGAGGCCATGAAGAGAGGGGCGTATGACTACATCACCAAGCCCTTTGACCTGGACGTGATCGACGCGATCATCGAAAAGATCGACAAGGCCAGGGAGATGACCTCCCAGGTGTCCCTGCTGAAGGAAGAGCTGAAAGACCGTTACCAGCTGGAGAAAACCATTATCGGCAACTCCCCGGCCATGCGGGACATCTACAAGACAATCGGCAAGGTGGCGCCGAGCGACATCACGGTTCTGATCCAGGGGGAATCGGGGACCGGCAAGGAGCTGATCGCCAGGGCCATACACTTCAATTCCAAGCGGCTGGGAAAGCCTTTCATCGCCATCAACTGCGCCGCCATCCCGAAGGAGCTTCTGGAAAGCGAGCTGTTCGGCTTCGAGAAGGGGGCCTTCACCGGAGCGGTGGAAAGAAAGCTGGGAAAATTCGAGCAGGCCAACGGGGGGACCATATTCCTGGACGAGATCGGGGACATGCCGTCGGACCTCCAGGCCAAGATCCTGCGCGTGCTCCAGGAAAAGGAGGTCACCAGGACCGGCGGCAACCAGAGCATAACCGTCGATACCCGCATCGTTGCCGCCACCAACCAGGACCTGAAGGAGAAAGTACGGCAGAAGGAGTTCCGGGAAGACCTGTTCTACCGTCTGAACGTTGTCCCGATCCACCTGGTCCCTCTCAGGGAACGGAAGGAGGATATCCCGCTGCTGGTCGATTATTTCCTCAAAAAGACCTGCTCCGAGATGGAGATCCCCCCGAAGCAGTGTCTGAGCGACGCCATCCGGCTCCTGACGGACTATTCATGGCCGGGTAACGTGAGGGAGCTCGAGAACACCATAAAAAGAGCCGTCATCCTCTCATCGGACCCGCTCCTGACCGTTGACGACTTTTCGGGGCTGAGGATTCAGAACGGGCCGGCGGCCCGCAGCGAAGAGCTTTCACTGGAGGCCCTGGTAGAGATGAAGCTCAGGTCGAGTCTGGGCAACCTGGACAAGATGGAGTCCGGAGACCTGTACGGAATGGTCCTGGAACAGATGGAGCGGCCGCTGATCCGTTTCGTGCTGGAAAAGACCAGGGGCAACCAGGTCAAGGCGGCCGACATCCTGGGGATAAACAGGAATACCCTGCGGAAGAAGATCCAGGAACTGGATATCGAAATAAAGAAGGATTGATGATCCCAGGCAATGGGACGAAGAATGGGAGAAAGCGTCATGAAACCTTTAGACAGATTCCTTATCGACACACCTTCCACGCTGCTCATGGTTATCGATTTCCAGGAGAAGCTGTGCAAGGCCATGGACCCCGGTATACTTGCCATGCAGGAAGGCAATGTTTCCCTGCTGCTCGATGCAGCCAACGAGCTGGGCGTTCCGGTGCTTGCCACGGAGCAGTATCCCGCCGGGCTGGGTGAGACCCTCCCCGTCCTCAGAGAGAAAATCCCGGAGCCCCCGCTCGAAAAAACCAGTTTCAGCTGCTGCGGCGATGATGCTGTCGCGGCCAGGATTGAAGCGATCGGGAGAAGAAATGTCGTGGTATGCGGCATGGAGGCCCATATCTGCGTGCTGCAGACAGTGCTCGACCTGCTGGGCAAGGGCCACAACGTTCACGTGGTGAGTGACGCGGTCATGAGCAGGAAAAAGAAGAACTGGCGAACAGGCCTGGAGATGGCCGCAACCGCCGGCGCCGTGATCACGTCGGCGGAGACGGTCCTGTTCCAGCTTTTGAAAAGGGCGGGGACCCCCGAGTTCAAAAAGCTTTCCAAACTCGTGCGCTGAAACCGTTCACACTCCCTGCCGGGCCAGGTAGCGCCGCAGAATCGCCTGTGACTCCGCCGTAACGGCGGTGAACTCGATACCGACGCCAGGAGGGTAACTCCTCTTCCGCCTCCCGGCCTCCGGGTTCGCCCATCGGACCATCCCCTTGGCCTGGATCAGGTCGGAGCCCCCCTCCGAAAGTGCGAAGGCAAGGACGAGCTCCGTCCCCACGTCGAGGCGGAACTCGGTTGCCAGGTAAATGCCGCGGACGCTGATATCCATAACCGTCCCGGTCATGCTGACCCTGAAGGCCTGAAACCGTGCCTTTGCGGTGCAGGGGACCCGCGGTTCCCTTCGATCCAGCTCGGGGATATAGCGGCGGACCATATTCAGATACGGCCCCCTTTCAAAGGGCTTGGTCAGCAATTCGTCGCAGCCGGCCCTTCGGCAGAGCTCGTGATCCTCCCGACTGCTCGAATTGGTCGCCATGACAACCGGAATCGAACGGAGCTCCGGATCCGCCTTGATGGCGGCGCAGCAGTCGGCTCCGTTCATCACCGGCATGTGCAGGTCCATGACTACCAGGTCGGGCCTCGACTCCCGGGTGATCCCCAACGCCTCTTCACCGTCCCGCGCGCACTCGATCCTCAGCGTGGACATCTTCAGGAAGTCCTTCTGGATCTGCAGAAACATGACTGCGTCGTCAACCAGGAGAATTTTCTTGGACATACCTCTCGCCAGTGCTCCGCGTTATTCGGCCGAGACCGACTGACGGGCTACGACGTCATGGTTGAGCCAGTAGACCGGCGCGGCGGCAGCCCAGGAGGTACGGAACATCAGCCGGCCCACGGCGCGGAACACCGCCCGAGAGAGCTCGGCGCAGACAATCTCTTTCGGGTCCCTGTTCATCTCCAGCATGGCGTTGGCGCTGTTCAGCATGAACGCGGCCTGGGCCGAGGTGTTGTGATGGGGCCAGGAGTCGAACTCCCGGAAAGGTTCCAGCAGGGGGTCCGAGAGGTATGCTTCCGCCGCTGTCAGAAGTTCCTCGACGGTTACCCCATGCTTCAGCAATGAACCGCAGGCCGTTCTGATCCTGTCGGCAGCGGGGCCGCCACCCTCTTTCTCCATGGCGTTGAGAAGCGGATACAAGGAGATCTCCACACCGAGAAACAGGGCACTCGAATTGGTCTGGATCTCGGGGCAGTTGAAAACAGTGGCGCGGACCCCCTTCTCCCATGCCCTGGCGGCTATTTCCTCAAGGCGCATCTTGGCCCACCCCTGCAGGTAGGGCGTGTAGGACTGCCAGGTATAGACCCCGTTGATAAGGACCTCGCAGCCGTGATATCCGTAGGCGGTGTAGACGACCTTACCCCCCTGTGAGGCAATCCGCTCACGGATCGGCCCGGTGGCGTCAATGAGATGTCCGAAGGTATCGGCCGTCACCTCGTCGAAACAGAGGCTGCACAGTCTTCCCAGCTCCGACTTCCAGAAGAATTCCGACGCGGTGTAACGCTCCCCCTGCCCCTTGAACACCCGGTTCATCACCGGCATGAGAATCCTTGCACGGGGTATCCCGCCGGCCATGGTGTGGGAGAAGAGGACGTTGGCGCCGGCAGGTATCATCCTGTCGAGCTCCGCGCTTACCTTGGCGAGGTTGTGCCCGAACCTGGCGGCACCCGCTTTTCTGGAGCGATCGACAGCGTCCCAGTCCAGCTCGGCCGATTCCCAGCCGTCGGACTTGATCCCCTTGAGCTGATCGGCGGGGGACGGGGCCGGGCCGGTCCTGTCCATATCGAAGCCTGCCTCAAGCGGGATATTGATAATCTTCCCCCCCAGGAACGCCTCGGAGTCAGCCAGCTCCTGCCCGTTCAAGGGACGCAACGCGCCGTCCGGGTCACGCCTCCCCACGGTAATGCCGATAACGGTCATTCCCGCCTTGCGGGCCTCTTCCACCAGGCCGTTCGCATACCCCCTGCCGAACAGCTCGCCGAACAGAACGAACACGTCCCCCTTCCCGTAGCCGGCCTGACCCGGGAGATCTCGAAGTGCATTATAGGTCGTCATTGGCATGTCACCTTTCCGTCAGTCGAACTCGGCGCCCGAAACACTCCGGCCGAAGCAGACCCCTCTCTTGGAACTCTTGATAAAATCCAGCAGATACCTCACGTCCTCGGTAACCTCCGGCTCGGCCTCGACCGCTGCCAGGTTCTCCCTCATGTTGGGGCCGCCGCGGAACAGGACCTTGAAGGCGTTCTTGATGGCCCTGACCCGGCCGGAATCAAAACCGTTCCGCCTGAGACCGACCAGGTTGATGGTGCGGACCGTATGGGTCTCATCCATGATGCAGAAGGGGGGGACATCCCGGGATGTGCGTGAGAGCCCCCGCATCATGGACAGGGTGCCGATGCGGCAGAACTGGTGCACCACACAGTTGCCGGATACGATGACCCGGTCTTCCATGGTCACATGACCGGCCAGCAGGGCGCCCCCGGCCAGAATCACGTTGTTGCCGATGGAACAGTTGTGGGCCACGTGTGATTGCACCATGAAATAGTTGTTGTCTCCGATAACGGTCGCGGTCCCTTCCCGGTTGCCCCGGTGGATGGTGACGTATTCCCTGAAACAGTTGCCGTTGCCCACCTCCAGCCGGCTCTCCTCGCCGCCATAACCGAAATCCTGGGGATCATGGCCGATAATGGCGCCATAGTGGATTATATTGTCCTGCCCCAGCGTCGTCCAGGGGCCTATCACGGCGTTGGCCATGATCCTGGTGCCTGAGCCGATGACGGAATGGTCGCCTACGATGACGTTCGGACCTATTTCCACATCTCCCTCGATGCGGGCTGTGGGGCTGATGCGCGCGGTTGAGTCAATCATGAATATCCCTTGTGATGAATTGCCGTAACACCGCTGCGCCGGGTCAGAACTCCGAGCGCACGGAATAGTTTTCGAACCTGGTGTATTCACCCAGGAAGGTGAGCTCAACGGTACCGATGGGGCCGTTCCGCTGCTTGCCGATGATGATCTCGGCCTTCCCCTTCACATCCGGGTTGTCCTTGTTATATACCTCGTCCCGATAGACGAACATTATGACGTCCGCATCCTGCTCTATGGCCCCGGACTCCCTGAGATCGCTCATCATGGGCCGCTTGTCCGTGCGACTCTCCAATCCCCGGTTCAGTTGGGACAGCGCAACCACCGGGACAGCCAGCTCTTTGGCCAGCGCCTTCAGGGAACGGGAGATCTCGGAGATCTCCTGCTGCCTGGATTCGGGGGTGCCGCTCCCCCTCATCAGCTGCAGGTAGTCCACGACCATCATGCCTATGCCGTGCTCCGCCTTCAGCCTGCGTGCCTTGGCCCTCATTTCCAGTACGGATATTGCGGGAGTGTCGTCGATGAATATCTTCGCATCGAACAGCCTTTCCGCCCCATGCATTATCTTTTCCCATTCGCCGTCGATCAGGTGACCGGTGCGGAGACGCCCGGCATCGACCCGGGCCTCGGAACAGAGCATACGGGTTACCAGCTGCTCCTTGCTCATCTCCAGAGAGAAGACCGCCACAGAATGGCGGGGTTCCGCATGGGCCGAGGCGTACTGGGCGATATTCAGGGCAAAGGCCGTCTTACCCATGGAGGGACGGCCTGCGATGATAATCAGGTCGCCGCGCTGGAACCCCGCGGTTTTCCGGTCCAGATCGATGAAGCCGGTCGGAACCCCGGTGACATGTTCCTTCTTTTCAAAAAGCTCCTCTATGTACTTGATGGAATCCTTGAGGATGGTGTTGAGCTGATGGTAAGGGGTCTTTATCTTGTTTTCCGAGATGTCGAAGATGGTCTTCTGGGCCTTGTCGAGCAGCTCTTCTATATCCGCCTGCTCATCATAGCCGTCGGTAACGATCTCGGTGGCCGCGGTTATGAGGTTGCGGGCGATGGCCTTTTCCTTGACGATCCGGCTGTAGTAGGCGATGTTCGCCGCGGTCGGGACATAGTCGACCAGGGTGGCAAGGTAGGCCCCGCCCCCCACCTCTTCCAGTTCCCCCCTTTTCTTGAGAACGGTCGTGAGCGTGATAAGGTCGCAGGGCTCGCGATGTTCGTTAAGCTCGATCATGGCCCGCATGATCTTGCGGTGAGGCTCCCGGTAGAAATCCTCCGGAAGAAGAATTTCCAGCACCCGGTTGATGGCATCATTATCCAGCAGAATGCCACCGAGGATGGACATCTCGGCTTCGATACTCTGGGGTGGCAATTTTCGCATGTTGACGACTGACATCTATTTACCTGCTTAACTGCGGGGTTTGGCCGGAGTGGGATACTATACCCCTCATCAATAACCTGGTCAATATATTTGGATTTGGAGCTTTGGCATAAAACATGACCAAGGTGCCTTGACAACACATTAAAACGCGGTTATTCTTTGTCCAATTAATAAATTGTTCGAAAACCACTTCATTTGGTTGCACGGTAAATAACTCGGATGATACGGCTGCCGCCGGCCTTCGGGCCGGATTTAGAAACCAGGAGAACGGAGACCAGCTTTGAGGATTGGCGTGCATAAATCAATGCGGGATTCGCAAGGGACGAGAGTTGCTTGACTCCCCCTTAATTTCATTCGGTTGAGAGGAGGAAGACAATGAGAAGGCAAATACTTTTGGCAGTTCCGGTTAGCATGTTCCTTTTTCTGGCAACGTCCTGCACCACGTACCATTTCGGTGTGAAGGACAGGGCCGAGCATGTTCCTGACGACTTCGGCCAGACCGAAGCGGCCATCGCACAGGGAGAGCAGTCTGCGGGAGCGAAGTATTGCCCTGAGAAGATCGCCAAAGCCAAGGAGCTTGCTAAGCAGGGCGCTGAAGTCTACTGGGCCTGCAACAACGTCGAGTCGGCCAGGTTGATGGCTGAAGCCAGAAGGCTGGCCAAAGAAGCGGAAGCCTGCGAACCGCCCCCGGTGGCTGCGCCCGCTCCGGCAGTCATCGCCCCGCCGCCCGCTCCGGCGCCCAAACCAGCACCCGTACCCGAAAGGATATGTATCACCCTGAAGATCGAGTTCGATGTCAACAAAGCTGACATTAAACCGAAGTACCACAATGTCATCGGTAAGGTTGCCGACTTCATGAAGAAGTACCCCGAGACTACTGCCGTCATCGAAGGACATACCGACAACAGGGGCAGTTACGAGTACAACATCAAACTGTCGGAACGCCGGGCCGACGCCGTCAGAAACTATCTGATCGAGAAATTCGGCATAGCTCCCGAGCGACTCTCTTCCAAAGGCTACGGCTATACCAAGCCGATAGATACCAACAAGACGGCCGCCGGGCGCCAGAAGAACCGCCGTATCGAGGCACAGATTGAGTGTGTTACTTATGTTGACAAGGCCGATAGATAGAATGTAGCAGACCGGGTTCTCCCGGTGTTACGTATCGGCTCAAGCGCTACAGCAAAGCCACCTCATCCGGCATTCCGGGGGGTGGCTTTGCTGTTTGTCAAGCAAGACAAAGGCGAGGCGGATGTATCCGCCTCGCCTTTGTTCCAGATATGCTGTTTTCTTGCTGCTCCTGCCTATTCGGCCTTTGCCACAACGACCTTGAGGGTGGCGGTGACCTCGGGATGAAGCTTGACCGGGACGTCGTACTCGCCCAGATGCTTTATGGGCTCGGCAAGAAGGATCTTTTTCCGGTCGATATCAAGGCCATTCTGCTTCAGAGACTCGGCCAGTTCCATGTTCGTCACGGAACCGAACAGCTTGTCGCCCTCGCCCGCATGATGCCGGAGGGTGACGGGGGAAGCTTCAATCTTTTCGGCAAGGTGCTTGGCAAATTCGCGGACCTTGTTCTTTTTGTACTCCATCTGACGCTTGGTGTGCTCAAGCTCCTTGGCGTTCCTGGTAGTGGCTTCCACCGCATACCCCTTGGGGATGAGGTAGTTGCGGGCATAGCCGGGCGCAACCTTGACAATGTCGCCGATATTGCCGAGAGTATCGATATTCTCCTTCAGGATTACTTTCATTTCCTCTCCTTCCTAGCCTGATCTACAGGTTTATTGTTTTTTAGGGGCGCGAAAATCGGCCCACAGGTCAATCAAGCCGACTGCCGCAAGCAGAACGGCAAACACCGGCTGGATCAACAGCATCACGAATAAAAGCACCATCAAAAAACGCGGGAGCGAATGCTTCCGGGTAAACCAGGTTACCACTGCGATACCCTGGATGAGATACAGAAAAGACACAATCGCCACAATATTCATGGCAACCCTGTCAACGACGGCAACATCCGTCAACAAGGCGAAACCCGGAACGATCAGCAACCACACCAGCGCATCCGGGTTTCGGAAGCAGGAGAACCGGCCGAGTGCCGGCCCCGTTCCCATGGAGCCTGCCACCCTTTGCAACAGCAACAGATTGCATCCGGCGCAGATCACGAGGAAGATGAGGAGCAAGGCCGGATAGATCATGATCAACACGTCTTCCGTCCGGGCAAGGACGGTTTCGAGCCCCGTCAAATCAGTGCCTGACATGCCGCTTTGACGATAGGCCTCGCTGACCTGCTTCATGGCGTCGTGCGCTATGGCGCGTATCTGTCCGTCGATACCGACGGATTGCAGATGGCCCAGCATAACCACGTAGAGCAGGAGGATCAGAGCGTTTGCAGCGACCGAATACACTGTAGCCCTGTAAGCCCCCTTTCCCCTCAGAAGGAGTTCGGGCAGCAACAGGGAACAGGCAACGCTCTGGAGCAGGTACAGGAGCAGGGCGGACCGATCCACGGCCGCCAAGGTAGCCACCACGATTATCACAATGGCATACCCGGCCTTTCGGCCGAATTTCAATGAATAGAAAATACAGGGGAAAGGGGCCAGAACCCCTGCAGGCAGTCCTATAACCGGAAGAACGGTCTGAAGGAAAACCAGCGCAACGGTCAGCGTGCTTCCCTTCAGGACGGCAGCCGGCACCCCTTTACCCAGGGTCTGCACCAAATTCAACACCGATCAGGGCATCACGTGGCCGGCGGCTATCGGCAGCAGGGCAATGTTCCTTGCCCTCTTGATAGCCTCGGTGATTTCCCTCTGATGTTTCGCGCAGTTGCCGGAAATTCTCCTGGGAACGATCTTGCCCCGTTCGCTGATGAAGGAGCGGAGCGTGCGGGGATCCTTGTAATCTATCGTTATCTGCTTGTCCGCGCAGAACCGGCAGACTTTCCTGCGCTGAAACGTTCTTTTCTTGCGTGGTCCGTTGCCCCTTGAGGGGGTTCTTTCATCGCTCATATCTTTAAGCCTCCCGTAAATTTATTCAGCCGATCCGGCAGTCGCTGTTTCCGCCGCCGGTTCCGCAGCCGCTTCCTCAGCGACGGGCTTTTCCACGACCGGAGCAGGAGCCTGAAGCTCTTTGTCCAGTTTTACGCTCTGATACCTGAGGACCCTGTCATCGAGACGAAGGCGCCTCTCGAGTTCGGCTATCAAGGCCGGGTCACCCTCGAAGTTCAGATAGAAATAGCGTCCGCGGGTCTGCTTCTTTACCGGATAGGCGAGCTTCCTGGATCCCCAGTCTTCAAGCCTCCTGCAATCACCTTTCATGCCGGTGATGACTTCCTGCACCTTTTCCGACAGGGCCTTGATGTCTTCCTCACCAAGGTCCGGCTGGACGATATAGATCGTCTCATACTTCCTCATCTGATTTTCCTCCTCACGGTTTATTGAGCCCCGGACCGACCCGGAGCAAGGAGAACGGCTTTATGCCGATCAACAAACTTGATAAATCGCCCCTTCAACTGGACTAACAGGTCCGTACGACCAAAATTCGAGGATATCTAGTTTTCGTCCGGAAACTCCAGATAAAAACTTATTGGTTTCTGATTCGGAAAGCGGGGATTTTTTGTCCTGGCAAGAAACTTTTCCCCGAAAAGTTGACAGCGAAGGCTGGCAAAATCAAGGGGTTGCACGGAGGCATACTAATAGTATGTCGCACAAGCAAGCCCGCAGATTGACACCGCCAGGGCGAAAAAGCACCCTTTCCGGACAGAAACTATCTAAGGTGCCGTCAGGTCACGGTTATTGAAGAGACTCATGGTCTTCTCCAACCCGTCGGAGAGAAGGGACCCTATGGCGTCAACGACTCCGTCAAGCAGAAACGGCAGACGACCCGCCTCCTCCGCGCTGAAGGATGTCAGGACATAATCGACCACGTCTCCCCTGGCCGGCCGGTCTATTCCGACCCGGACACGGATGAAGTCGACGCTGCCGAGCTCGGCCAGCAGCGATCTCAACCCGTTGTGCCCACCGTGTCCGCCCCCCTTTTTAAGCTTCACCCGACCGAAAGGAATGTCCAGGTCGTCATGAATGACAAGCACATCATCCGGGGACAACTTATGGAAACGGAGCGCCTCGGCAACCGAACGTCCCGACAGGTTCATGTAGGTAAAAGGCTTCAGGAGCAGCAGTCGCTCTCCCTGCCACCACCCCTCTCCGCATAACCCTGAAAACCCTTTTTTCGCAATCGGTATCCCGGCAATACTGGACAGCCTGTCCAAAACCATGAAACCCGCATTGTGGCGGGTCCATTGGTATCGGGTTCCGGGATTTCCAAGTCCTGCAATAAGTTTTACCGCCATGCGCCGGACTCCGCCAGGGGTCGGAGTGCGCTACTCCGCCTCTTCTTCCTCGACTTTCTCGGCCTCCGCCGCCCTGCCGAGGATGTTGACGATGGCCGCTTTCTGATCCTCAAGCACCCTGAAACCGGCCGGGAATTGGACGTCCGCTATATGGAGGGAACCGCCGATGGCGAGGTCGGTTATGTCAACCTCGATATGTTCGGGTATCTGCGCCGGCAGACATTCGATTTCAATAGCATGCATGACCAGATCGAGCAACCCGCCTTCTTTGACGCCTTTGGCGCTCCCTGTGAGGCTTACCGACACCTTGACCTTGACCTTTTCTTCCATATTGATTTTGTGGAGGTCAACATGAACCGCCTCCCCCTTGAGGGCATTACGGACAAGGTCGGCCACTATGACGGTTTTCCCGTCAAGCGAACCTCCACCCTTCAGGGTTATCAGGTGGTTGATGCCGCCTTCCCCGGCGATGACGGCCGAAAGTTCCCGTTTGTCCACGGAAACGGGCACAGGCTCGATTCCCTTGCCGTACACCACGGCCGGAATCCGTCCGCTGGTCCTGAGTCTCCGCGAAACGCCTTTTCCGACCTTGTCTCTGACTTCTATGGCGAGAACTCTCTGTTCCATAAAACCTCCAGTTCTGTGTAATCGTTGCAAACAATCAGTTTACATCAGCGGGGCTGCTACACGAAAAGCGAGCTGACAGACTCGTTGCAGTGGATCCTCCTGATGGCCTCGGCCAGGAGCCCTGCGACGGAGAGCACCTTGATCTTGCGTGACCGGGCCGCGTCGTCGGACACCGGGATGGTGTCGGTTATGACCATTTCCTGGATCTCCGACGCCTCAATCCGCTCGAGGGCAGGGCCTGAAAGCACGCCATGTGTAGCGCAGGCATAGATGGCGGTCGCACCGTGCTCGCGCAACGCCTTGGCAGCCTGGGTAAGGGTACCGGCCGTATCGACCATATCGTCGACGATGATCGCCACCTTGCCGTGGACATCGCCGATAAGATTCATGACCTCTGAGATGTTCGGGCCGGACCTCCGCTTGTCGATTATTGCCAAGCTTGAGCTCAATCTCTTGGCGAACGCCCTGGCCCTCTCGGTCCCCCCGGCGTCGGGAGAGACGATGACCGTGGTGTCGTTGACCAGATGCTTGCGCAGATAATCGAGTATCACGGCCGCTGCATAGAGGTTGTCCACCGGGATGTCGAAGAATCCCTGGATCTGCCCGGCATGGAGGTCCACGGTCACCACCCTGTCAGCGCCGGCCGTGGTGAGGAGGTCGGCGACCAGCTTCGAGGTGATCGGCGAACGGGGGGCCACCTTCCTGTCCTGGCGCGCATAGCCGTAATAGGGGATCACCGTGGTAATCCTGGCCGCCGACGCACGCTTGAGGGCGTCCATCATGATGAGCAGCTCCATGAGATTGTTGTTGGTGGGAGAGCAGGTGGACTGAACGATATAGACGTCTCTCCCGCGAACGTTTTCCCCTATTTCAACGCGAATCTCGCCGTCGGAAAAGGTCTTCACCTTTGCCTGACCCAGGTGAACACCGAGTTTTTCACAGATATTGACCGCAAGGGCCGGGTTGGAATTGCCGCAAAATACCCTTATCTTATCTTCCATCACTGCCTCAAAAAAGTCATGTCGCCGTTGCCGGCGGGGTAATGGCTGGGGCGCCAGGATTCGAACCTGGGTATGCCGGAATCAAAATCCGGTGCCTTACCGCTTGGCGACGCCCCAATCGGAGCCGTCTTCAGATCGTGTGTGTAACCGTGCTGAACCAGGTGGTATTCCCGGCTATCAGAGAGCAGCACTGACTCGCTTCCCGCTCGGTCTCGAAAACCGCGAAAACGGTTGGGCCGCTGCCGGACATGAGAACTCCCCGTGCGCCGTTCTCCAGCAGCATCCGCTTGATTTCCCCGATAACGGGAAAGCGCCCGATGGTGACCGGCTCGAGATCATTGGACAGGAGATTACAAATATCCTCTATCCTGTTGCAAAACTTTGGCAGTTTATCGGCATCCCTCTTGTTTGTCAATTGCAAATTTTGATAAACCCACGCGGTTGAAACATGGATATTTGGATTGACCAGGACCATCCAGACGGGCGGCAGGCCTTCCACCTCGGTCAGTTTTTCGCCTATCCCCTCCGCAATGGCGGTCTTCTTGAAGATAAAGAACGGGACATCCGCCCCCAGCTTCACCCCCATGGACATGAGCTCCTGGTCGGAGAGTCCGAGGCGGAGAAGCTCGTTGAGCCCCATCAGCACCGATGCGGCATCGCTGCTCCCGCCACCGAGTCCGGCCGCCACCGGGATGTGCTTGGTGACGACGATGTCAACCCCCGTTTCCGCCCCGGACCCGGCAAGCAGTGCGTCCGCAGCCTTCCAGGCGATGTTCCCCGGGCCGTCCGGGACACCGTCTTTCCCACACGAGACCCGGATACCCGGGGTCTTCGAGAGGGATATCCCTATCTCGTCACAGAGTGCAATACGCTGCATTACCATGCGGAGGTCATGATAATTGTCCGGCCGTTTCCTGAGCACGTCCAGTCTGTAGTTTACCTTGGCAGGCGCCTGAATCTTGAGATGTTCCATATGGTTGGCACAATTCCCTCTTAAATGTATAGTCCCTGCAACACGGCCGGTAAAGAGTCGCCATCCGCTATTTGGCCGCGCCGGGCCGTGCAATGGCGGCCCTGATGGCGGGGAGCGCCTCCAGAGCGGCCCGCTCCCCTTCGAGCACCCCCTCGTGCCGCTTCGAGAAATCCGCGGACCCAATTGACCCCACCCTGGGCTTGATCACCACATCGGCCCGCTGCAGCTGCTGGACAGCGATCCGCTCGTGCATGATGCCGATGGATTGCATGATGGTGGCCAGAGTCCCCTGGGGTCTCGGCGCCTCCCCGTCACCGGAGATGTCGACCGCGATCACCACCTCGGCACCCAGGCGTCGAGCGGCGTCCACGGCCACCGGACTGACCACGCCGCCGTCCACGTACATTCTCCCGCCGATCACGGCCGGCGTGAACACCCCGGGAATGGAGCAGCTTGCCCTCACCGCGGAGCCGGTGTTTCCGCTGCCGAACACCATCTCCCTGCCGGCCTGGATGTCGGTAGCCACGGCGTAAAACGGGATGCGCAGCTTTTCCATGGGAGTGTTGCGGAGCATGCGGTTGACATACGCTTCCAGCTTCTCTCCCTTTATGAAGCCGTTGTCCGGGATGGTGAAATCTGCCAAGTCCCCCTGCTGGATATCAAAGGAAATCTTCTGCAGCTGGAAGGCGTTGAAGCCGTAGGCATACAGGCTGCCGACGAAGCTGCCGGCGCTGGTGCCCACTATCATGTTGACGGGGATCCGGTTGGATTCCAGTATCTTCAGAACACCGACGTGGGCGAAGCCCTTGGCCGCCCCGGCCCCGAGCACGACGGCGACCTTGGGAGGCCTTTCCGGCGCCGCAGGGGGAACCGCCTTGGGACAGCCGGACAGCAGAAAGAGCGCGACCGCGGTTATCAGGACCAGAAGACGTGAGGACAGGCTTGACATAAATACACCTCCGATTCCAGGTCTTACAGGCTGTTGAAAAAACAAAACTCCCTTCCGGCTCCAGAACGCAACCGCAACCTGATTCCACCGGGGAGAAAGGGCCATGGGATATCTTTCCCCTCATGGCCCTTTGCATGACTGACGATACGCCTGCAGACCGTACCCGGCTACTGAAGCGCATCCTCGATTCTGATCAACTTGCTGTGTTCCGTTATGAAATCACATGAATCGATCTCGTCGAGCGCCCGGCGTATGTTGCTTTCCCTCGCCTCATGGGTCATGATGACGATGGGCACCGTTTCGCCGGCCATCCTGGCGCTCTGGATCATGGACTCGATGCTGATGTCGTTTTTCCCCAGAGCGCCGGCTATCCGCGCCAGCACGCCCGGCTTGTCGAGCGCACTGAAACGGAGATAGTACTTGCTCACGATCTCGCCGATGGGCTTTATATCAAGGTTTTTCAGCTTGTGGTCCAGGTAGCCCAGGGGAGCGCTCCTCCTGCCGACCCCGACCATGAGGTTGCGGGCGATTGCCATGACGTCTCCGACGATGGCGCTGGCCGTGGGATCCATCCCGGCCCCCCTGCCGTAGAACATAACGGTATCGACGAAATCACCGGTCAGCCTGATGGCGTTAAACACGCCGTCCACGTCCGCCATCGGATAATCCAGGGGTATCATGGTGGGATGCACCCGGGCCTCGACCCGGTCGCCGTCGAGCTTGCCGATGGCCAGCAGCTTGATCTTGAAGCCGAACTCCTTGGCATAATTGATGTCCATGGCGGAGATGGCACTGATTCCCTCGGTATAGATGTTATCGAACGCCACCCTTGTGCCGAAGCAGAGGGTCACCAGGATCGCCAGCTTGTGGGCGGTGTCCACACCCTCGACATCGAAGGTGGGGTCCGCCTCGGCGTAACCGAGCTCCTGGGCGGTCTTCAGCACGGCCGAGAAATCCGCTCCCTCCCGGGTCATCTTGGTCAGGATGTAGTTGCAGGTGCCGTTCAGGATGCCGAGGACCGTGCCGAAATGGTTGGCGGCCATATTCCCCTTGATGGCGGACAGCACCGGGATCCCGCCACCCACCGCCGCCTCGTACCTTACTTCCACGCCCTTGCGGGCCGCGGCCGCGTAGATTTCCTCGCCGTGCACGGCCAGAAGGGCCTTGTTGGCGGTGACGATATGCTTGCCGTTTTCAATGGCCTTGAGGATGAGTTCCCTGGCGATCTTGTAGCCGCCGATCAGCTCGATGACCACGGATATGCCCGGATCCGAGATGACCTCCTCGGCGTTCCGGGTGAGCACCCCCGGCCCGACGGTGACACCCCGATCGGTGGTGATGTCGAGGTCCGCTATCTTTTTCAGCCTGAGACCGACACCGAGCTTTTCCTCGATCAGGGCCGCATTCCGGCCCAGCAGTTTCACGACACCGGTGCCGATGGTACCGAACCCCAGAAGTCCCACTCCTATCTCTTTCATAACACCTCACTATTAATGGAGCTTATACACCAGATCAGGGGCTACCGGCCGGTCACTCCTTGGCCTGCAACCCGGCGGCAACTTCATCGAGTATGCCGTTGATAAAGGCGGGAGAGTCTTCGCTGCCGAATTTCTTGGCCACCTCGATGGCCTCGTTGATGGTCACATTCCTGGGGATATCGGCCCGAAAGAGAAGCTCGAAGATCGCCATGCGCAGGATGCCCAGATCGACCCTGGCCATTCTTGAGATGGACCAGTGCTCCGATTTTTCCGAGATGAGCCGGTCAATCTCGGCCCGGTGCTCCTTGACCCCCCGGATGATTTCCTCGGCAAACTCCAGGGAATCGAACGGAACCCGGGCGCCTTCCGTCTCTCCCGGGATCGATGGATGCTCTTCAGCGGGATTCAGGTCCAGCGCATAAAGCATCTGCAGCGCCATCTCCCTCCCCTGCCGCCTGGTTCCCACGCTATTCCAACCCCTTGAGCAGATTGACGGTCTCGATGGCGGTCATGGCGGCATCGAATCCCTTGTTCCCCGCCTTGGTGCCGGCCCGCTCGATGGCCTGCTCGATGCTGTCGGTGGTCAGCACCCCGAATATCACCGGAACCCCGCTGTCGAGGGAGACATGGGCGACCCCTTTGGATACCTCCGCGGCCACGTAATCGAAATGGGGGGTTGCGCCACGGATCACGGCTCCGAGGCAGATAACGGCGCTGAACCTGCCGCTTTCGGCCATTTTCTTGGCGGCGAGCGGTATCTCGAATGCGCCTGGCACCCGGGCGACCACGATGTTCTCGTCCCTGGCGCCGTGACGGGTCAGGCCGTCAAGCGCGCCTTCAAGGAGCCGCTCGCTGATGAAACTGTTGAAGCGGCTGACGAGTATTCCGAACGATGCCCCCCCCGCGTCCAGATTTCCTTCAATGTATTTCGGCATAAATGCTCCTGGTCAAAGTGGTATGAAAAGGTATCTCCGATGGTTACCTGAACGACCGAGCTCAGATATTTTCCAGCAGATGCCCCATCTTATCCCGCTTGGTCTGGAGATACCTCATGTTGCATACGGTTGCCTCGATCTCGATGGGCACCCGTTCCACGATGTCGATACCGTATCCTTCGAGCCCGACCATCTTCTTGGGGTTGTTGGTGATCAGCCGGATCTTCTTGGCGCCCAGGCGCACCAGGATCTGGGCCCCGATCCCGTAATCCCTCAGGTCGGCCTTGAATCCAAGCTCGATGTTGGCCTCCACCGTGTCCTTACCCTGGTCCTGGAGGGCATAGGCCCGGAGCTTGTTGGTCAGGCCGATTCCCCGGCCCTCCTGGCGCATATACAGTATGATCCCCTTCCCCTCCGAGTCGATCATCTCCATGGCGTGCTGGAGCTGGTCGCCGCAGTCGCAGCGGCAGCTGCCGAACACGTCGCCGGTGAGGCACTCGGAGTGGACCCGGACCAGGACAGGCTCGTCCTTTTTTATTTCGCCCTTCACCAGGGCGAGATGCTCCATCCGGTCTACCGCGTTATCGAACACGATGGCCCTGAAATCGCCGAATTTTGTGGGCAGCTGCGCCTCGGCGGCCTCCTTGACCAGCGATTCGTTCCTCATCCGGTAGGCAACCAGGTCGGCGATGGTGCAGATCTTCAACCCGTGCTCCTTGGCGAACTTTTTCAGTTGGGGCATCCGTGCCATGGTGCCGTCGTCGTTCATGATCTCGCAGATGACCCCGGCGGGCTTTAGCCCGGCCAGCCGAGCAAGGTCCACCGAGCCTTCGGTCTGGCCGGTGCGGACCAGCACCCCGCCGTTTCGGGCACGCAGCGGAAATATGTGGCCTGGCCGGGAGAGGTCTTCGGGTACGGAGTCGTCGTTGACCGCTGTCAGGATGGTATGGGCGCGGTCCGCGGCCGAGATCCCGGTGGTGACCCCCTTCTTGGCCTCGATGGAAACGGTAAAGGCGGTGCTGAACGGCGAGGTGTTGACGTCCACCATCGGGGGGAGCCGTAACCGGTCGCACGTCTCCTCGGTCAGGGTGAGGCAGATGAGCCCGCGGCCGAACCTGGCCATGAAATTGACCGCCTCCGGGGTGATCATCTCGGCCGCCATGGTCAGGTCGCCCTCGTTCTCCCGGTCCTCGTCGTCCACCAGGATGACCATCCTGCCCTGCCTGATGTCCTCTATGGCTGCTTCTATGGTTGCTGTCGGCATATTATCGCGCGATCTCCTCATGTTACGAAAAAACCAAACGGTATTGTATCTCACAAAAAGCCGCTTTTCGCAAGCAGTTCCAGAGATACGCCTTCTTTCCCCGGCTCTTTCCGGCCGGAAAGGAGACGTTCGACGTATTTCCCGATCACGTCGGTTTCGATATTCACCTCGTCGCCGGCCTTGCGATGGCGGAGCGTGGTGCATTCCGCGGTATGGGGAATGATGTTCACCGAAAAGCCGTCGTCACTGACCGTGTTGACCGTAAGGCTGATGCCGTCGACGGCCACCGAACCCTTTTCTATCAGGGAACGGGCATGGTGCGCGGGCAGCTGGAACGAGAAGAGGTGGTTGCCCGAGACCTCCCGGCGATCGCGCACCAGCGCCACGCAGTCCACGTGGCCGCTGACCAGGTGTCCGCCCAGCCGGTCGCCGACCCGGAGCGCCCGCTCCAGGTTGACGGGGGAACCGGGTCTGAGCAGCTTGAAGGTGGTCCGATCCATGGATTCGGGGGAAACGTCGAAGAACAGGGTCCCGGCGGACTTTTTCACAACGGTCAGACAGACCCCGTTGACCGCCACCGAGTCTCCCAGACGAATCTCGTCCAGCAACAGACCGGTCGAGACCTGAAGCCGCGCCCCGTCGCCGATCCGGCCGATGGCCGCCACCTTGCCGACATCTTCAATCAGTCCGGTAAACATGTTCTTTCCGGGTACCCTTCCACGAGTATGTCCTGGCCGAATCGCCTTACCACCAGGTCCCTGAGTGGATGGGCATCTGCCATCCGTTCCGGACCGGAGCCGGCGAAGAGTCCGCAACCGTCGGCGCCGCCCAGCAGTTTCGGCGCGAAAAAGAGCAGGAACTTGTCGATGAGCCCCTTGTGCAGGGCCGCACCGGCCAGTTCCCTCCCCCCTTCCAGGAGAACGGACTGGATCCCGCGGCTGCCGAGCCCGGCCAGGAGGTCCGACAGGTCCACCCTCCCCTCTTCCTCACGACAGCGGAGGATTTCCGCCCCCCGGGCTTCGAATTCCGCCGCTGCCGGCGAATCACTGTCTATCGTGGCAAAGAGCGTTTTGGCGGGGGAGTCCAGGGAGAAGAGCGCCGCATCCGGCGGGGTCCGGAGCCTGCTGTCCACGATGACCCGCAGCGGGTCCCTCCCGCGCACCCCCATCCGGCAGGTCAGCTGCGGGTCATCGGCGACCACCGTGCCGACGCCCACCATGACCGCATCAACCGTCGCTCGAAGTCTGTGAACATACCTCCTCGATATCTCGGAGGTTATCCACTTGGAGTCCCCGGATGCAGTGGCGGTTCTGCCGTCCAGGGTCATGGCGCTCTTCAGGATAACGAAGGGGAGGCCGGTGGTCGTATGCTTGATGAAAGGCTCGTTCAGGAGCCGGCACTCCTTCTCCAGTATTCCGCACTCCACGTGGATCCCGGCCGACCGGAGGGCGGCAATCCCTTTTCCGCTCACCAGCGGATTGGGGTCCTGCATCCCCACGAACACCCTGGCAACCCCCGCCGCGATCAGCGCATCGGCGCAGGGAGGGGTCCTGCCGTGATGGGAGCACGGCTCCAGGGTAACGAACACGTCGGCCCCGCGCGCCATCCCGGAGGCCGCGGCCAGGGCGTGAACCTCGGCATGGGGGGTCCCCGCCTTCCGGTGCCACCCTTCACCCACGATCACGCCGTCCTTGAGCAGGACGCAGCCGACCGCCGGATTGGGGGAGGTCTTCCCGAGCCCCTTTCTGGCGAGCGAGAGTGCCCGTCGCATCATTCTGATCCGGACATCACCCATTATAAAATCACAAACCCGTCCAGAAGGGGCACCTCACCCCCTGGTCCCTTTCAGCAGATCCTGCAGCTCGGACATGAACTCGTTGATGTCCTTGAAGGATCGATAGACCGAGGCGAAACGGACATAGGCGACCTCGTCGATCTCGTGCAGTTCGGCCATGACGCATTCGCCGATGGCGACCGTGGAGATCTCCCGTTCTCCCCCCTCCTGCAGCCGGATTTCGAGCCGATCCACCATCCGCTCGATGGCCTCGACGGAGACGGGACGCTTCTCGCAGGCCTTCTTGATCCCGGCGACCAGTTTGAGCCGGTCAAAGGGTTCACGGCGACCGTCCTTTTTGAGCACCATGGGAAGGATTTCCTCCACCCGCTCATGGGAGGTGAACCTTTTGCCGCAGACCTCGCACTCGCGCCGCCGCCTGATGGACGACCCCTCCTTGTCGGGCCGGGAATCCACCACCTTGCTGTTGGGATGGAGGCAGAACGGACATCTCATCGTTCACCCCTGGCTTCCGTATCGGTCCCCGCGAACCTGACCGTCTCGATCCCTGCCTCTGCGATCATCTCCTCGGAAAGGGGGTCGGGGTACCCCTCTTCATAGACAATGCGCAAGATACCGGCGTTGATGAGCATTTTGGAGCAGATGGCGCACGGCATGGTGGTACAGTAGAGAGTTGCGCCGTTGATGTTGGTTCCGTGTTTCGCGGCCTGGATGATGGCGTTCTGCTCCGCGTGCAGCCCGCGGCAGAGCTCGTGCCGCTCGCCCGACTGCACGGCCATCCTCTCCCTCAGGCAGCCCACGTCCAGACAGTGGGCCACACCCGACGGCGCGCCGTTATAGCCGGTCGCGAGGATGTTCTTGTCCTTCACCATGACCGCGCCGACATGCCGCCGCAGGCAGGTGGAGCGCCTGGCCACCAGGCGGGTAATCTCCATGAAATATTCATCCCAGGCAGGTCTTTTCATGCGACACTCTCGCGGACGGCATGCCGCCTCCGCGTTTCCTCCCTTTCGAGGGCACGGCTCCGGACCGGTACCTCCCCGTCCGGACGTAGTTAATCAGAATAGAACATGTGCCCCACGAAGGTCAAGAGAAGAGGTGCCGGCTACCCGGGCGGATGTCAGTCGTCGCTCCGCACGGTGCGCTGCTTTCTTCTCTCAGCCTTTGCCCGTTTCTCACTGAGCCTCTTTTCGCGCTCCCGGTGCGGGACGGAGGTGGCAATCCTCTGCTTGACCACCCGTTCCCGCCTGGCCAGGGCCTTCCTGAGCCGTTCCATGGCAAGCTCACGGTTCATGGACTGGGAGCGCCGCTCGTTCGCCTGGACCACGATACCGGTCGGCAGGTGACGAATCCTTACCGCGGAATCCGTAACGTTGCGATGCTGTCCGCCCGGGCCGGAACCCCGAAAAAACTCGACCCGTATGTCCGACTCCCTGATTTCCATCGCCACTCCGAAACATTGTTCTCTCATTGCTACTCAAGTG
>JARKPN010000020.1 GCA_029975275.1 Geobacteraceae bacterium | reverse complement strand
CTGGACCGGACTCCTCGCACTACCCGACCACCAAGCCCGCCGATGGGAACCCAAACGCCTACGACTACGCCTCTTCCAAACCCCAGCAGTCCTCGCCCGACACGCCCGCCACACAGTCCTTCACATCTCAGCCCGACACGCTGGAGTGTTCCCGATAAAGTGGATAGCTGTTTAGGCTGCGAGTTCAAGTATGTTTCTGTAGCATAGCTCATATTCTTGCGGTGTCAAGTATCCGAGCGTAGAATGGCGACGAGTCTGGTTGTAGTATTCCTCAATCCAAGAAAACGTGTACTTCTTCAGAGTCTTGAGATCTGGACAAGGCCGGGTATGGATGAGTTCCTTCTTGTAGGTCGCGAAGAACGATTCCGCGACGGCGTTATCTTAACAAATCCCGGTACGGCCCAATGATCGACGAATCTTGTGTTTCCGACAGTACTTAGCAAAATCCGTCGACGTATACTGCGTCCCACGGTCCGAATGAAAAATCACGCGTGTCCGAGGCTGGCGATGAACCCGAGCCATATCTAAAGCATCAGTGACCAACGAGGTACGCATATGGTCATCGACAGCCCAGCCCACCACCTTCCTGGAATACAGGTCGATCACCGTCGCCAGATAAGCCCAACCATTCCACGTCTTCACATACGTGATATCACCACACCACTTCTCGTTCGGCCCCGACGCCTCGAACCTTCGACCGATCAGGTCCGGGGCTGGCACCGGATGCTCGCCAGCCACCGTGGTTCGCCGCCACGCCGCGGGATGACGGCCCTGGACACCCAGCGCCCGCATCAGCCGCCACACCCGCTTGCGCGATACCCGGTGCCCGCCAGCAGCGAGTTCGGCATGAATGCGTCGGACCCCAGGCCGGCCCGGGCTGCTGGCGTAAAAATGTCGAATCAATCCCATCAGCAGATCGTCTTGGTCGTGCCTGGCCGAAACCCGATGACTCCGCCACTTGTAATAGCCCGAGGTCGACACCTGGAGTTCCCGACACATGAACACCACCGGATAAACACCCTGATCAGCCCAGTCCGCGATCGCAGCAAACTTCACTGCTGGTCTTTCGCGAACCAGGTCGCCACTTTTTTTGCGAAACTGGCCTGCATCTGGAGATGAGCGTTTTCGTCCAGCAGCCTCTGGTAATCCGCGCGGAGCTGTTCGAGCTCGGCCCGTTCCGATCGTGTCAAAGGCTCGTCCGGGTCACGCTGCTCATCGCGCAAGTCTCGTTCTTTCTTCACCCATTTCCCTAACGTCTTCTCGAGGACGCCGATATTCCGTGCCGCCTCAGCGATCGACCGCCCATCATCCAACACCAACGCCAC
>JARKPN010000034.1 GCA_029975275.1 Geobacteraceae bacterium | reverse complement strand
GCCAACGGCGTGGTCGAATTCGGCAAGTACGTCCTCAGGACCGAGCACGAATTCAACCTTGCCGCGGGTTTCACCAACAAGGACGACCGGCTTCCCGAGTTTTTCGAGGAAGAGATTCCGCCCCACAACGCGGTGTGGGATTTCTCGGACGCCGAGATCGACGAGTTCTGGAAGTTCTGACAACCCGGGTTTCTCCCAGGAAACGCCTCCATTCCCATTCTTTTGTGATGCGTTTCCAACCGGCGGACGTCTGCCCGGGCGTCCGCCACCCATATACTTGAAAAGAGAAAGGCCGGCTGTTTGCCGGCCTTTCCTGTTCGGGCTGTTTGCGTTCTGTTCTACATGGAGACCAGGACCCACCTGGACCCGAAGGAGATGGCATGCAGGTAATCTGCGGTCGGAACGGTATCGATCACGGTGGAAGTGATCAGGTCGGCGATAATGAAGTTGCGCGTCGCCACGGCTTCACCCGCCAGGTCGATGCCCCAGTAAAGGCCGGTGGTGGGGTGGAACTTTCCGTGATGGGCCGTTACGCCGATGTCCCCGAATGCCGTAGCTGCGCCGGTGACGGTATCGATGGTGTATGTAGAACCGTCATCATTTACCAGCCAGAGGGTGTCGCCGGCGTCAAAGTCCAGACCGAACGTTGCTGTATCCAGGCCGGAAGTCCCGACCAGCGTGGCAACGCCGGTTACCTTGTCGATGGTGACCAGACTGTCCTCGGAAGGTTCCCACCATCCGTACAACTGGCCGGTCGAATCGGAGGTCAGGGATGCGGCGATTAGTCCAAGACCGGTCCCGATGGGGGTGCCCGCGCCGGTGAGTACGTTTATTTCGATTAGCCCTTCAGGAAACAACGGATCATTTGTCGATGTTGTCCCGTATAGTTTCCCCGTGGTTTGGTCGTATTCGAGGCCGTTTACATAATACCCCACCGAACCTACGGTCCTGATGAAAGCACCCGTGTTGGGGTTCAGCATGACCAGGTTGCTGGGGCCAAGGGTATCCGTCCCCAGAGTTGTCCCGAACAGCACCCGTTGCCTTATCAAAGTCTGGTCGTTATCGTCCCCGCATGCCGCCAGCATCCCCAATGCGACAACCAACAGTGTCCATCTGATAAGTTTCCGCATGATTTCCTCCTGCTCTGTAATGCTGCCTCCAATGACACGCTACAGTTCATGCATCGTCTTGCCGGAATAACCAAAAAAATGCCCTATAAATAACATCTTGTTCCTTTTCTCACCTCCTCCGTCGATTTCAATTGTCTTACAGGCTAATTATCTTTTTTACCATTCCCGTGGCAACAATCAAACATGGCTACACATTATTTTGTATTAACCAGACAGCCCGGAACATTCATCTGGAGAATCTCATTGCCATCAATAGTGTACTGGTGTAATGTTCACCGAATGAACGATGTGGATGAAAAGACCACGGACTCCTACCGGTCGTTCCTTCTGCTGAACGAGATCGACACCGACCAGCCCCTTTCCCAGAGGGAGCTGGCGCGGAGGCTCGGCATCGCCCTTGGGCTGGTCAACTCCTACCTGAAGCACCTGGTGGCGAAAGGGTATGTGCGCATCGCCGCCTTTCCGCGCAACCGGTACGCCTACCTGCTGACTCCCCGGGGGATCGCGGAAAAGAGCCGCCTTGCGTACCGGCATCTCGGTTACCTTACCAACCTGTACCGGGTGGCGCGCCGGGATTACCTTTCACTGTTCAGAAGACTGCAAGCCTGCGGGATATCCCGGGTGGCTTTCTGCGGGGTGGACGAGACGGCCGAGATCGCCTTCCTTTCCCTGCGTGAGACCGGGATGGGGCTCTCCCTGGTGATGGACGACGACCATGCGGGTGAGGACTTTTTCGGCAATGCGGTGGTGCCCCTTGCCGAGGGCGTATCGGCAATGAACGGCTGCGTGGTGGTCACCTCCCTCAAGAAGGGGGAGCGCCTGGCCGGGGATCTGGTATGGTTGGGAATCGCACGGGAAAGCATTTTTCGCGTGGAGGACCTCTCTGCCGCGGAAGAGGGCCGTTCGGAGGAACCATGACAGCAGCACTGCCCCGCGCGGTGACCGAAAGCCTGGCGGGCAGCCGTTCCGGCTTCAGGGCAGAGATCGCGTGATCACGAACCTTGCTCACCGCTTCCATACCGTCAAGGGCGAGATGGCCTGGATCCTGTTCGGCCAGTTTCTGGGCTTTACCGGCGGGTTCATCGGGATCAAGGCGCTCACCAACCTGCTGGGTCCCGAGGGGTACGGCCAGCTGGCCCTGGGGATCACCGTAAGCGGGGTCCTGACCCTCCTGGTCTACAGCCCGGTGGCCAACGTGGTGATCCGGTATTTCTCCGTCTGCCGTGAACGCGGCCAGTTGGGACTTTACTTCGCGCTGCTCAGAAAAACCCATGGCAGGTTCGCCGCCGCCTTCCTGGTGGTCGTGGTTGTCGCCGGAGCGGTTACCTGGCTTCTTGCCGGGGCGGAATGGGCGATGGTGGCGCTCCTCTCCACGATATTCGGTGTGGTGTCGGGAGTGAACGCCTCCTTTGTCTCGTTGCAGAGCGCCATCCGCCAGCGCAGGATCGTCGCGCTCCACCAGGGCGCCGACGTCTGGCTGAGGATCGGGCTGGCCATCGTGTTCGTGTTCCTGTTCGGCGCCACCGGGACATCGGCGCTCCTCGGGTACTTCCTCGGTACGCTCCTGGTCACGGTTTCCCAGTGGCGGTACGCGCTGCGCAATCCCGAGATAGGGGGACACTGGGCCGCCGGGAAGCCGGACCCGGGGGAGGAAGCGACGGTATTCCGGGAGTTTTCGTCCTATGCGTTCTCGTTCATGGTGTTTGCCGGGTTCGCCGCGGTGAGCATCTATGCGGACCGCTGGATCATCCAGTTCCACTCCGGAGAGCGGGGCGTCGGCATCTATTCGGCCATCCTGCAGATAGCCTCGTCACCGGTGGGCATACTGTTCGCCATGATTAACCAGCTCATGGTCCCGATCATCTTTGAACAAGCCGGGGCCATGGGCAGCCCGTCCCAGGCGGAGAAGAGCGCCAAAGCGTTGCGGCTCACGGTAACGGTGTCCGGCGCGTTATCGCTCCTTGTCCTCCTGCCCCTGTTCCTGTTCAGCGAGCCCCTGGTCAGGCTGCTGACCAACCGGGAATTCGCCGGCTACCATCAGCTGCTCTGGATCTGCGCGGCCGGCCAGGTCTTGTTTCAGTTGGCCCAGCTCCTTACCGTCAAGGGGTGCTACTGCAACCGTCCCCGGGTCTATTTCGTACCAAAGGCCGTCCAGGCGGCGTCCTTCACGCTGCTGGCACTCTGCCTGGTGTCGTCCATGCATATTTACGGCGTTGCCCTGGCAGTGCTCGCATCTTCGTTTCTGTATCTGCTGACAGTGCTACTCGCCAACAGGAGGCTTGACGCGTGAGAGCTCCCGGTGCACGTCCGACGTTCGGAGAAGGAGCCCGTACCCATGGATAAAGGGCGCGCGCGGACGACCATGGTTACGGTCCTCATGCCGGTCTACAACGGTGCGCGATACCTTGCCGCAGCCGTGGAAAGTATCCTGCGGCAGAGTCACGCTGATTTCGAGCTGCTGGTACTGGACGACGGGTCAACGGACGGCAGCGGAGACATCGCCGAAGCATACCGCGATCCGAGAATACGGGTGGTGAGGAATGAATCCAATCGGGGATTGGTTGAAACGAGGAACCGGGGTATCCGCGAGTCCCGGGGGAAATATGTAGCCTTCCTTGATAGTGACGACATATCCCTGCCGCGCAGACTGGAAACCCAGTTACGTTTCCTGGAAGACAGCCCGGACTTCGTCATGGTCGGCAGTCGGATAGCGCTTGTCGATGAACAGGGCGAATTGACGGGGATGTTTTCCCTGTTCGAGGCATCCCCGGCATCGTTTCCGTCGATCCTTCTGTTCGACAACTACTTTGCCCAGTCCGCGGTCATGGTCAGGGGCGACGCCCTGGCGGACGAAATGTACCGTCAGGAGTTCCCCTGCGCCGAGGATTACGATCTGTTCGCGCGACTGGCCCTTCGGGGCAAGACCTGGACCATACCGGAAGTGTTGACCCTTTATCGCGAGCACGGCGGCGGCATGAGCAAGAAAAGACGTGATCTCATCGTCGAATGTACGAAAAAGATTTATGTCTGGCAGTTGCGCAGGCTCGGCATCGAGCCCACGCAGGAAGAGCTGGACATACACGGATCCCTGGGGTGTCTTGCCCCGGACCTTCGCGGATACGGCATGGATCAGGTAGGGCGTTGGCTCACGAGACTTTTCCGGCGCAACGAACAAAGCGGCCTTTACCGGCGGGATGAATTCAACGCCCTGATCCTGGAGAAAATGGCCCTGGCATGTGTGGAAAGGGGAAATGCGCTACCAAACCTGCTGCGTTACTATTTCACGTTTTCCGGTGTGGGCAGCGGAGCGAAGATAAGGGTTCTGGCGAAGATCCTCCGAAGACGTGTCGCGAAAAAAACCTATGGACTGACCCAGAATATTCGGACGCATGCGTAGTCAAAAACTTTATATTCACAGGAAAGAAGTGACCGGCATGTGCATTGTAAGGATTACCGACAAGGAATAAAAAGACGGAATGGTTTTCGGCTTTACTAATGAATCCAAGGATTGCTTAAACACCCGGCGCAGAGGTTTTCTCAGGCTGGTTTTCCGGCTGGCCCGAGACGGTTACAGTGACGCCGTGGTCTGCGACTTGAACCGGACTCTCACCGTCCGCCTGCTGGTGGCCATTGCGAAGCCCTTCGGCTTTCTGTTGCCGTTCGTAAACGGTTCTTCCCTGTTCTTTTTCTTCCCGTTCATGCATGTGGGAGGGGCGGAGAGGGTCCATGCGGACATCGTGAACTGCTTCGCCAAAGAAAAACCGTGGGTCTTTTTTACGAAGAAGTCGCGCAACGGCAAGTTCAAGGCATTATTCCCGGAGGCGTCGCGGCTTTTCAACATCTGGCCCCTGTTGAAATACGGATACCCGCTGAGCGTGGGAATCATGGCCGGATATATCAACCGTCACAAGAATGCGGTCGTATTCGGCAGCAACAGCCTCTTTTATTACTTGCTTATTCCGTACCTCGCGCCTCATGTCCGGCGCACGGACCTGCTCCATGCCTTCGGCGGGGCATCCGACGAATTCAGCCTGCCCGTGGTGGGCGAACTTGATCAGCGCGTGGTCGTAACCGAAAAAACCGTACAGGATCTTGCGCTCCAGTATCGGGCATGCGGTGTCGAAGGGCACCTCCTGGACCGGATAGCCGTCATCGGAAACAAGGTGCCGGTACCGGAAAAATACCCTGAGAAAGACAGCCCGGCCGGGCTTGAAGTGGTTTTTATCGGCAGAGGCGCTCCCGAAAAGCGCGTGCATCTCGTCGGCAGGGCCGCTTCGTCGTGCAAGGTAAAGGGTGTGCCGGTTCAGGTCATACTTGTCGGCGATACATGGGATGCAGTCGAGCCGAATGACCGGGAAAACTGCCTGTTCAGGGGAGAGCTGTCAGATGCCGGCGAGCTGGAGAAGATCTATAGCGACGCTGACGTGTTTGTGCTGACCTCGAGCCGTGAGGGCTTCCCCCTGGTCGTCATGGAGGCCATGGCCCACGGGGTGGTGCCGGTCTGCACCGCGGTGGGGGGTATCCCTTTCCATGTCCGGCACGAAAACAACGGGCTGCTGCTGGAGGATGGAGCGGAGGAGCGGGTCGTGGAGCAACTGGTGGCCGCAATCGCCCGGCTGGCGGAGAACCGGGGGGAACTGGCGGAGTTGTCCCGTGCCGCGTTCGACTATGCAGTACGGCACTTCAGCGGGGCGCATTTCTGCACGGCCTACCGCGAAGTCATTCTCGGCCCTGAACCCGCCACAGATTCAGGACGGCACAAAAGGTAAATAATCGTAATGGCCAAGGTAAGCGTCATCATACCCTGCTACAATCAGGGAGCATATCTCGATGAAGCAGTCGATTCGGTCCTGGACCAGACGTACGAGGATTTCGAGATAGTCATAGTCAACGACGGCTCGACGGACCCGCACACCATCGAGCTGCTGGCGAATTACCGCAGGCCTAAAACCTGGGTCCTGCACACCGTCAACCAGGGGCTGGCCGCGGCCAGGAATGCCGGCATCACCGCCGCCCTGGGTGAATATATTCTTCCGCTTGACGCCGATGACAAGATCGGCCCCCTGTACCTGGAAAAGGCGGTTGCAGTGCTGGAGGGAAGCCCGGACGTGGGCATCGTATACTGCCTGGGCAGGCTGTTCGGCGCTGCGGAGAGGATGGTCGCCGCCCCCGAATTTTCCGTCCGCAGGATGTTGTTCAGCAACCTGATCTTTGCCTCGGGTTTTTTCCGCAGGGCCGACTGGCGGGCCGTGGGAGGGTACAACCCCAACATGCGGCACGGCTGCGAGGACTGGGACTTCTGGCTATCACTCATCGAGCTGGGGAGGACGGCATACAGGATTCCCGAGGTGCTCTTTCACTACCGGATAAAGGAGGTGTCAATGAATGCCTCCATGGATGCCGCTCGGCGGGTCGACATGCACCTTCAACTGATGCGCAACCACCCCGCCCTGTTCATCGAACAGGCAAGGCCCCTGCTGCGGCTGTACTACGGGATCACCGGCTCGCGGCCGTACCGGCTGGCGAAGCGGGTGCTATCCCTGTTCCGCGTCCCGGCAGGGTGAGACCACAATGAACGCGGAAAAAACCGTATGAAGATACTCCTTATCGGCAAGCGGGGTGAATCCCTGACCGGAGCCGGGACCTATGACGCAAACCTGGCGCGGGAGCTTTCCCGGCGCCACGATGTGTCGGTGTATCAAGGTCCCTCGGACCCGGAACGACAATGGGACCTGGCTCACTGCACCGATCTCAAGCATCTGACCTTCTCCGTGGCGCGGAGGCTCCGCTGCCCCCTGGTTGTGGACGCCCACGACTACTACTGGATTCGTTACCACCACTTCTTCTGCCTCGATTTTCCGTTACGTTTTTTGGCGCAGAAATACCGCAGGATCAAGTATCACTTTCTTTTCAAGCGGATTGACGGCATCGTGCTGCACGGAAAATTCCTCTACGACCTGTATCGGCATCCCCGCAAGTACCTCAGTTTCTATTTCGGTCTCGACTATGCGGGCATCGACACGAGACCATGGCCGGAGCGGGAAAACCTGATCCTGTTCGTGGGCGGCGATTTCTTCCGCAAGGGGTTGCCCCGGCTGCTCCGGGCCATGCCGCGGGTGCTGGAAAAGGTGCCGGATGCGAGGCTTCTGGTCATCGGCCGGGACTACTGGTATGCCAAGGCCCTGGCGCGCTTTCTGGCCAGGGGGCTGCCGGTGGAGTTCCGCTACGGCATGCCCCGTGGCGAGGTGTACCGCACCTATTCGCGCAGCAAGGTGATGGTGCTTCCGTCGGAGATCGAGGCCACGCCCATCGTGGTTGCCGAGGCGACCATGGCGGGGGTCCCGCCGATCCTGTCGCGGGTGGGGGGGCATCCCGAGCTGGTCTCCGACAACGAAACCGGGTTTCTCTTTTCCCTGGGCGATACGGAGCTGCTGGCGGACCGGATTGTCCAATGTCTGACCGACAGGGAACTGTCGGAACGGCTCGTGCGCAGGGGAAGGGAGTTCATGACGCGGTTCACCGTCAACGGCATGATGGAGCGGCTGGAAGAGATCTACCGCGACGTGCTGGCTGCGGCGCCGCGCAATAACAGGCAGAAGGAGCGGCAGTGAAAAGGGAAACGGAATCCATGCTCCGGAAGGACTGGTTCTGGCTGGTCCTGATGGGACTCGTCACCATACTCTTTTTCCAGAGGATCCTCTTTACCGATCAGATCATCAGGGCCTCGGACGTAATCACCCAGTTCTTCTGGGGTGCGAAGGCAGCCCACGAACAGACCCTGATCCAGTATCTGCGTTCGATTCCCGATCTGTTCCGGGCCTCCTGGGAGCCGCTCAACGACGGCGGCCGCACCCTGGAAGGGGGGTGGAACGCCATCGGCCTCCTCGCGCACCGCTTTCTGATCCAGCACTTTTTTCCCTTTCCGTCAAGCATCGCCTGGCTGGCGGTCCTCTCCCTCCTCTGGGGCGGGATTGGTACGTTCTTTTACTGCCGGCTGATCGGCATCGGCCGCTTCGGCTCCTTTGCCGCCGGGCTTCTCTTTGCCCTCTGCACCGAAAACTCCTCCCTGATCAACGCGGGCCACATCCAGAAGATCGAGACCATCGCCTGGTTTCCCTGGATATTCCTTTTTCTGGAGAAATCCCTGCGGAGCGGCAGGCCGTTCCATTACGCCATGACCGCCTGCCTGCTCGGCATCCAGTTTTTCAACATGCACTGGCAGATATCCTTTTACAGTTGCCTGGCGGTAGGGGGGTACTGGCTCTTCCATGTCGCCTGGAGATTCCTGAAGGAGCGGGGCGGCTATGCCGGGGCGTTCAGGAAGGACGTCCTCCTGGCCGCGTTCATGGTAACGCTTTTCTTCACCACCATAGCCATGTCGTTTGCGCCGCTGTTCAGTTGGTCGGAACAGTCCGAAAGGGGAGGGGGGATGTCCGGCGAGGAAGGGATGAGCTGGTCCATGCCGCCCGAGGAGATCCTGACCTGGGTGGTCCCCGGCCTGCTCGGGTTTTCGCGCCAGGAGGCCGGGGACGTCCCCGAACCGGGGGAGGTCTACTACTGGGGCAGGATGCACTTCACCCAGACCAACGACTACCTGGGCCTGCTGCCGTGGCTCCTGCTCCCCCTGCCGCTGATCTTCCGCCGTGACCGCTACACATGGTTCCTGACGCTGCTCATGGCTGTCACGCTCGTCATGGCGCTCGGCAAATACACCTTTGTCTACCGGTTCCTGTTCGACCACGTCCCCGGGTTTGCCACCTTTCGGGTTCCGAAGATGGTCCTGTTCCTGTTTGCCTTTGGCGCGGCCGTGCTGATGGGGAAGGGGATGGATCTGCTGACCGATGAGGCGGCGGATCGCAGGCGCCTGGAAAAATGGCTCGCGGGCTGCGCCGGTTCTGCCATTGTCCTGGTATTTTTCTGGTTTTTCCTCTCCTTCGGCGACAGGGCGATCCTGGCACTGGTGGACGGTTTCATCAACCAGGCGACCCGCTACCAAGCCGATCCTTCACTGGTGGTGGATCGCTACCTCAACATGCTGCGTGAGACCGGAATCTCCCTGGGATTCTTGTGCGCCTATCTGACGGTTTTGCTGGCCTGGTTCAGGAGTCGGCTGCCGACTAGGTTGCTGCTGCCAGTCCTTTCGCTCGTCCTGCTCCTTGACCTGTGGCGGGTCAACGACAGGTTCTTGGTCCTTACCGCACCGCCCCAGACGGGTGGAAAGGCGGCAAGGAACGATATCGTCGCTTTTCTGGAGCCGCGGATCGACCGGTATCGGATGCAGCCGCTGAACGTGGAGAATGCCCACTATTATGCCGATAACGGGTTCCCGAATATCTCCGCTTATGTGACCGTCAGCGAGAAGCGTTACCGGGAATTCCTGGACAGCTTCTCGTTAGTGGGCGGTATGCCGGATATGATGAATCTGAAGTATCTCGTAATGTCTTTATCCGACTACAATGCCCAGAAGAGCGCACTGTCGGGAAAATACACCCCAGTTTTCTCTTCTTCATCAGGTTTACTGGTCCTGGAAAACAGGACAGTCCTCCCCAAGGCATGGCTGGTCCCCTCGGTGGGGGTCGTGCGGGAGGCCGAGGAGCGGTTGGCCATCATGAATGCCTCGCCACTGTTCAGGCCGGCCGTGGCCGGCCTGGTGGAGACGCCTCCCCCTCTGACGATGGCCCCTTATGGCCGGGTCGCCGCAGCGGGCAGCGTCGCGGTGCGGAGTTACGAACCGAACAGGATTGTCGTGGATGCGGCCGCGCACCGTAACGCGCTGCTGGTTCTGGGAGAGAAATATTACCGCTGGTGGTACGCATACGTGGACGGGAAAGAGACGGAGATCCACCCGGTCAACCATATTCTGCGGGGCGTGTACCTGACGCCGGGGAGGCACCGGGTGGAGTTCGTGTTCGATCCGCTCCCCTTCAAGGTCGGCAAGTGGCTGACCCTGGCGTCGTTCGGTTTCTGTGCGATAATGCTCGCCAGAGAGCTATGGGTAAGACGGTCAAAATTCGAGGGGTGAGAATGGTGGGATGCGGAAGTCGGGAGGCAGGAGTCGGTAGGACCGTGCCGGAAGTCAGGTGCCAGGGGTGAGGGATGACGGGCGAAGAGACCATTGATGAGCTGCGCAGATACGGCCTGAGGCTGATCCAGCCGCGCCACGGTTATCGCTTCTCTCTGGACCCTCTTCTGCTGTGCGATTTCGCCGCAGTCCGCGAGGGCGAGGAGGGGATCGACCTCGGTACCGGCTGCGGGGTGATGCCGCTGATTCTGTCCCGCACCGTGCCGGCGACCCGCCTGGTCGGCGTGGATTCCCAGGAGGCCATGGCTGCCCTGGCGGAGCGGAACGTGGCCCTGAACGGGCTCGATGACCGGGTCCGCATCCTGCATGCCGACGTGCTGGAGGTCAGGTCCTGCTTTGCGCCGTCTTCCTTTGACCTAGTGGTCTCGAACCCGCCCTACCGGAAGCGCGGCACCGGGAGGGTAAGCCCCAAGCCCGGCCGGGACAATGCCCGCCACGAGCTGACCGCCTCGCTGGCAGACTTCCTGGCAGCCTCCAAATACCTGGTAAAGCCCGGCGGCAGGATCTGCTTCATCTACCACCCCTCCAGGCTGACCGAGTTATTGATGGAGGCAGCGGGGTTGAAGCTCTGTCCCCTTCGTCTGAGGATGGTGCACGGCAATGCCGCGGCCGAGGCGCGCATGGTCCTGCTGGAGATGGCGAAGGGGAGAAAGGGCGAGCTGCGGGTCATGCCGCCGTTTTTCGTCTACGGAACGGACGGAGCATATACGGCGGAGATGGCCGGGATCCTGGGGACAGGGGAGTAGCCGGTCTTTATTGCCGGGTCTTTCCGGGAGTATGCGAAAGCTGTTCAGCCATGAGGCGGGCAAATGCCCGGCGCAGTTCCGGGTCGCTTACCACCTCCACCGCCGCTTCTATAGTTGCCTTTTCATCTTCCGTGAGCTGGCGTCTGACCGGCAGCGCCCGGTCGGCCCGGGGGGTCGCGGCCGGCGGCCTGCCGCTCTTTAGGTATACTTCCCGCACGAGGTTTTTTCCCAGCTTTCCGTTCAGCCGTTCCACGATATCTCTCTTCATGAAGTTCAGCTGCTGCATCCAGGGTGCGCTGGCAACGAGGACCGTGAGCACGCCGTCACGGAAACCGGTCGGTCGGGCCTTGGAGGCTATCTGGGGGCCTACCGCGGCCTCCCACACCCGCCAGATCTCTGCCTCGTCGAGACGTTTTTCCAGGGGCTTCCCCCTGAAGGTCTCGGCGAGCAGCGTCGCGACAGGCGTGGGAAAGCGGGATTTTTTTCTCCTGTCGGTCATGGGGCGGCCTGTTTCTCCTCGGCGCTCCTCCGAGGAATTGTCCGTTTCTACTTGACGCATGGTAGAGTCCGGCGGTTTTTTTGTCAATCGCCTAACTCGTTTTCATCCGGAAAGTGTCGACAGGGGACGGGGCGGAACTTCCCCGGAGCCCCTCGTAATCGGACGCCGGACTTCAGTGGGACAATGGCTGCCATGTCGAAATAGGCTGCTGTCCCTCGAACATGCATGGGTTCCGTACGAGGGGCTCCGTGAAAGCCCCGCTCCGTCCCTCATAACAGAGAAAGCCGGTTTTCCACTCGGGAATACCGGCTTTCTCCGTTTCATGCCCTGAACCTGGCGTGCGTCCGTTTCTGGGCGCACACATCATTTACCTTTTTCCATCGTATGCCCCGGATGGGTTTTCATGTGGTCCTCAACCCCGGCCCTGGACGTGAACTCCACGCCGCACGTGGTGCATTTGATTAGTGGTTTAACAGAGTCCGCCTTCACCGTCCTGTGGCCGGGGAAAGCCTTGACGTGTTCTTCAACCCCGGCTTGGGAGGTGAATTCAGCGCCGCAGGTTGAGCATTTTATGAGGGCCTTGCCGGAATCGGACGGAACGGCCGCATGCTCCGGATGCACCTTCACGTGCTCAACCAACCCTGCCTGGGAGGTAAATTCAACGCCGCAGGTTGAGCATTTAATCAGGGGTTTCACCGCCCCGGCCTGGGCCGGGACTGTATCGGCGGCGACATATCCGGACAGGGAAAGAGCCGCTCCGAATGCCGCAAGAGCCATTAATCTTCGCATTTTCTTTTTCTCCTTTCTCGATATTCCAGCCTTTTACCGCCTGCCTTTGAAGCCGTATTGCATCACGCCTAGATCTCCGTTCAGCTTCTTTGATTAAATTATAGTTACTCCGGTTGCCTATTGCCAGTAAAAAATACAAATTTCCGAATATACTGATTTAACGGCGTATGCAGGGTGATATCCCGTTGCATTCGGGCCGGTCGATGGTCTAAGATACGCTCATGAACATACTGCTGCATATCTGCTGTGCCCCATGCGCAATCTATCCACTGGAGGCCCTCCGATCTTCGGGATTCCGTGTAACCGGGCTGTTCTTCAACCATAACATACATCCCTACCAGGAGTATCGCCGCCGTCTGGAGGCCGCGGTGGACTATGCGTCGCTGGCCGGCATGGAGCTTGTGCTGCGCGACGAATACCGGCTGGAGGAATTCCTGGCAGCCGTTGCGTCCGCGCCCGGTGAACGCTGCAGGTACTGCTATGTCTCGCGTCTCGAACGCACCGCCCGGGAGGCCGCGGAACTGGGGTACGAGGCCTTCACCTCATCGCTCCTCTACAGCCGTTATCAGCGCCATGACGTGATTCGCGAGGAAGGGGAGCGGGCCGCGGCGAAATTCGGGGTCCGCTTCCACTACCAGGATTTCCGGCCCGGCTGGAGGCGAGGGATAGACGTTTCACGGGAGCTCGGCCTCTACCGTCAGCAGTACTGCGGCTGCATTTACAGCGAACAGGACCGGTACCGGCCGAAGACCGGGAGTTCAAGGGGGAACGCCGGATGATCAACATCGGAAAATCACTCATCGTCGTGGGGCTTTTCATAGCCGTCGTGGGTGCCGTACTGGTCTTTTCCGACAGGATTCCCTGGCTCGGGAGGCTGCCCGGCGACATCTTCATCAGGAAGGGGAATTTCACATTCTATTTCCCCCTTGCCACCTGCGTCATCATATCGATCATTTTGTCTCTTATTTTTCTGTGGATGCGAAAATAAGAGCATAATGCATTCCGGCCGCGATCTCTCGGAACGTTATCCGGTTTCTGTCCGGAACCCTGGAAAAATGCCATGAGGGACGGGACGGGGCTTTCACGGAGCCCCTCGTGCGGAACCCATGCATGTCCGAGGGCCAGCAGCCTATTTCGGCATGGCGGCCATTGTCCCGATGAAGTCCGGCGTCCGATTACGAGGGGCTTCGGGGAAGTTCCGTCCCGTCCCCTAGTGTCCTGTGCGGCTAATTCCTTCCTTACAATTCCGGGCCTTTTGGCCCCTGGTCGCGTTCCGGCTCCTCGGCTTAGACCCTGCTAGGCCTGTGTCGCCGCACCTTGCCAG
>JARKPN010000118.1 GCA_029975275.1 Geobacteraceae bacterium | reverse complement strand
TGTGAGGGTGAGCGAATCTCAAAAAGCCGGTCTCAGTTCGGATTGGGGTCTGCAACTCGACCCCATGAAGTCGGAGTCGCTAGTAATCGCAGATCAGCAACGCTGCGGTGAATACGTTCCCGGGGCTTGTACACACCGCCCCTCAAGTCATGAAAGTCGGTAACACCCGAAGCCGGTGGCCTAACCCGTTTGGGGGGGGAGCTGTCGAAGGTGGGACTGGTAATTAGGACTAAGTCGTAACAAGGTAGCCGTACCGGAAGGTGCGGCTGGATCACCTCCTTTCTAAGGAGCCTTTTGGCTGGCCGGCTGTGCTGGTTGGTTCATTGTTTCATCACTGTCAGCGTGTTGTTGGTGGTGGTGTGGGCTGTTAGTTGTGGAAGCTTGACTAGTAAAGTTGTCGTGGTCTGCTGATTGTTAGTACTGCCCTTGTGGGGTGTGGAACGTGGTTGGTGGGTTGGGATGGCCTGGGCGCGCTGTTGGGTGTCTGAGGGGTCGGTTGCCTGTGGGTGGCGATTCTTCTGCGGACGCTGATTTGTGGCTGGCCTGTGGGTTGGTTGTGGGTTGGTGGCTCGCCCGTATTTTGAGAACTTCACAGTGGACGCGAGCATCTTTGTAGTGAGTAAACAAGCTACTAAGTGCAATCGGTGGATGCCTAGGCACCAAGAGCCGATGAAGGACGTAGGAACTTGCGATAAGCCTCGGGGAGTTGGTAACCAAACTGTGATCCGGGGATTTCCGAATAGGGAAACCTTGAAGGTACCGGAGTTATGTCCGGCGACCTCTGCCTGAATGTATAGGGCAGTTGGAGGGAACGTGGGGAAGTGAAACATCTTAGTACCCACAGGAAGAGAAAACAATAGTGATTCCGTTAGTAGTGGCGAGCGAACGCGGATGAGGCCAAACCATGTGTGTGTGATAGCTGACAGGTGTTGCATGTGTGGGGTTGTGGGATCGTCTTGATCATACTGTCATGTGGTCGGGGAGTGATAAATGGCTGGGGAAGTGGAAGCATTCTGGGAAGTTGCGGCATAGAAGGTGAAACCCCTGTAGACGTAATTCAGCCACTCTCGGACGAGATCCCAAGTAATGCGGAACTCCTGAAATTCCGCATGAATCTGGCGGGACCACCCGCTAAGCCTAAATACTCCTTGGTGACCGATAGCGGACTAGTACCGTGAGGGAAAGGTGAAAAGTACCCCGGGAGGGGAGTGAAATAGTACCTGAAACCGATTGCATACAATCCGTCGGAGCCCTGTGGGGTGACGGCGTGCCTTTTGAAGAATGAGCCTGCGAGTTAGTGGTGTGTGGCGAGGTTAACCCGTGTGGGGTAGCCGTAGCGAAAGCAAGTCCGAATAGGGCGGTTGAGTCGCATGCTCTAGACCCGAAGCGGTGTGATCTATCCATGGCCAGGGTGAAGCGACGGTAAGACGTCGTGGAGGCCCGAACCGACCAGGGTTGAAAACCTGGCGGATGAGCTGTGGATAGGGGTGAAAGGCCAATCAAACACCGTGATAGCTGGTTCTCCCCGAAATGCATATAGGTGCAGCGTCGCGTGTTTCTTACCGGAGGTAGAGCACTGGATGGTCTAGGGGGCCTATCAGCTTACCGAAATCAGCCAAACTCCGAATGCCGGTAAGTGAGAGCGCGGCAGTGAGACTGCGGGCGATAAGGTTCGTAGTCGAGAGGGAAACAGCCCAGATCATCAGCTAAGGCCCCTAAGCGGTAACTAAGTGGAAAAGGATGTGGAGTTGCGGTGACAACCAGGAGGTTGGCTTGGAAGCAGCCATCCTTGAAAGAGTGCGTAATAGCTCACTGGTCAAGTGATTCTGCGCCGACAATTTAGCGGGGCTCAAGTTATCCGCCGAAGCTGTGGCATTCACATGGTGCCTAGCCCCTGTTGGGGTTCAGGTGTGTGGATGGGTAGGGGAGCGTCGGGTGTGCGAGGAAGCGGCGGGGTGACCCAGTCGTGGAGTGCACTCGAGTGAGAATGCAGGCATGAGTAGCGAATGACGGGTGAGAAACCCGTCCGCCGAATATCCAAGGGTTCCAGGGTCAAGCTAATCTGCCCTGGGTAAGTCGGGACCTAAGGCGAGGCCGACAGGCGTAGTCGATGGACAACGGGTTGATATTCCCGTACCGGCGGAGCGACGTCCCTGTTGAGGCGAGTGATGCTAAACACGCGAGACATTCTGTCAGGCCTTCGGGTTTGTGGGGTGTTGAGTCTGTGACCCGAACTTGTAGTAGACAAGCTGCGGAGGGACGCAGGAAGGTAGCCGTACCGGGCGATGGTTGTCCCGGGGTAAGTGTGTAGGGAGTCAGGTAGGTAAATCCGTCTGGCGTGTTCCTGAAGCATGACGCATAGACCGTATGGTCGAATTCGGTGATCCTATGCTGCCTAGAAAATCTTCGTGAGCGAGTTGTGAGCCGCCCGTACCCTAAACCGACACAGGTGGATAGGTAGAGAATACCAAGGCGATCGAGAGAATCGTGGTGAAGGAACTCGGCAAAATACCCCCGTAACTTCGGGATAAGGGGGACCGGAGGGGTGCAAGCCCTGAGGGTCGCAGAGACCACGCCCAAGCGACTGTTTACCAAAAACACAGGTCCGTGCTAAGTTGTAAGACGATGTATACGGACTGACTCCTGCCCGGTGCTGGAAGGTTAAGGGGAAGTGTTAGCTTTTGCGAAGCACAGAACTTAAGCCCCAGTAAACGGCGGTGGTAACTATAACCATCCTAAGGTAGCGAAATTCCTTGTCGGGTAAGTTCCGACCTGCACGAATGGAGTAACGATTTGGGCACTGTCTCCACCACGAACTCGGCGAAATTGCATTACGAG
>JARKPN010000107.1 GCA_029975275.1 Geobacteraceae bacterium | reverse complement strand
AGCCCGGTATCTTCCCCGTCGCAAACTCCTTGTGCACCCGCTCCTCAAAATCTCGGATCTCGCGCATCGTACGGTACGCCTTCAGAAGATCTGCTTTCTTCAGTTCACTCATCTCTCTTCCTCCTTTATTCTCGTGCTGCTCACATGTATGTTCCATCCCCCCCGCGTCCCAGCCTCCGGCGCCGAGGGGGGATAGTCCTTCAAGAACGTTGCGAAGTCTTGCTCATCATGGGCCGGATCCCTGCGATAAAAGCGGTGGGGCTGCCGGAGGAGGCTGAACAGCCCCACCGCGGGTGGAGCAGACTCCAAAGCGATTCTGGAGGTGACGCTGCTCCTGTGGGCATCCGGTCGTAAAGCGTGTTTCTTATAATGAACACCTCCGCGGAGACTCCGGCTAAGCCGCCAGCCCTTCCGGGGACTCCAGCAGACTGCGCAACTCACCGAGAAACTTGGCCGCATAGGCGCCGTCATGTACGCGGTGGTCCGCGGAAACGGTTATCCTCATCATCTTGGCGATTTCTATTTTCCCTTCTCTGACGACTGCTTCATCCTTCACCGTACCGACAGCCAGAATAGCCGACTGGGTCGGCGGCACGATGGCGATGAAGCTCTCCACACCCAGCATGCCCATATTGGAAATGGCGATGGTCCCGCCGGACATTTCCTCCTTGCCCAGTTTGCCGTCCTTTGCAAGTGCCACCAGTTCGCGGCTCTTTATGCCGATCTCGGAAAGCGAGAGCGACTGGCAGTTCCTTATGACCGGCATGACGACACCTTCATCGAGACCGATGGCAACCGCCATATTGACATCACGGTGCATAGTGATGTTCTTGTCGGCAAAGGAGGCGTTCAGCAACGGGTATTTCTGTATTGCAACGGCTGCCGCCTTGATGATCACGTCATTGATGGACACCTTGGTGCCGGCCTGTTTCATGGAGCGCGCCAGGGCGTCCGCTTTCCCCATGTCGATGGCCACGGTGACCATATAGTGGGGTATGTTCGTCCATGAAGTGCTCACCGTCTTGGCAATGGCGGCACGCATGCCCGCAACCGGCACCTGCTCCTCCGCGGGAGGCGCAGCCGGTGCGGAAGGCTCCGCGGCCCGTTCCGCCGGGGCCGCGGCACTCTCTTCCGCCGCCGCCGACCCTCCGCCGGCGATAAAGGCATCGATGTCCGCATCCGACACGCCTTCTTCAGCGATGATGCCGAGCAGCGCGCCGACCGGCAGGACATCCCCTTCTCCGGCAACGGTGCGGCGCAGGATTCCGGATTGCGCATTCTCCAGCACATTGACGATCTTGTCGGTCTCCACCTCGGCCAGCTCCATGCCGGGCTCCACCCTGCTCCCCGGTTCCACCAGCCACTTCACCAGGGTCCCCTCTTCCATGGTGAGTCCCCACTTGGGCATGGTCACCTCGTAGATTCCGGCCGGAGTCCCACCCGCGGCGGGAGCCTCGCCCTCCGCTTCCTCAGCCGGTGCTCCGGAGCCGAAATCGGCAACGAAGGCGTCGATGTCCGCATCCGAGGTGCCGGCGCCGCCGACGACCCCGAGCAGGGCGCCCACCGGAAGCACATCGCCCTCGTCTGCTGTTTTCTTCAGCAGCACGCCGGACAGGGCCGCTTCCATGACGTTGACGATCTTGTCGGTCTCCACCTCGGCCAGCTCCATACCGGGCGTTATCGTGTCACCAACCTCCACCATCCACCTCACCAGGGTCCCTTCCTCCATGGTGAGCCCCCACTTGGGCATGGTCAATTCTTGTAACTGTGCGCTCATTTCTCTAACCTTTCTTTTTTTGATTTATTTATTGTAACCGTTTTTTCTATACTGGAAAACGACGGCCCGTCATGGGCGTAATCGTTGGATTACCGGTTTGCCTCTATAAAAATCCCTCTCACGATCGCATATCAGGCCCCATGCCGCGGCGCCCTTCCCGCTGTGGGGGAAAGGGCGCCGCTGACGGGAGTGTACCTCTCCGGTCCGGCGGACGGAGCTGCCGGACCGGAGTGCACGCTGCTCGCTTACTGCCTTTCCTTGAACCGCCTACATGGTAGCTTTAACGGCTGCTTCGATCTTGGCGGGGCTGGGGAGGTAGAGGTCTTCCAGTGCGCCGCTGAAAGGAGACGGCGTATGGGGCGCCGTCACCATCTGGATCGAGCCCTTCAGCGCCTTGAAGGCGTTCTG
>JARKPN010000095.1 GCA_029975275.1 Geobacteraceae bacterium | reverse complement strand
GGCAGGGTAATCACCTACAACTATACGAACAACAGCGTGACCGGGGTGCTCAACAACGGTTCCACCCTGGCTTCCAACATAGGCTACCTGCCGTTCGGCGGGATGACCGGTCTCTCTTTCGGCAACGGGCTTAACCGCACCATCGGCTACGACAACCAGTACCGGATATCCACCATCCAGGCGGGAAGCCTGCAGAGCCTGTCATACGGGCACGATCCGAACGGCAACGTGACCTCCATGGTAAACAATCTGGACAACACGAAAAGCAAGTCCTACACTTACGACGACCTGAACCGGCTTGAAACCGGAGCCGGTCCCTGGGGGACTATAACCTGGACCTACGACCCGGTTGGAAACCGGCTGACCGAGGTGGATAGCTCTGGCACGAGCAACTACGCTTACCAGACCGGGAGCAACCGGCTTTCAAACATAACCGGACCAAATCCAGCGAGCTTCGGGTACGACGAGAACGGCAACACCACCACGGAGAACGCAAAGGCGTACAGCTACAACCAGAACCAGCGACTGATCAGGGCGACGGCCGGGCAGGTCGGCGATTACGTCTACAACGCCTTGGGTCAGCGGGTGAAGAAGACGGTAGGCGGGGTTACGACCAATTACGTCTTTGACCTGGGCGGACGGCTGATCTACGAAACAGCCAGTGATGGAAGTTGGGCCGAGTATGTCTATCTGAACGGTGAGCCCCTGGCGAAGATTGACTCGGAAGGCATAAGCTACATCCACACCGACCATCTGGGCACGCCGGTATTGATGTCGGATGCAAGCGGCGCCAAGGTGTGGGAGATTGAGGCGAGGCCGTTCGGGGACGGGGCTAGTGTGACCGGAACTGGTTCGTTGAACCTGAGGTTTCCAGGGCAGTACTATGATGCCGAATCAGGTCTCAACTATAATTACTTCAGGGATTATCATCCGGGGATTGGCAGGTATCTGGAGGCCGACCCGATCGGGATTTTGAAAGGTTTAAATCATGTCTATATTTAATGTCCAAAATAAACCTTTGGACTTGCGGGACCAGTGGGGATTGCATACTGTTGATCCAAATGACTGTGAGAGGATGAAAGATCAAGAAAATGCAGCCTGTAATGCACCTCGGTGGTTGCCGTGGGTCAAAGATCGCACTTGCGCACAAGCCGGTAATACTTGCAAGCAGAATTGTTACCTTCTATTGGTCGATCATTCAAGACAAGAATATGAAATGTGCGTTATAAAGTGTGGGTCTGCCATGGATAAATGTCTTAAATGGCAAGGTTTTGATTTTCCAAGCGATGTAAAGCATGGATGTGACACTTCTTCGGGCAATCAGGGCTCTACAAGGCCAAGAAATAAATTAGAACCGCCACCCGGTTCCGATAGATACCCTTCTCCGCCAGGGAGAGGTAAAAAACACTGAAGGCTTAATTTAAACAGTAAAGAGGTGGCATAATGGGCAAAAAAATTCTGATTTATATTATTGTTATTAGCGGCTCACTGTTGATTTTTGGAACTGGGTTTTATTTGGGTGGAAGCTATTGTAATTCTTTTTCAAATGACTCCTTGATAAAAAATCAGTTCCAAAAATACCTTGATTCTTTTGTTTTGTTAAACTTATTAGAAGACGAGGAGCTAGAAAAAGCTAGAGAGCTCCTGCTAACGGAACAAGATATCGCAATATTGCTGGTTGATAATATCGCAAATCCACGGAACAAAGAATCGTATGAATTGGCAAATACGTATATGCGATTGGTGTATAAACACAGAAAGTCAAATAAGCAAAAATATATTGCTTACATAAATACCAATGAACCAAAAAAGAGAGATTTAAGACAACAAGCGCAAGGTATTCTAGAAAAATGGAATAAACAAGATGAGCTGGGGAAAAAGGGGAGGTGCCTTGAAATTGTGGCAACCCATGGGGGTAACCCACGCAATCCACTGGGGTCGGGGTCAGGCATGACTTTCTGCCTTTCCCACCGGCTCCAAAAGACAGACGGCCCCAGGACCGACGTGCAGGACGTAACCACCTACGCCTACGCCCCGGTAACCGGCTTTATCACCTCGGTCACCTGGCCCATTATAGGAACCACCAGCTACTCCGACCACGACCCCTGGGCAACCCCCGTGATTATTGGTGTCAGGCTGGGTAGATTCTATTCGTAAGTGCACCAGATGAGGTAAGCAGAGGACATGGCAGGCAAATCTGGTAGTGTCTGAAGCGCGACCAACACATACCCCAGGAGGAGCCCACCATGTCCTACACGCATCTTACCGCAAGAGACCGGTATGTCATCAGTCATTTGAACGGCCATTTGAGCTATCGTGAGATTGCTCCTCGCCTCGGGCGACATCACACGACTATCAGTCGCGAGATCAAACGCAACAAGCCGCCATACTCCACGTACTGGTACTACTTCATCGAACGTGACGTGGAACGCAAGCGTCACAGGGCGCGCTGCTTTCGCCGCCAGAGTCATCTTCCGCTTATCGAGTATGTCGAGGACAAACTCAGGCTTGATTGGCCGCCGGAGGCGATATCTGCAAGGCTGAAACTTGAGCACCCGCATGACGAGCGGATGCGAGTCAGTCATGAGACGGTCTACCGCTGGATCTACCTTGACGCCGGGGAAGGCGCTTCATTCCTGGGCGCGTGCCAATTTCAGAGCGTCCGTCAATCGGTGAAATCCGCGAGCGCTTCGGAGACTGGGAGGGGGACACACTCGAAGGCAAGAAAGGCTGCGGACACCTTGCAACGCATGTCGAGCGCAAGAGCAGATTCCTTGTGGCCGCAAAGCTTGCCGACAAGAAGGCGGCAACTATGACGCGGGCCACGACTACCTCTTTCTGGCGGCTTCCGAAGTCTCTTCGGCAGACGCTCACCGTTGATAACGGAAAAGAATTTTCGCAATTCAAAGAACTGGAAGCAAAGACAGGCCTGACGGTCTATTTCGCCGATCCATATGCAGCGTGGCAACGGGGAACGAATGAGAATACGAACGGAATCCTGCGCCACTATTCGACTTTACCACAATCTCCGACGAAGAGCTTGAGCGAGTGGTGAAGAATCTAAACAATCGACCACGAAAGTGTCTCGACTACCGGACGCCTGCAGAGATCATGAGGCTTGCTCTTAGTGGTGCACTTGCAATTTGAATTCACCCCTTCCAAATTGAGGCTATTGGGGCTATTGGTGCCAAGCTTCCAAGCTGACAACATGAATATCAAGAGTATCATCTCACCATGGCTCGCAAACCACGCATCCATCTCCCCGGTGGACTCTACCACGTGATTCTTCGAGGTAACGGCGGCCAGCCCGTCTTTCTGACTGACAGCGACAGGTACCGTTTCTACCTCCTTCTCCAGGAAGGGTCCTGTCGGTTCGGCTACCGCGTTCACGCTTTCTGTCTCATGACCAACCACATCCATATTGCCTTACAGGCAGGCGACCTCCCATTGTCACACGGCATGCAAAATCTCTCATTCCGCTATACCCGCTGGATCAACCGGCGGGAAAAGAGAGCCGGACACCTTTTCCAAGGGCGCTACAAGGCCGTCCTGGTAGATGGCGACAGCTATCTGCCGGAACTGGTCCGCTACATACACCTCAATCCGGTGCGGTGCGGCATGGTGAATGACCCCGAGGAATATCCCTGGAGCAGTCACAAAGCCTACCTCGGCAAGGAGTTCCTCTCCTGGTTGACCACGGACTGGTTGCTCGGGCAATTCGGGAAATCGCTCGCAAAGGCACGCTCCGGCTATAGAGCTTTCGTAATGGACGGCTTGGGTGAGGAATACCGGCCTGAGTTTCATGGTGGGCAGGAAGATCCGAGACTACTCGGTGACGACGGCTTTGTGGACAAATGCCTTTCGAGCACAGGGAAAGTGCCTCTCCGATTGTCGCTACAACAGATAGTTGACAAGGTATGTGGCTCGTATCAAATCAACGAGGCCACGTTGAAGACGAAGCCACAGCAGAGGGTAGCCTCAGAGGCGCGCGCAGTCATAGGCTGGCTGGCGCGTGAACTTGGTTGCTCCACCCTTTCCGATGTGGGCAAGCATGTGAACCGGGACGTGGGGAGTATCAGTTCGTCAGTTCGCCGCTTGTCATACCGCATGCAGGAAGAAGCTGAGTTGGCGGATCGGGTGCGTTTACTGAAGGCAGAGCTTGAAGAGGCAAGTTGACGACTTGGAAGCCTGGCCTCCTCATCTGACCCCCATCAGGCCCAGAGCAGCACAAACGGCGCAGTGAAGGTTCCTGAAGGAAAGGATACCGGTACGTCATCTCTTCCGCCCACGGAGGAGACGTTAGCCGGCCGAAACACGGGCTTCAACGGGCGAAAGCCCCGGCGATCCGGTCGAGTTCCGCAAAGGCGAGCCGATACCCCAAGACAGCCTGGAGTTCGTCCGCCTCCGCCTTCCTGACCGCGGCAACGGATGCGGCATGCCGGGCGCCCGTTGTGGTTCCGGCTTTCACCCGGTCGGCGCTCAGGCGTAAATTCTCCCTTTGCAGCATCAGTGCTTCCCCGGCAACATCCAGCATGGTCATGGTGCGCTCCAGCTTCCGGTACGCCTTGGTGATCTCAACCGTGATACGCTGTTCAATCCGTTTCTGGTTCTCCCGGGCCTGGGCCAGTTGCGACCTCCTCTGACCGACGACGCCGCTGCGCGTCCCCCAGTCGAAGATGTTCCAGGTCATCTGCGCGCCGAACGTCCCGATGTTGTGCGCG
>JARKPN010000091.1 GCA_029975275.1 Geobacteraceae bacterium | reverse complement strand
TCGTGGTTCCTCGTCCGTCTCCAGCAATTCTTCCGGGATGTCGTCGATGAAGCGGGATGGGGTGTTGAACTGCTCCTGGCCGTAGAAGTGCCGGCGCTTGGCGTTGCTCAGGTAGAGCCGCTCCTTGGCCCGGGTCATCCCCACGTAGCAGAGCCGCCGCTCCTCCTCCATCTGCTCCGGGTCGTCCAGCGTCCTGACATGGGGGAACAGCCGCTCCTCCATGCCGGTCATGAAAACGATGGGGAACTCCAGCCCCTTGGCCGAGTGCAGGGTCATGAGGGTGACCGAGTCGCGCCGCCGCTCCCCCCGCTCCACGTCCGAGATCAGGGCCACCTGCTCCAGGTAGGCCGAGAGCCCCTTATCCTCGGAGGTCCGTTCGAAGTCCTCCAGGGCCGCCAGGAGTTCCTGGAGGTTGTTGCGGCGATCCTCAGCCTCTTGGGTCCGCTCCTCCCTGAGCCGTGCGTCGTAGCCGGTGTTCTCGATGACCCGCTTGGCCAGCTCCGGCAGGGGGACCGTGTCCGCCAGGGCCGCAAAGCCGTCCATGAGCCCCACGAACTCGGCCAGCCTGGTGCGGGGTCCCTTGGCCAGCAGCGTGCCGCCGGACGCCTCCCGCAAGGCGTCGAAAAACGGAATTCCCCGTTCCACGGCCAGGTCCGTCACCCGGTCGAAGGTGGCGCCGCCGATGCCGCGGGGCGGGGTGTTGATGATCCGCTTGAGCGAGACCTCGTCCAGGGGGTTGTCCAGCACCTTCAGGTAGGCGAGGATGTCCTTGACCTCCATCCGCTCGTAGAAGCGCATCCCCCCCACCATGTGGTAGCTGATCCCTGCCCCCATCAGGGCGTCCTCCAGCACCCGGGACTGGGCGTTGGTGCGGTAGAAGACCGCCATGTCCTGAAGCTCTCTCCCCCGATCCAGGTGCCGCCCGATCTCCCGGCAGACGAAACGCGCCTCTTCCCGCTCGTTGTCGAGCCGGCGGTAGACGATCCGGTCGCCGCCGGGGTTCTCTGTCCAGAGGGTCTTTCCCTTGCGTCCCCGGTTTTTCGCCACCACCCTGCCGGCCGCGGTCAGGATGGTGGAAGTGGAGCGGTAGTTCTGCTCCAGCTTCACCACAGTCACGCCCGGGAAATCCTTCTCGAAATCGAGGATGTTCCTGATGTCGGCCCCGCGCCAGCGGTAGATGCTTTGATCGTCGTCCCCCACCACGCACAGGTTGCGCCGCTCCCCGGCCAGGAGCCTGACCAGCCGGTACTGGATCGGGTTGGTGTCCTGGTACTCGTCCACCAGGATCCAGTGGAACCGCTCCCGGTAGCGTTCCAATACGTCGGGGTTTTCCTCGAACAGCCGTACCGTGAGCATGATCAGGTCGCCGAAGTCCAGGGCGTTGCAGCGCCGCAACCGCTCCTGGTAGGCGGCGTACACCGCGGCGATCTTCTCCCCGACCGGGTCGTCGGTCGGGAGGTCGACGGGTTCCCTGCCCGCGTTCTTGCAGTCGTCGATGGCGGCGGCGAACATCCGGGTGGAGAACTTCTTTTCGTCCAGGTCGAGCTCCCGGACGATGTCCTTCAGGACCCGCTCGGCGTCCTTGTCGTCATAGATGGCGAAGTTGGAGGCGTATCCCAGGCGGTCTATATCGCGCCTGAGTATCCTGACGCAGGCCGAGTGGAAGGTGGAGATGAGCGGGACCTCGCCCCCTCCCAGGAGCTTTTCCACCCGCTCCCGCATCTCGGCGGCCGCCTTGTTGGTGAAGGTCACCGCCAGGATCCGCCAGGGCGAGACCCCCTGCTCCCGAATCAGGTAGGCGATTCTGTGGACGATGACCCGGGTCTTGCCCGACCCGGCCCCGGCCAGGATCAGGAGCGGCCCCTCGCCGTGGAGCACCGCCTCCCGCTGGCGGGGGTTGAGGTTCTGCAGGATCTTCATTACGGTTCCTTGGTATCGGTTTTCGTGCCTTTCTGTTATATCACGACCGGAACCAGGAACCAGCTTTTTTTCCGTCTCATCCTTTATCCGCTCTCCTCGCGCCTTGCGTCTCGTGCCCTGCGCCTGATTAGCCGCCAGCTTCTATTGCCGCTGCCGAGTATTGTCATCTGCCGGAAAATTGTGCTACTAAGGTGGAATAAATTTCATATTCAGCGAGGAAACGATTCAATGATTACAACTTCCGATTTCAAGAAGGGGCTCGTCATCCGGATCGACGGCGCACCCTGCCTGATCATCGACGTGGCCTTCCAGTCACCCTCGGCCCGGGGGGCCAACACCATGGTCAAGACCAAGTACCGCAACCTGCTCACCTCCCAGGTGCTGGAGAAGACCTTCCGCTCCGGCGACAAGGTGGACGAGGCCGACTTCGAGCGGCACAAGGGGCAGTTCCTCTATGCCGACGGTACCAGCGGCATCTTCATGGACCTGGAGAACTACGAGCAGTTCGAGGTCGGCGAGGAGCAGTTCTCTCTGCTCGCCCCGTATCTGCTGGAGGGGACCGAGGTGGTCCTCGGCCTGTTCCAGGAGAGGCTGGTCAACGTGGACCTTCCCATGGTGGTGGAGCTGACCGTCACCGAGACCGCGCCTGCCCTCAAGCACGCCACCGCCACTGCCCAGACCAAGGAGGCGGTGCTGGAGACCGGCCTCCGGCTCCAGGTGCCACCCTACCTGGAGCCGGGGGAGAAGATCAAGGTCGACACCCGGGACGGCAGGTTCATTTCCCGGGCGTAAGCCGTTGTAAAGGGAAAAATCTGTTGACACGAAATTCGAATGGAGATATAAGATGTGGTCTCATTCGCCCAGGTAGCTCAGTCGGTAGAGCAGAGGACTGAAAATCCTCGTGTCGGCGGTTCGATTCCGTCCCTGGGCACCACTTGATAATCCAGCCAAATCCGGCTTGGCACGAAAAGCCCCTAGTAAATAGGGGCTTTTTCTTTTAGGATTGTCCAATGCAATCCGCTTTGGTATACTGAAATCCGAGGTTTTTGGGGGCGTATGGGGGACGATAAAGCCCCCATGAAAAATTGCAGGCCCCCAAACGGAGGATAAGGCCATGCCAAAGAGGATCATTCCTTTATCCGCCATAAAAATCGACAAGGCAAAACCCCAGGAAAAAGAGGTCAAACTGTATGACGGTGGGGGCCTTTTTTTGCTGATTACCCCCTCCGGCGGAAAGCTCTGGAACCTCAAATACAGGTATGGCGGCAAAGAAAAAAAGTTGGCTCTGGGCGCCTATCCGGTAGTCTCCCTCGAAGCCGCCAGGCTGCGCCGGGAAGACGCCAAGAGGCTGCTGGCAAACGGCGTGGACCCTGGAGCGATGAAAAAGCTCCTGAAGTCCGCCGCCAAAGACAAGGCCGCGAATACGTTTGAAACAGTTGCCAGAGAATGGCATCATAAATTTTCCTCCGCCGACAAATGGTCGCCGACACATGGCGCCGATATCCTCCACCGTCTTGAAAAAGACATCTTCCCTCCCTTGGGCTCCCGCCCCATCTCCGAGATCAAGCCGCTGGAACTCCTCAAGGTCCTGGAACGCATAGCCGGTCGCGGAGCACTCGACACGGCTCACCGCCTGCGGCACCATTGCGGGATGATTTTTCGTTACGCCGTGGTGACGGAGCGGTCCGAGCGCGATATCGCCGCTGACCTGAGGGGGGCATTGCCCCCGGTCAAGAATGGGCACCATGCCGCCCCAACAACCCCGGAAAAACTCGTGCAACTCCTCAGGGCAACAGATGCCTACGAGGGAAGCTTTGTCGTCAAGTGCGCCCTCCAGCTCCTTCCCTTGTTTTTCTGCAGGCCCGGGGAGCTGAGGGCCGCCGAATGGACCGAGCTCGATCTCGACAAAGCCATCTGGGAGATCCCCGCAACCCGGATGAAGATGAAACAGCCCCATATTGTCCCCCTGTCCAAGCAGGCAATTGCCGTTCTGGAATCCCTGCGATCTCTCACCGGGGCTGGCAAGTACCTCTTTCCCTGCCAGCGTTCCGCGCATAGATGCATGAGCGACAACGCCTATAACGCGGCCCTGCGCCGCATGGGATTTTCCAAGGATGAAGCGACCGCCCACGGGTTCAGGGCATTGGCTCGAACCATTCTCGATGAGGTGCTGCGCGTACCGGTTGTTCTCATCGAGCATCAACTCAGTCACTCCGTTCGCGACCCCCTTGGAAGGGCCTACAACCGAACCTCCCACCTTGACGAGCGTAAGAAGATGATGCAGCAGTGGGCGGACTACCTGGACAGTCTCAAGAGCGGGGTCAAATAAACGACTTCGCCAAACTGGTGCCATGTTTCACGATGTTTCCGCTTGTTCCTACGTGTAACATCTTGATATTTATAGATATTTTCTTCATTTTCTCCTTGACGTTTCCATCCGGGATAGTATTATACAGTCTCATACAGATTGAGATTCCCGCCCGACATGGCGGGACCGGGTCACGGCATGAGACTTGGCAACTTTTTTGTAATCGGTTGCCGTTCTGAGAGAATCAGAAGTCTTCTTGGAAGTTCAAGAATGCAAAGGCCATTACCTTATTACAGGGTGATGGCCTTTTTTTCTTAAATACAGGAAACCATGGAGGCGGTTCGAATGGAAATCATCGCAGCCAAACCAACCTTGCCGGAAACGGGCTTTGTCCGGCTCCCCCACATCATCGGCAACCCCAAGGCCACCCCCCCGATTCCCCCAATCATTCCGGTCTCGAAGAGTACCTGGTGGGCCGGAGTCAAGTCCGGACGGTATCCGCAACCGGTAAAGCTCGGCCCGAAGATAACAGCCTGGAAAGTTTCAGATATCCGGGCGCTTATCGAAGGGCGGCCCACATAGGGGACGGCCTGTGAGTAGTGAGAATTTTCTCGACGCAATCCGGGAAGCAACAGGCGGCGCCCCTCGCCCTTCCGACATCGTGCCGGGCAAAATGGTCAGGTTTGCCACCAGTGACCGGAAGAACGACACGGCCGGCTGGTGCAAACTCTTCGATGACGGCACAGGCGGCGTGTTCGGCTGTTGGCGCTCCGGCATCTCCGAGACCTGGCAGGCCGCCTCCGGCAGGGACCCGGAAAAGCAGGCCGCGTTCCTGGTCCGGGTGAAACAGGCGAAGGAAGAGGCCGCCATGCTGGAGCGGGAGATCCGGAAGCAATGCCGGAAGAAATCTGCGTATCTCTGGAAGAAAGGCCGGGACGCTGATGAAAAGCATCCCTACCTTGTGACAAAGGCAATCAAGCCCCATGGCATCCGGCAACTGCGGGAAGCGCTTCTGGTCCCGGTCCGGGACACCGACGGGACCCTGCACGGCCTGCAATTCATCCTGCCAGACGGCAGCAAGCGGTTCAAGGCCGGCACAGCCATAACCGGCTGTTACCACGCCATCGGCCAGGCAAAAGACAGAATCCTGATAGCCGAAGGCTACGCGACCGGCGCCATGCTCCATGAGCTTACCGGCCATGCCGCTGCCTGCTCCTTCACGGCCGGCAACCTGAAACCGGTGGCTGAGACGCTGCGGCAAAAGTATCCCGACATTGCCTTGATCGTCTGCGCCGATGACGATCACGCCACAGAGGGAAACCCCGGCCTGACGAAAGCCACCGAAGCGGCGCTGGCCGTGTCCGGCCTGCTTGCCGTGCCCCGTTTTCCCGCGACCAGGACAGAGAAGGATACCGACTTCAACGACCTGGCCCGCCTGACAGGGCCTGAGGAGGTCATGACCTGTATTGAGGATGCGACCGCTCCCGCCCCTCCCTCATCCTCCGGAAATGCATCCTCCGATTACCCGCTTGAAGCCGTAATCGAGAGATTGTCAAAACTCACCCCCCTGTGCTACGACCAGGTACGCAGGCAAGAAGCAAGGGCGCTCGGCGTTCGGCCCGCGACCCTGGACGCAGCCGTCAGGGATGCCCGCAAGGGTCCCGTTGCCGATGACCTTCCCTTTGCCGAGGTGGAGCCTTGGACGGATCAGGTAGAACCTGCTCATCTGCTGACCGACATCGCCGCCACGGTCCGACGGTTCATCGTCTGCGAGAAGGAGACCGCCCATACGGTCGCCCTGTGGGCTGCCATGACCTGGTTTATCGACGTGGTGCAGGTCGCTCCCCTGGCGATCATTACCGCACCCGAGAAGCGGTGCGGCAAGTCGCAGCTCCTGTTTCTCCTGGGGCGGCTGTCTGCCCGGGCCATCACCACCAGCAGCATTTCCCCGGCGGCCCTGTACCGCACCATTGACGCCTGGTGTCCCACCCTGCTGATCGACGAGGCCGACGCCTTCATGAAAGACAACGAGGAGCTGCGTGGCATTCTGAACAGCGGCCATACTCGGGAGAGCGCCTATGTTATCCGCACCGTCGGTGACAGTTTCACCCCGACCAGGTTCAACACCTGGGGGGCCAAGGCCCTGGCCGGGATCGGCCGTGTCGCCGACACCCTGATGGACAGGGCCATCATCCTGGAATTGCGGCGCAAGTTGCCCCACGAAGAGGTGGACCGCATCCGCCATGCCGAACCGGGGCTGTTCGATGCCCTGCGGTCAAAGCTGGCGCGTTTTGCCGAGGACTACCGGGACCGGGTAAGGCAGGCCCGGCCACCGCTCCCCCAAAGCCTGAACGACCGGGCGCAGGACAACTGGGAGCCGCTCCTTGCCATTGCCATGACGGCCGGCAATGAATGGCTGCAGCTCGGCACTACGGCGGCGCTGAAACTGTCCGGCAACGAGAGCGCGGCGCAGACCGTCGGCACGGAACTCCTTGCCGATATCCGGGAGATCTTCGGCCATGACCGGGAGCGGATAACCACGGCAGAGCTGATTCGGCTCCTGTGCGCCGATGAGGAAAAGCCCTGGGCCACCTTCAACCGGGGGAATGAGATAACTCCACGACAGGTGGCAAAGCGTCTCCGGGAATACGGCATCCTTTCCCATACCATCCGTATCGGGATAGAGACCGCCAAAGGGTACACCCTCGAACAATTCAAGGAAGCCTTTTCACGATATCTGTCCTACCCCCCTGAATTATCCGTAACAACGTCACAAACCAATAACCATACGGATTTGCCCGTGACGGATTATCCGTCACACTATCCGACACCTCATCCGTCACGTCATCCGACATGTTTCGCTTCGGACATGCAAAACGTAACATGCAAATCCGCAACCAGTGCGGCTTGTGACGGTGTTACGGATAAAATCCCCGAAGAGACCGCAATATTTTTGACCGAAGGAGATCTGTTGGAGACGCCGCCATGAAGGCTCGGCTCTATGGCCGCGTCCGGGAATTGCGGGAGGAGGGCGCCGCAATGATGGAACATGACGGCGGCCTGTCCCGGCGTGATGCTGAACATCCGGCGGCGGAACGTCTGCACTTGCCGGCGTGCCTGGGTAATCCGCGCTGATGCGCGGAGCGGAAACTGAGGGGGCCATAGTAATTACCGTCGGCTGCATTTGCAACTGCTCGGCATGTGTAAATTCTGCCGGTACTTATACCTCCCCCTCTGTCCCCGCGCTGTGTCAGCATAGGCGGACACAGCGCGGGGACAACAGCGGCGCTGGTTCACGGGGATCGATGCGACACAAAGGGGAGGACAGCAGCATGAACAAGGGGAACGAGACATTTGACGCACAGGCGGAGGTGGAGCGCATCCACGCCCGCCGCGCCGAGGCGAGGCGCAAACTCTACCGCAGGAGTCGCCTCGACAGGTACCGTGCCGAGCTGGTCGCGATGAAACGGGCAGGCGCCTCGTGCGCCGACCTGGCCGAGTGGTTGCGGGTGCAGCACCGCTGCAAGGTAAACCGCAGCACCATTGACCGGTATCTCAAAAAGCTGCCGGAACTGCACGGGGCTCAGGCAGTCGCAATAGAATCGGGACCTCTGTCAGACGAGGACAGGTAACGGGGGAATACATGCCGAGCTTCCGCGCACCAAAAGCCCAATCCGAGCATGCCATATCCCAGAAGGTCGCCCTGGGAAAAGGACGCCACGATCATCGGGACGACGGCAGGATTCACAGCGTCGGCACGGCACGGAATTACGAGCAGGCCCTCAAGGGGGTCGCCGAATACCAGCAGGAGCACAAGCTGGGCGATCTCCGCGGCCTGAGCGTCGAAATTGCCCAACAGTACCTTGCCGACCGGGCAGCAACGGTATCCCAGAAGACCCTCGACCTCGACCGCCAGGCGATTCAGATGCACCTGGGAGTACGGCTTGACGTGGTGAAGAGTGAACGGGAGACCCACCTGTCCACCAGGAGCTACACCACCGCCCAGGTGGAACGGATCGCGTCCGCCCAGTCGGAACGGAACAGTCTGGCTACCCGCATTGCCCATTGCGCCGGTCTCCGTGCCCACGAACTCCTGACCATCAGGCCTGCGGAGGAAAGACCCTCCTCCGGCCACCGGGAGTGGAGTGCGGAGCGCTTCACCGGCCGGGAGGGTGAGCGGTACACGGTGGAGGGGAAAGGCGGCCTGGTGCGGGAAGTTCTGCTGTCGAGGGAGCTGGCGCAGCAGTTGGAGGCGACCCGGCTGGATGAGCCGCGAGAGGTAACCGACAGGGAGGTGCATTACACCCAGCATTATGACCTGGCCGGCGGCCAGGCCTGGAGCCAGAGCTTCACCGCGGCGAGCCAGCGGGAGCTTTCCTTCTCCAACGGGGCGCACGGTCTACGGCACAGCTATGCCCAGGAGAGGATGGAGGAGCTGCAGCTGCGGGGTATCAATTACGAGGAGGCAAAAGGGATCGTTGCCCAGGAAGTGGGCCACTTCGACAAGGACACGACGGAGGCGTATCTCAGATGAATAAAGCAAGGATTGCGGTGGTCATTCTCGTTCTTATCTTGTTCGCCCTACTCAACTGGTGGATACTGCCCAACCTGGCAATGGTCCATTTCGCAAAAGAGAGTGCGCCCATCCAGGAGAGCGGTTATCTTCTCGCCCATCATGAACATTTTAAGCTTAAGGGGATCACGGCAATCGATTTCCTTGAGCGGGGATGGTCCGGAGTATTTGCGGCGTGGCCTTACGTAATGATAGGTATCCTGCTCGGTAGTGTATCGGGTTTCTTCGCTGGGGACCAGGCCCGGCGGATACTGGCGATTGATGTGGCATCAAAGAAGGCCGTGAAGGATGCGGCAAAATTAGCTACAGAAGCGGAGCGGCGGGATGACCAGGCGCAGCGCAGACTGGCTGAAGCCGCCAAGATGAGACAAGATTCCATATCCCGCATGGAATATCTGGAGAAGATTGCGTATGCGCAGCAAAAGGAACGCAGCGAGCTTGAGAAGATGAAGGCAGGGTTGGAGGAAAAGGCGCGTCGTGCGGAATCGACCGCAACCGAGCTGAAAAAGGCCAGGAACAAGATTCGGAGGCTTGAGGAGAAGATCGGACGGATGGAAAACGAAATGACGGACATCGACCCTATTGACGATTTCTAATGGTTCTGGTACATTTCACCCATATAAAGCGTACCGTGACGCTTCGTCTCCTTGAGACACACGGACTGGCCCAGCAGAGCCGACCAAGATGGTGAATCTGTCCAGGTCCTACCCAGACCGGCACGCGTTACAAAGGGTAGCAGCGGCGAACAGTCCCACGCTATAAAATCTGGGGGCGAATCGGGGAGGTGACTTCTCGCGGTGGTCAATGACCGTCGGCCACGGCAGCCCAGGCTGATCGTAGGCAATCTAAAGCGGCGCGAAGACTGGCAATCCAGGAAGAATAACAAAATCGGGAAGTTCTCAGTTATCCATGATGTTACCAAAGCCTCCCAATAAAGGAGGCTATTCTTATACGACCATCTTCACGCCAAGTCCGCAACTGGCGTTCACCTAGAAACTATGGAACAGCTGCTTCTGATAATTCAAAAAAATTCTTAATAGTGCAATATTTACTTGACACGAGGTCTAAGTTTTTTATATTTTTACTATCTTGCGCTTTAAATCGAAAAGCAAATCCTGCAACATATTGATTTTGCTTAAGATAATTTTCTTGTTGACAAAATACACTTTTTGTGTTGGAGAGAAAAATGCCATCGAGAACTAAAATCTTTAAGGGCATAAGGTTCTGTGAATTTAACGAATTCGTCGGAACGAAGGGCCTAGATAGCCCCTACCCTCTCGCACTGCAGAAAGAGGACGAGCGCAAGGATTTCCTTATTACCCGCCAGACTCACTCTACACAAAATCTTGCCAGTGGTCGCGAGTCTCGCGAGACTGCACCGCTCATATAATCTTATTTTATTTATAATCTGTCTACAAAAAAAGGGGAGCAATTGCTTCCTTTTTTTTTAGGGGGAAGAGGGAAATGGCTCACACAATTGGTGAAGACGCCCTAAAAATATCTTTTATCCAGACAATTCCAGGTGAAGAATTCAAAGTAGTCTTGGAGCTTAAAAAGGCGTGCAAAACCTACGGAGTGGAAAAGTTTTGCCTTCTCAAAGGTTTTGGAGCGTTTGATGTTGTATTCATTTACTCAGCAAAAAATTTCGATTCGATCTTGACTAAGCATGGACCGATCGACGGCATCTTGAAAACAAGTCGGTCGTTTTGCTTCCAGTATAACAAAATTCATGACAGGGACATCTTCAAAGATCTAAAAACTTATCCTCTCTCAACAATATCTCTCGTCAAATTAAACCCCTATACCGCAAACTCTCTTCCTTATAACAATGAAATCGAAATTCTAAAAACCATAAAAGAAGATGACAAAACAAGAAAATACGCCCTTGGAACTCTTGGTTGGAACGAAATGGTTGTCATTACAGCAGGCAACAATTTCAATGATGTCATGCTTCAAGGCTTTTGGGCTCTAAATTCCAAAAAGAAAGATAAGATACTAAAAACATATTCGTTTATTGCTATCAACTCAGAAGAACTCCTAGGAATTAATTTTAACCAGTCCTTTGAATCGATTAAAGCATTTTTGGATTCGCATAATTCTCTAAGTGAATCCATTAGCGACTCTATACACGCTTCCATACAAATCACTCTAAATCCTGTTAACACTTCTGCTATCGAATCTCACTGGAAAGAAAATGGAGACTTCTCGACTACCCATTTTGTCGGAAAAGAAGACTTGGTCGTACGCCCTGCGCACCCTATGTCGTGGTCACACATATTGTCCAGACTACTAAGATTCAGGAAAATATTTGGCCATAGTATCGTTTCAACAAGTACTAGGATTGCGACAACATTTGATCTCAAAACAGAGGACCTGGGGATACTGCCAGATTATAAGCTCAATGACATTAATTATGATTATAAAATATTAGAAAAATTGTTTTTCGATGAAGCTCATATTCTCGCAAATACTTACAATACGTTTCGAGGCCTTGCTCAAAATGTTACTATCAGGGATGCCTTCTCTGACATGCTCCAGTACCCTGCTTACATTCAATCTTATGCCGATAACATAAACGAAGAAACAAAACGAAGAAATTTTGCAATTTTGACCTCAGAATACCTCAAACGAGGGGCTGAGTTACGCCTCTATGGTACGCACGGGACAATTGATGAGGCAGTGGGACAATTTACCAGGTTAAGAGGGGGAGCACAACGTTCTTTAGTAGCATTAGGCTTTCTTCCGAGTGTCCTAATTAACAAGCACACGCCTTTTCGATGGAGAGGTTTTATCACCACAGGCGCACCTTTGTTTTATAATTTTAGAGAAATTATCAATGTTCCGCCAAATGCGTTATGGGAGATAGACTCATGGTGGGGATTATATCACGAAGTTGCTCACCTCATAATTGAAAAGATTCCTGATCTCATCAATGAACAGGTCAAAGAGTTGAAACCATTTCTTTGTCTAAAAAAGAATCAGTCTGATTGGCTTGATCTTTTAACAGAAATGGCTGCAGAATATTTAGGTTATGCAATGGGCTTTTACAACAACTACGATCTATTTCTCAAAAAACTATGGGGTTACCTTAGCAAACTGTCACCCCAAGAGACTTTACCTGCTCAATTGCAATTTTACGCCGTGCGGAGTTTTTTTGTTTATCTTGTTGACCGCCTACTAATCGAAACATCAAGCGCTGACGAAATAAGGATTAACGACCTGGACTGGATTTACTCCGAAATTTGCAATCATATTGAGGCGATAGCTGACATTTGTACAGATCGTATGGCTGATATTCGATCATTTTATGATGACAAGTGCTATATAGCAGCAAACTATGCTTCTATTTTCAGAGAGTTACATCCATGGCTTATAAAAAAGTTTATTCCTCTCATCAAAACTCTTGAATTTCAAGACAATAGTGATCATTTGAAAGATCGTAGTACATTGAAAGCACTTGAAGTTATCTTAGATGGGAAAATGCACGAAAAGAAACTGCCATTTCCTCAAGGCGTACTATACAAGGTGTTAGAAAAATATGATGGGGCAGAGATTCCTTTTAATGTTTCTATGGCCGTGATACTGACTTTTTGGAATAACAACAAACAAGTAGAGGCCCGATACAATGTATGATCATTCTTTTGTTCCATATGCCGATACCACTGCGCTATCAGAGGATGCAGAAAAAGTTCTTATAAGAAAGCTTCTTCAACAGACGTACTTTAACGATGTCAGGGTCCAAAGGTTATTGGCGTATTACCCAAATCTGCCACTTAAAGATAAGGACCGCGCTATTTCCCTTTTTATGCGGCGATTATGGAGTGATACGAAATTTTTCGAAGCATTTAGAGCATTTGATTTTTTGCTCGCTGTTGCTGGAAAAAGAGGACACTTTGTACATCAGTTTGAAGTTTTTTTATTTGGGATCAATATAATCTTAATGGCCCAAGAAAAAGGATGTGATCTTACTAAAGTATTTAAATTCGATGAAATCGACCAAGTCTTTGACACTTGGCTCTTCGCTTCATCAGTTCACGATTTCGGATATCCAATTGAAGCTGTAAATAAAATAGTCAAAGAAATCGGAAAACTTTATAACACATTTGGGTTCAAGAATATCCAAGACAGATTTCAATCGGTCAAAGCTGAGAATCTCGTTAAGTCATGTAATGCTAACGTTGGAGACAAAGTAATACTCGCCATAGAAGAATCTTTAGGGATCACTAGTGTTGAAGCTATTTCCCTTGTGGACAAGCTCGTCGCGGTAGATGATCACGGATATGCTAGCTCAATGTTTATTTGCAGAATGATTAAAAACAAAATCAGGAAGGAAAAAAGCTTACCTCACTACGAAAAGTCCCTTAAATATGCAATGGGAGCGGTGTCTCTACACTCGTTAAAGCTGAGCAATGAACCGCAAAAGGATTTTAGAGAATACATAGGCAAGATAAGCTTTGAGAAAAACCCTTACGCTTTTCTGTTGTTCTTAGTGGACAACCTCCAAGACAACAACCGATTTGTTTATCCTAAAGACAGTTGGCCTAATTACTCATTACACAAGTTGTCCATCAATAAACATGAAATTACCATTTCTTACAACGTAAAGCATCCCGATTGGAAAAAGAAAGCTAAAACAGCGTTTACTTCATACGTCACCGAAAAAAGAGAAATGCTCGACCTAATCTCTCCAGGGAGCACTCCCTTGGGGATAACTGTACGTCTGCAGTATATAGTCGATTCAGGGAAGTCTCCAGTCGATATAGTTGTTACGATTTAGGCGGTGTTGCCATCTTTGGATGCAGTACTGACTATTACTACCCTTTCATCTCTGCTTCAAAATTTTAAATCGTAACAGCTGTCACACACGCCAGTGCATAGCCATATTCTTAATATCATCCGAGCGTGGACTGACCCAGACTCAGGACTCCGAATTCCTCGATTCCGACCGCAAGGCCTTTTGTTTTTCAGGCAACCTATTTGAATACCAAGCTTGCATGGCGAACCAGGAAGTGATACTTGGAATGTTATGGTGTTATATGGGCGATTCTATGGGTATGCCCATAGAAATAACCAAAGAAGCCCATAGTCAAGACGGCTGTTCTGCCGCGACATAATCGGTCCAGCGCCTCGGCTTTCCCATCTTTTTCAGCTTACCCTTGTCACACATCTTTCCCAAGAGTGTTTTCGCCTGGTTTTCGGAGATGCCACACAGCTTGATGACATGCTTGCGCTCGATCCGGCCATGAGCGGCTACGTACTCCATGACCATGGCCTCATACTGAATCAATGAAATGCCATAGGTACGGACATACCCTTCGGCGTGATGGGTTAAAGTTCATCATACCATTCACGGCTTTCTACACTGCCATGCTGGCGTAGTAGGGTGAAGGCACCGTTGGGTAAGCCCGAAACACATGGACAAAAACCGCTTCCGTCTTGTCCCGCACGTCCGCCTCTGAATAGGTTTCCGGCAACCCGGTTTCCTCGCTCCAGAGATAATCCTGAATCGCCAGACGGACCGCGTCCCGGGTGGATTCCTTGTCGCGCCAATGGTTGATCCGCAATTTCTCCGCCTTGAGCGTTTCGAGCAGTTCGACGGAGACAGCCTTGATGCGCTTTATGTCGCAAGGCGTCAAGTCCGGTTTCCTTAACAGGTCGAACACGGCCATGGACTCCTCGGTGAGGCCCTCCCGCACGGCGCGGCTCTCCTCATCGTCCATCTCCTTGATGATCCGCAGTAGGGCATCGAAGGTCTTTTCGATGGTCACCCGATCCTTTTCGCGGTTGTACTCTGCAACGATTTCCTCGTAATGCCTCTGGAAATCGGTCCGCAAGGGATTCTGCTGGAGCAGACGCTGTAGGCGTTGTTCGATGGCTGATTTCAAATTCTGCACGGTGGTGCGTTTGGCGGTACTGCGCTCGAACTCCCTGCGCAGCCGGTCGAAATCGATCTTGCTGATATCGTAGGTCTCAGACTTTTCGCGTACCCGATCCGGTTGAGTTTCAATGGCCTCATCAACTACCTGATGCAGTTGGCGTATGATATCGGTGATATCCGCATGTTCTCGGTCCTGTTGCAGGCTCTTATAAACAATGTTGATCGCGTCAAAGTCCTTCCGATTATTATTCACGCCTTCGATGGTGATACAGGCTTTGAATTTCGAGAACACCGCCCGGCACATCACCTCAAAGCGCTTCCTTGTCTCGTCGTTTTCGTTCGCCGCCTCCTTGGCCGCCAGAATCGCCGCATTCCTGGCGAATCCGGTCTGTTTGATGATCTCGTCCAAGGACGCGCTTCGCTCTGTCAGGAAGCCCCGGACAAGCGCAATTGCTTCGGCAAGATCGGCCAACAGATCTTCATCCGGTTTGGCCGGTTCGGTCTCACCCCCCTCGCCGCCTCGACCGCCATCCCCCGTCCCGGCAAAGGTTGCCAATGCCTTACGCAGATTTTTCAGGATGCCGCAGTAATCTACGATCATCCCGTTGTTCTTCCCTTCGTTCACCCGGTTCGCCCGGGCAATGGCCTGCATCAGGGTGTGCGCCTTTAGCGGCTTGTCCAGGTACAGGGTAGCGAGGCTGGGGACATCAAATCCGGTCAGCCACATGGCACAGACGATGGCGACACGAAAAGGGTGCTCCTCGGCCTTGAACGCATCATCCAGCGACAGCCGCTGCATGTTCTGGAACTGCGGCTGTCTCCGCATGGCCTCAGGCAGATCGATCCCTTCCTTGATCAGACGGCGGTGCGGGGTGATGTCCAGCTCCCATTTACGGAATTTCTCGACCTCGCCCTGCTCCTCGCTGATCACGACCCCCATCTGTGTCTGGTGCATCCACTCGATCTGCCGTCGCCGGTACTGTTCGTCCTGCTCATCAGTGGCCGAGGGCAACTGCGCTTCCAACTCATGGATTCTCTCGTTCCAATAGAACTCGATCAGCCGATGCATCCGGACGCAGGTGATCTTGTCAATGCAGACCAGCATGGCCTTGCCGGTTTCCCATGCCGTGGAATAATGGTGGACAAAATCGCGGGCCACCTGATCAAGACGTTTCCCGGCCGTGATGATGTGGTAGTCACGCTTGAGTTCCTGCTCCAGGCGCTGCTCCACATCGAGATTAGTCGTCTCCAGGTCCTCAAGCTTCTCGGCAATGCGTTCATTAAGGTCGCCGACCGCCACCCCGAGCTTGTCGCCGCGCGCATCGTAATAGAGCGGCACCGTGGCCTTATCCTCAACGGCCCGCTGGAAATCGTAGGTGGAGACGTAATCGCCAAACACCCGCCGGGTGATCTCGTCATCTTTGAACAACGGTGTGCCGGTGAAGCCGATATAGCTGGCATTCGGCAGGGCGTTGCGCATGTTGAGGGCAAGTGTGCCGTACTGGGTACGATGGGCCTCGTCGGTGATGACAATGATATCGTCCCGCTGCGAGTAGGCGTCTCCCTCGACAACGGTCTGGTTGAATTTCTGAATGAGCGAGAAGACATGGGACTTGTGCTGGGCCAGCAGCTGGGCAAGGTTCTCACCGCTCGATGCCCGGCACGGGTCCCGGTCATTGTCCACCACGCCGCATCCGGCGAAGGTCTTGTAGATCTGCGTGTCCAGGTCGTCACGGTCGGTAAGAATGAGAAAGGTGAAGTTGCCGCCAAGTTTGCGATGCACCTTGCGGGTGAAGAGCACCATCGAATAGCTCTTGCCCGAGCCCTGGGTATGCCAGAACACCCCCAGCTTGCCGTCCCGATGCTTGCGGTCGCAGACCGCCTCGATGGCCCGGTTGACGCCCAGAAACTGATGGTTGCGGGCCAGGATTTTTCTCGATTCCCCGGCCGAGTCGTCGAAAACGATGAAGTTCTCCACCAGGTCCAAAAAATTGTGCTTCGCGAACACCCCCTTGAGCAGTGTTTCCATAGCCACAACGCCCGGCTGATTCTCGGCCAGTCGTTTCCACTCGTGAAAATGCTCGAAACGGCTGGTGACCGAGCCGAGCTTGGCATCGACTCCATTGGCCAGCACGACCAGCGCGTTGTGATGAAACAGGTGCGGGACGGTGTCTTTGTAGTCCAGGAAGTTTCGCTCGTAGGCGGCGCGAATGTCCTTGCTGACGTTCTTCAGCTCCATGAACAGCAGCGGCAGGCCGTTGATGAAACCAACGATGTCCGCCCGGCGCCGATACAGGTCGCCCCGCACCCACAGCTCCCGCACACAGAGGAAATGATTGTTTTCAGGAACCTCGAAATCAAAGACCCGCAGGCGCTCCCGTACCCGTTCGCCCTTGGCGTTGCGGAAGGTGACCTGCACCCCGTCCTTGATCAGTTCATACTTCTCGCAGTTGGTGGCGGCCAGGGTCTGGGAGGCGGAAACCGTGACGATCTGACGAACGGCGTCTTCATAAGCCGTGGTCGGTAGTCCGGGGTTCAGCTCCTCGATCTTTGCCCGCAGGGCTCGGGTCAACACTACCTCGCGATCCGAAGCCCGACCCAGCAGGCTGTCCGGCCCGAAATCCTCGTTGTTGTATGCGTACACCGACTCCCAACCGAGTTCCTGCGCCAGGTACTCGGCGGTGGTCTGCTGGACGAGGGTGTCTTCGGTGTATCCTGAAATCGGCGTCAAACCGTTACCTCCACGGGAATACCCAGTTGAATGGCCACTGGCGTGTAGATGTCGATGTTTTCATCCGGCGTATGGAGCGAAACGATCAGCGAATATCTGGCCATCCGGTCCCATCGACCAAGCCATGCCCGTTCGCGCCACCACCCGATCACCGGGTAGACGCCGATCAAGTTACAGGATGCGATATCCGCAGCCGTGCCTCTCCAGATATCGGAATGAACGGAACCTGTATCACGACTGTTCGCCCCAATATCCCACCTATCGCTTCCACTATCCGTGTCGGGTCTTCCTTCCCCTTCATCTCGGGCTGCCTTGTTCAGGCGCTTCATAAAAACTTCTTCCGTCTCCCCCTGACTATTGAGGCCAAACCGCAATCCAAAGGAGGCGTAGCGGTACTTGTCCCTCCAGCCGACTTCTCCAGGCCCCGGTTCTATGAAGTATGAAAGCGTGACGCGCAAGGCCACAGGAGTCTCTCCCAATGCAAGAAGGACTTCGCGCGGCCAGGGTAGCCGATGCAGATGCATATCTTTTGTCGAACAATCGGAACGGCCTTCCTTTTTAGTGTAGGGTTGTATTTCCGCCTCCGAGACGAGCGTCAGGGAATTTGACGCGCTCGCCAGCGCCTTCACTAGGTTCGGGACGCCGTAGCCACAGATACGCAGCAGTCGCCCATAATCGGATTTTGAGTATTCCCCCTGGCCATTCGCATTCAGGAATTGCCGCTTCAGGGCAGCCGGCCAATCGGCTGAATGAATCATCAGCCCCCGGATTGTCTCCGGCCACGCCTCAGGATACCGCGCTTGTATCTGAGCTGCCATCCAGGCAGCCTGGGCGGCGGCAGCACTCGTTGCATTAATCAAATCGAACTGCCTCCGAGTTGGCTGATGCCCCGTTGACAGCAGTGAAAGATCGTCATGTACACTGATAAAATCATCCGGCGCCTTGGCGAGATTTCCACCCTCCAGCACTATGTCCGGCTTGACGGGCCATTTCCCGTCCCAAGGAAGAGAAGTAGAACTGAACGGTGATAATTCACCTGGTTGCGCCAGTGGAACATGTCCCTGAAGACTTGGGTCTGAAAGCCAAGCCTTTTCTGTGTTCGCGCCAACGGTTAGGGCATTCCAGGACTGGCCTGGATCACAGACGGAATACTCCAAGTTGCTTTGTGGATATTCGGCCCAAATCTGTTGTTCCTCGATATTCCCCGCTGAAACGATAAAAAGACGCCTGGTGTCGTCGTCATACCCGGAGGTCAGTTTGTCGATGGCCGCCGACCACGAAGAAGGCCGACCTTGGTCTCGACCATCTTCTGACGTCACGGCCATGCAGCCGATGCGATTCCGGTCCGGTGCCTGGATTGCGGCGCGGTACATACCCTGGATGGTGATGTCACCGTACAGGTCAGGATCGTTGGCCCCTGGTGGTGGAGGAAGAATCTTCGCCGACTCCAGGCAATGATCGACCCGGAGTGGATGGCTGTGCTGCAAGGCATCCGTCAGGTCGCCGAAGGCGGCGACCCCGCACATCAGCGTACCGTGGCCTTGGTGATCGTTGACGCCCCAGCCGGGTTCCACCGCGTGACAATCGTCATCGGCAAGGACGGGTTGGAGCAGCGCGTGCCCGTTGTTGGCTCCGGTATCGAGGACGCACACGGCCACCGTGGCATCGGGATTGATCCGCAATCGGGAACGCAGATCGTTCACCCATTCCGCTTGATCCCTGTTCTCCAATTCGAGAAAGAACCGCGCGGTCTCCTTGGCGCGTCTGAATTCGGCGATATCGGGGCTGGATTCGATCAGGTGGCCGAGCTGCTCGCGGGTAGCCCTGCCGAGAAGCACTGTTCTTTCGGGAAAGCGAAGCGTCCGAGCCTGAACATCGAACCCCAACGCGGCTGCTTTCTCACGGAAACGCTGCTCGACATCGTCAGCCGTACCCTGTAGCCAGAACTCGCACCAGACCGCCGTCGTCCCTTGTGGCAGCAGGCTCTGGTCGTCACGCCAGAAGGACTCCAAAACCGCTAGCCGCATATCCTCCACGCTTTGCACAAGCGCAACGTGCTTGGGATTGCCCTTCCTGGTCTCTGTCTGAGCGTATTCGTTGATTTTTTTCAGGAAATGGTCCTGCTTGCCGGACGGGATGAAAACGGTCGCCCGCGTGATCTCCTGTGCCGAATCTCCCTCGGAGCGAACGGTAAAGACGTTGAGCAGACGTATTCCCGCTCGGCGGTCTTCAAGGCTCTTGGTCACCAGATCGAACCCAGGCGCTCCTTCGAACTCGACGTAGACGCCATCCTTGGACGGCATTGAAACCGCCGTCCGGTATTCTTGCTGCTCTCTTGCCCTGGCCCAGATGGCCGCCCATTGATTCTGCAGTTTAACACTGTGCGTTTGACGATTGCGCTGCGGCACTTCCTGTCCGCCGCCCCGCCGAGGGGTCGTGAATTCCTCAGTTTCCTGTGTCTCGCGCAAAAAGATATGGGAATGCTCTGTGGCCATGCGGACTTACCCCCTTGTTGAGGTCTTGTAGGCGGATCGTCTCTCCTGTAGCATTTGTTTGAGCAGCGTTGCGGTCACGGTTTTCCGGTCGGCGAGAATCGTCTCCTTGATCGCGTCGTCACAGGCCTGGGCAATCTCGGCATGACTGAGCGATTCGGCCATCTTAGCCGAGGTCCCAAGCTGCATCTTTTTCTGCCGGAACGTCCCAAGGCGGTTCTCGATCAACCGTTCGATCTCGGCCTTTTCCGGCAGGTGGTAGTGCAGTACGTCATCGAAACGCCGGAAAAGCGCCTGGTCCAGAATGCGGGGATTGTTTGTCGCCGCCACGATCAGGCTGTCCGAAGTGTCACGCTCGATGAACTGGAGAAACGAGTTGAGCACCCGGCGCATCTCGCCAACGTCGTTTTCGCGACTGCGCTCGCCACCGATGGCATCGAACTCGTCGAAGAGATACACCCCTCGGCGCTCCTGTATGACATCAAAAATCTGCCGCAGCTTGGCGCTCGTCTCGCCCATGAATTTGGTGACGATCTTGTCCATCAGAATAGTGAAAAGCGGCAAGCCCAACTCTCCGGCCAGGACGGCGGCGGTCAAGGTCTTGCCGGTTCCCGGAGGCCCGGCGAGCAGGATTTTCCTCCGGTGGGACAGGCCGTGCTTTTCCAGCTTGGCCTTCTGGCGGTATTCGCGCAAGATGCGATCGATCCGCCCGCGCATATCATCCGACTGCACGAGCGCTCCAAGACGTTCTTTGGGTTCCGAGGCCAGCACCAGATGATCCAGGTCCGGCGTGAAGGGAATCACCCGCGCAGGCCGGGTCTTGGCCTTATCGACGAGGGACCGTATCTCGTGTGCAAGGCTCTGATGGCCCTGCTTCGCTTCATGGGCGGCAACCTGCAAAGCGATGGTGAAGAACTGCTCGGGTTGTTCGCTGAAATGCGAGCGGATGAGGGATTTTATCTGTTCGGCGGTTGCCATGTTACGTGCTCCCTCCTGTTGTATTGCCATAGTCTTTCATACCGCCACCTCACCGCTCATCAGTTTTAGCAGGAGGTGGTCTCTGGCTTTGTCGAGTGCGAATATTTGCTTTTTCAACAATTCAAACTGTTGATACAGCAGTGACACTGTATCCTCGTACAATTGAAGAAACTTTTGATTTGCCATCAACATTGTACGGCTGCGGGCAAAAGCCACGATTTAAGGTCCCCCAATAAAGTTGGGGGGATTACTTGCTGCATTTATAGCTCGATTCCCATTTCACCAAGGAACCTGGAAGGCTGTTTGGTCCATCCGAAAACCTGCGACGAAAAAGTCATGGTCAAGGTTTCTTGGGCGCGAGTTATGGCGACAAAGCAGTTCCGGCGCTCCTCCTGCATCTCAAGTGAATTATCGCCCTTCTTGACGGCCGCCCAGCTGGGAAGCTGATCCTCCACCAACCCCATAAGATAAACGTGCCCGAATTCCATTCCCTTAGAAGCATGGATAGTGAAGCAGGGAATCGCGTCGGGCGCCTTTGGCGGTGTTTTGGAGGTTAGGTCGAGTTCGTGAAGTAACTGATGCAGACTCACGTCCTCGCCTTCGAATTTCTTGGTGATGTCGGCCAAGAGCATTTTCCAGACCTCTCGCTCTTCCTCGAATTCGTTGAAGGCGTTTTCATCAGGCCGAGAATCGGCTTGACAGACTTCCGACCAGTCAAACAATTTGTCCGCAAAACCACGGTAATTCAGTGAGTTCAAAAGCGGCCTCATATCTGTTTCAAGCAGGCGTCGCGTTCCCTCCTCAAGCGCATCGCGACGACTCACCTCGTCAAGCCAGGAACGTAGCAAGTCCTTGCCGTCGGCGGAAGCGCGGGAAAGGACTGGGGCAAGCTCAATGCTGATGCCTTCAAGCTCGTAAAACGCCTTTGAGAGACGTGCGAGCGACTGTTTGTCTTCCCTTGAATTCACCAGGCGAAGGATGGCATGTAGCATCCTCAGGGGAGCACTTTTGAATTCGTCCTTGCGGGCCGCGAAATAAACCGGAACTCCCGCCTCTTCAAGTTTTCTCCCAACCAGATCAAGAAGCTTCTTCGTCCGGGCGAGGACAGCGCAGTTCTTCCGCTCCGCAGAGCTCCTTTGCGATATATCTTGCGCGATCCATCCGGCTTCCTCATCCACGGAGTTGAAATGGAATACCCGCACGACATCGCCGCTTTCACCCTGCTTGACCGCCTTCAACGGTTTTTTCCCTGCTGATCGGTTGAGGTTCTTTTCAATCAACGCGTTGGCCAATTCGATGACCAGGGGCGGACAGCGGTAGTTTTCCGGAAGCTGCAATTCAGAGACGCCGAAGTCGTCGCGCAACGCTTGAATCCTTTTGGGGCTGGCACCGTTCCATTGGTAAATGATCTGATCGTCGTCCGCCACGACAAACAGTGTGGAAGGGTCGGGCTGGGCGATAAGCGAAAGAATCCGGTATTGAGAATGATTGGTATCCTGAAACTCATCAACGAGGATATGTTTGAAGACCTTGCGAACATGCTTGACCAGGAACGGAAATTTGCTAAGAAGGTCGAGCGACTCTGCAATCAGACTCGGGAAATCAAGGGAATTCGTCCGGCGCAGCGCTTCCCGGTATGCGGCATAGACACGGGCCAGCGGAATGGCGTTTTCCACGTTGGCTCGCTGTAGTAAAATTTCCGCCTGTTCTGGTGGGACGCATTGATCAAGAAGCCGTGTGACCGCCGGCAGAAGTTGTGCGGCCTTGAAATGATCGGGGAGCGAGTATGCTAGGTCCTTTCGGATCTGCCCAAGAACATCATCCAGCAACGCTTCGCGGTCGGCGTCGTTGGAAAGAATCTGGAAATCGGGGCGAAAACTAAGATGATTGCCATGCTGCTGAAGAAGCTCGGCGGCGTAAGAGTGGAAAGTGGTGAGCCGCACCCGGCCAAGTTCGCCGGGAACCAATTCCTCGACCCTGCCGCGTATCTCGGCGGCGGCTTTGTTGGTAAAAGTCAGCGCCAGAATCCGGAAATGCTGTCCGGCGGATTGTTCAAGAATTCGGGCGATCCGGCTGGTCAGAACCCGTGTCTTGCCGGAACCCGGCCCGGCCAACACGAGGAGTGGTCCCTTGTCCCACAGTACTGCTTCGAGCTGGTTTTCGTTAAGCGAAGACAGATCGATCATTTCTTTCAGCCTCCAGCCAGTTGGACAACACGGTCGATGATGTCCTTGATTGTCTGCGGGATAGAATCTGCGCCGCGCTGCTGGATTTCAGCAGCCAATGCTTGAGCAAAAGCCGGTTTGCCACCTGCTTGCTTTATGGCCGCATCAATTAGGCTTTTTGTTTTCTTAGCATCATCACCAGCGGCTTGAGTATCAATTTGATTTCGAGTCTGGGGTAGAACCAAGTTCAACATAAAATCAGAGTAGCCGTTGTGCCAAAACTCATGTTCGATATCAGCATTGACTAATGTCGCGGCGCGATCCGCGATGTCTTCGCCGTTCTCAAGATATTTTTTTGCACGCTTGATATACCCGCGCCCCTCTTTATCACCATCAGCCATCATGAACCATTGCATGCCAAGGGCCTTTGCGAGTTTTATGAATGACTCTCCCTTTTCAAATGCCTGACTAAATTCAAGCACGGAGAAACTGACTTGGTCCTGGGCATATCCCATCGCCCCGAAAAGCAGCGGCATGAGGTGATAATCCGACTCGCCTTCCACAAACAGCCAGCAACGGGAAAACAGATAATGCCCCTTGGCGAGGCGGATACTGTAATCAATGGCCTGTAGCTCTCGATCCGTAAATGTGTTGCACTCCACTCGACCTATTTTTGTTTCCCCATTGTGTTTATAAAGCCTTCGCAGGGCCATAACCGGTACCCGCGAGACTAGATCGCCAGAATGGCTTGTTACGAGAATCTGCCCTGTCATGCTTTCTAAAAAGGAACCCAAAGAGCGAATGGCCGAGGGATGAAGATGCGCCTCAGGTTCTTCAAGGGCTAGGAGCGGCGTTGATTCAGGTGCGTATGACTCTGCAAGGTTTGCGGCAGCGAAGGCCTGAAAAAGCATCAGCACGGCGAGGCTCTGTGTTCCCTCGCCATGTCGGTGCAAGGGGAGTTTCGCACCGTAGCTTGATTTCAGATGCACCTGGATTTTACCAACCATGTCGAAGACACGGGTCGGAATCGCTTCCAAGACTACTGGCTCGGCGGAATCCAGCGGAACGAGTCGCCCAGCGTCTGCGATCTTGTTCGTTACTTCGGTCAACCCTGTATTCGCGCCGATAACCGATGTGTTGACCTCCCGGAGCATTTCCTCAATCTTTTCTCTTTGATCGTCGGGAAGTTGAATGGATTTCAGGAACCCACTCCAGAACTGGCCGCGCTGTCCGAACTCCTGGGAGGCATCACGAAGCGCGGAAAGGAAGAAGATCGGCACAAACCGGGAAATCAGATTGAGTGGCGTGTTATTCTTGAGCATCAGTTCCGCACCGCCCGCATCCAGGAAAACCGGTTTGGTTTCAAAAGATCCCGAATCCGCTTGGTAGCTTCCCTTTGCCTGCAACCAGATATGGTTCAGGCCATTCACCATATCCAACTGAATCACTTCGTTCAGTTGTTGAACAACATTGTCGGGCCATTCGTTCTCCTGCTCCTCGGCGAAATGCAGAATGATCGAAATAGGGTCGGCAGTTTGCGGCGTGGCGGTTGCATCTGCAAGATGGAAATCGTATTCACTGAACCGGCCATCTCGTCGGGTACCGAAACCGCGCGTTAGAACAAGCCGAATTGCCTCCAGCACCGTTGATTTACCGGTGTTGTTTTCACCGATGAGCACCGTCAAACCATCAATGGGCAGATGTAGTGAACGAATGCCCCGAAAATTTTCGATTGTTATCTCTTTCAGTTTCATACCGCCACCTCCCCGTTCATCAGTTTGGGCAGGAGGAGGTCACGGGCTTTGATTAGTTTTTCAATCTGGGCGGATAGAACTCGAATTTGACGAAAATCGGGCGCTACGATTGACTCAAACATCTGTGCGGGCCTGGATGACGGAAGAACTATCTCAAGCGCGGCAATAACGTCTTTTGAAAGTTCTGTTTGATTAGTCGCACCACGGCCTAATGTCGCGATATAAGACTCCAAACCAGTTAAGTGCAAACCAAAGTAATAGACTGGTACATCCTCTCTAGGGCGGACAATCGTGACGTGGGAGTCTACTGTGCATTCATCAATTTCAAGCATGAGCTGAGCAACACGCCCAAGGGTTCCTGTACCTGTGGAATTAATCAACACATCTCCGAACTGAACGAGCTTTGAGGGTGGCACTTGTTTGGATTGTCGACGGGCAAAATCGAGATTTACCATTCGGTTCCTTATACACTTTTGGTTTATCACGATACCCGGTGCATCATCGTCATATTTCGGGGTGATGCCTCGGCTTATGAACGAAGCAGATTCGTTAATTGTAGTTTTCTCCCACCCCTCCGGCACGCCGTCGATGATTTTGGTGTGTTCGTGGCCGGGGAAGCGGAGGTGGACGAACCATTCCTTGAAGAGCAGCCGTGCCGCCTGCTCCAGCAACTGAATCCGCCGCTGGTTGTTCTCGATTAGGTTGTCGTAGGCGGAGAGGACACAAGCGATGCGCTTCTGTACTGCGATCGGTGGTAAAACAACGTCAAACGTATTGATTTTGAATAACCCAAGCTTGCCTTGTGCGGACCCGCCAGTCAGCAACTGAAACTTTTCTTTAGCACGTGGAGTTGACATCTGAAAGCTCAGAAATCTCGGATCGCAGACCTTTTCATTTACACGAATTCTCGCAGCGTTCTCTGTAAGATTTGCTCCGTCAAATTCATTGGTGACGAACCCTACATCTCCAATGTTTGCCCCAACTATCGTGACAACCAAATCATTAGCTGAAACCGTGTAGTTCCTTATCTTGTTATAAGTGTCATCAGTAAGATACACCGCATCTGTAAGCGTGATTCGATTATTTCCAATGTCTCTGGCGCGGATGTAAAGGTGTTCAGTTGGGTCAGCTAAAAAATCGTGCCCTTTGGGCAGTCGCTTTCCGCCCTTCACCGATGCGATGTCTTCGATTTTAGCTGTATGCCAGCTCATACACCCAGCTCCTCAAAATTCTTCTTTATCGTCGCGGCCAGTTGCACGGCCTCGGCGTTCAGATCCTCCAGTTCCACATGGATCTCGCGCAGCACCTCTTCGAAGTCGAAGTCCTCGTCCTCTTCTTCCGGCGCAACACCGACGTAGCGGCCGGGGGTGAGGCTCCAGTCGTTAGCCTCGATCGCGGCCCGGTCCACCAGCTTGACCAGCCCTTCCACATCACGGAGTTCGGCCTCGGGGAAGCGTTCGGTGAGCCAGTGGGCCTGTTTCCAGAAGTAGCGCACCTGCTTGAGCTGTTCCACGGCCAGGGCGCGGGCCTCGTCGGCGGCCTTTCGGGCGCGGGTGATCTCACGATTGGCCCAGGCGTCGCTGTCGCGGGCGTCGCATTCGTTCTCGCAGGTTTCGATCAGTCGGCAGGCGAGCTTGTAGAGAAGGTCGGTCTGCTTGACCAGATCGCGGCTGGTTTCAGCCAGCGATGCGAGCCGGTCCACGGCTTTCTTCAACTCGCCGTTGGTCGTCTTCTGTTTTTCCCACGCCGCATGCTGCCCGGTAACGCTTTTTTGGAAGGCGTCCACATCCGCCTTGAACAGCGGGATGGCGTCGTCCAGTTCCTTGAGCGCCTCGGCGTGGGGTGCGTCCTTTGCAAGGGTCTTAAGGAACGGTTCGACGGCGCTGCGCAGCGTCGTCAACGCACCGATGAAATCGGGCAGCGGTTCAACCGGTTCACCGCTGTCGTCTTCCGTCGTGAAACAGGCTGCGCCCTCGGCCAGCATCCGACGGCAATAGCCAGCCACGAGGTCGAGATAGCGCTCGGTCTGACCCCGATAAAGCCAGACGATGGCCAGGATGTTCTGCTCTTGCTCTGGCGAAAAGTCGTAGATCTTGCGCGTGACCTTGCGGTAGATGTTGCGTGCATCGATCATCAGCACCTGGTCGTGACGCGTTTCGGGCTTGGCACGATTGAGAAACCAGAGCTCGCAGGGGACGGTGCGGGTGTAGAAGAAGTTGGAGCGGATGGCGACCATGATATCCACGTCGCCGGTTTCGACCAGCTTCTGGCGCACCTTGGCCTCGTCGCGCCCGGCGCTGGAGGCCTGGGACGACATGACAAACCCTGCCCGGCCCTGATCGTTCAGGTAGCTGTAGAAATAGCTGATCCAGACGTAGTTGCCGTTACTGACCTTCCCCTTCTTGTTGACGCCTGGCAGGCCGAAGGGGAGGCGCGGGTCGCTCTTGACCTTGTCGGCATCGATCTCGTCTACGTTGAAGGGCGGATTGGCCATAACGAAGTTGGACGTGCGCAGCAGTTCGTGCGGGTCCTCGTAGTATGTGATTGCTTTCTGTATGTCCCCTTCCAGGCCATGCACCGCGAGATTCATCTTGGCCAAGCGGATGGTGGTGGCGTTTTTTTCCAGGCCGTAGAAGGTGAGTTTCTCGGTGGGTATCTCGTGCCGCCGCTCTACCACGCGGGCGCTCTGCACGAACATGCCGCCCGAACCGCAAGCCGGGTCCAGCACCGTGCCGCAGGTTGGCTCGATGACGTTGGCGATCAGCGAGACCAACGAGACCGGGGTGAAGAACTCTCCGCCGTCGTGGGCCTTCTGGTCGGCGAACTGGGTCAGGAAATACTCGTAGATACGGCCGAACACATCCCCGGAGACGCGCTTGAGCTCCTCGGGGTTGAGGGTGCGCATAAGCTGGCCGAGCACGGCGTTGTCGAGTTCCTGATACTCACTCTTGGGCAACACGCCGCGAAGGCTTTCGTAGTCGGCCTCGATGGACTCCATGGCGTCGATAATGGCCTTGGCGCGGTCCGCGCTGTCTGGCAGAGCCACGAGGGTGTCGAACTGGGCCTGGTGCTGCAGGAAGATGGCGCTCTTCTGCGAGAAATCCTCCTTGGTCAGCGGCCGGGTCTTGCCGCCGCGTTTGGGCAGGTTGGCCTCGATGTCATCCTTGACTGCAAGATAGCGGCTGTAGGCATGGCGCAGAAAAACCAGGCCCATCACGGGCAGAAAATACTCGTTGCTGGCGTAGTTGGAGTTCGCCCGCAAGGTGTCCGCCGCGCTCCAGAGCCGCGTTTCAATAGCTTCGATGTGTTCAAGCTGGGCCATGCCTACTCTTCCTTTCCAAAATAACTCTTAACGCTAGATGTCCAGGACATGCTTGAAGGTAATGCCTTCCATGAGGTTTGCAACTGAAGGACGTTGCCGCGTTGCTGGAGGGTGAGAAAATAACCGGAGAGGCGATAGTATCCAACGTATCGGGGGTAGTGGCGAGCTTTGTCACGGTCGGAAACGGTAAGTCCGCGTGCCGCCAGCAGGTCGATCTGTTCGTCAAGGGTGAGGGCTGGTTTGCAGTAGACCTGATTCCGTAAATCGGACATAAAAATACCCGCCGGGGTGCGCATCGTTGAGAGGCGTGGCGGGTGTGTTGGTTGTAACATCCGCCAATGGCCTCGTTTTGTCAAGCATTTAGTGGGTGTACAGTATGTGCATAGTATTTGTTAGAAACCGTTGAAACATAGCAGATTTTTTGCGGTTTTTCCAGTTCTTTGACGGAGGGGCTGTCACCAGGAGTCCGGGCACAGCACCGCCACAGGCACAATTCCATCCTTGGCATGCTGTTCATCCGCCTCTACCTCAACCGGTTAGAGGTCAACTCATATACCAAGTTGGGCATAGACGGAGTGCTCTTTGGCAGCTGAAGCAATCATTAGGCAAATCATTGATGCAAAGAACCTGTTTGCATCATTGTTTGCCTCAACGTAGCAAAGGCGCTAATATGTGGTTGCAATCTCTGGGACGACCCGCTAAGGTTGCCATTTAACTTGGCGTGTTATTTCAAGGAGTTATATGATTAGCCGGATTGCAACCGGTTGCAATAAGTTGCAATCCCGAGTTATGCAGTTGGAAATGACGGGGTGCTGTTACCCACTTCACCTCCCTTCAATCCGAAGGGTATACAGGTCCATGGTGAAAGCCCGCAAGGAGTTTGTCCACTAACTCCGCACTTTTTCATTTTTGCAGAATTAGTGGATAATGCAGAGGATGGCTGAAATCTGAATCACTACTTGTAGAACAGGAAAATCCATATGAACAAGATCGGCCGTAATGACCCCTGCCCCTGCGGCAGCGGACAGAAATACAAGAAGTGTTGCCTGGCTAAAGAGGGACTATTCGAAGCGCGTCGCCGGGAAGAGGAGCGGGCAGTGCAGACTGCCCTGGCCTGGATTGAAAAGCATTACCCCGAGGAAGTCGGCGCTGCCGTGCATTATGATTTCATGGATGACCCCGATGATGAAAGAAGGGATGCCATGGACGCACTGTCGCCCCGCCTGGAGCAGGCCATATCAGCAAATATCGGCGAATGGCTGCTGGCCGATGCGGAGCTGGACATTAACGGAAAAGACGTCAAGGCACACGAGCTGATTCTCGGGAAAGGCGGGCCGCTTCTGTCCGCCCATGGCCGGGAGTGGCTTCAGGAACTGGCAAAGCGCCCATTGTCGCTGTATGAGGTGAGAGAGGTCATCAAGGATAAGGAGTTGATTCTGGCCGATATGCTTCATCCCGACCAGCCGCCCGTTCAGGTCAGGGAAAAGGCCGCCACCGGTTTTCTGGCGCCGTGGGATACCTTTGGCGCCCGTCTGGTGTGGCAGGATGACAGCCTCGTCATGAGCGGCGCCGTGTATCCCATGGAGAGGGACACGGCACTTGACTGTCTCGAAGAAATAGAAAGCGAAATCGAGCATGAAGAGGGTGATCCCGAACTGGAGCGCTACATAAAGACAAGCACCATCATTGACTACTGGCTTGATTCCATACTGGAGACAAAACCGCTTCCCGAGCTGGTGGACGCCGCAACCGGCGATAAAATCGCCCTGACCACCGATCATTACCGGGTGACCAACTGGGAGGAACTGGAGAGGATTCTTGAGGCGCAGGATGATGTTGACGGGGGGTGTGACGAAGGCTGGAACCGGTTTGTCGAGCTGGAGGATGGCAGGTGCCGTTCCCGCGCGTCATTGACGCCGAAGAAACCGGATACCCTGGAGGTTTTCAGCCGGACACCCATGCTGGCCGACGAGGCGAGAGACTGGCTGGAAGATATTGCCGGCGGTGTCATCACCTACAAAATCCGTGAAGTCGTCGATCCCCAATCGGAAAAAGCGAGGGACGGCGCAAAGCCCCTGCCCGAGTCCGATATTCCACAGGATATGCAGCGCCAGCTCATCCACCAGTATCTTGCCAAGCACTACGAGACCTGGCCGGAAATACCTCTGCCCGCCCTGGGAGGCAAATCCCCCCTTGAGGCGGTAAAGGACAAACGGTTGCGTCCGGCAGTGGTTGAACTGCTTAAATCCATTGACCAGCTTGAGGCGCGCAGAATCAATCAGACCGGGGGAGAACCGTTTGACGTTACCTTTCTTTGGGAGCGATTGGGACTGAAGCGGTAATGGGGGCCTTTTTAGGGGTCTTTAGCAAAACAGAACCGGTCTTTACCATTAAATATCAATTAGTTATTAGTATGGTTGGAATTCGTCCCTGGCACCATGTAAAATCAAGGCCTTACGTCACCGAACGTAAGGCCTTTTGTTTTTCGTGCAACCTCTTTTATTATATATCGAACAATGCACAAGTCCGAGGCGAAGAATACTTTGAGTAAGTTTCATTTCGGGT
>JARKPN010000086.1 GCA_029975275.1 Geobacteraceae bacterium | reverse complement strand
CGATACGTACAGGTGCGAGGTGCCGTGGAAACCGTAGCGGCGTACGCCGTAACGGACGTACCAGTCATACGGAAGCGGATAGATGTAGGCGTAGTCGGGCATGGTCTGGTGGAACGCCGTATCGAAGATGGCCACGTTGGGGACATCGGGAAGGACCGCCATCATTGCCTCGATGCCCGCGATGTTGGGAGGGTTGTGAAGGGGCGCCAGGTGCTGAACCTCTTTCACCGCATCAAGGACCTTATCATCTATCAGGACCGACCTGGTGAATTTCTCGCCGCCGTGAACCACTCGGTGACCTACCGCCGAAATCTGGCTGATGTCGCTGAGGACGCCGTGCTCCGGATCAGTCAGGGTTTTGATGATGAGATCCATCGCAACGTTATGATTGGGGCATTCGGATTCCTTGCGGTACTTGTCCCGACCGGGGACCTCGTGCGCGATGAAGGAGCCGCCCACGACGACCCTCTCCACGACCCCTTTGGCGATTACTTCCTTTTTCGTCCAGTCAAAAAGCTGGTACTTGACAGACGAACTGCCACAATTAATGGCCAGAATGTCCATTTACCTTCCCCCTTTATGGTTGTTGTGTATTTTTTGTAAGGATTTGAAACCGGCTAAGCGATCAGATATGCCTTTGCGATGCTGGCAGCAATTTAACGGGGCAAAAATGTGATCATGGATTTATACATCAGAAATCCCGCAATTTCAATACATTTCTGGATGAATCGACCCTCGGATATTTAGATAAGATAAAATATTCCACTGTTATCAGTGCCTTCTTCCTGAATCAGGAACATCCTGTCCATACAACAGATTTTTATCTCACACAATGTAACAATGTTTTATGTTTATTATGACTGAAATTTTTTAGTTATGTCAAAACCATAACATAACAGCGGATCCTCTTTTATGGAAAGGTTCATGGTAGCACAGACAGAAAGAGCGTCGGGAGGGTGCGCAGCAGAGACGTCCTCCCGATAGGGAGCACAGTCTATGCTAATGCCTCCAGCAGCTCGAGAGCGTTCGCCCGCGCCGCGGAGAAAAGCGCTGCCGTGCCTTCGCTGAAGCCTTCTCCGAAACCGAGGTCGTATCCGGGAATGGTGATGAGCCATGCCTGCGGACATACTCCGTAGAGAAGCTTGGCATAAGCCGGCAGAACGTTAGGGGGAAAGTAATGACCGAGGCAGGAGTCATGGGGAGAGGGTTCGAGCAGACGCGGCTTCGCGTCCCCGGCAAACGTAGTGCCGCTGCCGGAGACAACCGCCGCATTCATGAACAGCACGGCCGTGACCTCGGGGGCTGCCGGCTCAACGGCAAGCTCCGGGGTCAGTTGGTGGGGAGTGAGAACGCGAAGGTCAGCCCGTGCTCCCGCCTCGCCGAGCATGCGGGCCAGAGCCGGACCGGCGCCGTCGTCCCGGCGGAAGGGGTTCCGTAGCCGATTAACAGTATCATGGTGAGGGATTATTACGATGCGGGCGCAATCAGTCGCGAACCAGTTCCCGTATGGTCTCTCCATCAGGTCCCACTATGGTTATGCGGAGCGGCATGGCACCCAGCGCATGGGTCGAGCAGCTGAGACAGGGGTCATAGGCGCGGATGCCGTGCTCCACCCGGTTGAGCATCCCTTCGCTGACCTTGTCACCCTTGATGTAGCGCTTCGCGATGCCGCTGATGGTCCGGTTCATGGCCAGGTTATTGTGCCCGGTTGAGACGATGAGATTGACGTCGGTAATGAGCCCGTTGCGGTCCACGCTGTAGTCGTGTATCAGGGTGCCGCGCGGGGCCTCGACCATCCCGATACCCCGCAGCCGGTTCACGCCCGCCTCGGCACGAACCCAGTCATCGGTGATGTCCGGATCGTCCAGGGTCTGGCGGATCTTCTCCAGTGCGAACAGGATCTCGATCAGACGCGCATAGTGGTAGTGAAAACTGCTGGTGACCGTCCGGCCGTTACCAAGGGCGCGGAACCTTGCCAGCTCGGCGTCGGCCAGCGGGGTCCCCGCGAAATCACAGATATTGAGACGTGCCAGGGGACCGACCCGGTACATGCCCGCACCCTCGGCGCGGTTGTACGGGCCATGGGACTTGAAGTAGGGGAACTTCAGGTAGCTCCAGTTTTCCGATGCCTCCTCGATGTAGTCTCGGTACCTGTCGTTGGCGACACCCGGCTCGATGATGCCCCCGTCCGCGTCACAGAACCGGAGCAGGCCGTCATAGTGCTCCAGTCCCCCCTCCCTTGTCACCAATCCGGCGAAAAGTGACGGAAAATCGTAGATTTCAACGTCGGTGGCAAACTGTTCGAAGCTCCCTTTCAACAGTTCCAGGGCGAGATCAACAGTGGCAAAAGCCTCGGGAAGCAACTCCCTGATGGCGTCGCGCTTCTCGGTGGTGAGCGGCTGACGCACCCCGCCCGGCACGGCCCAGGCCTGATGGATGCTCCTGTCGGCCAGGATACGGATTATCTCCTGGCCGATCCCCCGCAGCCTGACCCCCTTGCGGGCCACATCAGGAAATTTCTGAATCAGACCCATCACGTTGCGCGTGGCCGGGTCGTGATCGAACCCCAGCAGCAGGTCCGGCGCGCTCAGGTGGAAGAAACTCAGGGCATGGCTCTGGACATACTGGGCCCAGTTGAAGATCCGGCGGAGCTTTTCCGCGGCGGGGGGGATCCCGACACCCATGATGGCGTCGCCGGCCTTCACCGACGCGAGTGCGTGGCTGGTGGGACAGATGCCGCAGATCCGGTTGGTTATGCCGGGCATTTCGTAGAAGGTCCGGCCGATGCAGAATTTTTCAAAGGCGCGGAATTCCACTACATGCATGCGCGCCTCGCTGACCTCGCCGGTTTCATCGAGATATATGGAGACCTTCGCATGCCCCTCGATCCTGGTGATCGGTTCGATATGCAGCTTCCTTTCCATAACCAGCGCTCCTTCTACGAAGTTACCCGAACGTGATGGATTCCGGAGGCAGCTCAGGCATTTTGCCTTCCAGCAGGGAGGCTACCGTCCTGAAGATCCGGTCCGGATCGGGGGGACAGCCGGGGAGATAGAAATCCACATTCACTGCCGCGTGCAGCGGATATACCTTCGGCAGGAGGATCGGCAGCACCTCCAGCGCCTCCGGACCCCTGGGGATGCTTCCCGGTCCCGCCTGGTAGACCTTGGTCAGCACATCGTCCACGTCGAGCCTGTTGCGCAGCTGAGGCGTATTGCCGGTAACGGCGCAGTCACCGAAGCTGACGATGAACCTGGTCCGCTCCCGTATCTTGAGCAGCAGTTCCAGGTTCTCGGTGTTGCACAACGCCCCTTCCACCAGCACCACGTCCACGTCATGGGGATATTCCTTTACGTCGGCTATCGGGCTGTAAACCAGTTCAATCCGCTCTGCCAGATCGATGAGCTTCTCGTCCAGGTCGAGAAAGCTCATGTGGCATCCCGAACACCCTCCCAGCCAGACAGTCGCAACCCTTGCCTTGTTTGCCATAGCCATCGCCCTTTCAGAGGTTTAGGTTCATATCCAGACCATCTAGTGTCCTGTGCGGCTAATTCCTTCCTTACAATTCCGGGCCTTTTGGCCCCTGGCCGCGTTCCGGCTCCTCGGCTTAGACCCTGCTAGGCATGTGTCGCCGCGCCTTGCCAGGAACCAAAATTCCTCGGAATTCTTGCGGTGAACTAACCGCACAGGACACTAGAGCAAGCTCCACTGCTTCTTCTCCCGCCCCCCCTTGATCCAGTGGACGAACCCAACGTCCTTCTCCACCTCGGCCACGGTGGAGCCCTTCCAGAACAGGGTGCCGGTCGGACAGACGTTCACGCACTTGCCGCATTTGGTGCAGGTCTTACTGGCGCCCCACTTCTGGTGCATGTCGATGATGATCCGGTTGTCGATACCGCGGCCCTCCATGTCGAGGGTATGGGCACCCTCGATCTGGTCGCATGCCCGGATGCACCTGGTGCAGCTGATGCAGCGGTTGTGGTCGAGACCGTTCCGCTCGTGGGTGGTGTCGATGAACGGGAGATCCGGGCAGCGGTATTCGAAGCGGGTGTGATCCACCCCCAGCTCGGCGCAACGGGCGCGGAGCTCGCAGCAGCCGTTGGCCACGCACACGGAGCAGATATGGTTCCGTTCCGCCAGCAGGAGCTCAAGGATCATCCTGCGGTACTCGACCAGCTTTTCCGTATGGGTCTGGACGTTCATCCCGTCCTGGGCCTCGGTGGTGCAGGCGGGCATCAGGCGCCGGGCGCCTTCCACCTGCACCAGGCAGAGTCTGCAGGCGCCGACCGGGGTCAACCCCTCCAGATGGCACAGGGTTGGGAGCTCCACCCCGTTCTGCCGGCAGGCATCCAGCAGTGACGCCCCCACCGGGGCGCTGCACTCCGTTCCGTTTATCGTCAACGTGATAACCGACATGGCGCACCTCCGTTCACTGCTTGCCGGCTTCCCGGATCCGACGCGGCAACTCCGTCAGGAGATCCCTCAGGGGGACCTCCTTCATCTCGCAGACGCCGACCGGACACTTCCGGTCCCGGATATGGGCTTCGTACTCCTCACGGAAGTACCTGAGCGTGCTCAGGGTCGGATTGGGGGAGGTGAAGCCGAGCCCGCACAGACTGGTGTCCTGGACCATCTCCGCCAGTTCCCCGAGCTTGTCCAGGTCTTCCATGACCGCGCTTCCGTTGCAGATCCGCTGCAGGATCCCCAGCATCTGGGAGGTCCCGACGCGGCACGGTATGCACTTGCCGCAACTCTCGTCGCGGCAGAAATCCATGAAGAAGCGGGCCACGTCCACCATGCAGCTCCGATCATTCATGATCACCAGGCCGCCGGAGCCCATGATGGAGCCAAGGGCCGCCAGGTTCTCGTAATCGATGGGGGTGTCCAGATAGTCGGCCGGAATGCAGCCGCCGCTCGGTCCGCCGGTCTGGGCCGCCTTGAACCCGGCTCCCTTGGGTATCCCGCCGCCGATCTCGTACACCACCTCGCGCAGGGTGATCCCCATGGGCACCTCGATGAGTCCGGTGTTGTTGATCTCGCCGGCCAGGGCGAATATCTTGGTCCCCTTGCTCTTTTCCGTGCCGATGCCCGCGTACCAGTCACCGCCGCGGTTGATGATCGGCGCTATGTTGCCGTAGGTCTCCACGTTGTTGATCAGGGTCGGGCACCCCCACAGGCCGCTGTTGGCCGGGAACGGCGGACGGGGATAGGGCTGTCCCCGACGCCCCATGATGGAAGTGAGCAGCCCGGTTTCCTCGCCGCAGACGAACGCCCCGGCGCCGAACCGGATGTCCACCCGGAAGTTGAAGCTGCTCCCGAAGATGCGGTTGCCCAGGATCTCGGCCTTCTCGGCCTTCTTGATGGCCTTGGCCAGCCGTTCGGCCGCCAGAGGGTATTCGGCCCGGACGTAGATGTACCCCTGGTCGGCGCCCACCGCATAGGCGGCGATGGACATCCCCTCCAGCACCAGGAACGGGTCGGATTCCATGGTGGTCCTGTCCATGTAGGCCCCGGGGTCCCCTTCGTCCCCGTTGGCAACGATGTATTTTTTCTCTCCCTTTGCCTTCCTGACCATATCCCACTTCAGGCCGGTGGGGAACCCGCCCCCTCCGCGGCCGCGCAGCCCGCTCTTCTTGATCTCCTCGACCACCTGTTCCGGGGTCATCTCCTCCAGTACCTTGAAGAACGCGGTGAAGCCGCCCAATCCCACGTACGACTCGAGACTCTCGGGATCGATGTTGGCGCTGTTGGCCAGCACCACCTTGAGCTGCTTGGTGAAGAAGGGGATGTCGTGGGGAAGCACGTTGTCGGCAATCACCTCGTTGCCCATGACGTGCCGTTCCAGGATTTGCACTACCAGTTCCGGGGTTACGTGCTCGTAGATCACGTCCTCGCGGCCCGGGATGCGTACCGTGACCAGAGGGCCGCGGCTGCACGGGCCGACGCAGCCGGTGCGGGTCACGTCCACCTCCGCATCCAGGTTCCGCTCCTTGACCGCCTGGGCCAGCGCCTTGTAAACCCCCTCGGCCCCGGACGAGAGGCAGGGGGTGCTGTAGCAGACGAGCAACCGGCACCGGTAGGCGCTCCGTTTGTCCTGTTCCTGTCTTGCCATGGCCTGCAGTTCTTCACGAGTCATCGTAATCATTCCTCCCGCAGCCGGCCGTTGTTACTTTTCCACGGCCTCCCTGCAGTGCTGAAGCATGGATTCCGGTGTCTGGCGGGCAAAAACCTTGCCGTCCAGGATTATCATCGGAGCCAGCCCGCAGTTTCCCAGGCACCGTACAATGTTGATGCTCAACTTGCCGTCGGCCGTGGTCTCTCCCGCCTTGACGCCGAACTCCCGCTGCAGGGTCTCTACGATGTCGCCGGCCCGCTTCACGAAGCAGGCGGTACCCATGCATATGTTGCAGGTATGCTCCCCCTGCGGCTTCAGGTTGAAATGATGGTAGAAGGTGACCACCCCGTAGACCCAGCTGGGAGGGAGCTTCAGTTGGCGGGCAATGTAGGCCATGGTATCCTCGCTCAGGAACCCGAAGGTCTCCTGGGCGGCATGCAGCACCTCGATGAGCGCATCCTGGCTGTACTGGCAACGTTTGAGCGTCCTGTCAATCTGGATATAAGGGGATTCCGCGGCCCCTCCGGGCAGTTCCCCTTTCGCCCCGCCGCGGGCGGCCAGCCTGGCCCGTTCCTCGGCTTCTCGTTTCATAGCCGCACCGGTACCCTTTTCATCCGCGGAGCCGACTCCCTGCTTGATATACTCCAAACCCTTTCCCGACCCGTTCTCGGCACTCATAGCGCTCTTCTCCACTCCGGACCCGTTATGGTCCGGCATCCCTGCAGGGAAACAGTTTTCATTTTCGCTATAATTCCTGCCTGGCGCATCCCGCCTCGCAACCGTTGTCGGGCGCACCCCCACCTTCGACTGCGATACCGTCATGTGGATAAAAGGAAAAAGTGTAGTAACCTGAAAAAAGAAGGGCAGAATCAAAAGGATGGCATTCGGAAATGACGACACCGCTCAGTCTGAGACAGTTCCATTGTACCGGTGCTTTTTCCGTTGTCAATTGGCGAACCAGAAAAACCTTGTTTTTTAGTTTAAATAAAAATATACTTCACTCCACCAGAAAACCATCAGGCCCCATGCCATCATACCGACGGAATGGTTTTTCCATGACTTGATATCCGCAAACTTGTGGTAAGGTATGATGGAACCGCGGTTCGCCGCGGCACAAGGCGCTTGAACAACCGGGGGAATCATATGAAGGAAAAATGCGATGACCTGCTGTACCAGATACACGCAATGGGCACCGGTGCCGGCGAATGTCTGACATGTCTGCAGAAGACGTTAACCGGCAATTCACCGGAAGCGGCCATGGAGTGTTTGGAAAAACTCGCCGCCGTCAGGGCAAGAGAGCCGGAAATGATGGCAGCCATCGCCAGTTCGACTCAAACCGTTGTGGAAAAAGAATCGCTGAAGGATATTGTACGACATTTCCTCAGGATTTGCGGGCATCTGGAGGACATGGCCGAGACTCTCCGGAAAAAGGCCAGGGCAAACGTCCTGTTCAGTGATCGCGGAGTGACGGAGGTCAGCTTTCTTTCCCAGGCGCTCACGGACATCCTGAAGGCCGCGGCGGACCTGGTCCTGGTTCGGAATCCGGTCCTGATCCGCTATGTATTGGAATCGGAAGCCATGGTTGAAAAGATGACCATCGAGTACGCCACTCAGCACGAAGAACGGCTGATCGAGGGTCTCTGCCTTCCCTTGGCGGCGCCGGTCTATCTGAGCATGCTCGATACGTTCAAGGGAATTGCCCGGGAAGCAAAAGGGATTGCGGAGAAAATCTCCGCCTGACTTGCGGGAGCGCTGCGTCTCTGCGCGCCGCATGGTATACGTCAAAAGGCCACAAGCCGCTCCCTTGGGATACAGTCGTAATGGACGGCATCCTTCATGGAGACGCCGACCAGCCCGGTGCCCAGGTTGTACCCCTGCACCGAATTCCGGAGATCGTCGTCGTCCCCGCCGTAAAACAGGAACCTCTCCAGTGACAGGAGAAACTCCCCGCTCCGCTCCACCGCCCTGACCCATAGTTCCCGGAACCCTCCGCTCCGTCTCTCGCCGGTGACCGGGTGCAGGAAAGAGTCGAAATGGGTCAGCTCACGCGGCACCTCGACGTACCCCCACGGATAGAACAGCGCCAGGATCGTTTCGAGCCGCCCGTTCAGCATACGGTCTGCACGCCGCACCCAGCCGGCCACCGCGGGCTTGCCGTACACGCTGTTCAGGGCCATCTGCACCGCGTATCCACGCATGAGCTCTTTGAGGTTCGAGCGATCGACTTTCAGCGACTTCTCGCAGGCCGCGAACAGAAATCCCAGCAAAGCCCGGTTGACCGCCCGGTTCCCGCGGACATCATCCAGTCTGCCGTAGCGGGCCGGCTCCCTCGTAAAGGTTGCCAGCAGGTGCAGGTCGAGCCAGGATTCGATCAGTCGATGACGTACCCTGGCTTCTTTCCGCTCGACAGGGCAGTCAGCGTAGTAGTTGCCGCTGACATGGTAGACGTACGGGTGAATCATCGAATCAAGGGCGATATGGGTGAGAAAGCCGCCGGCAAAGGCAACCTTGGCGTTGAACAGGGGATCGTGGGGCGCGCCACGCAACGCCTTCAGCATCTCATGGGTCGGTCGGCCGGTGTCCGCCCCTTCGGCGCCGTGAATCAGGTCTCCGCAGCGGGAGGGATTGCCCGATGAAAAGGGGGACCTGATGCCGTAAAAAAAGGTATCCGCCGCGATTGAACCAAAGTGGAACTCCCGGGCGTGATCCCTCAGAATAGAAAGGAAGGTCCCCCCGGCCCTGCCGGCCAGAGCCTGGAAGGTCTGCTCCGCGCAGAGTATGTGCGATATTTCCTTGCCCATTGATTCGGATTCGGACCTCTTCAACCGGATACGACCCCGGGCCGCCTTGAGCTGGACCGCGCCCGACGCCTCATACCTAAAAAGTGAGGGCGCGATCGCCTGAACCGCGCCCCCGCAGCCTTCACCAGCCGGACAAGGTTACCAGATTGGCGACTCGATCTTGCCGGCACGCTTGATGAGCACATCAACAATGGCCAGATCGAATATCTTGGAGCCGGCCAGCCCCGGAGAGACCCTGGAGAGGAAATGCTGGCGACCCTCCTCCAGCTCGTTCTCCAGGAGATCGAAGATGGTGTCTTCCTTTATTCCCCGCTCCACCTTTTCCCTGTTGTAGATGGCCACATCGGAGATGATGGCCCGGGCAAGCCGCCTCGCGTGTTCCGGGTTCTCTATCAGGCTCATGGTATCGTTCCTTCCACCCTAGCGTGTCCTCAGTACGAAATAGATGCTCGCGGTGCCCCGCTTTATCAGCAACAGGGCAGAACCCTTCTTGCCGGCTTCGGTGATGACCCTGGAATATTCCGCCAGATTTCCCACTGTTATCCGATTGACGGAAACTATCACGTCTCCCGGCCGGATACCCGCCTCGGCCGCGGTACCCTCGGGGTCCACAGTAGTAACCGCAACGCCGCCGAGACCGCGCATCCGCATCTCGCGGGGGAGCTCTCCGACCGTCATCCCCAGCCAGACCGCCGGGACCGCTTCCTCCGGCCTGGCCTGCCTCGCCTCGGCGCTCTCGGCGCTCCCCAGTTTCATGCTGAGGCGGACCTCTTTTTTCTCGCGTATCACCCGTACTTCCACCTGTTTACCTACCGGAGTTTCCGCCACCAGCCGCTGCAGCTGCTGGACGTCCCTCACTTCCCTGCCGTCAATCCCGACGATGATGTCACCCTGACGGATGCCGGCCCTGGCGGCCGGGCTTCCCGGCACCACCTCGTTGACCAGTGCGCCGGCAGCCTTTTTCAGGCCGAAGGAAGCCGCTATCTCGTCGGTCACCGGCTGGATGGAAACCCCCAGCCAGCCGCGGCTCACCTTCCCCTTGCTTATCAACTGATCGACCACGTTCTTGGCCATGTTGATGGGGATGGCAAACCCGATACCCTGGCCGGCCGCAACGATGGCGGTATTGATACCGATAACCTCGCCGTGGATGTTGAGCAGCGGCCCCCCGGAGTTCCCGGGGTTGATGGAGGCATCGGTCTGTATGAAGTCCTCGTAGGTCTCGATCCCCATGTTGGAACGGCCCGTGGCGGAGATGACCCCAACCGTGAAGGTCCTGTCCAGGCCGAAGGGGTTGCCTATGGCTGCGGCCCACTGCCCCACGCGCAGCTTGTCGGAGTCTCCGAGCACGGCAACCGGCAACGGTTCCCTGCTCTCGATCTTTATGACCGCGATATCGGTCTTCGGGTCCCTTCCGACCACCTTGCCGTCATATACGTTCTCGTTGGAAAGCTTGACCTTGATGCTTTCGGCGTCGCGCACCACGTGGTCATTGGTCAGGATGTGCCCTGTGCTGTTGATGATGAAACCGGAGCCCAGGCTGGTATCCCTCCGGTAACGGGGCTGCTGCTCGCCGAAGAAATCGTCGAAAAACGGGGAAAACTGGAAAAAGGGCTGGACCAGCTTTTTCCTGCTTACGGTGGAGATATTGACCACGCAAGGCGTCACCTGCTGCGCCAGGGAGATGAAGGCCTGCTGGGAAGCCAGAATGTCCTTGGGCACCTCCTTGATGGGGGGTTCCGCTTTTTCCTTGCGTGACGACTCGTAAAAGAGGACCTCCTCCTTATTTTTGCATCCGGATGGGAATACCACTCCCATAAGGAGGAGGAGTATGATGAGGGAACGGAAACCCGTCATAAAAACTCCTTGAAAACATATCTTTATTAACGAGCTCAAGCTGGGTTAGAGTAGCCAAAAAGTGCCGGGATGTCAATGCACTTTCCCCTGCACGACGTAGGGGGAAGGTCCTGGCGACGCCTCTCCTTCCGGTCGGCGGCGGGATCCGCAAAATTTTGTCTTTTCATCCCGCTCCGTTTCTGCTACCTGAATCAAAGGGCGACCTTCCCTCGTAAAAGACGGACCGGCATAAGCCGCATTCCCGTGCAATGACAGCCCTCCGGAGCGTTCATGGACAAGGTGGTTCTCATACTCGGCATCTTCACCCTTGCCATAATCCTTCGCAGGGCCGGAGTACTGCGGGAAAAGCACATAGGATGGCTGGTGCGGTACGTAGTCACGCTTTCCCTCCCCTGCCTGACGCTGAACGTCATCGGCGCCCTCGACCTGAGACACGCCCATTTCGACGTAGTCGTGATCGCATGGGTGGTCATGCTGGCGGGTGCGGCGCTCTCCTGGGGGGTGGGAAGGTGGGCCGGCTTCGAGGGGAAGAGGCTGCGGGTCTTCACGCTGGTAACCGCCTTCCCCAACACCGGCTTTCTCGGCTACCCCCTCGCCTACGCCCTGTTCGGCGGCGCGGGACTTTCCTACGCGGTGCTCTACGACCAGATGGGGATGTTTCCCATATTTCTCTCCCTTGGATTTTTCATCGCCGGCGGAAAGGAAAGCCTGCTCGAATCCCTGAAATTTCCACCGCTCATCGCCCTGGCGATCGCCCTGGTCCTCAACGTGGCGGGCCTCCGCCCCTCCGAGGCTTTCGCCTCGGTACTCGGCGGGATCGGCTGGACCACCCTCCCCCTGACCATCTTTCTCATCGGCGCCAAGCTCCGCTTCACCGCCCTGCGTGACACAAGGCCCCTGGTCCTCTGCCTGCTGCTGCGGATGCTCGTCATCCCGGCCATACTTGTCGCCGTGCTCTATCTCATGGGTAAGAGCGGTCTCCCCTACCGCGTGGCCGTCATGGAGACCGCCATGCCCCCGGCCCTGACCACCAGCATCCTGGCGATCAAGTACCGGCTGGACGAAGACCTGGCCGTGGCCTGCATCAGCGCAGGGACCTTGATCTGCCTGGTGGTGTTCAGTGCAGCGATGATGCTGGGATGGGGGTCATGATACGTCAACGCCGTGCTCTCCGTTCGGTGCCCCCCATTAACCTTGCGGAGCGCGGCATTTCCGCATAAAATTACCCCGTTGGCATGACCAGTCATATCTACAATCAGATATCAAAGGAGGTTCCCATGAAGAAAAAAATCGGCGTGGTGCTTTCCGGTTGCGGCGTGCGCGACGGAAGCGAGATACACGAGACGGTGCTGACCCTGCTGGCCATCGACAGGAACGGCGCCGAGGCGATCTGCATGGCCCCGGACATGGAGGCGCCGGAGGTGAACCATCTGACCATGAAAGAGACTGGGGCGAAGCGGAACGTACTGGCGGAGTCGGCCAGGATCGCCCGGGGCAACATCAGGAATATCAAGGAAGTGACTGCTGCTGACCTGGACGCTGTAATCTTTCCCGGAGGCTTCGGTGCGGCCAAGAACCTGTGTGACTTCGCGGAAAAGGGCGCCGCCGCGACTATCCAGCCGGACGTTGCCCGGCTGGTGCGGGAGATGGCGAAGGCGGGCAAGCCCATCGGCGCCATCTGTATCGCCCCGGCGCTGATAGCGGCCGCCCTCGGCAGGGAATATGCGCCGCAACTGACCATCGGCACCGACGCCGGAACCGCGGCGGAAATCAACAAGACCGGAAGTCTGCATGTTGAGTGCCCGGTCACCGGGTTCGTGGTGGACAGGGAGCGCAAGATCGTCTCCACCCCCGCCTATATGCTGGCGCGGAGCATCTCCGAGACTGCCGAGGGGATCGAGAAGACGGTAAAGGCCCTGATCGACCTCATCTGACCTGCCAAACATTTGGCAACCGATGCTTACGAATTAGTCAGAACATCCCCCCCTGAGTACCGGCAACTCCGCGTGCACAGCCGGAGAATGGGACACGACGCCGGGATATGTCAAGGCCCGCGACGGCTCTTCCATGTGGAAAAAGCCCCGCGGGCCTCGTTTTTCCATCTCCCCTGCCGGGACATCAACCACGATACCATACCTGCGGGAAGAGTCGATAGCGGTCTTGGCACATATTATGAATACCAATTACAATCAATAGCTGAAAAAGCAGGAAGCCTGACTGCAAAACCGTGCAGCGCCTCTAACCTTTTTTTCCTCCTTGGCGACCGTCTGGTCGCCGTTTTTTTGCTCCAGCCCTCCATCCTCCCGGAAACCGGCCGAGTCGGCCCGTGCCAGGCCCACCCATAGAGAATCATATCTTCCGAGTCGAGAGTTGCCAGAATCTGGGATGGAGCATGAGGGGAGGTCCCGGGAAAACGGTTGACAAAGCCGGAAGGGGGGCTTTAGACTTGGGCAACTCGGGAGGGCTCTGTTTGTTCGACAAGGAAAAGTGGAAGAAAAGGATCCGAACCATCCTCACGCTGGACAGCCATCCCGGACACATCGCGGCGGGGTTCTCGGTGGGGGTCTTCATCAGCTTCACCCCATTCTTCGGCCTTCACACCCCCATGGCCCTGGTTGCCGCCTTCATCCTGCGCGTGAACAAGATCACCTGCCTGACCGGCGCCTGGATCAACACGCCGCTGACCGTAGTCCCGGTCCTGGTGGCCAGTTACGAGCTGGGCGAGTACATCCTGGGACATACCCCGGAAAAGCTGGTTCTCAAGGAACTGACCCTGCAATACGGCCTGGAAATCCTCAAAAGCCACGGCGCACCCCTCCTCATAGGCGCCTCTCTCCTCGGCTTCGCGGCCGCCCTCCTCTCGTATGCCCTGGTCTACTATCTGATCGTACGCTTCCGAAGAAAGGACGAAACCCTGAACTGCCTGACCGAGGAGATGGAGGAAATCGGGGAAGAACTGGAGTAGGGACCGGGTGATCCCGCCGTCGGTTTACTTGCCCAGGAGCGGGCTCAGGGTCTGGTAGGTTACGTAGGCGACCGCGGCGGAGGCCGGAATGGTCAGCACCCATGCCCAGACGATACGGTAGGCGATCTGCCAGTTGACTGCGGACAGACGTTTCGAAAGGCCCACCCCAAGGATGCTGGAGGTGATAACGTGGGTGGTGCTGGTAGGCATGCCGATGGCCGAGGCGCCCAGGATTACCCCGGCCGAGGCGGTCTCGACGCAGAACCCGTGAACCGGCTGCAGCTTGACGAAGTCATGGCCCACGGTCTTGATGATGCGCCATCCTCCTGCGGCAGTGCCGAGAGCCATGGCCACGGCGCAGGCGACCTTTACCCAGACGGGTACTGCGAAGGTCTCGAGAGTTCCGTAGCTCACCAGGGCCATGGTGATGACTCCCATGGACTTCTGGGCATCGGCCGTTCCGTGGGAAAAGGCCATGGATGCGGCGGACAGGACCTGGAGCTTTCTGAATCCCTTGTTCAGCACGTGGGGAGGTGTGTTCCGGAAACTCCACATCATGATCACCATGAAGATGAAACCGGTGACGATACCGATCAGGGGGGAGAGCACCAGGGCAAGAATAATTTTGTTCAGTCCTGCCCAGTGGAGGGCGGAAAAGCCCGCATGGGCGATCGCCGAACCCATGATACCGCCGATAATGGCGTGGGAGGAGGAAGACGGCAGACCGTAGTACCAGGTAACCAGATCCCAGATGATTGCACCGAAGATGCCGGCCAGCACCACCATCTGGGTGATGTCTGACGCATCAACGATCCCCTTGCCGATGGTGGCGGCAACCTTGGTCGAGATCATGGCGCCGGCGAAGTTGAGGCCCGCCGCCATGAGGATCGCCGACCTGACGGTCAGGGCCCGGGTGGAAATGCAGGTGGCGATGGCATTGGCGGTATCATGGAAGCCGTTGATGAAATCGAAGATAAGGGCCGCCGCAACAACCAGGATCAGCATCAGGAGGGTGACATCAAGCATTTTTCAGGACCACGCTTTCCAGGATATTGACCGCGTCCTCGCACTTGTCGCAGGCACGCTCCAGGGTTTCGTAGATCTCCTTCCACTTGATGAGCTGTATGGGATCCTTCTCCTCGTCGAACAGGCGGCTTATGGCCTCGCGACAGACCCGGTCGGCCTCGTTCTCCAGCGAGTTCACCTCCACGCAGAAGCGGTTGATCTGCTCCAGGTTCCCCCCCAGGAACGAGACGGCCCCCTCCACTGCCTGGCAGGACTTGAGGATCAGGAACGCCATCTCCTTGGCCGTCGAGGTGGGCTGTTCCACGTTGTACATGACGAACCGCTGGGAACAGGCGTCGATCAGGTCGAGAATGTCGTCCAGGGCGCCAGACAGCGCATAGATGTCCTCCCGGTCCAGGGGCGTGACGAAGCTCTTGTTCAGCTTCTTCACGATGTCGTGGGTCAGGATATCGCCGTTGTGCTCGATCTGCTTGATCAGTTTCTGGCTGGCCACCGGATCGTCGAAATCGTCGATCATCTCCTTGAAGAGCTGCGCCCCCTCGACTATATTCCTTGCCAAGTCCTTGAAAAGGACGAAAAATTTCTCTTCCTTGGGGATAAGTCCAAACATGATCCCTCCGCAGTCCGGCTGCCTGCCGGTAAGATGCAAAACCGCTTATTACTAGCATATTTTTTTCGTTCATCCTATAAAAATGTTACACTTGCGTTACGAAGGCCCAGGAACGCCTGTTTCTCCTTGATTTCCCGGGTCATCATCCGGTATTGTCCCCGGACGGTTCATTTCCGCAAGGCAGCCTGCAACAGGCTGGTTATCTTACATTACACCAGGGAGAATATGTGACAGGTTTCGAAGCGGCAATTCTGGGTATCGTCGAGGGGCTGACCGAGTTTCTGCCGGTCTCCTCAACCGGCCACCTGATCCTCGTCTCAGAGCTCCTCAAGCTGCCACAGACAGAGGCGCACAAGACATTCGAGGTGGCGATCCAACTGGGCGCCATCCTTGCAGTGGCCTGCCTCTACTGGCGCAGGTTCACGGTCCGCTCCGATCTGCTGATGAAGCTGGCGGTCGGCTTTCTCCCCACCGGGATCATGGGCCTGGCGCTCTACAACCTGGTAAAGAACCTGTTCGATGCCTCAGTGGTCAGCATCTCGCTGATTCTGGGAGGCATCGCCTTCTTCGTCCTGGAATACTACATGAGGAACCACAAACCCGCGGTCCATGACGTAACCGAGGTCTCCTACCGTACGGCATTTACCATCGGACTGGTGCAGTGCCTCTCCATGGTCCCGGGCGTGTCACGCTCCGGCGCCACCATCATCGGCGGACTCATGTGCCGCATGGACCGCACCACCGCCGCCGAGTTCTCGTTCCTGCTGGCTCTTCCCACCATGCTCGCAGCCACCGGCTACGACATATACAAGAACGCCTCCGCCTTCCGCGGCAGCGACTGGGAAAACCTCCTGATCGGGTTCCTGGTCTCCTTCATCTTCTCCATCGTCGGTATCAAGGTCCTGATCCGCTTCGTCGGCAACCACACCTTTATTCCCTTCGGCGTCTACCGCGTCATCGTCGGCGCCCTTTTCCTCCTCCTGGTGGCCGGGTAACCGGAGAAAAATCTCTTTTCCCAGCCAGGTTTCCGTGCTACATAACCCATAGCAAAACAAATTTTAATTGAACAATTCTTCCACACCATATGCAGTGTACCGGAAGAGAGGTGGACGATGGGAGGCGGGATCAAGCACTGGCCCGAAGACGAGCGGCCACGGGAAAAGCTCCTGAAGCAGGGGGCAGAATCCATGAGCGAGGCGGAGTTGCTCGCGCTCATCATCCGCACCGGCAACCCGGCAACGAAACAGAGCGCCGTGGACATCGGCCGCCAGATGCTCCAGGAATTCGGCAGTCTGCGGAACCTGGCAAACGCCACTGTGGCCGAGATCTGCCGGGTCAGGGGGACCGGTCCGGCCAAGGCCGCGGCCATCAAGGCCGCCCTGGAGATCGCCGCGCGCCTCAACACCGATCGACTGACCAACGGCGAACGTTTTACCTCCCCGGAACAGGTCTACCGCCACTACCATTATTCCCTGCGGGATCGGCGCAAGGAGTACTTCATGGCCTTGCTGCTGGACGGCAAGAACCGGATCCTGAAGGAGGTCCGGGTCTCCGAGGGCTCCCTGAACCAGAGCATCGTCCATCCCAGAGAGGTGTTCAGCCCTGCGGTCCGGGAATCGGCCGCGGCCATCATCCTGGTGCACAACCACCCTTCCGGCGATCCGGCCCCCAGCCGCGAGGATCGCGAGATCACCCGCAGGCTCAAGGACGCCGGCGAGTTGATGGGGGTCAAGGTGCTGGACCATATCATCATCGGTGACGGCGGCTTTGTCAGTTTCACGGCGCTGGGATTGCTCTGACCGGCCTTGCTTTGCAGCCGGGCTTGTTCGGATAAACTTTTCCCGCAGCAGCAAATACTTAAATCCTGGTGTCCTACGCCAACTCGCAGGGGGCATTCAACGCCTTCCGCAGCGCCGGTGCCGAGCCCTGGGTCTCGCTGGTCCCTTCTACCGATACGGTCACATTGCAAGCAGCCCGGTCCCGCGATCCATGCGGCCGCCGCGATACCGGAACTGCACAATGCCTGGCAGTGGATATTCACCGCCTTCGACAATTGATCGACTGAAACCCTCTTTCTCCCATGCCCCGCCGGCCGTATCGAGGTTGTCCCGCCGACCTCGATACGGCGAGCGCCGATCACCCGCGTTTCTCAGCGGCATCCACGGCAAACCGTTTTTTTCGGACTGATCCCATTTCTGCGAAAACTTGATGCAGATCAAGGCCGTTCCCGGTCCTTACGGTATAGTGCTATCCATCAACCGGACAGAAAAGCAGATGAGACCGCTAATGGACGGAAAAACAATACGGAAGGGAGGATTCAAAATGTTCTGTCATCAGTGCGAGCAGGCTGCCAAGGGAATCGGATGCGACGTGATGGGGGTATGCGGCAAGAAGCCCGAGGTGGCTGCGCTGCAGGACAACCTGCTGTACGGGCTGAAGGGACTGGCGTTCTTTGCGGACAAGGCGCGCGGCCTGGGTGCGAAAGACCCGGCCGTCGATCTGTTCCTCATCCAGGGGCTGTTCGCCACGGTCACCAACGTCGATTTCGACCCGGCGCGTCTGGAGAAAACCATAAAAGGCTGTTTCGAAATGAAGGAAACGGCGAAGGCGCTCTATGAAGATGCCTTCACCAAGGCAAACGGCATCAAGGCCCGCCAGTTCCCTGACGGCCCGGCAGCGTGGACGCCAGCGTCAGACCTGG
>JARKPN010000065.1 GCA_029975275.1 Geobacteraceae bacterium | reverse complement strand
AGACGGCCTTTTCCTTTGTCATGGCATGTCGGCAGCCGGCAAGGGTAGCGTGGTCGTGCCTTACTTCCCCTCCACCTCCCGCACCTCCCCGAAGGTGGAGAGCGGCTGGTCAAACCTCTTCTCGTCCCCCACCACCACCAGGACCATCCTGTCGGGATGGAGGTACTTCCGGGCCACGCGCAACACGTCCTCCTTCGTCACCCGGGCGATCCTGTTCCGGAAATCCTCCAGGTATCCCTTGGGGTAGCCGTAGTACTCCAGCCGGGCCTTTTGGCCCACCACCGACGCGGCGTTGGTGAAACCGAAGATGAAGGAGTTGATGATGGTCTCCTTGGCCAGGGAAAGCTCGGCGTCGCTGACCAACTCGCGGGTCATGCCGGTGATGAGCTCCCGCATCAGCCCGATGGTCCGGGCGGTGGAGCCGGCCTTGGTCTCGGTCTCGGCCTCGAAGGTACCGGGGAAGCGCCGTCCCGCCTGGAAAGAGCTGCCCGCGTTGTAGGCCAGTCCCTCCTTCTCGCGGATTACCGACATGAGGCGCGAGTTGAAGCCGTTTCCCCCCAGGATGGCGTTCATGACGTAGATGGCGTGCAGGTCGGGGTTGTTCTTGTCGATGCCCAGGTGCCCCATGCGGATGACGGTCTGGTTGATGTCCTTTTTCACCAGCAGCACGGCAGGCTTTGCAACCGGCGCCGGGGGCGGTATCGGCGGGAGCGCCGCATCTCCCTTCCGCCAGTGGCCGAAGACCCTGGTCAGCCTGGCGATGATCTCCTTCCGGTCGAAATCGCCGGAGACCGCAAGGATGACGTTGTCGGGATGGAAGAAGCGGCGGTGAAAGGCGACCAGGTCGTCACGGCTGATGCGGCCGACCGTTTCGAAGGAGGGGTGGCGACCCAGGGGGTGCCCCTGGTAGACCGCCTTGGTCAGCTCCCGGTCCCCCACCTCCTTGGGGTCGTCGTTCTCCCTCCGGATGGCCTCGATGAGGCGGTTCCTGGCCTGGACGAACCGGTCTTCGCGGAAGGCGGGAGCGGTCATGACCTGGGCGTACAGCTCCAGGGTCCGGTCGAAGTTTTTCTGCAGTGAGCTCATGGAGAGCGAGCCGGCGTCAGCACCGATGCCGGACTCGATGGCCGAGGCCATGAACTCCAGTTCGTCGTCCAGGGCCTCGGCCGGTACGGCGGTCGTGCCCCCGCTCCGGAGCACGGTGCCGGTCAGCCCGGCTAGGCCGGTCTTGTCGGCCGGCTCGTAAACGCTTCCGGCGCCGATATACGCCTGGATCGAGATCAGCGGGAGTTCGTGGTCTTCCAGCAGATACACTACCATGCCGTTTTCCAGTACCACCCGCTCGGCTGTCGGCACCTGGAAGGCGAGGGGAGGAAAGGTCAGTGTGCGCGGGTCGGGGAGGGCGGCTGCCCGGGAATCGGCCGAGGTCGCAAAGGTGAGCAGGATGACAAGGATGACAAGGAGATTTTTCATCGGGCCGCCTCCCGTTTCTTGATGTAGGCAACGGTCCGGTTTTCCGGAACCAGGTATTTTTTTGCCGCCTCGGCCACGTCGGCCGGGGTCAGTGCAGCGACCCTGCCGCGGTGTTCCACCAGGTAGCGCCAGCTGCCGGCCGTCGCCTCGTACTCGGTGAGCTGGTAGGCGAGGCCGCCGTTGGAGCTCATGGAGTGTACTTCTGTCGCCTCCAGCTTGTTGAGGATCCGGGCCAGCTCGCGCGGTGTCACCGGCTCCCGCTTCAGCCGCTCCAGCTCGGCGTAGATGGCCTCCTCCACCTCGCGCACGGTATGGGGCGCGCGGGGGGTGGCGCCGATGACGAACAGGTTGGGGTAGCGGCTCCCTGGTGCGGCGAAGGCGGAGACGTCGGCGGCCAGTTGCTGTTCCACCACCAGTTTCCTGTACAGGCGCGAGGTGGCGCCGTCGGCCAGCAGCATGGCGATGACGTCGAAGGCATAGTCGTCCTTGTGTGGGAGGGTTGGCTTGTGGAAGCCGATCAGCATCTGTGGCTCCGCGTCCTCCACCACTTCGACGCGGCGCTCGCCCGTTTGCCGCGGCTCCTCGGCCGCCACCGGCGGCACCGGAACACCGGGGGGAAGGCTGCCGAAGTACTTCTCGACCATTGCGATGGTCTTCTGGGGGTCAATGTCTCCGACTATGGCCACCACGGCGTTGACCGGCGCGTAGTAGCGGTGCAGGAACGACTCCGCCTTGGTGCGCGATAGGTTCTCGATGTCCGACATCCAGCCGATGATGGGCTGGCCGTAGGGGTGCGCCACGTAGGCGGAGGCCAGGAATGACTCGTACAGCTTCCCGTCGGGATTGGCGTCGTAGCTGCGCCGACGTTCCTCCATGACTACGTTCCGTTCGGTGTAGAATTCCCTCAGCACGGCGTTGCGCAGCCGGTCCGACTCCATGGCTGCCCAGAGCTCCAGCTTGTTGGAAGGGAGGCTCACCATGTAGGCGGTACTGTCCTTGCCGGTGAAGGCGTTGTAATTGACGCCGCCGTTTCTGGCATAGAGCTCGGAGTCCTCGTTTTTGACCGCGTAGTTGCCTGCCTCGGCCTCAAGCCGGCCCAGCTCACGGGAGAGTTCCCCGATCCGCTTCGGGTCGGCCTTGTCCCGCTTCAGCTTTTCGGCCATGAGGGTTTGGGCGGTCTTCTCGATCCTGTCCAGGAGCGGTTTCTCTTTCCGGTAATCGGTGGTTCCCAGGGTTCTGGTCCCCTTGAAACGCATGTGCTCCAGCAGGTGGGCTATGCCCCGCTCGTCGCTTCTTTCGTCCACGCTCCCGACCCGGAAGCGCATCCAGGCCGCCACGGTCGGCGAGTTGCGGCGTTCCACCAGCAGGAGCTTCATGCCGTTTTTCAGGGTATGCTCCCGCACCTTCTCCTCCAGCCCGGCTCCGGGGGCGGAGCCGCACAAGAGGGCCACAAGGAGGAGTGGTAAAACGGTAAGACGTATGGTCTTCATGTTCTCCCTCGCATAGTTGGTTTCGGATAGAGGTTTACTATAAACAACCGGCTGGATTACGTCAATGTCGTCAACTGTGCATTCGGGACTGTTTCGGCGTCCTTTGATCTATGAGTATAACTACTGTATACGGGAGGAATGTTCCCCCCTCCCCCGCCAGGGGGGAGGGGATTATGAAGGAGATGCCTTTCCGGCCTTTGCCTTTTGCCGTGTATTGGTATACTCTGAGCTTACGATTCCCCCTCACCCGGCGTTGCGCGCCGCCTTCTCCCTCATGGAGAGGGCATCGGAAGCCATCCCTTCTCCATGAGGGAGAAGGTGCCCCGAAGGGGTAGGGGGGATCTGAATGCCTTCCCATCAATTTGGAACATAGGAGGAATACGATGAAAATTCTGGTTGTGCTCTCCCTGCTCTGTCTCCTGCCTGCCGGCGTGGAGGCGGCCTCTTCCCCGTCGTTCGCGGAACTGGCCAAGCTGCCGGTGGTCCGGTTCGGCGACCCGGTGCCGGACAAGGATTACATCCTGTTCTTCCCCGCCGGCAAGCCGGTCAGCATCGACGTGACCATCGGGGGGAGCCTGTTTGCCGGCGCCGACCATGCGAAGCTGACGGTGACCCCGGTGCGCGAGGTGCTGGTGTACCGGGAGTGGGCCAGCCTGGACGGGGTGAACTGGCTGCCCAGGGGCGAACTGATCCGGAGCGACGTTGATGTGAAGGTGCCCGGCTACAACCATCCGCAGTCGGGCGTGTTGAAGGTCCGGATGGACCTTGTCGGAGGAAAATAGTCGCTTTCGGAACCTGTCTGCGGGGTCGGGACTTGTCGGCAAAGGAGGCCTGACGATGAGATTCAGTCGGTTGGGAGCCATGGTGGCGGGGGTCTTTCTTACCGCGTTCGGGATGCTGGCGGGGTGCGAGGTGTCCGGCGGGAAACCGGAAAAGGCCGGACCCGCGGTGAAACAGGGCGTGCCTGAACGGATCCGGGTCTATTCGGTGGAGCGGAAAGGATACGTCATGACGGAAAAGGTTCGCAAGAGTGATGAAGAGTGGCGCGGGCTGCTGACTCCGGAACAGTTTTACGTCACCCGCAAGAAGGGAACGGAGAAGCCATTTGCCAATGCCTACTGGAACAGTCATGAGAAGGGGACCTATCGATGCGTCTGCTGCGACTTGGACCTGTTCTCCTCCGACGCAAAATACGAGTCCGGGACGGGCTGGCCCAGCTTCTGGCAGCCGATCGCGCCGGAGAACATCAGGACCGCGCCGGACGACAGCCTGTTCATCCGCCGGACCGAGGTGCTGTGCAGTCGCTGCTACGCCCACCTGGGCCACGTGTTCGACGACGGCCCCAGGCCGACCGGGCTCCGCTACTGTATGAACTCGGCGGCACTGAAATTCGTGAAGGCGAAATAAGGCGATGTTTGGCGATGCTGCAAGAAGGAAAACTTCAAAAATCCACAGATTACACCGATAAATCGCCGTTGTAATAAATCTGTGTAATCTGTGGATAGATGGTTTTCTGAGTTTTTACTCCGCCCGTCGGTAGGCCGACAGGGTCCTGCTCTCCAGGAAGCGCATGATGCCGACCGGCACGGCCACGCCGGCGAAGATGAGCACGCAGCCGGCCCATTCCGTGGGGCTGAGACGTTCCCCAAGCACCAGCATGCCGCCGATCAGGCTCCAGACCGGGTCCAGGGTGTAGATGAGACCGGCCTGGGCCGGGGTGGCGTAGCGCTGCCAGGTGTTCTGCAGGGTGAAGCAGAGCACGGTCGGGAACACGGCGCAGTAGACCAGCGACCCGATGGTGACCGGTCCGAGCGGGGTGAGGGGCGGGGCCAGCAGCAGGGACAGGACACCGGCAATGACCGTGACCGTCACCAGTTGCACCAGGGTCACCAGGTAGACGTCCTCGTCCTTCAGTACCTTTGAGACCGCCAGGATGTGCATGGCGATGCAGAAGGCACACACCGTGGAGAGGAGGTCGCCGCGGCTGAAGCCGGCGGCCCCTCCGCGGGCCAGCAGCCAGAGCCCGGCCAGCGCGAGCATGATGCCGGAGCAGAGGAAACGGTTGATCCTTTCCCGCCAGACCAGGAAGCCCAGCAGAGGCACGAACAGCACGAACAGGTTGTTGAGAAAGCCGGCCCGCGATACCGTGGTCTCGTTCAGGCCGAACACGAACGAGAGGTTGGCGGCCGACAGTGCCAGTCCCACCTTGATCCCTTTCAGGGTGATGTCCCGGTTCATCAGTCCGTAGCGTCCGATGCAGACCACCCCCATCAGGGCGGTGGCTAGGGCAAATCGGAAAAAGGCGAAGGTGACCGGGTGAAGCTCCCGGAAGCCGAGCTTGTTGAACACGAAGCTCCCTCCCCAGAGCACGGTGGTCAGCACCAGGAAGAACACGGCACGGGGCGGCACCCGGGATATGGCGGGACGGCTGGTTTCCATGGGGACAGTTAAAAACGGAACGACCTTGGTGTCAATGAAAAAGGCATGCAGGTAATCTCCACCCCCGAGAGACCTGCCAGGTTTTCAAAACCTGGCAGGTCCAGAAGGGAGAAACAGCAATTGCAATGAGGAGCTCAACTGTGAAAAAGGTATCTCTCGGCAATACCGGCATCCGTATCTCCCCGCTGGTCTTCGGTTCCCTGCCGATGGGCCCGCTGCAGGTCGGGCTCTCGCCCCGGGAGGGCGGCAGTCTGATCCGCCACGCCCTGGAAGCGGGGGTGACGATGATCGACACCGCCGAGATGTACGGCACCTACCCCCACATCCGCGAGGGTCTGCTCGGGTTCGACGGAGACGTGGTCATCGCCAGCAAGACCCACGCTGCCACGGCGGCCGATGCCCGCTCCCATGTGGAGCGGGCGCTCAGGGAGCTGGGACAGGAGCGGCTGGACATCGTGCACATCCACGGTGCGCGGCTGGCCGACCCGTTCAGTGAACGGCCGGCGGTGCTGGACGAGCTCCTCAGGATGCGGGAGGAGGGGAAACTGGCCCACGTGGGGCTCTCCTCCCACTACGTGGCCGCCTTCCGCAGGGCCGCTGGACACCCCGAGATCGAGGTGATACACCCCCTGATCAACCGGACGGGGATGGGGATCCTGGACGGGACCGCGGCCGACATGGCCGAAGCCGTCGTTGCCTGCTCACGGGCCGGCAAGGGG
>JARKPN010000063.1 GCA_029975275.1 Geobacteraceae bacterium | reverse complement strand
AGTGTCCTGTGCGGCTAATTCCTTCCTTACAATTCCGGGCCTTTTGGCCCCTGGCCGCGTTCCGGCTCCTCGGCTTAGACCCTGCTAGGCCTGTGTCGCCGCGCCTTGCCAGGAACCAAAATTCCTCGGAATTCTTGCGGTGAACTAACCGCACAGGGCACTAGATAACACCCAGTCCGCGCAATTGAAGGAGAAACCCCGCCGTCCTCGCAGCTCCCCCAGTGACCATTTTCCCGGGCAGGCGATCCAGGTCCTCTAACCGATCCAGGTCATGCCAGAGCGGAAGCCTGACCGACCTGAGTCCCAGTACCCTGGCCGCCTCCTCGCTCCTTTCCAGCACCCTGTCCGTACTCCACGGGATGTCCCGGAAGAGCCCGGGATGTGGTCTTCCCATGGCCAAGAGATAGTACCCTCCGTCCGTTGCCGGCCCGAAGACCACATCGGTTCCCCCCTCCTCCAGCAATCGAAAGGAATCGTCCACGTAGCGCGGAGGGAGATCCGGAGAATCGCTCCCTATGGCCGCGACAACCTGGAACCCCATGGCAAAGGCCGCGGCAAAGGCGTGCTCCAGCCGATCTCCCAGCCCCTCCCCCTGCTGGGGAAAGGCCGGAAGCCCCGGCCAGGTCCGCCGGAAAAAGGCCTCGGCGCCGTCCGTGAGCTCGAAAAAGAGCAGCGTGTTACACTGATTGCCGGACGAGTGGTTCCCGATGGTGTCGGCCAGCATGCAGCCATACAGCTCCGCCGCCTCGGCGGGAGAAAGCGGGGGGGAGAGCCGGGTCTTGACCCTGCCGGGAACCGGCTGCTTGGCAAAGATCAGGAGCGCTCTTTTCATTTTGAGTTCGGACGGAGACATTCGGCTTGCAGGCCAGTGAAGTTTCTAAGGTAATCAGGATTGGCTTTATCCACAGCAGGACAGGTTTTCAACATGGTTATCCACAGGCCGGACCGGCAGGCGTGGAAGATCTCTTGTCCATCTCGATGGAGGCATAGGCCGAGTGATTGTGGATCGACTCGAAGTTCTCGGCAGAGACCGAGAACCAGGTGACGTTGTCCATCGCGAGGAGCCGCAACGCCGCCTCGCGCACCATGTCCTCCACGAACCTGGGGTTCTCGTAGGCATGCTCGGTCACGTGCTTCTCGTCCTCCCGCTTGAGCAGGGCATATACCGGGCTGCTGCCGCACTCCTCGATGGCGGCCACCAGGTCCTCTATCCAGACGAACTCGCGGTAGCGCACCTGGGCGGTGATGATGCCGCGCTGGTTGTGGGCGCCGAAGCGGCTCAGCTCTTTGCTGCACGGACAGAGGGAGGTTACCGGCACCCTGATTTCCAGGATGAAGTCGAACTGCTCGCCAAGGGTGGCGATGAACCGGCAGGTATACTCCATCAGGCTTTTCGCGCCCGAGACCGGGGCGCGCTTCTCGATGAAGTAGGGGAATTCCATCTCCAGGTGGGCACTGGACGCGCCCAGCTTCTCCTTGATCTTCTGCAGGGTGGTCTCCATCTTGTCCAGCGCCATCTCCTTCCGGTGGGCGTTGAGGATCTCGATGAAGCGGCTCATGTGGGTCCCCTTGAAGTGATGGGGAAGGTCCACGTACATGGTTATGCGGGCCACGGTGTACTGGAAGGCGTCATTCTTGTCCATCACCGTGATGGGGTAGGAGATGTCCTTCACCCCCACCTTGTTGATGGCCAGCCTGCGGTAATCCCGGGAGCGCTGCACGTCGCACATGGGGCCGGCGGAAGCTCCCCCCTTTTTCTCCCCACTCCTCACTTGTCACCTCTCGCCACATACCGCGCCGGGTCTTCGGCCCCGGCTTCGGCGAACCCCTTGAGCCGCAGGCGGCAGGAGTCGCACCGTCCGCAGGCCAGCCCCTCCGGGGTCGGGTCGTAGCAGGAATGGGTCCTGCCGTAGTCGACCCCCAGCGCCAGCCCCTTCCTGATGATCTCGGCCTTGGTCAGGTTGATGAGCGGGGTATGGATCCGGTAGTGTCCGGCCCCTTCCACCGCGGCTTTGGTGGCCAGGTTGGCCATGGTCTGGAAGGCGGAGACGTATTCGGGACGGCAGTCTGGATAGCCCGAGTAGTCCAAGGCGTTGACCCCGATGAAGACGTCGAAGGCCCCAAGGACCTCGGCCCAACCCAGGGCAAAGGAGAGGAAGATGGTGTTCCTGGCCGGCACGTAGGTGACCGGTATGTCGCTTCCCACCCCTTCCTTGGGCACCTCGATATCCGCTGTCAGGGCGCTGCCGCCAATCCTGCGCAGGTCGAACTCCACCAGCAGGTGCTCCACCGCGCCCATGGCCCTGGCGTTCTCCTTCGCCACCTTCAGCTCGGCCTCGTGCCGCTGTCCGTAGGCGAAACTCATGGCGTACGGCTCGAATCCGTCGGCCTTGGCGACGGCGAGGCAGGTGGTGGAGTCGAGCCCCCCGCTGTAAAGGACCACCGCCTTTTTGCTCACGGCGTCTCCTCTCCCCCGGCCGGCTTCTTTTTCCTCGGCCGCCTGCGGCGCTTCTTTTTTACCTCACCCTCGGCCCCTTCCGGTTGAGGCTGACTTTCGGCCGCCGTTGAGGCATCCGCCCTGTCGGCCGACTTGGCTTTGGCTCCGCTCCCGCTGCCGGATCTCCCGCCCCTCCTCCTGCCGCGACCGGCCTTTTCCTTTGACGCCGCCTCGGCCTTGGGCCTGGGCTTGGCGCGCTTGTAGTCGTGCACGTACATGTCGTCGTCGACCCACTCCACCGGGATCTTCTGCTTCGAATACTCCTCGATGGCCTCCAGGTGGAAGGCGCCGTTCTCGTCCGCCAGGGAGATGGCCTTTCCTTCCGCGCCGGCCCGGGCGGTGCGGCCGATGCGGTGGACATAATCCTCGGCGTCCTGGGGGAGGTCGTAGTTGATCACATGCGAGACCCCGTCGATGTGCAGTCCTCGCGAGGCTACGTCCGTGGCGATCAGGATCGGCAGCTTCCCCTGCTTGAAGTCCTCAAGGATCCGGAGTCTCCGCTTCTGGTCCACGTCGCCCGAGATGACCCGGCAGGGGAATTCGTTGGCGTTGAGCCGGTCGTGCAGGAATTCGGCCTCCCGCTTGGTGTTGACGAAGATCATGGTCCGGGCCATCCCCTCCTTTTTCAGCAGCCCCAGCAGGAGGGGGAACTTCTCCCTGCTGGACACGTGGTAGAGGACCTGCTCGACCCGCTCGGCGGTCATCCGCTCGGGGGTGGCCGAGACCTTCTCCGGCAGGTTCATGAACTCGTAGGCCAGCTCCATGACCCGCTGGTTGAGGGTAGCCGAGAACATCATGTTCTGGCGCTTGTCGAACGGCGGGAGACGCCTGAGGATGAAACGGAGGTCCGCAATGAACCCCATGTCAAACATCCGGTCGGCCTCGTCGATGACCAGGGCCTCGATGCTCTTCAGGGTGTAGACCTTCTGCTTGAGGTAATCGATGAGCCTGCCCGGGGTGCCGATGACGATGTCGGCCCCTTCCTTCAGGGCGTTCCGCTGCTTCTGGTAGTCGACGCCGCCGTAGACGGCCTGGACGGAAAAGCCGGCGTGTCTCCCCAGCAACTGGGCGTCCTTCTCAATCTGCACCACCAGCTCCCGGGTCGGAGCGAGTATGAGCGCCCGGGGATGGCTTTCTCCGGCCTCCCTCTGGCGTGTCAGCAGACGGGTGAAAAGGGTGACGAGAAAGGCGGCGGTCTTGCCGGTTCCGGTCTGGGCCTGGCCTGCCACGTCCCTGCCGGACAGGGCGATGGGGAGGGTCTTTTCCTGGATGGGGGTGCACTCGGTGAAGCCCGCTTCGGCAATACCCCGCAGCACCTCTTCCGGGAGGTCAAGTTCGGTGAATTTCATCGCTGTTCATTCCATTTTTTCGTTATTTCAAGTGGATAGCTATAGCACAGCATGTGCCAAATGGCAAGGGAGTCGGCAAACTCCCTCAGTAACTATCATCTTGATCTTGTTTCTAGTCGGAACGTACCGATGGGAGCGGGCCGGAACTTTCCCGAAGCCTCTCGCAATCGGCGGCCGGACTTCATTGGAACAAGAACGTTCGAACCGGAATCGGGTTTTTCTCCCGGACCCGCATCGGTTCCGCACGAGTGGCTCCGTGAAAGCCCCAACCCGCCCCTTGGAAGCATTACCGGGCAGAACCGGCTTCTCGGGGAACTTTTCCTGTGTTATGGTAGTGGGCACTTCAACAACAGAGGAAAGAACCAATGCAGTCCTTCATCCATATTGAGTCTTCCAACTACCTCAGGGCCGGGGAACTGGGAAGCCCGGCCGACTGGGCCTTCATCTTCGGCAACAACAACCCGGTCGCACTGGAGATAGGGTGCGGAATCGGCGACTTCATCGCCCAGACCGCTGCCGAACGGCCGGACATCAACTTCATAGCCGTCGACTTCTACAACAGGGGGTGCTACAAGACCTGCCGCAGGATCGACGGCCGGGAACTGAGGAACGTCAGGGTCCTGCGCGAGGAGGCGCGCCAGTTCATCGTCGAACGGATACCCAGGGGGTCGCTCGCCGCGGTCTACATCAACTGCCCCGACCCGTGGCCCAAGAAAAAGCACCGCAAGCGGCGGCTGGTGAGCCGGCAGTTCATGGAGTTTCTGCATGACTACCTGGCCCCGGGAGCCGAATTCTATTTCGCCACCGACTTCGACGATTACGGCATCGATGTGGCCGGCATGATGGCCGGTATCGAGGGCTTCGAAAACCGGCTGGCGCCCGACCTCTACCGCCATGAGCTGGAAGGCTACCACCTCTCCAAATACATGCGAAAGTTCATGGCCGAGGGAAAGAAAATCTATTTCGTACATTACAGAAGATCGGGCGCAGGGCACAAGGCTCAGGGCTCAGGAGAAAAAGCCGAATAAGAGCCTATGCTTGCGGTTTTACTCAATCGTCCAGGCCAAACAGCACGCCAGCTCCAAACAGCGACATGCCCGCCAGCAGCACCGCCGCGTACCACGCCGTCAATTTCACGCGGATCGGGACTCCCTTCACGGCGCCTCCGTCCGCAACGCATATCCGAACCCGCGCACCGTCTGGATCACGCGCCCATCGCCGCTCCCCTCCACCTTCGCCCGCAGCAGCCGCACAAACGCGTCCAGCGTGTTGTTCTCCACCTCCGATCCGGCGCCCCACACACCTTCCATCAGCGTCTCTCGCGTGACCACGCGTCCGGCATTTCGCGCCAGGAGTTCGAGAATCGCGTATTCCGTCCGCGTGAGTGAGATCTGCTGCCCGTCGCGCGAAACCTCCTTCAAGCCCAGGTCCACTCGCAGCCCGCCTACCTCCACCACCACTGGTTGCGCGATGGGTCCACGCCGTCCCACCGCGTTCACCCGCGCGCACA
>JARKPN010000054.1 GCA_029975275.1 Geobacteraceae bacterium | reverse complement strand
CCTCTTCCTCAATCTGCTCGGTCACGAACCACTGGAGGAATATCTGGGTGGCGTGATCCTTCTCCTTGACCGCCTGATCCATGAGGTCGTTGATGCACTTGGTGATGAACTGCTCGTGCTTCAGCGTCTGCTCGAACATGGAGAGAAGGGTGCCGAACTCCGTGGGCGGGGCGGCGATTGCCGCCAGTTGCGAGTGTTCGCCCTGGCTGTTGAGGTAGTCGTAAAATTTCATGGCATGGGTCATTTCTTCCTGGTACTGCACCATGAACCAGTTTGCGGCGCCCTTGAGGCCGATGAACGTGGTGAAGGATGACATGGACAGGTAGAGGTAGGCGGAATAGAGTTCGTTGTTGAGCTGCTTGTTCAACGTCTGGACCATCTTCTTGCTGATCATGGGCTGCGACCTCCTTGGTTTTGGATTTCTGTTGCCCGTACATTATAGCGGGAAAACAGGGCTCCGCCAGTGGAAAAATCGACCCGGTCACAGCAGACACAGGGCCTGTTCCGCCTCCACGAGGACCCTCCAGAGGTCCTCGCTTTCCCCGAGCCCCAGCTTAATGAGATAAGCCGCGATGCTCATGTTGGCGCGGGCCCGGAAGAGATCCACCTGGCGCTGGAAATCGTCGTCCAGCTCTCCCGATGACTCGCGGTATGCATCAAGGAACTCCTCCACGGAAATATCCCGAAGGATCTCCCTGTGGGGGAAAAACTGGTTGCGGAACTGGGCCAGGAAGCACCCCACGTCAAAGGCCGGAGGAATCCGCAACGAACTCTCGAAATCGATGGCTGCCACAAACAGCGTCTCCCTGTTTTCCTGGCTGTCCCTGCCGATAATGACGTTCTTGGGGTGGAAGTCACCGTGGCCCTGCACCAGCGCCTCCGGGTCGTGCCGGTAGCGGCGGATTTCCTCTTTTCTGACGGCGCTCACGATTTCTTCCGCGCGCCGGGCGTGGCGGTGGCCGATGGCGGTGAATCGTTCCAGGTATCTCTCCAGCCGCTCGGGCTCTTTTGCCGAAAACTCTCCGGCAGGGGTGATGCGGAGCCGGGAGGAGTGGAGCCGGGCAAGCCAGCGGGCCGCCATGCGCAGATACAGCCGGCCGTCGTCCCGGGACGAGCTCAGGAGAATATCGAACAGGGATTTCCCCCGTATCCCCTGTTCGATGAGGGTCATGGTGTCGTGATCCTGATCGATGGGGATGGGTACCCGGTAGGGGCCGTTTTCGAAGCCGTGCCGGGCGATGGCTTCCATGACGTGAAAGGCCCGGTCGGCCGTTTTCCATTTGTGCGGATTGGAGATGGTCTTGATGATGATCCTCTCGCGGACCTCGTCCGTTCCCTTGGCGCCGATGGTTACCTCGGTCACTTCGCTGTTGGCCCCCGAGCGGGGTATCTCCTTCAGGAAGGGGCGGCAGCGGCCTGTGCGGATCTCCAGGGCAAGCTCCGGGATGGTCCTGACCGGATGGTCGAACTGGGTGGGGTAGAGCCCGGCATATCCGCTGCCGTGGGTGTCGGTGCCGCCGATGGCGGTAAAACGGAGACGGTGCCAGTCCCGGAGCGCCCTGCTGTTTTCCCGCACGGAGTGGTTAGAGCTGAAGATCTCGACGGCGTCCAGTTCGGGGAGGAGAAGCGAGCCGTCATCGGGTACCCTGCCGTTGCGATAGGGGTGCGCCCATACCAGTGCGGCATCGGGAAAACGTTCGCGTATCCCGGCCAGGGAGACGCCGCGTTCCAGTGTCCTGTAAGCCCCGTACACGAGGACGTCGCCGGCGTCGGCTGTCTTCACCTCCTGACCGGTCATGATCAGGAAGTGGTCGGGAACGGCCGCCCCGTGGCGCACGGAACGCAGTTCATCCTCGTTCCACAGGTAGTGATGATCGGTAAAGACAATGCCCTGGAGTCCCTTTGCGAACACCTGCCGGATCAGGTCCGCGGCAGTCACGCCGCTGCAGCGGGAGTGCTCTTGTGAGTGCGCGTGCATTTCGATAAGCATGGGGACAGGATAAACGGATTGCGGCAGAGCGACAAGAAAAAACAGCGGGAATTGACGGTGGGGAAAAGGGGCTTGATTTATTCTCGGCACTTGGGATAGAGTGGCCTCCCATGCATTCGCGCTCGTAGCTCAGCTGGATAGAGCAATGGCCTTCGAAGCCATTGGCCGGGGGTTCGAATCCCTCCGAGCGTGCCACTGAAATCTACGGGCTTCGGTCATCGCCGCAGCCCGTTTTCTTGCCCATCCTTCTGATCCAGGATGTGTCGTACCTTTCTCAGCAGATCCGCAGACCTGACCGGTTTGGCCAGGAAGTTCCACTCGTGGTCGAGTATTCCCCGCTCGATGACGATATCCCTGGTGTAGCCGCTCATGAACAGGACCCCCATGTCGGGCCGGATCTTCTCAATTTCCTGATAGAGCCGTTTACCGTCGATTTTTGGCATGATCACGTCGGTTATGAGCATGTCCACCGCTTTCGGATGCCCCATGAACCTGTCGAGCGCATCCTGGCCGTCGACCGCCTCGATGACCTCGTATCCGGCTGTTTCCAGGATCGTCTTATGCAGTTCCCGCACCGACGCGTCGTCCTCGGCCAGCAGGATGGTTTCCGTGCCGCTCGCAATCGGATCCTTATCCCGTGTCTCAGGAACCACCGCAACCTCTCCGGCAATGAGCGGCAGATAGATCCTGAAGGTCGTCCCCCTCCCGGGTTCGGAATAGACGCTGATGTAGCCGTTATGCTGCTTGACCACGCCGTAGATGATGGCCATGCCGAGCCCGGTCCCCTTGCCCACCTCCTTTGTGGTAAAGAACGGCTCGAACAGCTTCCTGCGGGTCTCCTCATCCATGCCGCGACCCGAATCGGCCACCGAGATGCAGGCATACTCGCCGGGCTCCCCGAACCCGTGCGAGTGGACGAACCTTCCGTCCATCACCGCCCGCGAGATACCGATCGACAGCACGCCTCCCGTCGGCATGGCGTCCCTGGCGTTGGTAACAAGGTTCATGATAACCTGCTCGATTTTCCCCCTGTCCGCCATGACGACCAGTTCGTCTTCCGAAAGAGTTGTCCGGAAATCCGTGTCCTCCGGGATCAGGCGTTCGAGCATCTTCCGCAATCTTCGCAATATGTCGCATGCGTCCAGCGGTTCCGTATGAAGGACCTGCTTCCTGCTGAAGGCCAGCAGGTCCTTGGTGAGGTCGGCCGCCCGCTCCGCCGAGGTAAAGACCTGCTCGACGTAATGCTGCAGTTGGCTGTCGTTCGCCGTCCGTATCAGGAGAATCTGGGTGTAGCCGATAATGGCGGTCAGGATGTTGTTGAAATCGTGGGCGATCCCGCCTGCGAGCCGACCGATGGCTTCCATCTTCTGGGCCTGGAGCAGCCGGGCTTCCAGTTTCTTTCTCTCCTCGTTCGCCTGCTCGCGTTCGGTGATGTCGCGGTTGCTGCCGCGTCGCCCGAGGTAGGTTCCCGATGGGTCAATAACCGGCCGGCATACGTGCTCGATCCAGCAGATTGCGTCGTCGGCACGGCGAATGCGGAAAATGATGCTTTCTGATTTCCCGTTGTCATCCAGGTGGCAGCGGTGTTCGAGCCAGAGCGGCAGGTCGTCCGGGTGCACGATGCGGTTCAGAAGGCCAGGGTCTTGGTAAAAGGCCTCCGCGCTGTGGCCGGTCAGCCTTTCGCAGGACGGCGAGGTGTGGATGAAGGAGCCGTCGGGAGCGAGCCAGAATTCCCAGTCGTAGGTGAAGTCCGCCATGGTGCGAAATTTCAGCTCCTGACGGGCCAGTTCCCGCACCGCTTCCTTTCTTCGCAGCCAGTCGCGGTAAATCAGCCATGACGCCAGCAGCGTGATGCCAAAGAAAATCGCCGCCATCAGGGCCATCCTGCGCACTTCACCCCGCCAATCGGCGAGATGGTCGTCCAAGGCAAGGCCTACACTGACGTAGAGCGGATACGTTGAGATCTTGCGGAAGGAGAGGGTCCGCTCGATCCCGTCAACCGGGTATACCGCATTGAACGTCCCGTTTTCCCTACCTGACGCGATCAGTTGCCGGAACGTGTCGGATACTATTTTTTCCCCTATGGAGCCGCCGCTTTCCTCCGGTTTGGGGTAGCGCACCACCAAGCCAAGCTCGTCGTCGCGCACTGTTATGGAGCCGTGCTTGCCCACATCAATGGAGGCAAACAGCCTGGCAAAGTGCTCCAGTGATATCACACCGTAAGCGACTCCGGCAAAGCTGCCGTCGGGATTGTTGACCCGCCTGGATATAACCAATGCCCACTTTCCGGTAACGCGGCTCACCAGAGGCCTGGATATGATCAACCCCGAACCGGAGTCGCTGCCGTGTCGCTTGAAGTAGTGGCGGTCGGCGACATTTATGGCAGCCGTTTCCGCAGTGTCGGAGCCGTACCTGATATAACCCCGCGCATCGGCCATCCGCAGTCCGTCCAGTTCGGGAAGGCTTGAGCAGTGTCTGGTCATGAAGGCATCCAGCGATTGTTTCTCGATGCCGCCGGAAGCAATCTGTTTTTTTATTTCGTCCACCGTGGTCAGGAGGACAACATCCAGCTTGGTTATGGTTGCGCCTATGTGCTGTTCTATGACCTGCGACAGGTTCTGGGTTGTTACTTCCGCCCTCTCCCGGTGCTGACCCCGACTCTCGTTCAGGGAATATCCCGTTAGAGAGACAACGAACAGATTCACCGCTAAGACGCAGGCCGCGAGCCGCAACAGGAAGGCCCCGGTGGACGGCGGGGAGTTTGCTTTTTCAAGCTTGTTTATCATGAAGCGCCATGCTCCTGATTGCTTTGATTTTCCTTACCCGGGCCGGCATGGGTGCACCGGATGGATCAACTGCGGACACCGCATACTTGGATTTATCGGATCGAATGAACAATAAATACAGTGATATCTTCGTGAAAAACATAATTATTTTGATAATTTTGATATTATAATGAACCCGACCCGTATCCTTGCTTGTCATGCGGGATGGTGCGGGTCCAGGATTGTTCCAATAAAAAAAGGCCATACGCATGGTTGCGTAAGGCCTTGTATCCAATCCTCGGCAGGGGCACTGCCGGATTAATCAATTCTTCCGGCAACTGCGTCCCTGTTGTACGGATTCGGATTCACCAGGGGGATGCGGACGCGGAACTCGGCCCCGTCATCCACGTTGTGCGCCGCAATGGAGCCCCCCATGCGTTTTTCAATAATAGTCCTGCACATGTAAAGACCGACGCCGGTCCCTTTCTCCTTGGTAGTGAAGTAGCAGTCGAACAGTTTTCCGATGATGTCGGGGGGGATGCCTCCCGCGTTGTCCCTGATGGAGATCACGCCGGTATCCTCTTCCCTGAAGATCCTGATGGTTATCCCGGGAGATGCCGTGCCCTTCTCCGCCAGGGCCTCCCGCGCATTGTTCAGGAGGTTGAGCAGCACGTGGGAGAATTCGTTCCGGTACCCCATGGCCACAAGGCCGTCCTCGGCTTCCAGCGTGAGCCCGATGTTGCTCATCTTCAATGAGTCGGCTACGAACGACAGGGTCTTGCAGGTCACCTCCCTGAGATCGAAGGGCTTTGCTTCCTTGCCGGACCTGAAGAAGACCCTGAAATCCTCGATGGTGCCAGACATGTGCCGGATCAGGTCCATAATCTGCCCCACGATACGCGGCAGGTCTTCTTCTCCCAGCTCGCCGTGCAGATAGTCGTCCCGCATGGCCTGGACCAACAGCCCGATGACGTTGAGGGGCTGCCGCCACTGGTGGGCGATGTAATTCACCATCTCGCCCATGGTGGCCAGGCGGCTCTGCTGCAGGAGCAGGAGGTCCTTTTCCATCAGGGAGTCCATTACCTTGCGCTGCTCGGTGACGTCCTGCACCGTCCCGAATATGCGTTCGGGTTTTCCTGGTTCGCCGGGCGCAGGTTCCAGCCGGATATGGACGATTCTCTCGTCGCCGTCCGGGCGCATGATCCGGCACTCCAGCGACCCCGAGGCGCGGTTCTTCATCAGATCTTCCATCACCGACCTGACCCTGGCGCGGTCGTCCAGGTGCACGCATGCCATGCGGGCTTCGAAGGTCTCCGCGAACTCCTCAGGCGTGACGCCGAAGATCCGATAGCACTCGGTCGAGGCCGAGATGACGTTGCCGGAGGTATCCGTCAGCCAGTTGCCGATGCAGGCGATGCGCTGGGCTTCGATAAGGTTCCGTTCGCTTTCCTTCAGCCGGGCCTCCATGGCCTTGCGTTCGCTGATGTCATGGAAATAACCGACGCACAGCTCCTTTCCCTCATGCACCAGGTAGTTGGCCGAGACCTCGACCGGAACCAGCTTTCCGGAAGCAAGTCGGTGTACCGTCTCGAAGCGCACGGACTTTCCCTGCTTCTGCTGCTGCCACCCCTTGTCAATGGTGGTCATGTCGAATTTCGGGTCCCAGTCGGGAATGCGCATGGTGAGGAGCTGTTCCCGATCCATACCGTAATGGGCGCATGCCGCCTGATTGAGGTAGACCAGTCTCCAGCCGTCGTCGGGGTCGAGTACGTAGACCGGGTCGCGGGTGTATTCCACCAGGTTCCTGAAGAAGGACGCCTCTTCCTCGGCCTTCTTCCGCTCCTCCACCCCCCGGGTGAGCCTGAGGTTTCTCAGCCCGGTCTCGGCCATCATCCGGACCAGGATTCGGTAGTAGTCCATGATGTCGCCGACTTGCGTGCGGGTCAGGAAGGGAACCCGCGAAAGGGCGGCCATGTAGTCCTCTTCGTCGAAGCCGAATTCGCGAGCCTGGCGGCGGAAATATTCCGGGTCCGGCCTTTCGTCATCGTAGAAGAACTGGCCGAGGAAGAAGGTGGCCAGGTGCTCTCCCTCGATGACAATCGGCATGGCCACCTCCTGCAACCCGTTGGCGCACCGGTACTCCAGGATGTCACCTTGCAGCTCCTGCATCCGGGATTTGATGAGGGCATCACTCTGACGGCAGCGCGCAAGGGAGTCCGGATTGGCCCGGTGGAACCGGGTACAGATATCCTGCCACCCCACGGCCACCAGAATGTTCTCATTCGTGTCGAGAATGGCCGAGAGCACGCCGGTGGTCTGGAAATGGGCCTCCAGTAACTGCTTGATCTGCGGGATGTCGACGATCTGGGTAAAGGTCGGTTTGGTCATGGTTCGATTCAAGGCGATACGTTCACGGGCATAATGTGACGCTACGGAGGGTCCAACGGTCGGGCGGAGCATGCCCGGCGGTCCTCAAGCCTACAGCCAACCTTTCTTCCGGAAGATGTAGATTGGGAGGATGGCGGAGAGGACGATGAGCCCGAGGGCCACGGGGTAGCCGAACTGCCATTCCAGCTCGGGCAGAAACCTGAAGTTCATGCCGTATATGCTGGCGATGAGCGTCGGTGGCAGGAAGATTACCGACATGACGGTGAAGATCTTGATGACCTTGTTCTGCTCTATGCTCAGGTGGTTGAGAAAGAGGTTCTGGAGGTAGTCGAGGCGCTCGAAGTTGAAGTTTGCCGAGGTGATGAGAGAGTTCACGTCCTTGATCATCATGGAAAGCTCCCTTTTATGGCTTTCCGAGATCATGGCGCTTTTCAGCAGTGATGAAATGACCCGGTGCTTGTCGGTCAGGTTTTCACGGAAGGTGATGTTGATGTCTTCGTACGAGGTGATGTACTCGAGGAATTCGCCCGGCTGGTCGAACGACTGGGGGTCTTTCCGGCCGATGGTGACGATCTCCTTCGACAGGTTCTCGATCAGGTCCGCGTCGATATCCACCCTCATGGCCAGAATCCCCGAGAGGACGTCGGCGCCGTTGTGGAAGGCCCGCGGCGTAAGTCTGAGCTTGCGGGAGAATTCGGTGAAGATGCGCAGCTCGTTGAAACGGATCGTGGTGAGAAGGTTCCCCTTCAGGATGAAGGATACCGTCTCGTTGACGAAGTTTTCTTCTTCTTTGACCAGGAAGGGGGTATTGATCCAGATGCCGCTCTCGTCCTCCCAGTAGCGGGAGCTGTACTCGATCTCTTCCGATTCCTGGCGGGTCGGGAGCTCCAGCTTGAGGGACCTCTCCACGGCGATGTTCTCCTCCGGCGTGGGGGAGACCATGTCGAGCCACACCAGGGTGGAGGGGTCAAGGGATTCAAGGTGCTCCAGCTCCAGAGTGAGCGCCTTGATGGTGTCTTCCGTACGGAGGTAAGCCTTGAGCATGATGGACCTTGATGACGCTGCGGAACGGGAACACCGTATTCACTGCGGGTTATGAACTTCTTCCGGAAAAGAGTAGCGAAGGAGGTGCAAAAGGTCAAGATTAAACGGCCGGTCTATTCAAGCATCTTCCCCAGTTTGATCAGGAGGTCCCTCGGTTTGAGGGGTTTCTGGATCATCCCGGTCTCCCCGGTGAGCAGGCCCTGCTGTCCCAGAATATCCCCAGTATAACCGCTCATGAACAGTATTTTTGCGTCCGGCCGGGTCTTGATGATCTCGTCGCGCGCCTCCCTGCCGTTCAGGCGCGGCATGATCACGTCCAGCAGCACCGCATCTATACCGTCCGGGTTTTCGCGGAACTTCACCACCGCCTCCATGCCGTCAACCGCTTCGATGACCTGATAGCCGAATTCGCTCAGGATGGTCCTGGTCAGTGCCCTGACCGCTTCCTCGTCCTCCGCCACCAGGATGGTCCCACTGCCGGACGGCGGGAGAGCCGGCTCTGTCGGTTCCTCCTCCTCGGTAGCTCCCTCCACTGCGGGAAGATATATCCTGAAGGTCGTGCCGGCGCCCGGCTCGCTGTAGACGTTGATATGGCCATTATGCTGCTTGACGATGCCATAGACGATGGAGAGCCCGAGCCCGGTGCCTTTGCCGACCTCCTTGGTAGTGAAAAACGGTTCGAAGATCCTGGCCTTGGTATTTGCGTCCATGCCGGTTCCATTGTCGGATACGGTGAGCACGGCGTACGTGCCCACCCTGCCGAAGCCGTGGGTGGCCACGTATTTTTCGTCGAACCAGAGAGTATCGGTGGAGATCCCGATGCTGCCCCCATGGGGGAGTGCGTCCCGGGCGTTGGCCACCAGGTTCATCAGTACCTGCTCCAGCTGCACCTCGTCGGCCAGGATCACCGGGTTTGAAGGAGCCAGGTTCATGGAGATCTCCATGTCCTCGCGCACAAGCCTGCTGAAGAGCTTGCCGGAGTTTTTCACCACCTGGTTGAGGTCCTTGCGCTGCAGGTTGATTATCTGCTCGCGGCTGAAGGCAAGCAGGCTCTGGGTAAGGTTGGCAGCTCTTTCGGCCGCATAGGCAATCTGGTCCGCATGGGCCAGGAGGTCCTGTCTGTCCGAGAGTCTGGTCTGCAGCAGGTAGATTCTGCCGATGATCGCGGTCAGTATGTTGTTGAAGTCGTGGGCGATTCCCCCGGCCAACTCGCCCACCGCCTCCATCTTCTGGGCCTGGCGGAGCTGCTCTTCCAGACGCTTGCGGTCGGTTATGTCGGTGTAGGTGCCGACCATCCGCAGGGGGTAGCCCGCGGAATCCCGGGCCATTACCTTGCCGCGATCCAGGATCCACTTCCAGGATCCGTCCTTGCAGTAGAGCCGGTGTTCGGTGATGTAGACCGGGATTTCGTTCTGCAGGTGCCGTCTGAGCTCTTCACTGACCCATGGGCGATCGTCCGGATGGACCAGCATGCGCCACAGGTTCTCGTTCTCAGGGAAGTCGCGGGGGCCGAACCCCAGCATGCTTTTCCAACGATCAGAGTAATAGACCGTACCCTGGGCGATGTCCCAGTCCCAGACCCCGTCGCCGCTCCCCTCAAGGGCGAACTGCCACCTTTCCTCGCTCTCCCTGAGGGAGTCTTCGGCCTTTCTCCGTTCGGTGATGTCCCGGCAATAGCTCAGGATGGCCTCGTTTCCTTCGTAGGTGATACGTCTGGCACTCACCTCCATGGGAATGACCACTCCGTTCTCCGTGACGCAGCCGGTCTCGAAGATGAGCGAGCCGTGAGCAAGGATCCCGCGGATCCGCTCCTGTGACTTATCGGGAGGGTCCGGCACCTCCAGCTCCCGCATGCTCATTGCAACGAGCCGTGCGTGGCCGTACCCCAGCCTCTCGACGGCGGCTTCGTTCGCTTCGAGGATACGGCCGTCCGGCGCGTGTATGAAGACCGCGTCCGGCGCGTGGTCGAACAGCATGCGGAACTTCCGTTCCGAGGCGGCCAGGCGCTCCTCCATGTTCGTGCGCTCGGTGATGTCCCGCACGATCTCGATGCCGGCGACGATCTCTCCACGCAGGTCCCGGACCGGCGAAGCGGTCAGCTCCACGTGATGGTCCACGCCCTCGATGCACACGCATCGTTCCGCCTTGTGAACCTTCCCGTCCGTGAACGCCTCATGCAGGGGACAGCCGTCGCAGACCACGGGGATCCCTTCGTAGGACATGAAGCAATGGTTTCCCTCCTGGTTGCCGAACAGGTCTTTCAGGAACCGGTTCTGGTAAATGATGCGGAACTCCCGGTCCTGGACCGAGACCCCGTCGCCGATGGCCATGAGCATGGCCTCGTACTTGGCCTTTTCCTTCCCGGTGGCGGCCATGGATTCCTGAAGCTCCCGGTTGCGCTGTTCAAGGACCGCCTGCATGTCCAGCTGTTTTCTGAAATGAAACCGGACCAGCCAGTAGAGACCGATCCCTGTCAGCGATACATACGCCAGTCCCTTGAAAAGCTCCAGCCGTACGACCCCGGGATCGGCATTGAGGAACCAGTATAAATAAAAATCCGAAAGGAGAATCCACACCGTGCCGAAAAAAAGATATGTGCCGACGATTGTCAGAGGTATCCTGTTTGGCGTGTGCATGCAAACCCTCCCCCGATTGCCAGATCAGAGCCACATTTGTTTTAATGTATCATAGAATTCCCACACTTCACTTCGGCTTGACCTGGAAATCGTTCATGGATTTCCAGGGTGTTCCATGAAAGCCATTTTGGCACCTTGCATTATCGGTTTTCTGACATAAACTGAGACATTATCCCGGGGTCTCGCGGGAGCAAGGGAAGAGAGGATCTCCCTGAACGTCCCCGGAACCATTCATGGTTTCGCTGAAGGAGAAGGACATGGCTTCACTTGAAGGACAACCGGCGCCGGATTTCGAACTCTACGGGACCGACGGCATAAAACATGCTTTGAGAGACTACAGTGGCAAGACCCTGGTCATCTATTTCTATCCAAAGGACAATACCCCGGGATGCACCAAGGAGGCATGCGCCTTCCGCGACCTCCACCAGGAGCTGGTATCCAGGGGGATCGTGCTCCTGGGGGTCAGCAGGGACAGCCTGGTGTCCCACGACCGGTTCATCCGCTCGTTCGGCCTTCCCTTCGTACTCCTCTCCGACCCGGACACCTCCATGATGGAGTCCTATGGGGCCTTCGGGGAGAAGATGAGGTACGGCAAGAAGAGCCTGGGGACCATCCGCTCGACGGTTGTCGTGGGGCCGGACGGCAGGGTGGCGAAGCATTGGCAGACGGTGAAAAAGGCGGACTCGCACCCCGCGGAGGTGGTGGATTTTCTCCTCAAGGGCGGGTGAAAGCATCTCAGGCAGGCCTGCCGGGTTTTCGGAACCTGGCAGGTCTCTCCGGTAACCGCGTCTTGTCTCAAGATACATTTGAGTTTCATGTCGATAAAGCGCTTTAGGAGCGGTGAGAAAATAGCATGAATGAAGCACCCGGACAGAGCGTCGCCGGATTCGTTCCGGTGATGGAGGAGTTGTTCCCCCTCATAGTCTACACGGCCATGGCGCTGCTCCTGGTCGGAGGGCTCCTGTTCGCGGCCTGGTGGTTGGGGGAGAGGCGGAGAGACCCGGTAAAGGACGCAGCCTACGAGTCCGGGGTCATCCCGAGCGGCACGGCACGGCTGGCCTGCCCGGTCCCCTTCTACCTGGTGGCCATCTTTTTCATCGTGTTCGACGTGGAATCGGTGTTCATCTTCATCTGGGCCGTGGCCTGGGACCTCTTGGGGATTCCAGGCCTGATGCACATCACCGTGTTCATCTGCGTGCTCCTGCTGGGCCTCCTGTGGCTCTGGAGGAAGGGGGGGCTGGACTGGGGGCCGGCGAGAGAAGCGAGGAGCGAGGAGTGAGGAGCAAGGATCGGGGAGCGAGATTGAAACCCTGCAAGAAGACGTGGTCTCAAAAGATAAGGTTACACCTGTTCCCGGCGTGCATGCGTTCTGGAAAGCGTCCTTACAGCCTAATGTTAGACATCATTCCTCGATCCCCGATCCTCGATCCCCGAACCTTTTTTCATTTATGACCGAACAGGAATCCATCTCACATAGCAACATCCTCCTCACCCGCCTGGACGACCTGATCAACTGGGGCCGGGCCAACTCGCTGTGGCCGATGTTCTTCGGCCTGTCCTGCTGTTTCGTCGAGATGATGACCTCCTTCACCTCCCGCCACGATATCTCCCGCTTCGGCGCCGAGGTGCTGCGCGGCACGCCTCGGGAGGCGGACCTGATGGTCATTGCCGGCACGGTGTTCAAGAAGATGGCGCCGTCGGTGCTCCGGCTCTACGAGCAGATGGCCGAGCCCCGCTGGGTCGTCTCCATGGGGAGCTGCGCCAATTCCGGCGGGATGTACGACGTCTACAGCGTGGTCCAGGGGGTCAACCAGATCCTGCCGGTGGACGTTTACGTCCCGGGCTGTCCCCCCCGGCCCGAGGCCTTCCTGCAGGGGCTCATGCTGCTCCAGGAGAAGATCCGCCGTCACGAGCGGCCGGCCCGCTCGGTGCTGCACCTTCCCGGCGGCGTCCAGGGGACCACCGCTCCGGTGCTGGCGGACGGCGAGACCAAGTCACGGGACACCAGGGGACCGGGCATGGCGGGCATCTCCGTCAGGGGGACCTCGGTCGGCCACCCGAAGCCCTGGATGCCCCGCTCCGACGAGATGTGGCGGCCGGCCGCGCCGCGGCACCCGTTCCCGCCGTTCCGGCTGGAGGGAGAGTTGGAGCGGGAGTTCGACGGCAGGGTGACCGAGGACGTCTCGGCAACGGACATGCCCACCTATCGGGTCCCGCCGGAGCTCGTGCCCTCGGTGCTGGCCCACCTCAGGAACCGGAAGGAGGCTCCGTTCAGGAGGCTGGAGGACATCGCCGCCGTGGACGAGTCGTGTCGCCGCGACCGGCGCGCCTTCAAGGACTTCACCGTCAATTACCACCTCCTCTCCTTCGACGTGCCCGGCCACCTCCGCCTCAAGACCGAGCTCCCGGGCGACTCCCCGGAGCTCCCGACCGTCACGCATCTCTGGCCCGCCGCCTCCTGGTACGAGCGGGAGGTCTTCGACATGTACGGCATCAGGTTCTCCGGCCACCGGAACCTGCGCCGCATTCTCATGCCCCACGACTGGGAGGGGCACCCTCTGCGCAAGGACCACCCCTTCCGGGCCACCGAGATGCCCCCCTACACCACCGTGGACGCGCGCCGGCACCAGCCGCTCCCGGCCGCGGAGTTCTTCGACCGGATCGACGAGGAGACCCTGGTCCTCAACCTGGGCCCCCAGCACCCCGGTACCCACGGCATCCTGAGGGTCGTGCTGAAGCTGGACGGCGAGGAGATCCGGGACCTGGACCTGGACATCGGCTACCACCACCGGGGCGCGGAAAAGATCGGGGAGCGCCAGTCGTGGCACCAGTTCCTCCCCTACACCGACCGGATCGACTACCTGGCCGGGGTCCAGAACAACCTGGCCTATGTCACGGCCGTTGAAAAGCTGTGCGGCATCAGCGTGCCGGAGCGGGCAGTCTACATCCGGGTCATGCTGTCGGAGTTGTTCCGCGTCGCCAGCCACCTGGTCTGGCTCGGCACCCTTGCCTCCGACCTGGGCGCCATGACCCCGGTGTTTTACACCTTCACTGACCGGGAGCTGATATTCGACGTCATCGAGATGGTCACCGGCGGCCGGATGCACCCGGCCTGGTTCCGCATCGGCGGGGTGGCGGACGATCTCCCCGACGGCTGGGAAGGGCCGGTGCGGGAGGTGCTCAAGGGGCTGCCCCTCCGGCTGGCCGAGTACGAGGCCATGCTGAACAACAACCCGATCTTTACCGCCAGACTGAAGGGGGTCGGGGTCATCTCCCCTGACGATGCCATGGAGTGGGGGGTGACAGGGCCGAACCTGCGCGCCTGCGGCTTCGAGTGGGACCTGCGGAAGAAGATCCCCTATGGCGGCTACGACGCCTTCGATTTCGACGTGGCAGTGGCCGAAGGTGGCGACTGCTACGCCCGCTACCTGGTCCGGCTGGAGGAGATCAGGCAGTCGCTCCGGATCGTGGGGCAGGCCATGGAACGGATGCCGGGAGGGCGCTGGATCACCGACGACTACCGCTATGTGCTTCCACGGAAGAGGGACACGCTGCAGGACATCGAGTCGCTGATCCACCATTTCATCAACGCCACGCGGGGGATGGCCCCGCCCAGGGGAGAGGCGTACGCCTCCATCGAGGCGCCCAAGGGGGAGAACGGCTACTTCGTGGTCTCGGACGGGATCAACGTCCCCTACCGGGTCAGGATCCGCACCCCCAGTTTCCCCCACCTGCAGGTCCTGCCGCTCATGGTCAGGGGAGGGCTGGTGGCTGACCTGCTGGCTGTGCTGGGCTCCATCGACTTCGTCCTGGCGGACGTGGACCGGTAACCATGCTCCTCTGGATCCTTGCGACGGTTCTGGTGCTGGCCGGGATTGCCGGGGTCTTTCTCCCGGCACTGCCGGGAACGCCGCTGGTGTTTGCGGGGCTTTTGCTGGGGGCCTGGATAGACGGCTTCCAGAGGGTGGGGTGGCCGACCCTGGCGGCCCTGGCCCTGCTGACGGTGCTCTCTCTGGTGATCGACTTCCTGCTTTCGGCCGTAGGGGCGCGAAAGATGGGGGCCGGCCGTTCGGCCCTGCAGGGGGCCGTGGCGGGCATGGTGGTAGGGCTGTTCTTCGGGCCGCTCGGACTGATACTCGGTCCGTTCATCGGCGCCTTTGCCGGTGAGTACCTGGCCGGAAGGGACCTGCTCCGGGCCGGGAAGGCCGGTCTCGGTACCTGGCTCGGCCTGCTGGGAGGGATTGCCGTGAAGCTGGCGCTGTCTGTCGCCATGGTCGGGATATTCGTCGCAGCCTATTTTTGGTAGAGGTACCAGGATGATCCCGGAATCACTGAAAACAGAACTCCAGGCCCGGGTTGCCGAGGCCGTGACCAACCGCGAGGCGGCCGTGGACGTGATGAAGGAGCTGCAGCGCCACTACGGCTGGCTGACCGACGAAGCGGTTGCGGAGGCCGCGGAGATCCTTGGGCTCTCGACCCTGCAGGTGGAGGAGCTGGCCACCTTCTACGAGCTGATCTACCGCCGCCCGGTCGGCAGGCGGGTGATCCTCGTCTGCGATTCCATCTCCTGCTGGAGCGTCGGTTGCGATGCCATCATGGAGCATCTGTGCGCGAGGCTCGGCGTGGAACCGGGGGACACCACCAGCGACGGGATGTTCACCCTGGTCCCCTGCGCCTGTCTCGGGAACTGCGGGGAAGGGCCGACCATGATGATTGGCGAAACCCTGTACGGCCGGCTGACGCCTGAACGGGTGGACGAGATATTGGAGCAGGAGAGGAAATCGCAGCGATAGACTATTTTCTCAGGACCTTCAAATGATACGGCTGAAACGGGTATATGATCCTCCGGAACCTGACGACGGGGTCAGGGTGCTGGTGGACGGTCTCTGGCCTCGGGGGATCTCCAAGGCGGAGGGCCGGATCGACCGCTGGTTGCGGGAGGTTGCGCCGAGCAGCGCCCTCCGCTCCTGGTTCGGGCACGACCCGGAAAAATGGGAGCTGTTCCGGGAGCGCTACCGGGAGGAACTGCGGAGTCGAACCGACCTCATCGGGCAGCTGAGGGAAGAGGCGAAGCAACGGACCGTGACCCTCCTGTTCGCGGCCCGCGACCGGGCGCATAACAACGCGGTGGTGGTGAAGGAAGAAATCGAACGGTGACCCCTGCATGGAACTCGTCCTTCTGAAAGATAACCGGCCCGACGGCCCGGAGACCTTTGCCGACTACCGCGCGGCCGGAGGGTTCGAGGCGCTCCAGCGTGCACTGCGGGAGATGTCCCCCCTGGAGGTGCAGCAGGTGGTGATCGATTCCGGGCTCCGCGGCAGGGGCGGGGCGGGGTTCCCGACCGGGAAGAAGTGGTCCTTCGTGCCCAGGGACCTTCCGGGACCCCGTTACCTGATCTGCAACAGCGACGAGATGGAGCCCGGGACCTACAAGGACCGGGTGCTGCTGGAGCGCAACCCCTGGCATCTGGTGGAGGGGCTGACCCTGGCCGCCTATGTGCTGGGGGTCTCGCACGCCTTCATCTTCATCCGTAGGGGGTACGAGACCCCGGCCGTCAACCTGCGGCAGGCCCTGGCCGAAGCGGAGCGGGCGGGGTTCCTGGGGGAGAACATCCTGGGGAGCGGTTTCTCGCTGAAGATCGACCTGCATGTCTCTGCGGGCCGTTACATCTGCGGCGAGGAGACGGCCCTGATGAACGCCCTTGAGGGAAAACGGGCCAACCCGCGCATCAAGCCCCCGTTCCCGGCGGTCAAGGGGCTCTGGGGAGGCCCCACGGTGGTGAACAACGTGGAAACCCTGTCTAACATCCCGTCGATCGTCAGGAACGGCGCGGAGTGGTTCAAGGGGCTGGCTGCCACTCCCGAGGCGGCCGGTAACAAGCTGTTCTGTTTCAGCGGCCACGTGCGCAACACCGTCTGTGCCGAGCTCCCGCTGGGTATGACCCTGGGGGAGATACTGGAAGGACCGGCGGGCGGCATGCTGCCGGGGCGGAGATTCAAGGCCTGCATTCCGGGCGGGGCCTCGACCCCCTTCTTTACCCCGGAGCACCTGGGCGTGCCCATGGATTTCGACGCCGTGGCCAAGGCGGGCTCCCGCCTCGGCACCGGCGCGGTGGTCTTCTTCGACCAGGACACCTGCATGGTGGCCGCTACCCTGAATCTGATCCGGTTCTACGCCAGGGAGTCGTGCGGCTGGTGCACCCCCTGCCGGGAGGGGCTCCCGTTCGTACGGGAGGTATTGACCAGGATCGAGTCGGGCCACGGGGAGCCGGAGGACGTGGACATCCTGCGGGAGCACGTGAAATTCCTGACCTACTCCTTCTGCCCCCTGGCGCCGGGGGCCATGGGACCGGTGGACGGCCTGTTGCGACACTTCGAGGAGGAAGTCCGGGAGCATATAACCAGGGGTAAGTGCCCGTTCAGGCAGTAGCTTCCTGCTTTGTTTGCATCCCAATTCTCATTTCAAATGCAATCTAGGAGAGTTCATGTTCAAGGAAAACCGTGACACTTACCGGTTCAAATGGAAAGACCTGGGCGACATCTACGCCGGAAGGCCGAACCTGGGAGCAACGGCAGATATATCCGTCTACCGGTTGATGCAATATGCCCTGCGGGACGTGCTGATCACCAGGTACGACCCGGAGACCGCCAGTTGCATCCTGCGGGAAGCCGGCAAGCTGGCGGGCAAGGAATATTGTGCCAACGTCCTCGACACCAGGCAGAATTTCAGCGGGTTCGTGGCAGAACTTCAGCGGAGCCTCATGGACCTCAAGGTCGGCATCCTGCGGGTGGAGAAGTCCGACCTTGCAAAGCTTGAATTCGAAATGACCGTATCCGAAGACCTGGACTGCTCGGGCCTTCCCATGATCGAGGAAACCATCTGTGAGTACGATGAAGGTTTCATTGCGGGCATCCTGCAGGTATATACCGGCAGGGAGTTCCATGTCAGGGAGATCGACTGCTGGGCAAACGGCGAGAGGACCTGCCGGTTCGTCGTGAAACCGCTGGTGATTGGTGGCGCATGAAAGCACCTGACAAACAGGCGCTGTATGAGTTGGCCGAACAGCTGGAGAGACTGCTCCGGGGGGATTTCTCCCCGATCCGGCTGTCCGTCCCGCCCGGCCCTGAGGTGTCGCGGCTGGCGGAATTGATAGCCAAGCTTACCGCCTCGCTGCGCGAGGCGCAGGATTTCATCACCACGCTCTCCAAGGGGGGGCTGGACGTGGCCGCCCCTGCCCGCAACCACCTGATTGCCTCGTTCAAGCAGCTGCAGGCGAACCTGCGGCACCTGACCTGGCAGACCCAGCAGATCGCGGCCGGAGACCTGAACCAGCGGGTCGATTTCCTCGGAGAGTTTTCGGTCGCCTTCAACGCCATGACCGAGGCGTTGCGGGAGAAGCACGAGGCAGAGGAAAAGGTGAGGTATCTCATCCATCACGATCCCCTCACCGACCTGTACAACCGGGGCTACTTCGAGGAGGAGATGGCCCGCATCGAACGGGGTCGGCGTTTTCCGGTCAGCATTATGATGGCCGACCTGGACGACCTCAAGACGATCAACGACACCATGGGGCACGCCGCGGGGGACCGGCTCATCAGGGCCGCCGCCGAGGTGATCAGTAAGAGCGTCCGGGCCGAAGACGTGGTGGCACGCATCGGCGGCGACGAGTTCGCGGTGATTCTTCCCCTGACCGGCATGTCCGCCACGGCCGGCGTTCTTGCCAGGATACGGGAGCACGAGATCCTGTTCAACCGGGAGAACGATGAATACCAGGTCCATTTGTCGGTCGGATTCGCGACGGTGGAAGAGGGGGGCGCCCTGGTGGACGCCATGAGGATCGCCGACGCCAGGATGTACCAGGACAAGTCCGCCCGCAAGGAGTGCGGGGCACGGGAAGCAGGGATGCGCACACCGGGTTAGGGTCATGCCGAAAATTATCATCGACGACATAGAGGTGGAGGTTCCCTCCGGAACCGTGGTCCTGGAGGCGGCGAAGCAGGCGGGTATCTTTATCCCTCACTTCTGCTACCATCCGGCTCTGGGCAACGCCGGGGCCTGTCGCCTCTGCGCGGTGAAGATCATCGATGGGCCGGTCAAGGGGATCCAGATGTCCTGCATGCTTCCGGCACAGGACGGCATGGTGATCTCCACCACCGACCCGGACGCGGTTGCCATGCGGCGCCACGTCATCGAGTGGCTGATGCTCAACCATCCCCACGACTGCCCGGTGTGCGACGAAGGGGGCGAGTGTCTGCTCCAGGACTACACCGTGGCCGGCGGGCACGGCCTGCGACGCTATAAGGGAAAGAAGCGGACCCACCTGAACCAGTACCTGGGGGATTTCATCCAGCACGAGATGAACCGCTGCATCCAGTGCTACCGCTGCGTCCGCTTCTACCAGGAGTTTGCCGGAGGGACCGACCTGGGTGCACTGGGGCGGGCGGCCATGGTCTATTTCGGAAGGTTTGCCGAGGGGAGCCTGGAATCGCCGTTTTCAGGCAACCTTCCGGACATCTGCCCCACCGGGGTCTACACCGACAAGACAGCCCGCTTCCGCGCCCGATACTGGGACTACGACATGGCCCCGTCGGTCTGTCCCCACTGCTCGCTGGGCTGCTCCATCGTACCGGTTGCCCGCTACCGGGAGCTGTTGAAGGTCACGGCCGGACGCAACGACGCCGTGAACGGCTGGTTTATCTGCGACCGGGGCCGTTTCGCCGATCACGGGGTGAACGCCCCGGACCGACCCCGCACTCCGCTCGTGGACGGCAGCGAGGCGAGCTGGGACCAGGCCCTGGATGCCCTGGCGCTCCGCATCAAAGAGCTGTGCGCGACCGACGGGCCCGGCTCCTTGGCTCTGGTCGGTTCTCCCCGCCTGAGCCTGGAGGGGAACCTGCTGCTTGCGCGGCTGGCCGGGTTCCTGGGGGCCGTGGCGCTGTGCTATTTCACCTATGGGGCCGAGGCCCGGGCGACCATGGCGGCGGTGTCCCATCTGGATGGCGGGAAGGCCTGCTCCATGAGGGACGTGGAAAGCGCCGACTGCGTCGCGCTCGTGGAGTGCGACCTGGTTGTGGACGGCCCCATGCTGCTGCTGGCGGTCCGGCAGGCCTGGCGCCGTGGCGCCGTGGTCTTCCTAGTCGGCAAGGGGTGCGGGGAGGAGCAACTGGCGCAGGTGTCGGTCACGACGACCCGGGTGAACTCCCTTGACGAAATACCGTTCGCCGGGTTCAACCGGCCGGTGGTCATCGGCGGCACGCGTTCCGTTGACCCGGAGCGGCTGGCGGAAGCTGCCCGTCACCGGACCGGGCTGGCCTTTCTCCTGCCCGGGCCTAACGCCTTCGGCGCAGCGCTGCTCGCCGGCGAGCACGGTGCGGTGTCCCTGGAGGAGGCAATCGGCTCGGGACGGATCAGGGGGGTGGTCTCCTTCGAAGCGGACGTTCCGGCCGGATGGCTCAACGGGTTGTCTCTGGCGGCCGTGGCCGATTTTCTCCCCACCGGGGCCGCCCAGGGCGCCGCAGCTTTTCTTCCCACGACCGCCTGGGTGGAGATGGACGGCACCTTTGTCAATAACGAGGGGAGGGCGCAGCGCTTCGCAAAGGTGATGACACCCGGGCTTCCAATCAGGGGGCTGGACCCGGCCGGCCATCCCCCCCGTGTCCACCGCCGTACCCCTCCGGGAGGGGAGCCGAGGCCTGCCTGGCGCATTATCGCCGACCTGCTGGAACGGCTGGGTGGAGAGCGGGTGGAAGAACCCTTTGACGGAAGGTGGGAGCCTCTCCGGGACCTGGACCCGGAGGGGGGAGGGGTGCGGGTAAAATAAATGGCTTCTGTTTCCTTTCTGTCCATTGATACCCTCGGCATACTGATCCTGCTCGTCAAGCTGGTCCTGATCTACTTCGTGGTCATGACCGCCGCCGCCTACCTTGTGCTGGGCGAGCGGAAGCTGCTCGCCCGGATCCAGGACCGGGTGGGGCCCAACCGGGTGGGGCCCGGCGGGCTGCTCCAGCCCCTGGCGGACGTGATCAAGATGCTGACCAAGGAGGACGTCCGCCCCGCCGGGGCGGACAAGTGGCTGTTCTACCTGGCGCCCGCCATGGCCGCCCTCCCCGCCATCCTCACCTTCGCGGTGATCCCGTTCGGGCCGCCACTGGAGCTGTTCGGCCGAGAGGTCCCGCTCCAGGTGGCGGATCTGAACATCGGCCTGCTGTTCTTCCTGGCGTTCTCCTCCATCGCCGTGTACGGGGTGGCGCTGGGGGGGTGGGCCTCCAACTCCAAGTATGCGCTGCTCGGGAGCATCAGGGGGCTGGCCCAGCTCATCTCCTACGAACTTTCCATGGCCCTTTCGCTGGTGCCGGTAGTGATGCTGGCCCGCTCCTTCCGGCTGGGAGACATCGTGGCGGCCCAGGAGAAGGCTTGGTTCATCGTCTGCCAGCCCTTGGCCTTCGCCATCTTCCTGGTCAGCATCGCGGCGGAGTGCAAGCGGATTCCCTTTGACCTGCCTGAGGCGGAGAGCGAACTGGTGGCCGGGTTCCATTCGGAATACTCGGGGATGCGCTTCGGGCTGTTCTTCGTGGGGGAATACATCAACATCATTGTCCTGGGTGGGCTTGCGGCCACCTTTTTCCTGGGAGGGTGGCAGGGCCCGTGGCTGCCGGCGCCGGTCTGGTTCGGCCTCAAGGTCCTTGCCTTCGCCTTCCTGTTTATCTGGATGCGCGGCACCCTCCCACGGCTCCGCTACGATCAGCTGATGAACCTGGGATGGAAGTTCCTCACCCCGCTGGCTCTGGTTAATATTCTGGCTACCGGGTGGTGGATGATGGTATAGTAGCGCAACGGAAAATCCGTCTTTGGTTGGCAGGGCACAGAGCATGGCAGGACACTTTACCAACAAGGAGGAAGTGTTATGACTGAGAATGTGAATGCAGCTGACAGGCACGGCCACACGCCGCTGATCGACGCGGCAAGGGGAGGGAATGTGGAACTGGTTGAGGACCTGCTTCGCCGCGGCGCCGAGGTGGACGCCCGCAGCAACAAGGGGAAGTCGGCGCTCCACTACGCCGCGGCCAACGGGTACGCGGAGGTGATCAAGGCGCTTCTCAAGGGGGGCGCCGCCGTGGACGCCCGGGACCGTGACGGCCACACCCCGTTGATGCTGGCCGCCAACTATGGATGCAACGAATGTATCGGCCACCTGATCGATTTTGGGGCCGACCCCATGGCCAAGACCCTGGCCGGCAATACCGCCCTGACCTATGCCGAGCTCAACGACCATCCCGACACCCTGGAGCTGCTCCTCAGGCTTCAGCGTGCCAAGCATGCGGTCTAACGTATAACCAATGTCCCTGTTTCGCGACCTGAGAGCCGTCTGGGCCGGTTTCCTGACGACCTGGAAGCACATGTTCCGTCGCCCGGTAACCATCCGCTACCCGGAAGAGAAGCGGTCACCCTATCCCCGCTACCGGGCGAGGATCGTCCTGACCCGCGATCCGGACGGCGGGGAGCGGTGTGTCGCGTGTTATCTCTGTTCCGCTGCCTGCCCGGTCGACTGCATCTCCATGCAGTCAGCCGAGCAGCCCGACGGGCGTCGCTACGCCGCCTGGTTCCGGATCAACTTTTCCCGCTGCATCTTCTGCGGTCTCTGCGCCGAGGCGTGCCCGACCATGGCTATCCAGATGACCCCCGATTACGAGATCTGCAAACGGGACGTCATGGACCTGGTCTACGAGAAAGAGGACCTGCTGATAGACGGCTGCGGCAAGGATCCGGACTACAACTTCTACCGTCACAGCGGCATCGGGGTGGTGAACCCGCGCGGCGGCAACCCGGACGAGGAGCCGCCGGTGGACGTGCGGACGCTGATGCCTTAGAAAGGCGGGTGCAAGGCACGAGGCGCAGGGCGCGGGAACCTAAACCCTCATATGCCACTCAGGGTCACCTTCTCCCTCATGGTGAACGGGCTGTTGCCGATACCCTCGCCATGAGGGAGAGGGTGCCGCGCAATGCCGGGTGAGGGGCGGAGAATAAGGGAACGTACCCGGAAATACCATGAGTGGCAACTGCCCAAAGGGACACTCAGACAACCTTTCGACAGCATGGTGAGGCGTCCGGAATAGATTGGGTTTCATCTTGTGCCCTACGCCTTGCGCCCGACTTTACTTATATGGAACAGGTCATCTTCTACATCCTGGCGCTGGTGGTGGTGGTCGCGACCCTGTTCGCGATCACCGAGCGGCATCCGGTGCACGCCATCGTCTACCTGGCCACCTCGTTCTTCGGCCTGGCGGTCATCTTCTACCTGCTGGCCGCGCCGCTGGCGGCCGTGTTCGAGGTGATCATCTACGCCGGGGCCATCATGGTCCTGTTCCTGTTCGTCATCATGATGCTGGACCTGGGCCATCCCGAGAAGATGAACCGGCCTGGCGTCCGCGACTGGTGGCCCGCCCTGGCGTTGAGCCTGGTGATCGCCGGCTCGTTCGCATCCCTGGCTCTCTCGCCCGTCCACGGCTCTCCCGCCGCTTCGGGGAGGGTGGGAATCAGGGAGTTTGCTGTGACCATGTTCGGCAGCTACGGCATCGCCGTTGAGATCGTCTCCTTCCAACTGCTGTTCGCCCTGGTTGGGGCACTCTACCTGGGGAGGCGCAAATGATCGTACCCCTCTCCCACGTTCTCATCCTGTCCGGCGTCATCTTTTCCCTGGGGCTCGGCTGCCTGCTGGCCTGGCGTTCAAACCTGATCATGATGCTCATCGGTATCGAGATCATGCTCAACGCCGCCATCCTGGCCTTCGTGGGGGGCTCGGCCGGGTGGGGCAACGCCGACGGACAGATATTCGCGGTCTTCATCATCGCCATGACCTCGGCCGAGGTCTCCCTGGCCCTGGCCCTGGTGGTCTACCTGCACCGTCGCCGGAAGACCGTCGATTCCGACCAGTTCAGCCGACTGGGGGAATAGCATGAAGGCCCTTCTCTCCCTCATCGTCCTTTTTCCCCTGCTGGCCGGCGCCCTTATCGCCGTCACCGGGCTACGGCTTCCCCGCCGTCTGGGCGGACTCATGGCCTGTGCGGCGGTGGGCGGATCGTTTGCCTGCTCGCTGGCGGCCTTCCTCTCCTACCGGACGCCGGTGACGGTGGAGCTGTTCCGCTGGCTCGACGCCTTCGACCTCTCGGCCCCGGTCTCCCTGTCATATGATCCGCTGTCCGCGGTGATGTGCCTGATGGTGACATTCGTATCGGGCCTGATCCTGGTCTACTCGCTTGCCTACATGGCCGAAGAGCAGGATCAGGCCAGGTTTTTCTCTTTGATGAGCCTGTTCGTGGGGACCATGCTGCTGCTGGTGCTGGCCGGGAACCTGCCGCTCCTGTTCCTGGGGTGGGAGGGGGTGGGGTTCTGCTCCTACGGGCTCATCGGCTACTGGTATCGCGACGAGCGGAACGCCACGGCCGGCCGCAAGGCCTTCATCGTCACCCGGATCGGTGACGTGGCCTTCGGCGCGGCCATCTTCTGGCTGTTCTCCCTGTTCGGCACCGTCTCCATCGCCCAGGTCAACGCCCAGGGTCCGCTGCTTCCTTCCGCGGTCGTCACGGCCCTGGGTCTGCTCCTGCTGGGCGGGGCCATGGGCAAGTCGGCCCAGATGCCGCTCATGGTCTGGCTCCCGGACGCCATGGCCGGCCCCACGCCGGTCTCGGCCCTGATCCACGCCGCCACCATGGTAACCGCAGGCGTCTACCTGCTGATCCGTTTCTTTCCCCTCATCGGCGGCTCGCCCACAGTCTGCGCCGCCATTGCCGTGACCGGCGGGCTCACGGCCCTGTACGCCGCCGGTTGCGCCCTGGCCCAGCGGGACCTGAAGCGGATCCTTGCCTATTCCACCATGAGCCAGATCGGCTACATGATGCTGGGGGTGGGGAGCGGCGCGCTCACGGCGGCCACCTTCCACCTGCTGGAGCACTCGTTCTACAAGGCACTGCTGTTCCTCGGCGCAGGCTGCGTCATCAGCGCCATGCGCCATGAGCAGGACATCTTCCGCATGGGCGGGCTGGCGAAAAGCCTGCCGGCTACCTTCTGGCCGTTCCTGGCCGGGGCTGCCTGCCTGGCCGGGCTCCCCCTCACCGGCGGTTTCTTCAGCAAGGACGCAATCCTGGTAGCCCTCTGGGCCAGGGGAGGGGCGCTGTACGGCGTCCTCTGGTTCGCGGGACTCTTCACGGCCTTCCTGACCGCGGTCTACACCTTCCGCATGGTCTACCTCGTTTTCGGTGGAAAAGGTGAGGGTCGGAGGGAGGCCCCCGGGCTGATGGAGAAGATACTGGTTCCACTCGCCATCCTCGGGCTGTTCGGCTCGGCGATTAACCTCCCCGGCTATCTGGGAATCGGAAGCTGGCTGAGCGGATTTCTGCAACCGCTTGATCAGGGCTTCAGTGAGTCGCTCTCCCACTCGACCGAACTGTACCTGCAGCTTCTCGCCGCCGCCGTGGCCGTTGCCGGCCTCCTAGCCGCCCGGGCCCGCTACGGAACCGGCCGGTTGCGGGAGGGAAAGGAGATCTATCCGGAGGCGCTTGCGGGTTTCCTGGCCCATGGCTGGTATTTCGACAGGCTGTACGGCATGATCTTCGTGGCCCCCTTCGGGCGGATCGCCGGCTTCCTCAAGGGAAGGGTGGAGGAGGGCGCGGTGATTCCTTCGGCCGACCGGTTGGGTGAGATGACGGCCAGGGGAGGGGAGACCCTCGGGAGGTGGAGCTGCGGCCGGGTCTCGCCCTATCTGGTGAGTTTCGCGGCCGGGGCGGCTATACTGCTGGGGTATATGGCGTGGGTGGTTTTCTGAGAGGAAGGTCCTGCATTGGATAACGTGCCGATTCTGACAATCCTGGTGTTCCTTCCCCTGGCGGGGAGCCTGGCGGTTCTCCTGCCGGGCGCACGGGGTGCCGCCTGCTGCCGGATGGTGACCCTGGCCGTGGCCCTGTGCGAGCTGGCTCTGGCCGCCGGAGCCGTTGCGCTCGCTCCCCGGGTGTCTGCGCCGGACGGGCCGCTGCCGGGCTTCTTCCTGGTGGAGGACCTCGCCTGGATCGAGCGGTTCGGCATCCGCTATACCCTCGGTATGGACGGCATCAGCCTCCTCATGGTCCTGCTGACCGCCCTGCTGGTGCTCCTGGTCGTGCTGTTCTCGTGGAAGAGTCACATCGAACGGGTCGCCCCCTACCACGCCCTGCTGCTCCTGGCCATGTCCGGCATCATGGGGGTGTTCCTGGCCCTGGACCTGTTCCTGTTCTACCTGTTCTGGGAGGTCATGCTGATCCCCCTGTTCTTCCTGATCTTCGCCTGGGGAGGCGAGGGGCGGGTTCCGGCGGCGCTCCGTTTTTTCCTGTACACCATCGGCGGTTCGCTGCTGATGTTTCTGGCCGTCATCGGCCTCTACCTGGTCCACGGCGACGCCACCGGCTGGTACACATTTTCCCTCCCGGCGCTGATGAACACTCCCATGACCGGGAGCCTGTCCTGCTGGCTGTTCGCCGCCTTCCTGCTGGCCTTTGCCGTCAAGACCCCGCTGTTTCCGCTCCACGGCTGGCTGCCGGACGCATACGGCGCCGCGCCCACGGCAGGGAGCGTGCTGCTGGCCGGGCTCATGGCCAAGACCGGCGCCTACGGCCTGATCCGGTTCGCCTTTCCGCTGTTTCCGGACGCGGCGACGGCCTTCACGCCGCTCCTGCTGGGACTCTCGGTGACAGGCATCCTCTACGCCTCCTGGCTCGCCTTTGCCCAGACCGACGTGAAACGGGTGGTGGCCTATTCCAGTTTCGGTCACATGGGACTGGTGGTGCTGGGTATCGCCGCCTGGACACCGGTCTCCCTGTCCGGTTCGGTGCTGCAGATGGTGAACCACGGCGTTACCACCGGCGCCCTGTTCCTGATGGCCGGGATGCTGGAGGAGCGCTCCGGAAGCCGGGAGATGGCCTCGTTCGGAGGGCTGTGGGGAAGGGCGCCGCTGTTTTCCGGCCTGTTTCTCCTGTTTTCGCTCTCGGCCCTGGGGCTCCCGGGCCTGAACAATTTCGCCGGCGAGTTCCTGGTCCTGGCCGGGACCTTCCGGGTGTCGCCCGTGGCGGCGGTGCTTGCGCTCTGCGGCATGGTGCTGGTCCTGGTCTATATGCTCAGGCTGGCGCAGGGGCTGCTGTTCGGCAGCGACCGGGTGCAGGGGGAGTTTGCCGACCTTTCTCCCCGGGAAGTCCTGATCCTCGGCTCCCTGGCGCTGGCGGTGGTGCTGCTCGGCGTCTACCCGGCCCCGGCCCTGGACCTGCTCAGGGTGCCCGTGGCCCTACTCATGGTTTCGACCGGAGGGATGCCGTGACCCTTGTCGACCTCTGGATCATGATGCCCTTTCTCATCATCGGAGCCGGTTCCCTGGCGGTCCTCATCGGCGGCGCCTTCCTGCCGGGGAGATACCTGACCGGAGTGGGAACCGCCGCGGCCCTGGCCGCCGCCTGGTGGGCGCTCCGGACCCCACCCCTACCACTGGCCCCGTTCCTGGGGATCGCGGCCACCCCTTTTGCCCGCTTTTTCACGGTGCTGTTCTGCCTCACCGCGGCAGCCGCACTGCTCCTCTCCCACTCCTACAACCGCAGGAGAAACATGCCGGGAGAGGAATACCCGGCCACTATCCTGTTCGCGGCCCTGGGCATGACGGTGCTGGCCGCGTCGGTCAACCTGCTGACCCTGTTCCTGGGGCTGGAGGCCCTGACCTTTGCCTTCTATATCCTGACCGCCTTTGACCGGGAACGTCCCGAGTCGTCGGAGGCCGGGATGAAGTATCTCCTGATGGGGGCCACGGCCGCTGCCTTCATAGCCTTCGGCATGGCCCTGATCTATGCCGGGACCGGCACTCTTGAACTCACCGCGGCGATGCGGCCCGTGTTCGTGCCGGGCGGGCCCGCGCCTCTGGTGGCCGCCGGATGGGGGTTCCTGCTGGTGGGCATCGCCTTCAAGGTCTCCCTGGTTCCTGCCCACCTGTGGACCCCGGACGTCTACCAGGGGTCACCGCCGCCGGTCACCGCCTTCCTTTCCACCGGCTCCAAGGCCGCGGCCTTCGCGGCGCTCCTGCTGCTGGTGCCGGCATCGGCAACCGGCGCATCATTCCTGCATGCCCCGCTCTGGGTACTCTCTTTCCTCTCCATGACGGTTGGGAACCTGGCCGCGCTTCGCCAGCGGAACCTGAAGCGGATGCTTGCCTATTCCTCCATCGCGCATATGGGGTACGTGGCCCTGGCCCTGACTACCGGTTCCGTTGCAGGGTATGTCGCCGTTGTCCTCTACCTGGTGGCCTACACCGTGACCAATCTCTCCGCCTTCGGCGCCATTGCCTCCCTGTCGGGCGATGCTCCCCTGGAAAATATTGACGATTTCCGTGGCATCGGCAGGAGCCGTCCGTTCCGCGGCGGGATGATAGCACTGGCCCTGTTTTCCCTGGCAGGGATCCCGCCCACGGTCGGCTTCATGGGCAAGTTCGCCGTGTTTGCCGCCGCCCTCCGGGGGGGCGAGACGGTCCTGGCGGTCATCGGCATCCTGACGGCGGTGGTCTCGGTCTACTACTACATGCGGGTGGTGGTGGTCCTGTACTCCTCCGAAACAGAACCCGCCGCTTCTCTTCCGCGTCTCGCGCTTCCCGAGACCGTGGCCCTGGCCGTCACCGGGCTCTCCATTCTGCTGTTTGGTCTGTTCCCGAACCGGCTGCTGCTGCTCATCGAACAGATCATGTAATGAAAGGGAGGAAGTCCCATGGCCTCAAGGAAGCTGGTCATCATTGTTGCCGTTATCATCGGTATCCCGGTGCTGCTGGTGGGCGGAACGCTGCTGCTGGTCAAGGTCTTGGTCACGCCGGAAATGATCCGGAAAAGCGTTCTGCCGCGTGTGGAAAAGGTCGTGCATCGCCGGATTGAGATGGCTGACGCCGGAATCGGGCTCTTTTCCGGTATAACCCTCAGGAACCTGAAGGTATACGAAAAGGACGGCAGCGGTCCCTTCGTCTCCCTCGGCGAGGCGCGCCTCCATTATCAGCTGCTGCCGCTCCTTTCCCGGCGGGTGGTGGTGGACGAGATCGTTCTCGACACCCCCGGGGTCCATGTGGTCAGAAATCCCGACGGGTCGTTCAACTTCAGCGACCTGCTGCGTAGGGCAAAACTGGAGGAGACCCCGACAGGGGAAGACAAGACTCCTCTGACTTTAGCTGTTGCCAGGATTGCCGTCAAAGACGGCGAGATCTCGTACGAAGACCGGAAGGCGGGGACCGGCCGGCCGTTCGTCTATAAGGCGCAGGACATTGACATCGACATCACGGACTTTACCCCCGACCGCCCTTTCACGGCGGATCTGAGCGTGACGGTGTCCGGCGCGCACCTCGCTTTTTCCGGTTCGGTAGCCCGGATTACGGACGGTCCGGATCTGGACGGACAGGTCACCGTTGATTGCCGGGACCTGGCGAAACTGGCGACAGGGCTTCCGCAAGGCGTTGCGGAGAAGCTCAGCTCCCTTTCCCCCAGCGGCGCTTTGTCCGCGAAGATGCGGGTATCCGGCGCGCTGAAAACGCCGTTTGCAATGCTCAAAGGAGGAGAAGTCCGGTTGGAGAAGGTCGGCATTGCCGCAGCCGGGCAGCGGCCGGTGCTTACGGGCAGGTTTGACCTTGTCGGCGGGACGCTGGTTTCAAGGGATCTGGCGGTCGAGTCGGGCAAGAACAGGCTGAGCCTGCTGCTGAAGACCTCTCCCCTGGACAGGAAGCCCCTCGGGGTCGAGCTGAACGCGAGCAGCGACTCGCTGGACCTGGATTCGATGTTCCCCGCGAAAAAAGCGGCGGGACCGAAGTCATCCGCAACTCCGGGAGGCAAAAGGTCCGGGCCGGGTCCGCTGAAGCTTCCATTTTTCATGAACGGCGCGGTTAACGTAAAGAACGCCGGCTTCAAGGGGCTCGCCCTGTCGGGCCTGTCCCTCCGCTACCAACTGAGCGACAACGTTCTCCGGATCGAGCAGTTCAGGGGGAGCACGGCCGGCGGCTCCTTTCTCGACAGCGCCAGGATCAATCTCGGTACGCCGGGCTTTTCGTATTCCACCACGCTTTCCCTGCAGGGGGTGCAGGCCGAAAAACTCGTAAGCGTCTTCGCGCCCAAGGCGGCCGGAAGCTTTTCCGGAATTCTGTCGCTTAAGGCGGACATCTCCGGCAGTGGAACCGCCCCGGAGGCCGTGAAGCGGAACCTGACGGGCTCCGGATCCTTTGACGTGCGGAACGGCAGGCTCACCGGCAGCGGCTTCATGAGCGAGCTGGCCCGGTTTCTGGGCAGCGAGGAGCTGCGCGTCGTCCGTTTCAGCTCCTTTGCCGGGACGTACCGGATAACGGGCGGCCAGGTGCTGCTCGATTCCGCCCTGGACGGCTCCGACGTCCGCATGAAGCCGAAGGGCAGGATCGGCTTGGACAAGAGCCTCGACATGACCATCGACACCCGCATCGCCCCGCGCATCACCGGCAGGGTCGCCCGGGGCAGCGTGGGAAGCTTCATCACCGACGAGCAGGGGTGGGGGGTGCTCCCCCTCAAGGCGACCGGCACGGTCGGCTCGCCGCGGTTCTCCCTGAGCGGCAAGGGCGTGGGCCGCCAGATCGGAGAGAAGTTAGGGGAGACCCTCCGCAAGAACCTGCAGAAGGATGCGGGCACCGGTCAGAAGAAGGAAACGCCGGGCCTGGGGGATACCATTCGGGGCATTTTCGGCAAGTAGGCCCGGAGACTGTTCAGACATTTTATGAGTAGATATCACCCTCCGGGAGAGAGAGGGGAGGGCAACCCCTCCTTTCCCCGCCCTGCCGCCTCCTCTCCCGCCAGCGGCCGGTCCAGCTCGGTCCGCAGCGCCCTCAGCAGGTTGCCGGGAGGAATGGGTTTTTCCAGTAGCCGTATCCCCTCGTCCGGGATGATCTTTCTGGCGAGGATGTCGGCGGTATAGCCGCTCATGAAGATGACCCGCACGTCGGGGCGGATTTTTCTGATGGTATCGTAGACCTCCCATCCATTCTTTTTCGGCATGATCACGTCCAGCAGCAGGAGCCGGATGTGGTCCGCGTGCTCCATGAACCTCCGGATCGCCTCTTCCCCGTTGCACGCTTCAACGACCGTGTAGCCGTTTTCCTGTAGCAGGTTGCTGGTCAGTGCCCTCACCGTGTCGTTGTCCTCCGCCACCAGCACCCTTTCAGTGCCGGGCGGATAGGGGCAGAGCGCATATGCGGGTTCAGGCTGCCCGGCCGCGGCGAACGAATGAGCAGTGAACTCCTGCAGCGGCGGCAGGAAATGGCCCGGCTCCATCGGGCAGGCGTCAGTGGAGGGAACGGGGAGGTAGAGGCTGAAGGTCGTGCCTCTGGCGAACTCGGTGTCCACGTCGATGCATCCGTTATGCTGGTTGATGATGCCGTAGACGATGGAGAGTCCGAGCCCGGTCCCTTTCCCCACCTCCTTGGTGGTGAAGAACGGTTCGAAGATCCTTTCCCTGGTTTTCGGGTCCATGCCGATGCCGGTATCGCTGACGGTAATCAGGCCGTACCTGCCCGGTCGCGCGCTGCCGTGGGCGTGCAGGAACTCGCGCTCCCTGAATTCCAGCGAGGTGCTGATTGCAAGGAGTCCCCCCCGTGGCATGGCATCCCTGGCATTGGCCGCCAGATTCATCAGCACCTGACTTATCAGGCCCCCGTCCGCCAGAACGGCAATGGGCAGGTCACAGAGCGACACGTCCAGCTCTATGTCCTCGCCTATCATCATGGTCAGGAGCGATTCCGTTTTCCCGACGATTTCGTTCAGGTCCACAAGCTTCGGATCGATCTTCTGTTTTCTTCCGAAAGCGAGGATGTCCTTTATGAGCCGGGCCGCCCGTTCGCTGGAGGCGATGGTGTTGTCCACGAAGAAGCGCTGCGGGTCCTTGTCGGGTATCTGTTTGCGCAACAGGTGGGCGTAGCCGAGGATTGCGGTCAGGATGTTGTTGAATTCATGGGCGATCCCGCCGGCGAGTTGGCCCAGTGCCTCGATTTTCTGTGCCTGGAAGAGCTGGGCCTTCAGACGGTGCTTCTCTTCCTCGCTCCTTTTCAGGTCGGTTATGTCCTGCAGCACACCCACCATCCCTGCCGGTTTTCCCTCGATATCGGCATATTCGGCCCTTGAGAACAGCAGGTTGCGCCTGCTGCCGTCGGCATGCCTGAGCAGCGCTTCGCCCGTCCTGATGCAGCTGGTTCCATCCCTTCCGGCTTTGTTGTGGCCGGAACCATAGACCACGTCCACGATATGCAGGTCCAGGGCCGGGCTTCCGGCCAACTCTTCGCAGGTCTGTCCGAAAAAGAGCTCATAGGCCCTGTTGCAGCCGGCGTAGCGGCCGTGGACGTCCGTGTAGAAGATGGGGTTGGGGATGGTGTCCAGCAGGATTCTGAGGAATTTCATCTGCTCCATGAGGGCGATCTCGGCCTGTCTCCGCTCCATGACCTCCTTCTCCAGTTCCCGGTTGGTCTCGGCTATCTTGCTGTTCCGTTCCCGGATGGTCTGCTTGAGCAGGAAACCGGACCTGAGATTCTGTTCCATGGTGTAGCACATGAACAGGCCGGTTACGGAGAAGGCGAACAGGACGAAGGTGTTGCTGTAAAGGACGGGGACGGGAATGCCCGCGTCCCGGAAAGCAGCGGCCGCGTAGAGGAGGAAAATGCTCCAGGTGAGGGCGAATGCGGTGACGAACCGGAGCCGGAAGTAAAACAGCAGGATGATGAGCAGGCCCGCATACGACATGTAGTTTCCAGGGGGAGCGGCCCTGATGATCATCAGTACGCCTCCGGCCCCTGCCGCGAACCCCGCGACGAATGTTGCCGGTTCCATTACTTTCCTGAAGTGCGGGGACCAGGAGAAAAAGTAGAGCCCGATCAAGAGCGGGCAGACAAGAGAGTAACGGATTGCCCAGGCAAACTCCTTGATATCCGGTATGACCCAGCAGTCATGGATCCCGAACAGGGTATACAGGAGGGTCCCCAGCATGAGGTCCAGCCGCAGCTGAGGCACCCTCTTCCTGAAATAATCCTCGCGGAATGCCGTTTCGAGGTCGCGCTCCCTGAACGAAAGGGTAAACAGGCTGCGGGCCGGTTCCATCCTGGAGACCATCGTTTTCCTCCCGGGGCGGTGGAAGGGTGGCGCCCCTGGATTGAATATGATTAAGCATATAGAATTAACTACGCAAGACAAAATTAACTAAAACAAACTATATCCTGGGCTATATCCTGTCAAGCAAATCTATTTGGTAGCGCCGGCCGAGCGGGAAGATGAAGCCGGAAACGCATGTCGCCACTCGGCGGTGCGGGATCCCGGTAACGGCAGGGCGTCCTTCGACGGCCGAATGGCGGGAACGTGTGGAAATAGCGATACAAAGCGGTTGACAGTATGCCGGCGTACTGGTAGTTTATAGTCCTGGATATCGGGAATGCGGCGTGGAGCGGTTGACATAGGCTCTCGGGCCGGCCGGTCGTCGATCATCGTACTTTACAAGAGAATAGAAGTCATATCGCTGGGGGAGTTTCGGCTGAGAGCCCGTTTCCATGTGGAACGGGAAACCCTTTGGACCTGATCCGGGTAATTCCGGCGTAGGGAAGCGAGAGAGTGGGGCATGATACCCGGCTCCAGCCGCTTCCGCGGCTTTTTTTGTTTCGGCGACATCCGGCAAAGTGTGAGACGTATGGAGGACGTGATGGAAATAACGGTAAACGGCGAAAGAAAAACCGTGGGTTCGGCCTCGATTCTGGGGCTTTTGAGGGAACTGGACATCGATCCGGGACGGGTGGCCGTGGAGTTGAACATGGAGATCCTGCCCAAGTCCAACTACGAGACGACCGGACTCAACGACGGCGACCGGATCGAGATCGTGCATTTCGTCGGCGGGGGGTAGCGAAAGGAGCTCGCAATGTCACAGGCAGTTGATAAACTGGTCATCGCGGGGAGGGAGTTCTCCTCGCGTCTCATGGTGGGCACCGGGAAATATGCGGATTTCCGGCAGATGGCGCGGGCCATCGAGGTATCGGGGGCGGAGATCGTGACCGTAGCCGTGCGCAGGGTCAACATCTCTGACCGGAGCAAGGAGTCCCTGCTGGATTATCTGGACACCCGCAAGTATACCCTTCTGCCCAACACCGCCGGATGCTATACCGCGGACGACGCGGTCCGTACCTGCAGGCTGGCCCGGGAGGCCGGGCTGTCGGACTTCGTAAAGCTGGAGGTTCTGGGAGACGAAAAGACCCTCTTTCCCGACAACGAGGAACTGCTCAAGGCGGCGAAGATCCTTATCGGCGAGGGGTTCACCGTCCTCCCCTACACCAGCGACGACCCCATCGTCTGCAGGAAGCTTGAAGACCTGGGGTGCGCAGCGGTAATGCCTCTGGGTGCGCCCATCGGCAGTGGTCTCGGGATACGGAACCCCTACAACATCCGGATCATCATGGAGACCGTGAGGGTCCCGGTCATCGTGGACGCCGGGGTCGGCACGGCCTCGGACGCCGCCATCGCCATGGAGCTCGGCTGCGATGGCGTGCTGATGAACACCGGGATTGCCGGCGCCGACGATCCCGTCGCCATGGCCGAGGCCATGAAACTGGCGGTCATCGCCGGACGGCTCGCCTACAAGGCGGGACGGATCCCGAGGAAGCTCTACGCCACCGCTTCGAGCCCCCTGGAGGGGATGGTGGGATAAAGACGGGCGCAAGGCGCGAGGCGCGAGGCGCAGGACGCAAGGTGAAAGCAAGGATGAATGGCGACGGGAATGAATGACCGCGCAGGGGTGGATTTCAACCTCTACCTGATCACCGACCGGAAGCAGGTACCGGGCGGCGACCTGTACGCCGCCGTGGAGGGGGCGCTCCGGGGCGGAGCCCGGGCCGTGCAGCTGCGGGAAAAGGACCTGCCGTCCCGCGAGCTGTACGGGTTGGCGCTCGGCCTGCGGGAAGTCACGGCCCGTCACGGCGCCAGGCTCCTCGTCAACGACCGGCTCGACATCGCTCTGGCGACCGGCGCCGACGGGGTCCACCTGGGTGAGAGCTCCCTGCCGACGGCGCGCGTCCGCGAGCTCGCAGGGGGGAGCATGCTGGTCGGCGTCTCCTGCCACGGCCTCGAAAGGGCGCTGGATGCCCAGGAAGCGGGAGCGGACTTCATCACCTTCAGCCCGGTGTTCTTCACCCCTTCCAAGGCCGGCTACGGTGAGCCGGTCGGAACGGAACGGCTGACCGAGGCGTGCCGGCGGCTCCGGATACCGGTATTCGCCCTGGGAGGGATCAAACCGGACAAGGTCAGGACCGTGCTCGACCAGGGGGCGCACGGCATTGCCCTCATCTCCGCCATCCTGGCGGCCGACGACCCGGAACGCGCCGCCAGGGAGATGGTGAGGCTGCTTGCAGCAGGCGAAAGGCAAAAAGTGAAGAGTAAAGAGTGAAGGGAGAAGGGCGAAAGGTAAAGAGCGAAAGGCAATGGAAAAAGCAAAAAGACGATGGAAGGGTCTTGCGGGGTTTGTCTCTTGAGCCCTGAGCCTCGCGCCATTTAGATTATGGACACTAACCTGATACATCCCGAACTCCGCTTCAACTCCTACGGCTCGCACCTGCGCCGCCGCTTTGGCCTGCGGGTGAGCAAGGTCAATGTGGACGGCGGCTTCACCTGCCCGAACCGGGACGGCGTCAAGGGGACGGGTGGGTGCATCTACTGCGACAACCGCTCCTTCTCCCCCGACGGGATCCGCGGCTCCATACCCCTGGAAGAGCAGATGGCCGCGGGGATGGCCTATCACCGGCAAAGGCTGGGGAGCGAAAAGTTCATTATTTATTTCCAGAAGTACTCCAACACCTACGGTCCGGTCGGGAAGCTCCGTGACCTCTACTACCGCGCCCTGGCGCACCCCGACGTGGTGGGCATCTCCGTCGGCACCCGGCCCGACTGTCTGGGCGAGGGGGCGCTGGCCCTGCTGGAGGAGATAGCGCGGGATCGCTACGTCTGTCTCGAACTGGGGCTCCAGTCCATGGATGACCGGATTCTGGCACGGATCAACCGGGGCCATTCCTTCGCGGAGTACCGGCTGGCGCTGGAGAGGGCCGCGGGCCGCGGCTTCGAGATCTGCGCCCACCTGATCCGCGGCTTTCCGGGCGAGAGCCGCGAGGATTTCCTGAAGACGGCCGATGTGATAGCGTCCCTGCCGGTGGATTCCCTGAAGATACACCAGCTCCATGCCGTGGCCGGGACCCCGCTGGCCGACATGTACGTCCGGGGCGAGTTCGTTCCGCTTGAACACCGGGAGTACGTAGCCTCGGTCTGCGACTTCCTCGAACTGCTTCCCCCCAGGATCACCATCCAGCGGCTCTACGGCTCCGCCCCCCTTTCAATCCGGGTCGCCCCCCGCTGGAACCTCAAAAACAACCGGATGTGGTATTCTATCGTACATGAGCTCGCGCGGCGCGGCAGCTGGCAGGGTCGCCGGCTGTCGGGAGAAATCGCCGCCAGGGCCTGTGTTTAGATGCGGTACTGCCTGTGACACCGTCGTTTCCCAGATCTCAACCGCTGCCCCATGGCTGTCAGCCGCGGGCCGAACGCCGGGACTCGAACCATGTACTGTGAATTTTTCGGCTTCAGGGAAAGCCCTTTCACCATTACCCCCAATTCAAGGTTCATCTATTTCAGCAAAAACCACAGGGAGGCCTTTGCCCACCTGTTTTACGGTGTGACCAACCGGGCCGGCTTCATAGAGCTGACCGGCGAGGTGGGTGCGGGCAAGACCACGGTCATCCGGACGCTGCTGAACCGGCTGGACGAGGAGCGCTACCGGACCGCGCTGATCCTGAATCCCTGCCTGTCCGGGGTTGAGCTGATGCGCAACATAAACCGGGAGTTCGGGCTGCAGAGCGAGGAACTCGGCAGCTCCGAACTCCTCCATGAGCTGAACCGCTTTCTCCTGGTGGAAAACGCGGCCGGCCGCATTGTGGTGCTGGTGATCGACGAGGCCCAGAACCTCACGCCCCAGGTGCTGGAACAGATCCGGCTGATCTCCAACCTGGAGACCGAGACCTCCAAGCTGATCCAGATCGTGCTGGCCGGACAGCCGGAGCTGGGCGCGCTCCTGGAGCGGGCGGATCTCCGGCAGCTCTCCCAGCGCATTGCGGTCCGCTATCACCTGAAACCCATGGATTTCACCGATACCCGGGCCTATATCGAACACCGGCTCGAAATCGCCGGCAGCCGCTTCGCAGCCCGGTTCACCCGGCCGGCGCTGGGGAAAATCTACCGTTTTTCAGCGGGATTGCCCAGGCCGGTCAACATGGTCTGCGACAGGTCGCTTCTGGTCGCCTTCGGAGACGGCCGGCGCCGGATCTCCTCGGCAACCGTGTCCACCGCCATCCGCGAGATCCGTCGCGAGCGGACGGGCGCGCGTCCCCTGCGCCGGCTCGGGCCTGTCCTTGCGGTGATTGCCTTCCTCTGTCTCGCGGGTGGTTTCTATCTCTACCAGAGAGACCGGATAGTGGACGCCGACACATCACCCCGTGCCCGGAAAACCGTCCCGGCGACGGTATCGGCCGATTCCGTAACGCCGGATCCGACCCGGACATCCGAGGCTGAGAATGGCAGGCAGGCATTGACGGTGCTGGCGCGGCTTTGGGGGGCTGCGGGGCCGCTTCCTCCCCCTGGGGAGGGTGGCTTGGAGGGCTTGCGGACGCTGGCGCAGGGTGCGGACCTGCGTGTCGACTCGGTACGCACCAACCTCGATCTCCTGAGGTACCTGGGTGTCCCGGTCATGCTGGAGGTGAAGCTTCCGGGCGTGCAGGGGGACCGCTACCTGGCCCTGATCGGGATCGACAACGAAGTGGTGCGGGTGTCTCCGCCGCTAGGGGGAGATGAGACCCTGACCAGGAAGAGGCTGGGCTCCATCTGGAATGGAAGGTGCTACCTGGTCTGGAGGAATTACCTGGACATCCCGTTCATCCTGTCCCGTCGTGCGGACGAGCGGGATATGCGAGAGGTCCGGCGGTTGCTGAAACAGAACGGTTTTCCCTCATCAGGAAAGAACAGCGGCTCGTATTCCTCGCTTGAGGCTTCCCTGAAGTCCTTCCAGAAAAGCCGCGGCATACCTTCCGACGGCAGGTTGGGTGCGCTGACCCTGCTGCTCCTCTATCGTGACGCGGGTGATTTCGCCGTGCCCCGGCTGGAGAAGGGGAGAAAGGGACGTTCCCGATGAGCTCCATACTGAAGGCGTTGAAGAGGCTGGAGGAGCAGAAGGCGGTCCGCAGGGACCTGGCCCACGACATGGAATGGGTCGGCGGCGGACCCGGCCTGCCGGTGGAGAAGCGCCGCTGGCCGACCATGGCCGCGCTCGCGGCAGTGGCCCTGGTGTCGGGCGTGTCCACCTACTGGCTGACGGAACGGGGAAGTGGCCGGCGGCAACCCGCATCCCCGATCGTTGAAGTCGACGGCCGCCCGGACGCAGCGCGGCTTTCCACTCCAGTGACGCCTCCTGCTCCGGAGGCTCCGCGCGAGACGGTTGTCCAACCGTCCGCGCCGGCCGGGCCGCGGCCTGCCGTGGTCTCTCTGGCGCCTCCCCGGGAGGTGCGGGAGGTCCCCGCTCTGGACGGGGAGGATCCCGACGCCGCGGCGGTTCCCCTCCGGGCGGAGCCGCGCAGGGCACCGCGGCAGACAGCCGCCCCGCGCCCGGCTGAGCCCGCGCCCGCCCGTCCCGCTACGGCTTCCTCTCCTCCCAGGCTGAACGTGACCGGGATCGCCTGGCAGGGCGACGGCCAGGTTCATTTTGCCGTGGTCAACGGCCAGTCGGTCACCGAGGGCTCGACGGTCGATGGCGCACGGGTTGAAAAGATATCACGGGACCGGGTGAGCTTTTCCTTCCGTAACAGGACCTTCGAGGTTCCGCTGGGCGAAGGGTCCGGCGGACCGTGACCGTCAAGCTTCGTATCCCCTTTTTCCCTCAAGTTATCCCCCTGCCGCGCCGAAACGAAAAGGGTATTGAATCCATCACACCGGCAGGAGAGAGGTCATGGCGCTTTTGACGTGGAACGAGGGATTGAGCGTGAAGGTAAGCCAGTTTGACAGGGAGCACCAGGAATTGGTCAACCTGATCAATAAGCTGCATGACGCCATGAAGGAGGGTCAGGGAAAGCAGGTGATCGGCTCGGTGCTGAACGGTCTCATCAGTTACACCAGGGCTCACTTCGCGGCCGAGGAGCGGCTCATGAAGGCCCACGGCTACCCCCTCTACGAGAAGCACAAGCGGGAGCACAACCATCTCACCATGACCGTGCTGGATTTTCAGAAGGGGTACCTGGAGGGAAGCGTGCCGCTCAGCCAGACGGTGATGAATTTTCTCAAGGACTGGCTGACCGGGCACATACAGGGGGTGGACCGGGAGTATGGGCCGTTCCTGAACGGGAAAGGGATTAAATAGTAGCTATCTCGCCGCGCACCATTCCCGCCACATGGTCCGGAAGGCGTTTTCCAGGTTGCGGGTGAAGCGACGGCAGTCGCACAGCGGAGATGCGGCCATCCGCTCCCGCAGACCTGCGCGCAGCGACGCCAGCCGCTCGGGGGCTTTGGCCAGTTCAGCCGCCCGGGCCAGGTAGGCGTCCTCGTCCGGAACGATGAACTCCGGCAATCCGGCGGCCGTCAGGTGGCTCAGGGTGTGGCGGGAGGCAAACCTGTCGCCTCCCAGGGTGATGGCCGGGACCCCCATCCAGAGCCCTTCCAGGGTGGTGAGCCCGCCGGAGTAGGGGAACGGGTCCAGTGCGACGTCCACCTCACCGTAGCGGGCCAGCAGCTCCGCGTGGGGGAGCATGCTGCACAGGGAGACCCGTTCGGCCACTCCACCCCGGGCGAACGCCTCCAGACAGCGCTCGCGCACGGCCGGGTCGCCCAGGGCCTTGGTGACCAGCAGCAGTCCGGCATCGGGGACCTCCCTGAGGATGCGGCTCCAGAGGGCCGTCACGCGGGGGTTGAGCTTGGCCAGGTTGTTGAAGCAGCCGAAGGTGATATGACCGTTCCTCAGAGCCGGAAGCGGGGCGACCGGCGGAGCGTACCCGGGCGGCGAATAGCAGACATAGCAGTCCGGCAGCCTAACCAGCCTCTCCAGGTACCACCCCTCGGTCCCTTCCGGCGTCTCCTGCGGGTCCGTGATCAGGCAGTCCATGGCGGAAAGGCCGGTGGTGCCCACGTAACCCGCCCAGGTGGCCTGGACCGGGGCCGGCTTCCGGCCGAACACGGCCAGCCGGTTCCTGGCGGTATGGCCCGCCAGGTCGATCAGGATATCGATGCGGTCTTCCCGGATCAGGCAGGCCACCGCGTCGTCGTTCTGTCCGAAGATCTCCCGCCAGTGGCCGGCATTGGCATTGCCCCGCAGCCGCTCCGTCAGGTCGTCGCCGAAGCTCTGGTTTGCGTAACAGTAGACCTGGAACCGCTCCCGGTCGTGGCAGTCCAGGACCCCGTCCAGGAAGTAGCCGACCGGATGGCGGCGCAGGTCGCCGGATACGTAGCCTATCCGGAGCGCGCGCTCAGGGTCCGGTTCGTTGGCCGGAGGGGACATCAGCCGGATCCCGACAAGTTGCCGCCGCTCCCAGGCCCGGGACTCCTCCAGGACCTCCTCCGGGGTGACCTCCGGGTCGTACTGGAGGTTCATGAGCAGGTTGCTGTGGGCCACCGCATGGTCGGGCTTCAGCTCCAGCGCCCTGCGGTAGCGGGCGACCGCCTCCCCCATCCGGCACTGGTCCTGCAAGACCGTCCCCAGGTTGTAGTGGGCCTCGGCCATGTCGGGCCGGGCCAGCAGGGCCTTTTCGTACGACTCTTCCGCTTCCCGGTAACGGCCCAGTTCCTTGAAGGCGTTGCCGAGGTTGATCAGGGCATCGGCGTTTTCCGGCTCCAGTCCCAGAGCCTTGCGGTAGGCGTCGACCGCTTCCTCCGCGTTCCCCGTCTCCCGCAGGGCGTTCCCCAGGTTGCAGTACTGGGAGGGATTGGCGGGATCCAGTTCTACGGCCCTGCGGTAGCCCGCCACCGCCTCTCCGCTCTTCCCCATCTCACGCAGCAGGTTTGCCAAATTGAAATGGGCCAGGGCCGACTCCGGGGAGAGCTCCAGTGCCCTGCGGTAGCACCCTTCCGCTTCGTCCCGCTTTCCCAGGTCCCGCAGCACCGCCCCGAGGCTCACCAGTATCGATGGGTCGCCGGGCTCGTCCTCAAGAGCCTTGCGGTAACATTCGGCCGCCTCGTCCGGTCTTCCCAGTTCCCTGAGCGCGCCGCCCAGGTTCAGCCTGGCGCCGGTGTAGCCAGGGTCCCGGGAGAGGGCCTTGCGGTAACATTCGGCCGCCCCGGCGGTGTTCCCCTTGTCAAGCAGCGTGTTGCCCAGGTTGAAGTGGACAACGGCCGAATCGGGCCTGGTGGCGAGGGCCTTGCGGTAGCACCCTTCCGCCTCGTCCAGCCTTCCCAGTTCCCGCAGCGCGTTTCCCAGGTTGATCCGGGCCTCCAGCAGGTTGGGGGAGCATGCCAGGGCCGTGGTGAAGCTTTTCGCGGCCTCGTCGAACCGGTTCCCTGCCATGAGGACGTTCCCCAGGTTGTAGTGGGCCATGGCAAAGCCGCTGTTCAGGGAGATGGCCTTCCGGTAGCTCTGTTCGGCCTCGTCGAGCCTCCCCAGTTCCCGGAGCGCGTTTCCCAGGTTGGAATGGGCGTCCGCAAAGCCGGGTCTTGCCTTGATCGCCCGGCCAATCATGGTCACGGCCTCCTGGTGGCGGCCCCGCTGCAGGGCGATGACCCCGAGCAGGTGAAGGGACTCCGGGTGGTCGGGATGGAAACCGAGGATCTGGCGGTAAACGGTTTCGGCCAGATCGAGATTGCCGGCCTGGTGATGACGGAGTGCGAACCCCATGGCCTCGTCGATGCTCATGGCCCGGCCCTGGCTGCTGGACGATGTCTGCCCGGACCCCTGCTTCCCCGATTTGTTTTTCTTCCTCTCCTTCATTGAGACCGCACTCCGAATATCGATTTCTCCGTATCCCGGCCACGTTGCATCCCGGCGCTCCGCCCCCCCGGCATGCGGAGCTACGGATTCAGGTTCTACTGTATCCGGCCGGTTTTCGCAAGCTGATTTCCATCCGGAAAGTGTCGACAGGGGCCGGGTCGGGACTTCCCCGAAGCCCCTCGTAATCGGTCGCCATCCTTCGCCCGGATCAAATACTCTGCCGGATTCAGGCGCTTTCCCGTGGGTCGCCTGATTGCACTCAAGCCGTACGAGAGGCTCCGTGAAAGCCCCGATCCGGCCCTCATAACATTTTTCCAGAGTTTTCGGGCAGGGATCAGGGACAAGCGACGTGCGTTTCGGCGGTATCAGATCCGGATCGTCTTGTAGAGAAAGTTCTTGAATTTGAAGAATTTTTTTCGTTCCGCGCTGTCGCCCTGGATGTCGCCGTTCGTCGCCTTCAGGTGCCGGGCGATCTGGGGCATGGTGCGGCCCGCGGCCAGCCTCGAGCGTTCGATAACCAGCCCGACCACGTCCCGGGGGATACGGTTCTTGGTGTAGGGCTCGTAGACTGCCTGCCAGAAGTCCTTCCCCCCCGCTATCTCCGTCAGTATCTCTTCCGCGAGCTGATCCTGCAGCCTGGACTGCACGTTCTCCTGCTTGTCCCGGAGCCCGTTATTGATGGCACGATGGATATCGTCTTCGGTGATGGCGGTGCCGGTGCGGAAGAAAATCGCCCGCACGAGGATGCTCCGCAGCTCGCGGATATTCCCTTCGTAGTGGTGGTTGACCAGCGCTTTCTTGGCGCCGTCGGTCAGTACGGGGTGCTCGTCCTGGGGGTCGTCCTTGCCGCGGTAGGTCTTGTAGAGCTTGCCGAGGAAATGGGTCGCAAGATCGATGATGTCTTCTCTGCGCTCCCTGAGGGCGGGAATGCGTAAGGACAGCTCCGAGAGCCGGTGATAGAGGTCCTCGCGGAAGCGGCCGGCCTTGATCTCCTCCTGGAGATTTTTGTTGGTTGCGGCCACGACCAGGACCCTGCCGTAGCGTTCCACGTTTTCGCCGAGACGGACGAACCCGCCGTTGTCGAGAAATCTGAGCAGCTGCACCTGGGTCTTCGGGTCCGCGTCGCCGATTTCGTCAAGAAATACAATCCCTCCCTGCGCCTCTTCCAGAATCCCCTTGCGGTCGCTGTAAGCCCCGGTGAATGCTCCTTTCTTGTGTCCGAACAGCTCCGAGTAGGTGAGTTCTCCGCTGTAGGCCGCGATGTTGGTCTTCTTGACCGGGAGCTCGCCTGCCGACGGCACCTGCTCCCGGTACATCTCGTTCAACTTGTTGTAGAGGTTGTTGAAGAAAAACTCTTTACCCGACCCGGTCTGCCCGAGCACCAGGATAGAGGGGAGCCCGAGGGTAGCCTCCTGGAGGACGTTCGTGTTCCAGAACACGATGCGGTTGAACAGGGGAACGGAAACCTTGTTGATGAAGCCGACGACCTCCTGGGAGGTGCGGCTGTTGCCTATGATGTTGCCGAGCCGGTACGAGGATATCTGGGGATCCTTGTACGCCACGTCGCTGGTCAGCCTGGCGACCTGACTCTGAAGGGTCTCGATCCTCTGGATATCGGAGATGTGGCGCGAGGTCAGGCTTTCGACGATTTGCAGAATACGTTTGTGCTCCTCGGTAAAATAGCCCGGCTTCAGAGAGTTGAGGCAGATTACCCCGAGCAGCACATCGTCGCATATGATGGGCATGGCGATCTCGCTCTTGAACAGGTCGCTGGTGGGAAAGTGGAATCCCTCACCCTGGGTTTCCTTTTCCACGTCGGCGATGATGTGCGGCTGCTTCGACCAGGCCACGTAACCGGTCAGGCTGCGCTCCTCCCGCGGCAGCTCGTGCCCGCCGATGCGGAAGGGGGGGATCTTCTTCTTCAGCCATTCCTTGTTTTTCGCGCCGAGAATCGTGCCGTCATCGTTTTCCACAACCAGCCACTTCTCTCCCTCCCGCTCCTGAAACATGGCGATACTGCCGGTGTCGGCCCCGATCAGCTTGGTTGCCTTGGAGAGTACCTTGTCGAGGAACGGTTGCAGCTTTTCGTTGCGCTCGCGAAGCAGATCGGTAATCTCCGCCAGCACCCTGACCTCGAGGTGTTCGTCTCCTATCTCGCGTATGACCCGTTCAACCATTTCCGCGTGGGTCTGGAGTATCCCGGCCTCGAATTCGGAGAACTGGTAATTTTCCCGCGAATAGTAATTTACCAGACAGATAACCTTGCGGGTGGCCGGTTCATAGCGGGGGACCATGTAGAGCGAGCGAAGGAACATTTTTTCCGTCAACGCCCGTTTCTGGAGCACCTGCTGGGTAAGATCGGGGATGAAGACCGGTTTCAGCAGCTGGTCGTCGTCGATGCGGCCGTCGTCACCCACGAATTTCGCCACCAGGGACCGCCCCCTGCCCAGCCTGATGGAGCCGAGATCATCGTAGAGGGCCTTGAGTCTCGGGTCGGCCGAATAGCTGGAGAGGACCTCCATCTTGATTTTACCGTGGTTTCCGATGGTCGGTACCAGCACCGACGCCAGGGAGATCCGGTCGATGAGCAGGGCGGCGGACTTCACCATGAGCGCCGCTGCCTCCCGTTTCTTGTACTCCTCGACCCGGCGTGTCAGGAGTATCTGCTGGTTGTATTTGTGGGCCTGATCCAGGCTGTCTGCGATGGAGTACAGGAACTCCGTCATGGCCTTTACGCCGGACTCTTCGTCAAGGGCTTCCGGTTTGTCGTAGTCGACGCACACGACACCGATGGATCTGCGCTGGTTGACCAGGGGAAAGACCCGGCTCATGGCAATGGAGCAGGTTTTGGCGATGCGTATGTCCAGGGGGAGCCCGCGGGTCATGGCGTCCGAAAGTACCGTAGGGGTCTGGGTGGCGAAGACCGTCGAGACCACCGCCACCCGGGAGACGATCGGAAAATTCGTGCTCCGTATCTCTTCCGCGAACGGGCCGTAGACGTGCACGCAGGAGAGCACCCCTCCCGTCAGATCCTCAAGGTAGATCCTCACCCGATCCCGACCCGAAAGCAACCGTATCCCTTCGGATGCGGCGAACAGGATCTCTTCAAGATTCTCCTTGCCGTAGGCTGCTATCTTTTCCTGGAGCTGGAGCAGGTGAGCATTGGCTGGTTTCATGGGGTCCCCTGAGTAATCGCTTTACACTGCAGATGGATCTTAAGGAAGAGAAGGTGAGAAGTCAAGCAGCGGCACGGCCGGCCGTGGGGTGTGGGATGGTTCCGTTTGCCGGCGCCTTCCGGCAGCAGGTTTCCGCGCCGCTCGCGCACCTTTATGGACGCAGGAGCGCCACCCTGCCACGGAGGCTCCCAGGTACAGGTGCAGCCGGGGCGGCAAGCGGCCGGGACGCCTGGTTATGAAGCGGCGTGCTGGAACTTGAGGCGCGTTGCCGTCTCGTGCAGCTTCCTGACGGACTTCAGCAGCAGGCTTACCTGCGAGACGTGCTGGACGAACTGTACTTTTTCGCCGCTGCTGGTCTGGCCGAGGAAGGTGATGACGTTTGACGGCGAAAAGCAGACGTGCGTTGCGTGAAACTCGGCCGATGTACCGAAGGAAGCGAGGTGGATTGCTACCTCGTGATCTCCGTCCAGCGCCGCCTCGAACTGCTCTATCGAGGTGCGCACCGCCCGGCAGGCTCCCAGGAACGGGTTGCTGCGCGTATCGTCCGCGTAGGGCATTTCGGCCTGAAACCGGTTAAAGCTGTGGGTACTGGAGTAAAAGGGGCTTGCGACACTGTATTCCGTCATGTTGCATCTCCTTGCCTTGGGGAAGCACCTTCGACGGCGCTTGCTGATCCTGCCCACGTCTCCTCAACTACGCCTCATGGTATCACTTGACCCTGCAGTCCATGCCGGAGCCCGACGGTCACGCGGACCATGTGGATCCGGCGGGGTCTGCTTTCACTTATAACATTTATCTCTATTGTGCAGGCAAATGATGCAGAAAGATACTCCGACATGTGTTTAATGTCAACATGATATTGTGAGAAAGCCCCGTTGTTTAATCGGCCAGTCAATGTTGTCGGTTGCCTGTGGTGAGTGGGTGTTGCTGTTTCGCCATTTCGAAGGCAACCCAGGTTTTGGATACTGTATTATGGGTACTCAAAATATACTTTTATATATTAATAGAGCACTCAATAGGTAATGCAAATGGCCTTCGAAAAAATTTTTTTGCCTTTGAAAAAAATATCGGTTTATATGCGTGGCACTACCATGCCGCATACCATTATCGGGTGGGTAAAAAGATTACACAGGCTCATATTGAGCGAAGGACGGATTACCGCAACAGGCGGTGATGAGGTTTCGATGCACAGGATAGTAGAGAAGCGGAAGTTGATAGAGCGGACGTGGCAGATGCGGGTGGAAGCGCCGTTAGTGGCGCGGAAGTGTATGGCAGGGCAGTTTCTGATGCTGCGCATCCACGAAGAGGGGGAACGG
>JARKPN010000050.1 GCA_029975275.1 Geobacteraceae bacterium | reverse complement strand
AGCAGAACCGTCACCGTGGACGGCAACCCCATCATGCTCAAGGATTCCGTCTTCAGCACCAGCAGCGGCGACGAGCCGGGCACGGCCGGCGGCGTCACCTCCGGAGTCAACAAGGGGAAAGCCAGGTTCGTCAACTACTCCAACAACGTCTTCGTGGAAGGCCGTCCCGTCTGTCGCCGCCTCGACCCCATGATCAGCAACCTCTCCAGCCCAGGCAACACCCCTCCCGCGCCACTCATGCAGCCGAATGTCGAGGCAGAGGAAATAGACGCGGAAGCGCATACGATGACAGTGACATTCGTCTACAAGCATCCGGATGTGACCACAGGCAGATGCAGGCAGCCGTTACTGGAGACTCCCCATACTCTCAACGGTCCTGAAACCTTGAGAAGCGACAAGGACAAGTACACGGGTGTACTTCACAGGACCTCAATCGCCGGAGAGTTCAACCTCCGGTTCGATCGGTTCGAGCGCGAATACAGACCGGGGAAATAGGGATACCACGATGAAGCAGAGCAATATAAACTAGATTGACATCACTTGGCAGCAGCTTTTCGGGGACATTCCGGGGATAAGGAATTATTGTCAAAACCGGATCTGCATCAAACGGGAAGTCATCCCCATCATCTTTGTTCCCGGCCTCATGGGAAGCAGGCTGAAGCGCAAGGAGAAAACCGTCGGGGACACGGATCAGAACGAGGCAAAATCAGAGAATCAGCAGAATTCCGGAAGCCAAATTCAGCACAAAAACGGTTCAAAATCCAATAAGCAGAACAATGAAGACCCCAGAATATGGGACCCGGACGACGCCAAATTCATGGTGAAGAAATTCGGCAAGCGCAGCGCCACCGCCGCCAAACGCAAGGCGCTCGTAATCGGCCCAGAGTTCAATTCCAATTACGCGGAAGTCGATAATAATAACGCCAAACACAATAATGAAAAATTCAAATCCGACTCCAACAGCGACAGGACCCGTGCCGAAAGAGGCTGGGGCGGGGTCATGTGGGACAGCAATGGAGAATTCATCATCAAGCTCCAGACTCATTTCTGGCCCAAACCGCACGATTACTGCTTCGAGTTTCCGGTGCACGCGTTCGGATACAACTGGACCGATTCCTCGGAAAACACGGGACTCGCGCTCAAGCAGTACATCGACAGAACCATCGAAGAACATAAAAGGGGTATATACAGCCCGGACGGATTGCAACGCGAGTGCAAATACGTAATCCTCATCACCCACTCCATGGGCGGTCTGGTGGCCCGCTCCGCCTGCATGCTTCATGGGGTGGAGAAGAAAGTGTTGGGGATCATCCATGGAGTGCAGCCGGCCACAGGGGCGCCCGCAGGATACTGGCGCATGAAGGCGGGGTTCGAAAGACCGCGTGGCGGACCTTCAAGGACCTGGTGGGACTGGCTGCGCAGTCCGCTCAAGATGGCCAGGCACCACATCCTGGGGCGTATCGCTGCCGTCATTCTCGGGACGGACGGCGAGGAGGTCACCTCGCTCATGGGGAACATGCCGGGAGGATTGGAACTCCTTCCCAACAAGTTTTACACGGACAATAAAAGCAATCGCGAATGGCTCAGCTATCCCGCTCAGTATCGTCAAGTCAAGCTTCCAAGGGGAACCCCTTACAAGGATATCTACCTCCTCAAAGACGAAGTGTATAGGGCTGTTAATCCCGAATGGCTTGATCCCGGAAAGGAAGAATCAAAAATACCCAAGCAAAAAGGCCCTTGGCAACTTTATACAGGTTATCTGCAACAGGCCGAAGGCTTCCACGACAGAGTCCAGACTCAGTTTCACCCTGAAACATACCAATTCTATGTCACTGGGCTGGATTCACCGGATAAGATCGTGTTTACCAGGAAGGAGCACGAGCACCGGCCTCATCATCCGCACAACCAGTATGAGCGGGGCTTTACCAACAGAGGGACATACCGGACCTATGTGGATAAGTATGAACATCCGCTTTCGGAAGACACAAAGGCAGCTACGGCCCTGGTTATCATGGGAATGCCTGACGAGATGGGAGACGGCACCGTTCCGGTGTCATCTGGGAACGCGCTTCAACTCGATACCGGGCCGGTCCAAAAATCCAGGACGTTTGAAATAGTCAAGGACAAGTCCGATGATCTTTTCCAAATGGGGCACCAGAACATCTTTTCATGCCCAAAGGCCCATGAAATCATTTTTGAGTGTATCTGGCATCTGGTCGAAAACCGGATAGATGAGGAGATCGGGACAAGGAAGGAGACAAACCAATGACCAACTGCTACCGATGGTTGTCGGCGTCTTTTATGGCCGTGATGGTCTGCTCCATAATCCTTTTTGCCTGTCACAATGGAGAGACCAAAGAGAAACAGAGAGCGCAATCATTAAAAAGTGGAGGGAGCAAAACACTCATGCGAACATATCCTATGGGAAGATTCTCAATATCAGTGCCTGTTGATTTCGAGCGTATAAGCCAGTCACATAGATTCCGGGCTTGCACTATTGACGAGTTTATTTGGCCACAAAATACCGACCATGAGCAGGCTAGACTTAGAATATGGAATACACGCCTTGCGGAAATCAATAAGTTAAGGAAACCTAGAGGAGTAAGCAAAATTATTATTGAAGAAAAAGCGACACCAAAGGCCGGCCAATGGATCAAATCCGTTTATTATTATGGGAATTATGCTGCTGATGATGAAGGATATTGGGACTTACTGATTGATGCCGGGCCTGTAGGTGTATTGTTTAAATTTGACGGTTTACTGGAAGGGAAGGATGAATTATTTAATTGGGTTCTCAGCATTGCCAAAGCTTACAGGACTTACCCTCCAAACAATCCCTCCGGTCTTCCGCCCGGAAATTGGTTCCACACTAAATACGGTGCCATCAATCTTCCCTTTTTTGAGCAAGAGAAAACCGAAGCCCGTTTTTATCACCGTCCACTTGATATGAGACTTGAAATCGAAATGAATGAGACCCACACGGTGGAAGCGCTGGATGAAGGTTTGATAGGGAGGACTACTGCCGTCATCGCCACTGGATACGCGGGAGGTGTAGAGATCGAAAGAATCCGGTCCCGTAAAAGAATGGTGGCCGGATTGTCAGGCGAAGAAGAGATTGATCGGATGACTGACAAGGATGGAACGGAACTGGATTTTGGATGGCGTTACGCGGGACAAAAAGGTTCCGGTGAACATCCGGAGATACTGATCACCATTGATACACCCGACGGCAACCTAGACGAGAAGCTGCAAATCTGGGACGCGATTCTTGATTCATTCAAGCCGATGTACAAAACGGGAAAATAGACGTTTCATGTATCTGCACAGATTTGTTTGTCCAGAATTCCTTGGGGAAGATACGGGACGGTGTTTATTTGTCTATTAGAGTAATCAACTCTGGATTGTTTATTATCATTTTTTCTCCCCGACCGGCGGCAACGCTGACTCCAGCGCGGCGGAGGTTTACCTGGCTACCGACCTCAACTCCGTTGTGCCCTTTCACACGAACGGCGAGATAACAGATGACGCTTCGGACATCCGTGATTCTGGTTGACTTGGTATTGAGCCTCAGTTCCGCTGGATCCAGCCCGAAGTGTCTGCATACTAGTACGATAATTTCCTTGATTTCCAAGGGCTGGGGAAACTTCGAGTCCAACTCCTTCCGCATCCGCAGTTCCCGGACGAATTCTCCACTTCCGAGGATCCTCTGGTCAAACGGCTCTCCGTTCATAGCTTCCACCAACTCCCTGGTCATTTTTCGTGTGCTTCCGAGGTCTTCTCGCTTTCCTTGCGGTATGCCATCCTCAACAAAGAGACGATACCGCTTCCTAGCCTTTTGTATTTCGGTGGAAAACAGAGAAAGGACCTCTTCCACGGACTGCCCTTCCAGGGAGCCTTTTCCCATTATGATCGAGTGGCCTGACCATGCGTAGTGGTCAAGGGCGGTCAGATCTTTCACCAGTCCGGCTCGCAATGGATTCAGGTGGATGTAACGGACCAGTTCCAAGAGATAGGCATCCTCATCGCAAACAAAGGATTTGTACCTGTTCTGGTAGAGATGGCCTGAGCGGTTGTAGCGGAGGTTGAAGTAAAGCGCATATCCGGTGAGCAGCCGTCGCATGAGCGGGGCAAGTCGGGTTCTGCGCGGTCTGAGAAGGAGGTGAAAGTGGTTGGTCATAAGCGACCATGCAAGGCATTCGGTCCCGGTCTGGACGAGGAGTTTCGAAAGGCTCCGGAGGAAGCGCCCTCGGTCGACATCGTCGCGGAAAATGTCGCAACGGTCCACGCCACGGACGATTACGTGTTGCAACAGGTCGGGCAGATCAATGCGAGCGGTTCTTGGCATGCGGGCAGTGTAGAAGAGGAATTAAATGCTAGGCAACAAATAAACACCGTCCCTGAGAATCCCCCTTGGGGTATGTGTTGGTCGCGCTTCACACACTACCAGATTTGCCTGCCATGTCCTCAGCTTAGCTCACGTGGTGCACTTGCTATTTGAATTCACCTTTACACAATAAAAACCGTTACATAAAACAAACAATTAGGTTGCCGCTAAATGGCGAATCAATTCCAGATCCACCACACGGCAGTTTCGATCCGACAGGTTCCCCGAAAGATCACTCCTTCCGGAACAGACTTTACTCCCATCATTTGTTCCATAGTTTGGCCTGAAAAATCCAACCTGCCATGACCGCCGGGATGGCAGGCTATCCGGGCAGTTTCCGGCTGCCGGCCCCATATTGACTTGCCCCGGCAAATGGTGTAACGTAACGTTTTCTTAAGATTTGAAGGGAAGATCCGTACCGGCCGTTGATGAACGCTATCACCATCGATGTCGAAGACTGGTTTCACGTCTGCG
>JARKPN010000007.1 GCA_029975275.1 Geobacteraceae bacterium | reverse complement strand
GCCCACATATCCACAGTTACTACTACGACGATTGCCCCGTCCCAACGTTCAAATAGATCTTGCCACCTTCCCACTCATCGCTGATTTCAAGTAGGACTGCGCTAATCAGCCGTAAAGCCGATTTTTCGTTGGGGAAAATACTGACGACGCTTGTCCGCCGCCGGATTTCACGGTTGAGCCGCTCCAGGCTGTTCGTGGTACGGATGCGCTGGCGATGTGAGACCGGGAAAGAAAAAACGGTCAATCCTTCCGGAATATTTTGCTCCATCCAGTTCGCCAATTTTGTCGCGGTTTTTTCATACTTGCGAATGGTTTCCTTCAGGTATTCTTCGGCTTTGACCCGATCCGGTGCGTTGAAAATGGTGCCAATGTCTCCGGCCACCTCCCCTTGCAGTTCTTTGCGGGGCACATACGCCTGGGCATTTTGCTGAAGATGAAATTGGCAGCGCTGCCAGGGCAAACTGCCAAATACGGCTTGCCGGGCGGCTTTCAGTCCCGAATGATCGTCCGAAATAATCAATTGGACCCCGCGCAGCCCGCGTTTGACCAGGCTTTCCAGAAAAGTGCGCCAATGAACCTCCTGCTCACTCATCGAAATCGAGACGCCCAAAACTTTGCGATGGCCGTCCGGAGCCACCCCACTGGCGATCAGGACCGCTACATCCCGCACCTGGCCGTCCTGTCGTACTTTCTCATAGCGGGCATCCAGATACAGGTACATGATTTCTCCGAGTGCACTGTTGCGCCAGGCTTCCAGCTTCTCGTCCAACACCGCCGCGGCCTGGCTGACCTGGGTGGAAGAGATCTGACTTCCGCACAGTTGCTCGACGATCGCGCTGACTTTGCGGGTCGAGACCCCTTGGACATACATTTCTGCCAGCGTCAAAGTCAAAGCCCGTTCACTGCGCAGCCCCTTTTCTAAGGCTTGCGGATAAAATCCTCCCTCTCTTACCTGGGGAATGTCAAAAGTTAGTTCACCCATGCGGGTTCTGACAGTCTTGGGTTTGTAGCCGTTGGCATGCCCGATCCGTTCCGGATGATGTTCGTAACGGGCAGCCCCCAGATACTTTTGGCGCTCGATTTGCATGGCCGTATTGACTAAGGTTTGTATCAATTCCGGCAGATAGGCCAGGCCTTGTTCCGCGATTTGTTCCATGATTTCGGAGGGTAGTGTAAAATCATCTTGGTAGGTCATGCTGTTCTCCTTTTTAGGTTTGGCGACCATAAGGATAACTTGACCTACCACTTTTTGTTAAGGTTCACGAAATTACAGAAAAAAGTTTACACTATT
>JARKPN010000027.1 GCA_029975275.1 Geobacteraceae bacterium | reverse complement strand
TAATCGGTCACCATCCTTTGCACGGATCAAATACTCTGCTGGATTCAGGTGCTTTCCCGTGATTCGCCTGATTGCACTGAAGCCGTACGAGTGACTCCGTGAAAGCCCCGACCCGTCCCTCATAACGTTTTTCCAGGGATTCCGGATGGGACGGAGTTAATTCAAACAGCACCCTTTCCGAACAGGAACTATTGGTTTCTGATTCGGAAAGCGGGGATTTTTCGTCCTGGCAAGAAACTTTTCCCCGAAAAGTTGACAGCGAAGGCTGGCAAAAGCAGGGGGTTGCGCGGAGGCGTACACGTAGTACGTCGCACAAGCAAACCCGCGGATTGACACAGCCAGGGCGAGAAAGCACCCTTTCCAGACAGAAACTATTTCGGTGCGTAGTATCCTGACTTTATAACCTTGTGCATTGGGTGATTATCCGCGACGGTCAACTCGTGCAGTTTCCGTTGAACCAGCACTTCCACTATGCGGTCGGTCTGGTTTACATACTCGTCGATAACCAGATTGGACAGATTTCTCACGTTTTCCAGATCGCGGTCCGGTCCGGGATTGTCCGACACGGCACCCTGCGGTTGCACCCAGTTGCCGGCGGCGGCAACCAGCTCATTCTTGAGCTTCTCCAGTTCCGCCCGCTTCGCCAGCAGTCGCCCGGTTGCGGCATCCAGATTCTCGCAGCCGGCATCTTCGGAAAAGCACTTGTCGAGTGCCGCCCCGGCGGCGGCGGTAAGCGGGGAGATCTCGGCGCACAGTGCACTATATCTGTCGGCGGCGGCCAGGATATTCGGCCGTGCGTTGTCCCCCTTTGTCTTCACTTTGGCGGAGGAATTCGCGTTACGCCTCATGTCCTGTACGAGTTGCTTCATTTCGTCGGGCACGTTGCCGATGGTGCTGCTGTACAACCTGTTTCTGACCTTGTAGATGTTCCATTCGAGGGCCTGCCTGGTGTGCGGGTCACAATAGCTCTTGTTTCCCTGGAGGCATTTGGCGACCACATTGTTGGACACCACCGACCGGACCACAACGTCCGGATAGGTCCTGACGGATCCGGTATTGATGTTCCTGCTGAGTGCGGCGTATTCGCTCAGACTGTCGTCGTAGGGATACACCAGGATCCCCTTCAGAAGATAGTCAACGGCCTGGTTGTGCAGTTGCATGTTCCTGTTGAAAGAGTATATGTTCCTTTCCAGCCGTGAAAGCCTCTTCAGTGCTTCCGCATAGGCAAAGTACGCCGAATCCGGGATTGTCTCCCTTGGTCCGTCAGTTGACGCATGGGCTTCGAACAGGGTCACATACCTGAGGAGCGCTTTTTCAGCCGGGACGGAATTGTCCATGACGCTCTGGAAATCGTCCCTGTCCATCCTGTCAAGATAATAATCCGCCGTAAGCAGCGCGTTCCTCCGCATTGAGTTCCACAGGCCCTGTGCGCTGTTCAGGTAAACCTTCCGGTCGCTGAACCGGAGCTGCTCCCATCCGCCGGCTTCCCGCTCCGCCATACCACGGTACAGGGCCAGGGCCATGCCGAGGTTTTCCTTGTCCCGGGGCGCCGCCAGTGAAGCCATGGCGGCCGGGGGAAGTACATCCTTCATTCTTGACAGACCGGTGTTGACCAGTTCGAGGTAGGCGGTTACGGCCGCCGCTTTCCCCTGCCAGGTACCGGCCCATGATCCGGCAAGTCTCAGATTCTCGCCTGAACCGTTGAAGAGCTGCACGACCGGCTCGCCCTTTTCCCTGGCATCGAGGGCACGCAGCAGCAGCGCATTGAGCCTTTTCCCCTCGCTCATGGCCACCGCATAGTTCAGGCGGTAGTTGTCCGACTCCGGCCCGGACAGGTATTTCCTCACGTCGGTTAAGAGCCGCAGCAGATCCCTTTCCCGCTCGCCTATGGCCTGCGCCGTGCTCCGGGAACCGAGAACCCAGACCGCCGGACCGAGTGCTTCCAGTCCCGCCATCTTCTTTTGCAGGATCCCCCGGATCAGGATCACATCGGCCAGGTTCCAGGCGTAATGGCGTCGCTCCATCTCGGCCGGCGAGGTCTTGCCGGCTTCCAGCGGTTCCTCCCACAGGACCACCTCGTTCAGGATCTCATAGGCGTCTTTCTGCAGGGCAGCCGGATTTCCGTTCTCGATATCGGCCAGAGCCCTTGGATAGTAGTACCAGAAGGCAAAATCGGTATACATGAGCTTGTTGGCGAAGGTATCCCCCAGGGCCACCGCCTCGTCCAGGCTCTTGCGGTCGCCGGTCCGCAGGTACTGGACCGTTTTGGCGACTGCCACCCTCCGGTAGGTCTCATCCTTCTGGAGGACGCACTTGAAGTTGCGCGCGAGCTCGGCCGGAAACGCCTCGGCGATTATGGTCTTGTTGATGCAAACGCGGTTCATGGCGCTGTTGGGATCCTGCACCAGGGCGCTGGTGGCGGGTGAAAGCTTCAGGTCCTCCAGCCGTCCCTGTCCGTAAAAGGTGTTTTCTCCGACGATCCTGCTCAGTTCGCCGGCCAGGAGCGGAGCTGCCTGATCAGGCTGACCGCCTGCCGCGGGGTCGAGCCCGTTGACGGCCCTTTGGGCCGCGGGCGACAGCTTTTCGAACAATGAGCGCGCCATGGGCTCCCTTTTCTCCCGCAACTTGGACATGAACCCCTTGATGTCCAGGAAGTCTCCGGCGCAGTAACGGAGGGGACCGCACTCACCTCCCGCGGTCTCTGCGCCCGTAGATACGGCGGGTGCAGCCATACGCCTTTCCCAGGCGGCGATATAGTCGGGGAGGTCCTGCCGGATCCGTGACTCCTGCCGTTTGACCTCGGCGGACAGGTCGTCCCGGCCGCGCCAGGTATGGGAATAGATCCCGTCAAGAACCTTGTCCCATTCCTGGGCCGGAGCATTTTCCGCGGCCGGAACGGCAAAGGGGAGAAAGCACGTAATCATCGCAACAAGCGGAAAGATACGGATAATTCGCATAAATGTTCCTCACCTCAAGATGTTGAAGCCGGTCTTACAGTCCCCGGTTCAGACTGCTCGAATCCTGCAGCAGAAGAGTATAGTTGGTGTCCTTTCGAAGCTCCTCGGTGTAGAAATCCTTCAGGAGTCTGTGCACCGGGTGGTCCGGCTTCCTCTGGAGTTCCTCGCGAAGCTTCCGGAAGGAAGCCATATAGGCCGGTTGCTCCTTTGAAACAGCTTCGGAGGTCTGCGCATCAGCGGGGATCTCTACGAACAGCTTGTCGATGGAGGTTGCATACTCCTGTACCGCCGCCACCGTTCCATCCGGCTTCTCCTGATCCAGCCATTTCTTGACGGCGTTCGAATGCTTGAACCGCTCCGCCAGGGGCAGATAGTAATCGAGGAAGAGGTTGTAGCGCCCGTCCCGCTTGAGCATGGTGGCGGTCTGGGTTATCTCCCCCGGATTGAGAGGGAACATCTCGGTCGCCTGGAGCCTGTGGAGGAACCAGAGGTTATAGGCCGCGCTGTCGGTACTGTAGGTGTAGGTCTTCATGTAGCTGAAGGCAAGTTTTTCCGATGCCTCGGCTGCACCGAAATAGGCAAAGTCGGGGATGACTTCCGGCAGATTCCGCTTTCTCTGCGTGGAAAGGAAATCCAGGTACGAATTCAGAACAACCTGCATGGGAGGCACCATGGCGTAAATAGTGCGCGGCTCGGTCGTACTGCCGAGCTTCGTCAGATAGTAATCCCCGGTCCAGAGGGACAGCTCCATGATGGCGCGCCAGAGGCGGTGGACCGCCTTGAGATAGGATTCTCGGTCCGCGTATCCGGCCCTCTGCCACCCGCCGTCGGTGTAGACCGCCACGTCGTTGTAGACGGCCATTGCCTTCAGGACCGTGGAAAGCCCGTCATGGGTCGGGAGCATGACAAAGTACTTGTAGGCCGGGGCGTTCTCGTTCTCCCTGAGGCGTTCAATGGCAAAACTGGTGGTATCCAGGTAATCGATTATCGCCGTAACGGCACCGCTGCTTCGGCGTGAATCTGCCCACTTGACGGCGTAGTCGTTGAAGGTCCTCGAATCCTCGAAAAGCCTGCGCGACTCCTCGGTCATCCCTTCCGCGTCGAGCTTCGCCGCGGCCATCTGCTGCAGGCGCTTTGCCTCGATGGCCGCAACGGTGTAGTTGAGCCGGTATCGGTCGGAGTCCGGAGCGACAAAGCCTTCGTTGATCCGCTCAACCAGCGTGGTCAGGTATTTGCCTTCCTGCTCCTTTTCCTCCAGGTCGCGCTGCTTCAGCATCAGGAACAGCGGCCCCAACGCGTTAAGGTCCGCCAGCTTCCGGTCGATGATTGCCCGGCTGACCACCAGGTTGACCAGGTTGCGGTAATGATACGGGGCGCTTCTTACCTTGCCGGGCTCCGCGCCCTTGCCGGCCATTGCCCCCTGCTCGATGTACAGGACGCCGTTGTTCCATATGCCGTAGACCTGAGTCACGAACTGGCGGGAGTCGTTGTTTTCCATCGCCTGCAGCGCCTTGACGAAGCTGGTCCAATAGGCAATCTCGGGCATGGACAACTTGTCCGAAAGCTTGTCCATCATCTGCCCGGCCCCGTCCAGACTGTCGCGGTCATCGTTCTCGAGGTAGTCAACCGTCTGGGCGATTGCAAGCCTGAGATAGTCCCGCTCCTTGAACATGGGTTGACGGTCGTCGCCGCGCAGGACCGTCGCGCCGGCCGCGGGAACCGTGAGTTTCCCGGACCAGGCGGAAATGTAGGCGACCAGGGTCTCGCCGAGTTCCTTCTCACGCTTCTCCCTCCACTCCTTTATCTCGGACGTGTCCCAGTAGGTCAGTTGATGGGCCGCGTCCAGATAGGGTCCCCAGTCCCTGACCGGGGCCGGCGCCCTGGAGGACGACTCCGCGGGGGATGGCCGGTCTGGTTTCCCGGACGATGCCGTGACGGCGGGCTTCTTTTTCTTTTTAGGGGCTGCCGCCTGCGCAACGGCCGTGCCCATCAGCAGGCTGAAGATAATGGCTAAAGAAACAAACCGTAAGTCAGTGGGTCGTAAGGCACCTGTAAGCATATTCCAGTTCCTCGCATCTGTTGGATGGTCTTCGGCCTTTTGCAGGGTAGATCATGAGATTGAAGGACGAAATACGTTTCGTCCCCTTGAATTGAAACTCACCTTTATCGCTTGTGCAGCTCTGCCGTGAGCCTACGACGCCCAGGACCGCCCGGATATGGTCTTCCTCTTCCTGCGGGCTGGAGCATATTTCAAGGCTCATGAGCGAGACGCCGCGGACAAGCCCTACGGAGGAAGAGCCCTCGCCTCCCCCGCTCCCCGTCGCGCTTGCCCTGCCCCTGGTGGCGGTGACGATCGGTCCTCCACCCTCCGAGGCTCCCGGGTAACCGTAAGAGCGTCCGCTGCGCTTCACCGGGCTGAGGACCACGCCCCCTCCTCCGGTCCCCCCCGACGCGGCGTCTCCGGCCACCGGCGTCCTTCTCAGGGCCGCCACCCGGTATCCGGAGGCAACCGGCACGTCAACCGCCGCGGCGCCCCTGGTCCTGGTTATGGTGACCCCTCCGGCCGGAGCATCGCCCCTTGCGGCCGCGCGCCTGATGGGGGTCGCGGCGGAGTATGCGCCCTCGGTCCCCGGCTGTACCCGCTCCCTGGAGATGCGTGGCTGGTAGTCCAGGGCATCCGCGACCCTCGGGGCGGAAGGCCTGACAATGGCGGGCGGCGCGACATCCTGCGGAGGCGCGGACGGACGCGCCGTTTCCACCTCGGGCTTTTCCGGCTTCACCTGAGGCTTGATCCGCGGTATCGGCTCAGGTTCGTGAAGGACGGGTTTCTTCACCTCGATTACGGGCTTTTCCATCAGGCGGCTGACGTCGATTACCGTCGTCTGGCTGGGGGTGGGGGGGACTGCATAGCGTATAACCAGCACGGGTATCAGGATCCAGAACAGCACCTCCAGGGCCCTCAGCCAGCGGGGGTCCGGGGCGGTCTCGCGGCAGGGTGCCGAGACCATGACCCGTCCCAGCCGGCTGCCGCTCCTTCCGTAGGACATGCGGAGCAGGCTGTTCATGACTTTTTCTTTTCTTCGTTGATGTGAACCACCGGGTTGGCTCCTTCGCTCCACAACCTGCCGACCAGCGCGGTCGCCTGCAGGAGGTCGCTGCTGAACGACTCGGGAAGCGGTACGATCACCGGCCGCGGCTGTCCCTTTTTCTCGGCGTAATAGCCCCGCAGGGAAGCGGTAAGTTCTTCCAGGTCCATGGGCCTGCTGCGGGACACCTCGTCACCGCGCACAATCCTGGTCAGCAGGAACGGTTTAGCGGAATGCTTGTCGACCAGTATCTGGCGGTAGTCGCTTGCCGCACGCATGTTGATCAGTTCGGGGTTGTTCGCAACCGTCGGCGCGGGCAGGCGCATCTCGGCCACGGGGGTGTTGTCCGAGCTCATTCTCGCCAGCTGGGTGTAGATGAGCAACAAAAGGAATGCGACATCAGTGAAGGAGAACAGCCAGGTATGTCGTCGTAAATGTTTCGTTGCCATGGCTTCCTCTCGTCAGTGTTTCACACTCAGGCCGCGGTCGATGCATCTCCTGGACCTCATGACCAGCAGCAGAGTGATCCCCTCGAGGGAGACATAGTAGATGAGGGCCAGGAAGGTGGACCAGAGCTTGGTGCCGACAGCCCCCTTGTTCAGGGCATTGCCCGGGTCGCCGGTGTAGAGAAAGATGACTATCATGCCGGCGACCGTTCCCCAGAGACCTATGGGTGGGAGCAGGTTCGAGCACATGGAGATCTTGTTGATGAATTTTCCATGGAACATGTTCTCGGCCACCTGGCGCGTGGCGTCGTGGAGGAAGGGCTTCGGAGCGAGATTCCCTTCCTTCTCCTCGGTCTGCACCGTGGACCAGAGCATCTTGGCCACACTCTCGGAGAACCCGTCGTCAGGCGACATGTCCTGGTCCTTGATCCTGTCGAGATAGGCCGGGTCGGCCGACCTCATGTACAGGAGCGCCCGAAGGGCCAGAAAACAGCCCAGGATGAAGATGATGGTAGTCAGCGACATGGATATCCGGAGCGACCAGACGTTGAAGGCTGCGGGATCAATCGTGATAATTCCCATGAATTCCATAATCTGAATACTCCTTACTTTACCTTTGCGGTTTTAGACAATTCCGCATCCAACTGCCTGATTCCCTCGTCAAGGGTGGTGGTCCTGTCGGGAAGCTCCACCGAGATCCCCTGAAAGGCGCCGAAGCGCTTCTTGATATCCGCGACCGTGCTCCGTGCGTCATCATCCCTGTTCATGCTCATGAAGAGGCGGGTCTTTATGAACATGATCTCAGCCGTAAGCCTGGCGGTCTCCAGGGTGGAATGCCCGGCGTTCTGCACCAGGAGATTGTCCACGTGCTTTTTCAGAAAATCGTCCACCGGCGTCTGCAGTTGGGACAGGGTCTTCATGTCGCCGTTCTTGCGGAAATTCTCGGCAAAGACCCGGAATGCCTCGATGTCCCCCTTGACGGCCTGGAGGCGACGCTTGAGTATCAGCTGATCCTCCTGGGCCGGGGGCGGGAGCAGCGCCGTCCTGCTGTCCTCGACCGGACCTTCCGCGCGAGCGCTGCCGAAGGAAATGAGCAGTGACAGCGCCATGGTCAGAACCGCTGCCTGTGTCCTTGGAATGAAACCAATCCTTTCGTTCATAGACAAACCCCTGTACGCACTTAGTTTATAGTTGATTCGGCTGATGAAAGTAACCTTGCTCGATGTTACCGGGTATGAGTGCGACCTGCCCCCCGCGCCACGGGGCAGGTCCATGGGACCGGAGAACAAAAAAGAACTGGCGGAAAAGCCCGAAACGGGACTCTCGCCGGGGTCTGTTCCCGCGGTTTACTGCCTCTGGGAAGCGGTCATGACAATCTTCAGACCATTCTCCATTTCTTCAACCCTGTAGGGGAGAAGCTCGCTCTGCTCCGCGTCGAGCACGACCCGGAGGGTGTCCGGGTAACTTCCGAAACGGACCGCCGCGATGCCGAGCCTATGGACCGCGATAGTGTCCGTTCCCATGCCGTTCACCGCGTTGGCCATGTCGAGGATCAACCGTGACGGCTGTGCCAGGGAGAAGACCCGGTAATTGGCGACCCGTCCGGTGGTGGTCAACACCAGGGCATTACCCTCGATTTTCATGGAGGTTATCATTATCTTGCCCGCAGGCACCCTGGCGACGGTCCCTTCCCAGCTGGTGGGCCCTTCATCCACCGGGGCCGGCAGAGGGACCGGCGCTGCCGCGGGGGGTGGAACAGACGCATCTTCCTGCACGATCACCCGCGGCTCCTCGACCGGAACCGTTGCCGCAACCGGCGTCGGGGCGGCCTGCTTCCTGGGACGACCGAAATAGTAGCTGACACCCAGCATGACTTCGTAGTTGACGAACGCATCCTCATCGAATGTGACGATGGGACGCACATCGGCCCGGAGCGCGATGGAGTCGGTCAGGAAAAACTTGGCCCCTCCCCCGGCCGAGAGGAGGAAATCGGTGTGGTTCTGAGTCGTGTTCAGACGCGGATACAAGTCCTCGGTGTACATGAACCCCACCCCGCCGGAGACATACGGCACGAACCTGCTGTCGGGCAGAAGGTTGACCACGGCGTCGAGCCTGAAACCGAACCGGCTCCCCCAGTACGAGTTGGTCAGGGTCGATTCGGAAATTATGTAATCAAATGACCCTTCAAGGCCGAAGTGCCTGGTGATGTCGTAACCGAGCTTTGCAGTAAAGCCCGGGGCCATGTGCTGGTGCTGGACCCCGTCGGAGAGATATCCCAACCCGCCCAGTGTAACTGATAAATCACCCCCCTTGATTTCGGCACTCACTGGTGATGCACACAAAAGGAAGACCAATGTCAGCCAAGCCAGTTTGTTCATTTTTCCCTCCACCTTTCATGCTTGATGATAGTCTGCGAACGGGCGCCCTGCACGCACCTCCGGCGGGTTCACATGATATCAAAATTATCTTAATTATCAATATAATTAATTTATTTAGTAAAAATTTCAGCTATGCAGTAGCTACTGCCGTTCATTTACATCAATTACGGTCAATCCACGGCATTAAGGGCTTGTCCGTGTCCGTAAAGAACGTTCCGAGTGATCGTGCCCGGAATGCCTTATCGACGGACAAGCTCGCCTGTTTTACACACCAAAAAGCCGGGGCGTCATACCTTGCAAGGCATTTCGGCAACCCGGCTGTCTCTGCGAGACCCTGTAGGCTTTCCGCCCCACCCTCGCGGGTGGTTTAGTATTATCGTTTACCCGAACTAATTGAATTAACCTATTACCTTAATATATCCTTCATTGTCAACAGATTTATAACAGTATTTTAGCGCAAAGCCCCCCCGTCGACACGCTCCCCAGACGGCGCGGGAATAGCTGCGATCCCTCCCCTTTTCCGGTAAAAGCGCCTGGTCCGCCAGGCTCTCCCGTTCATTTCCGCTCCCTAGGTATCGGCCATTGGCAATCGTTTTGTTGGCTACACGGTGCAGGGAATCACCTTGACCCGGTAATCCCCGCCGATGACGATGAATTCCCCCTCCCCCTTGAGGATTCGGTTGGGGAGGAGCTCGTTGAAAAAGAAGATCTTGCTGATGGGGACCCGCACCTCCCAGACCGTGAAACCGAACTCCCAGGCCCGCTCCTCGTGGGAGGTGAAGGAAGAGAGGTTGTTGAGGCGGACGATCCGTTCCCGCTTGCCCATGGTCTCCAGGAGCTCGTGCTCGTCCTCGGCGAATACCCCGCGGTAGAGGGTGAGCCACCGCTCGCCGGGAAACCGCTTTGCCAGCTCGTTCTGGGAGAATTCGAACAGAAGGTCGAGCTGGGAATTGATGGCACTGGTCCGCGCGCTCCCCTTGGTCCGGTCGATGGCGAAGGTGAGGTACTCTTCCGAATGGACCCCCCGGATCCTTCCCTTGTGGAAGGTGGGGGGAAGGCCGATCCTGCTTTCCACCCAACCCTTCAGGACCGCGCCCTCGATGGAGTTGGATTCCATGCCCCACCCCCGGAGAAAGCGAAGATAGCTGTTCTTCAGGCTCTTCCTGGCCTTCTCGGTGGCCTGCCGGTCCCACTGGTGGAGCTGGAACTTGACCGACATGTAATCGTTGAAGAATGCGGCCCTCTCCTCGGCCGAGACCATCTCATCCAGCCGCTGGAACAGGAACCGGTTGGCCTGCCGCACCCCCATCAGCTCGATGGGCTGGGGATTTTCGTTGAAATGACGCGATGCGATGACCCACGGGGGGAGGTTGCAGTGGTTGTAGGAAATGCTGGGCATGAGGACATCACCCCGTTGTGATTGGACGGTTGGATTTTCGACTTTCGGCGGCTACAGGACCTTTGCGATTTCCGTCAGGACCCGGTCGATGGGGCCTTCAGCCGTGTAGACCTCGATCCCGAGGCTTTCGAGCTCCATCTGGGGCGAAGGTCCGATCTGGGAGCAGACCACGGCCCGGCAATCCTTCAGCTTCCCGGCAACGGTCTCGATGAGGGGCTTGCGCCGTGCATGGTCCGGGTCGTCGGTGCAGTAACGTTCGACCTTCTCCTCCCCCTTGAAAACGACTTCGGTTTCACTCACCTCGTAAACGAGAAAACGTTCCGCCTGGCCGAAGTGCTGGTTTATCTCTTTTCCATCGCTGGATGCCACGGCAATAATCATATCCGGATCCTCTCTCCGTCTTTCCTGCCCAGGCCCTTATTCGGCCGGACGCCATCCACCCGATATTACGGCCCCACATTCCGCCCCCCACCGGGGGAGAGGGGTGGAATGCGCGGGAGGTTCATCTCCTTATCCTCATGCTTCATCCCCGCTTTTACAGCTCCAGCGGCGCGAAGGTGAACGCCTTCTTGGAGCAGGTTCTGCCGCAGGCCTGGCAGCCGATGCAGTTGCCGGGGTTTTCCAGCTTCATGAACATCTTTGCGGAGTCGTCCTCATCCACTTCCTCGAAACCGAGTACATCGTGGGCGCAGACCTTGTAGCAGCGGCCACAGCCGATGCAGGTCTCCTCGTCGATGGACATGATGAACCGGGGGGTCCACTCGTGTTTGTCTTTCGTCAGTCCGGTAATGTACGCCATTTCCATATTCCTCCGTTGTCAGGTATAAGGCCAGGCGATTGAGGGATGAGGAAAGTGCGATGCAACTCTACTTCCCGGCTCCCGACCTGCCGGCCACTTTTTGTCAATCTTCCAGGAAGGAGGGCATGCTGCCCTTGTTCATGGCCTTGCGCAGCCACGGCGGGGGGGTTCCCCGCAGGACTTCCTGGAGCTTGCCCACGATCTCCTCGACGCGCACCTCGGAGCCCGTCTTCATCGGGTGGATCTTTCGGGCTACGACCTTGGCCGCGGCCGGTCCGCCGATCTGCATGGTGTAGACGATGGCGCAATCGCCCAGGGCGGCCGCCCTCAAGGCTATCTTGTCCTCCTCGTCGTCACCTCCCGTGCCCACCTGCACGGTCTCCAGGAAACGGGCCTCGTCGGGGCCGATCTCCCAGACGCAGAAGCTGTCGGACATGCCGAAATGCTGGTCGATCATCTCTCCGGTCGAGCTGGTAAACGCTACTTTCATGTGACACCGCCTTTCTGTTGGAACAGAGCAATCAAGGGACCAAAAGGACTTAAAGGACATAAAAGACAAAAAATCTATTGGATGCATTTTCCGGGGTTTTTATTCTTATGTCCTTTTCGTCCTTTGTGTCCTTTATGTCCCTTAGAATCTATCAATCAGTTATGCGCCAGTTTCTGCGCCTCCCTGGCATTGGCCTGGAAGATGTTGGCGGTCTCGAACAGAAGGTTCATGGTCCCCCGGTAGCCGACCCACATCTTCTGGTGGGCGCCGAGCCGGTCGAACACCGGCAGCCCGGCGCGCAGGTGACAGCCGATCCCCAGCCTGGCGGCGGCCTGGCGGCCGTTGCTGTTGGCCACCAGCATGGCGCTCCCCTCGGCGGCGGTTTCCAGGTCCTCCAGGTCGCCGACGAAAACCGTGTCGGCAGGCAACGCGTCCAGGCCGCGTACCCTGGTGGCCGAGATGGCGGCCTGGATTCGGCATCCCATGCCGGCCAGGAAGTTGGTCAGTACCTTGAGCAGGTCCCCCTCCAGGGCCAGGGTCACCTTCCTGGTACCGAACTGGTAGTGGGAGTCGACCATGGCGTCCATGAGCCTGCTCCGCTGACGGCGGAACCTCTCGGGCACCGGCCGCCCGGAGAGCGCGCTCAGGGTCTCTATGAGCAGGTCGGTCTCGGCCATGCCGGTGACGGAGGTGAAGCCGTAGCTCGGGGCGCCGAAGCGTTCCGTCAGCTTCCGGGCCGCCTTGGCCAGGGAGTCGCCCACGTACAGGGTGGCGATGCTCCCGCCGGCCAGGCGGATCCGTTCCGCCGGGATGCCGCCAACCGAAAGGGCCGAGACGGTGTCGTCAACGTGGCCGTCCAGGGCGCAGGAGATATCCGGTATCACGAGGGGCTCCAGGCCGAATGCCTCGCAGGTCTCCTTCAGTTCCTCCACGTCGGCCGGGGTGAGAAAGGCGCCCGGCAGCACCGTCACCTGGTTCACAATTGGTTCGCCCCCCTCGGGAAGGGTGGCGACGATTGCCTCCACGGCCGCGGCATACCCCTCCTGGAGCGAGCCGCAGTAGTCGGGAGTGGCGGCGTGTATCACCGGCACATGGGCGAGCTCCGGGTTCTCCTCCCGGAAGTGGACCACGGCGCTCCTGACGTCGTCCCCCATGGTTTCGGTGAGACCCGAGGTCATCACCCCCACCACGCCCGGCTCGAACTTCTCGATAACCTTTTTCAGCCCTTTCTTGAGGTTCTCCCAGCCGCCGAAGATGGCCGTGTCCTCGCTCATGCTGGTACAGTTGAGGGCGATGGGCTCCTTGAAGTGGCGCGACAGCTGGAGCCGGATGAAGGTGGAGCACCCCTGGGCGCCGTGCAGCAGGCCGAGCATCCGGTCGATGCCGAGGAACGCCAGGGTCGCGCCCAGGGCCGGCGAGTTCTTCTGCGGATTGACCGTTGCCGCTTTTGTCGGTACCTTCACCCTGGAGTCCTTCAACGGACCGCTCAGGAACGCCTCGGCGTGGCCTGCCGTGCGGACCAGGTCCTCAGCCAGCTCGGCCTGGTTCTTCTCCCACGGCGCCTTGGCGTTCAGAACCGGCCAGATGGGGCTGTTGACCGTCAAATCAAGCTGCTTCGCGAAGGTCACCATCCCCTCGTAGCCGGCATAGGGGTGGGAGCGGCCGTGGTTGATGTCCAGGAACGGGGTCCTGGTCTTCAGGGCCAGGAACTTGGTCTTGCCGCCGGCCACGATCAGGTCGGGCATCTTTTCGTACATGACCTGCAGCAGCCCGGCGCTGCTGGTGTCCTCGATAATCCTCGCGTCCTCGTGCATCAGGGCCTTCATCCGGTAGAAGTCCTCGAGGGTGGAGTTCTGGGTGCCGGCGGCCAGGATCTCCACCCCCAGCTCCCTCAGGGCGTTCACCATGGACCAGGTCTTTACCCCGCCGGTAAAGAGGACCGCGCGCTTCCCTTCCAGCCCGGTACGGTACGGGACCAGCCGGGCCCGGCACTTCTCCTCCTCCTCGGCGATGAGCTTCTCCACCCGCTCCTGCATGGTCCGCTTCTCCAGACCACCCACGATATCGTCCAGCTCCCGGGCAATGTCGCGCAGGGCCTTGGCGGTGTCGGTCATACCGTAGAACGACTCCTCCAGGTAGGGCATGCCGTATTTCTTCTGCATCTTCCTGGCCAGGTTGGTGAGGCTCTTGGAGCAGATGATCACGTTCAGCTTGGCACGGTGGGCGTAGCGCAGGTCCGCGAAGCGGGCGTCACCGCTGAAACAGGAAAGGACCCGGATGCCGAGCCGGTCGAACAGGGGTAGCATCCCCCACAGGTCGCCGGCGATGTTGTATTCGCCGATCAGGTTGATGTCGTAGTCGGTGGTGTATTCAGGCTCCGCCGTGCCGATGACGTACTTGAACATGACCTCGCCCGCCAGGCGGTTGCCGATGTTCTTGTCGCCGATGAAACCCGGGGTGTTCACCGGGATGACCGGCATGGGCACCTTGTCCCGGGCCGCCTTGCAGACCGCCTCGATGTCGTCGCCGGTCATGGCGGTGACGCAGGTGGCGTAGACAAAGATGGCCTTGGCCTCGGGGTAGCGTTCCGCCAGCTCGCGGATCGCCTTGTAGAGCTTCTTCTCGCCGCCGAACACCACGTCGTTCTCCAGCACCTCGGTGGTGAAGCCGCGCCGGAACAGCTGGGAGCCCGAGGAGCGGGCGCCCCGGTTGTCCCAGGAGTTGCCGGCGCAGGCGATGGGTCCGTGCACCAGGTGGATGACGTCGGTGATCGGCATCAGCACCACCCGGGCGCCGTCGTAGGCACAGCTCCGCTCGGCACCCTCGCCCGGTTCCGATTTCTTGCAGAACTTGGGAGCGCCCTTGTCGTGGGTTTCGCATTCGGTAACTTCGTAGTAGTCGGGCATTGCCATGATTCCTCCCAAGTAACAAAGGCGCCTGCCATCCAGGGGAATGACAGGCGCCTTTGCCTGAAACTTCAGGTGACTTCCAAGAATGAGTTAGTGGTTTGCACGTGCCGTGCCAAGCCCGATCAGAGATAAAATAGAGCGATTTCCGGGGTTTTTGTCGCACGGGGGAATCACAACAGGGGCGAAAACGCACATTTTTTGTGCACCAACGTGCCCGGGAAACCCCTCTATTGACAAATCACATCAGGTGTGGCACTTAAAATCTTCATTATTATGGCTATTCAAAGAACCTCTTGCGAGAAACCAACCCACCAACATGGAGGCAAACAATGGAAAGCGTTAAAGGTACCAAGACCGAACAGAACCTGCTGAAATCCTTCTCAGGCGAGAGCCAAGCGCGCAATCGTTATACCTATTTTTCCTCTGCCGCCCGCAAAGAGGGGTACGTGCAGATCGCGGACATTTTCGACGAAACCGCCAACCAGGAAAAGGAGCACGCCAAACGCTTCTTCAAGTTTCTCGAAGGAGGAGACCTGGAGATTACCGCCTGCTTCCCTGCCGGCAAGATCGGCACCACAGCTGAAAACCTTCTGGCGGCAGCCACCGGCGAACACGAGGAGTACTCGGTCCTCTATCCCGAATTCGCCGCCGTTGCCGAACAGGAGGGCTTCCTCGAGATCGCCGCTGTCTGGAACGCCATCTCGGTAGCGGAGAAGCAGCACGAGAAGCGCTACCGCGACCTGCTGGCCAACCTGGAGAACGACCGGGTCTTCAAGCGCGACCAGGAGGTTGTCTGGCGCTGCCGCAACTGTGGCTACCTCCACCAGGCCAAGGGCGCCCCGGAGCTTTGCCCGGCCTGTGCCCATCCGACAGACCATTTCGAGCTGCTGGGTGAAAACTGGTAACCGCTTCATTCACAGGCCTTCTTCTGAAAAACGGGGACGTTTCCGGCACGGGAACCTCCCCGTTTTTCTTTCCCGGCTTCCCCGGCGACGCACCGGGTGCGGAAATTTCCATTCCGCGCTACAATAGCCGTCAGGCGGTTTTCTTCTGAACACCCGAAAATCCTGTTTGTGTAAAATCACCACGTAAAGAGGGACTATCGCATATGGTCGGACAGATCGGTGAGTATCCATACATAAGGCGTCTGAGCCCGAACGATGAAAAGCGGATCCGGCGGATCCCTTTCCTGAACATAGATTCGCTGCTGATCCCGTCCCCCTACATCAGGGACAAATCCCTGGATATCGATTACGAGCACAGCTATGTCTGGGATGAGGAAGGGGAGCTGCTGGGCTACTTTCTCATCTATTCCGATCCCGACAAGACCAGGTTCCATCTCTACAAGCAGGTCACCAGCCCCTTCGGGCGGGGCAAGGGGATCGGCTCCGCCTTCATCGAGACCCTGGCCGGCGAGGTACCTCCCGATTCCCGCATCTACCTGTATGTCTGGGAAAAGCTGATCAGCTCGGTGGACTTCTTCCTCAGCAAGGGTTTCAACTTCGAGGACACCATCGTCTACCGCAAGATGAGGTTCCACCTCATGTCGGCCGAGGCCAGGGCCATAACCAAGCGGGTCACCGCCCTGAAGGGCAAGGACTTCACCGGGGCCGAGGAACTGGGCAAGGTCCGCCACGACGCCAAGAAGGCCCTGAAGATCCTGTTCGACATGGTCTCCATGCTCTCGGTGGACAACTTCAACAAGGTCATCGAGGACATCAACCGGGAAACCACGGCTCTGCTCAACACGCTCAACACCTACGAGGACAAGCTGGCAACGTTGCACGAGGTGAACATCAAGGAGCTCATCACCGACCGCGTCATCCCCGTGATCGAGGCGTCCGACGTCCCGTGCGAAATCCGCCTCACCCTCGGGTCCAGGGTGGCCCCGGTCAGCGGGAACTACCTGAGCTTCAGCCGCGCGCTGATAAACATCGTCTCTAATTCCCTGGACGCCATCAGGGAGGCCGGGAGGCACGGCTGCATCGAAATAGATCTGGCGGAGAAGGATGATTCGGTCATCCTGTCGATCCGGGACAACGGCATCGGTATCGATGAGGAAAGGATGGCAAAGGGTCCGGACATGCTCCCCCTGTTTGTGGGAAAGACCACCAAAAAGGGAAAGATCGGGGAAGGGATCGGCACCAGGCAGATATTCTCAACCTTCGGGTCGGGCAACATCGACGTGGCAAGCAGGCATGGCGAATTCACCAGCTGGACCATCACCCTCCGCAAGAACACCCAGAAGGATAGCCTCCTGCTGGCCGAGATGAAGACCAGGTACGTGGCGTTCATCAAGTCTACGGAAAAGATCGGCATCACCGAGGCCAGTTCGCGATCGAGCGTGGCCGCCTTCATCTGGCACCTGCGCGAGATGGAGATCTTCAGCTACGACCTGGTCTTCCATTTCAGCAGATACAACAACGTGCGCGACATCTTCCGCAACATCCTCCTCTACCGGTACGGCGGCAGGGACTTCCAGTTCCTCAAGGCGGAGCTGAAGAAGTACCGCATCGACACCGAGGTCGTAAGGTCCTGGCTGATGGGAACCCTGAGGCGCATCAAGAGAAACGAAACCTTCCTGGAAGAGAATTTCGACTTCGATGAATACAAGGGGTTCCTGTTCAAGAGCTACGGCCAGGCGCTCGGACGCACCACCATCTTCACCATGGACCCCGAAACCGGGAGGTTCCTGGCCTGTGACCGGAAACTGGCCGAACACCTGGATTTCGTGCCGTATCTCCACGGGAACCGAGACCGGCTGCTCAGGGGGGAATTCGCGGGCGACCTCATGAATCTCCCGAGCCCGGTCTGGCTGGGGGTCTGGACGGTGGCGAGCCTGGAAGACCTGCGCGGCCGGCTGGGACTCATCCACAAGGGTGCATGGCAACTGCTGAAGATGGGGCTGAAGCATGACAAGCGTCTATCCTTCTACGCCACCACCTACAATACCAGCGGTTACGAGATCGACACCCTGAGCACCATCACCCTGGGCGAGATGGCGGCCATGAAGGACGAGGATTTCGGCAGGTTGATCGTATCGTCGGAAGACGAGCTGCACGGCATGGTTTTCTCGGAATGACGCGTGACATCCGTTTATCCGGCGCTGCTGCCGGCTGAACGCTACCCTCCCCACAGCCTGGGCGGCACGCCCCCGAGGCCGTCGTTACGATTCCGTCAGCAGGATCGCCTCCGCAATCCGGCGCATGTTCTTGCGCTTGTCCATGGCCAGTTTCTGCATCTTCCGGAACGCCTCCGGTTCGGATAACCCATGGTTCCGCATCAGCACTCCTTTGGCCTTTTCGATCACCTTGCGGGTCTCAATGCTCTCTTTCAGGTCCTCCACCTGCTCCTTGAGGGCCTCGACCTCTTCAGCGTGGGCAAAGGCCAGCTCGATGGCAGGCCACAGGTCCTGGTCGCGGAGCGGTTTGGCCAGGAAGGCCGCAATGCCGCACTCCCCGGCCCGCCTGACCGTATCCGGGTCATAGCAGGCGGTGAGGAGAATTATGGGGATCTTCAGCTTCTTCCTTATCTCCGTGGCAGCGGAGATCCCGTCCATTCCGGGCATGGCAACATCGAGGATGGCGATGTCGGGGAGCTTCCCCAGGGCAATCTCCACAGCCCTCGCTCCATCGCCGCATTCCAAAATTTCATCAAACCCGAGTTCCTTCAGCTTATTTTTTAGACTTCTCAGGATAATCGGCTCATCATCGCAAATGAGGACGCTTCTCAATGATTTCACCACCTTACAATGGCATTTACGCATGATACGGCCGCGTATGCAGTTTCAGTCAGCATAAAACGTTCCAGTGGTCGCATGGCATTGACAGGCCCGACAAACAGGGCCATACTTGCCCCACGGGCAGGGCGAGACGTAGATACCGGACGTCCTGCGCCCGCCGCAACCCTGGAGGTCCGGTCAGTGAAAAGTAAGGGCGTGCTCATCATCGGGGCCGTGGTTCTGCTGGCGGCGGCCGTTGCCGTATATTTCGGGGTCATCCGTTCCGGCAAGACGGAGGGGAGCATCCGGGTCTCGGGCAACATAGAGATTACCACTGTCGAACTGAGCTTCAAGGTGCCCGGGCGGGTCCGCGAACGCCCGGTTGACGAAGGGGAGACGGTAAAAGCGGGCCAGACCGTGGCCCGGCTGGATCCCGAGGACCTGCGCCACGAGGTTGCGATCCGCAGGGCCGAGGTCGAGGCGGCCCGGTCGGCCCTGAGCGAGCTGGAGACCGGCTACCGGAAGGAGGAGATCGCCCAGGCCGAGGCGGCCCTGCGGCGCGTCGACGCCGAGGCCGAGCGCATCCGGGTGGATTTCAACCGGCAGCAGCGGCTCTACCGGAAGGAGGTAATATCCGGCCGGGACTACGATGCGTCCAAAGCCGCCCACAAGGCTGCCCAGGCAAGCGTCCGGGAGGCAAGGGAGCGGCTGAAGCTGCTGCGGAGCGGCCCGCGCAGGGAGACCATCGATCAGGCCAGGGCACGGCTGCGCGAAGCGGAGGCGATGCTGGATCTGGCGAAAACCAGGCTCAGCCATACCGAGCTGGTCTCCCCGGTCTCGGGTCTGGTGCTGTCCAAAAACATCGAGCCGGGCGAGCAGGTGGCCGCCGGAACCCCGGTGATCACCGTAGGTCTCCTGGACGATACCTGGGTGCGGGCATATATCAGCGAAACCGACCTGGGAAGGGTCAAAGTCGGTCAGGGGGCGACCGTGACCACCGACAGCTTTCCGGGGAAGAAATACCGGGGCACCGTCTCCTTCATCTCCCAGGAGGCCGAATTCACGCCGAGGAACGTGCAGACCGAAAAGGAGCGGGTCAAGCTGGTCTACCGTATCAAGGTGGTCGTCCCCAACCTGGAGCGGGAGTTGAAGCCCGGCATGCCCGCAGACGTGGAGATAGAAACAAACCAGGCGCAAGGCGCAGGGCACGGGGCACAAGGGTGACCGGTTTGCACGTTGACCGATGATTCTCTTTGAGCCTGTTTTTGCCATGATCCTTGTTACCGGCGCTGCTCCGCATGTCGCCCCAAATCCAGAGACGGCACATTCTGCCTTGCGCCTTATTCTTATGTTTTGTGCCTTACGCCTTATATCTTGTACCTTGCGCCCTGTGCCTTTCGCCTTTCGCCTTATGTTTTGCGCCTTGTGCCAGGATTTCCCATGCCTGCCATTCAGACCGAAAACCTGACCAGGAAGTTCGGCGAACTGACCGCGGTGGATGCGCTGACTCTCTCCGTGGCCGAGGGTGAGCTGTTCGGCCTGGTCGGCTCCGACGGAGCCGGCAAGACCACCACCATCCGCATGCTCAGCGCCATAATGGAGCCGACCTCGGGCGAGGCCCGGATTGTCGGCCTCCATACCACCCGGGAGCCGGAGGCCGTAAAGAAGTGCATCGGTTACATGAGCCAGCGCTTCGGCCTCTACCCCGATCTCACCGTGCTGGAAAACATCCACTTCTATGCCGACATTTTCGGTCTGACGCGCAGGGAACGGAAGAGCCGGGTGGAGGACCTGCTCGCCTTCAGCAACCTGACCCCCTTCGCCAACAGGCGGGCGGGCAACCTCTCCGGCGGCATGAAGCAGAAGCTGGGGCTCGCCTGCGCCCTGGTCCACACGCCCCGGGTCCTGTTCCTCGACGAGCCGACCAACGGGGTTGATCCGGTCTCGCGCCGCGATTTCTGGCGCATCCTGTACCGCCTGCTGGCTGAAGGGGTCACCATTTTCGTCTCCACCGCCTATCTCGACGAAGCGGACCGGTGCAACAGGGTCGGGCTGATACACAAGGGGAAACTCCTCGCCTGTGACACGCCCGCCGGGTTGAAGAGGCTCATGCGCGGCACGATCCTGGAGGTGAGGACCGACGCGCCGCGCGCAACGGCGCGCATGCTTTCCGGACGGCTGACGGACGCATCGGTGGGGTTGTTCGGCGACAGGGTGCACGTGGTGACGACAGATCCCGAAAAGACCGGAAATACCGTGGAGGCGCTCTGCCGGGGGGATGGAACGACACTTGCGGGAATCCGGGTCATTGAGCCGAGCCTGGAGGACGTGTTCGTGTCGGTGCTGAGCGGCGGCTCACCCGGTACGACCCCGGAGACCCGTTGACCAGGAGGACATAGAACCCTTGGAGAATTACGGCTTTGCGGTTTCCCTCAGGGACCTGTCCAAACGCTTCGGCGCCTTCGTGGCGGTAAACCGGGTAAGTCTCGACGTGCGGTCCGGCGAGATATTCGGCTTTCTGGGGCCCAACGGCGCCGGCAAGTCCACCACCATCCGCATGCTGTGCGGCATCCTCGCCCCGAGCGGCGGCTCCGGCACGGTGGCCGGTTTCGACATCCGCCGGGAGCCCGAGTCGATCAAGGCCCGCATCGGCTACATGAGCCAGAAGTTCTCCCTCTACGAGGACCTGACCGTGGAGGAGAACATCGACTTCTACAGCGGAATCTACCGGATCCAGGCGAACCGGAAGGCAGAGCGCAGGGAATGGGTCATCCGCATGGCAGGGCTCGGCGGGCACCGTTCCACGCGGACCTCCATCCTGTCCGGCGGCTGGAAGCAGCGTCTGGCGCTCGGCTGCGCCCTGCTTCACGAGCCGCCGGTGGTCTTTCTCGACGAGCCCACCTCCGGGGTCGATCCCGTCAGCCGCAGGCATTTCTGGGACCTCATCTACCGGCTGGCCGAGCAGGGGACCACGGTGTTCGTCACCACTCACTACATGGACGAGGCCGAATACTGTGACCGGCTCGGCCTGATTTACCGCGGCGAGCTGATAGCCGTCGGCACCCCCGAGGAGTTGAAGACCGGCTTCATGCATGAAGAGGTCATCGAGGTCCTCTGCGAACGCCCCCAGGACGCGCTGCCGTGCGCCGAGGGAGTCGAGGGGGTCGGGAACGCGGCCCTGTTCGGGGCGGGACTGCACGTGACGGCCGAGGACGCGCACCGGGTCGTCCCCGCACTGGCCAGCGCCCTGCGGGAAAGGGGTATCGCCGCGAGCCGGATCGCACGGATCACCCCTTCCCTGGAAGACGTGTTCGTTTCCCTCATCGAAGCACGGGACCGGGCGGAAGGGCCTTTGCAGGTCTTCGAGAAGTGATATGAACCTTCGACGCGTCAAGGCAATCGCGAAAAAGGAAGCGCTTCACATCGTCCGGGACCCCAGGAGTCTTGGCATGGGGATCGCCATACCCATGCTCCTCCTGTTCCTGTTCGGCTACGCACTGACCCTGGACGTGGACCGGGTCCCCCTCGTGGTCTGGGACCGGAGTGGTACCGAACTGAGCAGGGAATTCACCAGCCGTTTCACCGGCTCGCGCTATTTTTCCCTGCGGCGCCATACCGACAACTACCGGGACATCGAACGGGACATCGACGCCAGGCAGGCACTGATTGCGCTGATCATCCCGACCGATTTCGCCCGGCGGCTGGGCGCGGGCCGCAACGTGCCGGTGCAGGTCATTCTGGACGGGAGCGACCCGAATACCGCGACCTTTGCCCTGGGCTACGCCGAGAACGTGGCAGCCGGCTTTTCGCGGGACATCGCGCTCAGACAGATACGTCTCCGCACCGGGAACGAGCCGCGGCTCGCCCGCCTCGACGTCCGGCCCAGGGTCTGGTTCAACACCGACATGGTCTCCAGGAATTACATCTTCCCGGGACTCATCGCAGTGATCATGATGATCATCGCCGCCCTGCTCACCTCCCTTACCGTTGCCCGTGAATGGGAGACCGGCACCATGGAGCAGCTCATCTCCACCCCGGTCACCGGCCCTGAGATGATCGCCGGGAAGCTGGCCCCCTATTTCGTCATCGGCATCCTCGACCTGATCCTGTCGGTGTTGGTAGGCCAACTGGCGTTCGGCATCCCGCTCAGGGGAAGCATCGGGCTCCTGTTCCTCATGTCATGCGTCTTCCTGGCCGGCGCCCTGTCGCTCGGGATGCTCATCAGCATCACGGTCAGGAGCCAGCTGGCGGCCAGCCAGGTGGCCCTGGTGGCGACCATGCTCCCGGCCTTCCTCCTCTCCGGATTCATCTTCCCCATCGACAACATGCCGGCGCCGATCCGGGCCATCACCCATGTGGTCACGGCCCGCTATTTCGTCTCCATCCTGCGGGGGATCTACCTCAAGGACGTGGGACTGGGCGTCATGGCCGGCGAGGCGGCCCTGCTGGTCGCTTTCGCAGTCCTGGTGTTGGCGTTGTCCGTGCGGAAATTCCGGAAGAGGATTGAGTAGGCGGGGGAAGGTTATCCATGTTCGAACGTCTCAAATCAATGCTGATAAAGGAGTTCATCCAGGTCTTCCGCGACCCGCCGATGCGGTTTATCCTGTTCGTGGTTCCCATGTTCCAGACCGTGGTGTTCGGCTACGCGGTCAATACCGACGTGCGGGACATCAGGACCGCCGTTTATGACCTGGACAACAGCCCCGAGAGCCGGGACCTGGCAGCCCGCTTCGCGGGCTCGGGCTATTTCAGGATCATCGAGTACGTGAATGGGGAGGCCCGGGTCCGCGAGCTGATCGACCGCAGCCGGGTCAAGGCGGTGCTCCGCATGAACCGGGGATTCGGGGAGGCGCTTGCCGCCGGACGGGACGCGCCGCTGCAGATCATCCTGGACGGCTCGGATTCCAACACCGCCGGGATCGTCCTGAACTATGCCGGCAGGATCGCGGCCGGATACAACGACGGGGTGAGGGCGGAACAGGCGGCCCGCGCATTCGGCGGCGGCGTGCGGGTTGGGGGCGTGGAGCTGCGCAGCCGGGCCTGGTTCAACGAAAACCTGGAAAGCCGCAACTTCTACGTGCCCGCGGTGATAGCCAGCATCGTCTTCATCATCACCATGCTTCTCTCCAGCATGGCCGTGGTAAGGGAGACCGAGATCGGCACCATGGAGCAGATCATCGTGACACCCATCCGCAGGAGCGAATTCATCCTGGGCAAGACCGTCCCGTTCGTGCTCATCGGCTTCATGGACGTGGCCCTCATCATCCTGGTGGCGGTCTTCTGGTTCCAGATCCCCATCAGGGGGAGCGTCCCCCTCCTGTTCGGCGCCACTGCCCTCTTCCTCATGAGCAGCCTCGGGTTCGGGCTCCTGATCTCCACCATGTGCCGGACCCAGCAGCAGGCCATGATGAGCGCCTTCTTCTTCATCTTCCCGGCCATGCTCCTGTCGGGGTTCGCCTTTCCCATCGAGAACATGCCGGAGCCGGTCCAGTGGTTCACCTACGGCAACCCGCTCCGCTACTACATGGTCATCATCCGGGGCATCTTCCTCAAGGGCGTGGGGCTGGACATCCTCTGGCCCCAGTTCCTGGCCCTGCTCGTCCTGGGCGTAGTCATCCTCCGGATCGCGGTGGGACGGTTCCGGAAGACCCTCTAGTGTCCTGTGCGGTTAGTTCACCGCAAGAATTCCGAGGGATTTTGGTTCCTGGCAAGGCGCGGCGACACTGGCCTAGCTGGGTCTAAGCCGAGGAGCCGGAACGCGGCCAGGGGCCAAAAGGCCCGGACTTGTAAGGAAGGAATTAGCCGCACAGGACACTGGTTTCCATCCGGATCGTGTCGACAGTGGACAGGTCGGAACTTCCCCGAAGCCCCTCGTAATCGGACGCCGGACTACACCGGAGCAAGGGCTGTCGTGCCGGGATCGGGCGCTGTCCCGCGAACACTCATGGGTTCCGCACGAGAGGCTCCATGAAAAAAGCCCTGCCCCGTCCCTCATAACATTTTTCCAGAGTTTTCGGCGAAAACCTCCTACACCTCTTCATAACCTCTGCGTACTCTGCGGTGAATAGCTTTTACCTGTTCGATCTTTTTCTCTGCTGAAATCTGCTCCCCTGCCGTGTCCCCCGCCGCTCAAGCTCGCAGTCGATGGCGTTGAGCACCTCGAACTTCCTGAGCGACCAGAGGGGAGCCACCAGGTGGTCGTGCCCGCCGTCGCCGGTCAGGCGCTGGATGGATATCTCAGGCCTGAGCAGCTCCAGGAAATCGCACACCAGCCCCACGTATGCGTCCCGGTCCAGCAGTTCCAGACCGCCGCTCCGGTACAGCCCCTCCAGCGGCGTATCCTTCATCACGTGCAGCAGGTGGATCTTCACCCCGTCGACCCCCAGCCGGTTCAGCACCCGGGCCGTGTCCAGCATCTCCTCCCGGCTCTCGCCCGGCAGCCCCAGGATGATGTGGGCGCAGACCCGGATCCCGGCGTCCCTGCAGGCGGCAACGGCCCGCTCGAAGGCGGCGGAATCGTGCCCCCGCCGGAGGAGTTCCAGGGTCCGGTCCAGGGGGGACTGGAGCCCCAACTCCAGCCAGAAGTAGGTTCTGCGGACATACTCAGCCAGCAGCCCGACCGTCTCGGGCGGGAGGCAGTCGGGCCGGGTACCGACGATGAGCCCCACCACGCCGGAGACGGCCAGGGCCTGGTCGTAGAGTTTCCGGAGGGTCTCCGATGGGGCATAGGTGTTGGAGTAGGCCTGGAAATAGGCGATGAAGCGTTTCGCCTTGTACTTGCGGACCATGACCCCTTTGCCCGCCTCGATCTGCTCCGCCACCGGCGCGTCCCGCAGGATGCCGTGGGCGCCCGAGCCCCTGCCGCCGCAATAGATGCAGCCGCCGGTCCCAAGGGAGCCGTCCCGGTTGGGGCAGGAGAACCCCGCGTCCACCGATACCCGGTGCACCCGGCAACCGAACACCCGCTTCAGCTCATCGGAGAATGCGTTGTAACGTTTCCGAGTCATATCGTTCCGTCGTAATTCCGGCTTCCGGTTACTGTCGCCCGGCTCCCTGATACATAGAAAATGTTAATTGATAAACCGGGGGAAATCTGGTAGAAAGGGCCGTCGGCCGGACCCGTCAGCAGGCTGAACCACGGACGATCCGTTCCATGGCCCGCAGGAAGGTTTCAATCTCGTCTTCCGTGGTGAAAAAGCCGGGGCTGACCCGGACGGCGCCTTCCGGAAAGGTGCCGATGGTGTGGTGGGCCTCGGGCGCGCAGTGGAGCCCGGTGCGGACGCAGATACCGTACTCCCGGTCCAGGGTGAAGCCTATCATGGCCGGGTCCATCCCCTCCACCGTGAAGGAGACGATCCCTCCCCGCTCCGTGCCGACAAGGGGGCCGTGGAGGATCACCCCGGCGATTCCTGCCAATCCGTCCAGCAGGAGGCCGACCAGCTCGCCCTCCTTCTTCCGGATCGCGTCTATCCCGGTCCCCAGGACGAACTCGGCCCCGGCCTTGAGGCCGGCAATGCCCGGCAGGTTCAGTGTGCCGCTCTCGTAGCGGGCCGGCATCTCGGTCGGCTGGTCCGGGTCCGTGGAGAAGCCTCCGGTGCCGCCGACCACGAGGGGCGCCGGATCGATCCCCTCGGCCAGGTAGAGGAACCCGGTCCCCGGTGGTCCCATGAGCCCCTTGTGGCCCGGTCCGGCCAGGATGGCGATGCCCGAATCCGAGACGTCGATGGGGAGGAGGCCCGCGCTCTGGGCCACGTCCACCAGCAGCGGCACCCCGGCCCCGGCCGCCAGGGAGGCTATCTCCTCCACCGGCTGGATGGTGCCGGTGACGTTGGAGCAGTGGGTGAGGGCTATGAGGCGGGTGTCGGACCGCAGAACCGCGGCCACGTCCCTTGGGTCGAGAAAGCCGCGCCGGTCGCACGTTACCCGCGTGACCTCCACCCCGCGCCGTTCGGCCAGGTGGAGCGGCCGGACCACCGAATTGTGCTCCATGGTGGAGGTGACGGCATGCTCGCCGGGCCTGAGCAGGCCGCAGATGGCCAGGTTCAGGGCCTCGGTGGCGCTAGAGGTGAAGACCAGCCGCGAGGAGTCCCGGATACCGAACAGCCCGGCCAGGGTCTCCCGGGCCTCGAACACCAGCCGGGTGGCCTCCATGGCCGCGTGGTACCCTCCCCGGCCCGGACTGGCGCCGATCTCCCGCAGGGCATGGTCCACGGCCCGGTAGACCGACTCCGGCTTGGGGTATGACGTGGCGGCGTTGTCGAGATAGACGGACACGGAGCGCTCCCTCAGAACCGGTGCCGCAGGGCGAAGTGGAACACCACGTCCGGGGCCGTATCCACGATCAGGTCCTCGGAGACGCCGATGTCGAGAAAGGTGCCGGCGGTGAAGCCGATAGTCCCGCCGCCGGTGAACTGCAGCGACCCGCTGTTGACCTGCTTCAGGTTGCTCCCGGTGTAGAAGGAGGTATGGCCGTCGGTCTGGATCTTGAGGGCCAGCCACTCCAGGGGGCTCCAGCCGATCCCCAGCGAGCCGAACCCGACCAGGTTGCGCTGCTGGTCCCGCATCACGTCGCCATCGGTCATGACCAGCCCGCCGGCCGCGCCGTAGAGGGTCAGATGGCCCAGCGGGAGCGGGTAGTCGTCGCTGGCGGTCAGCCAGAGGGAGAAGTCGGTGCTGCCGCTGCCGTACAGACGGTGGTCGTTGCCGGTGGGGAGCTTCAGGGCCGCGTGCAGGGCCATGTTCAGCGGAGCGCCCCGGCCGTCGCGCCAGATCTGCCAGGCCCCGCGGAGGCGGATGTCGCCGATGCCGGAGGAGCCTTCGTTCACCAGGACCCTGGTGACGCCGTTATCGGTATAGTGGTACAGGAGACGGTCCTTGGGGTACGACTTCCTGTCCCCCTGGGGGAGGCCGAAGAAATCGTGGAAACCCTCGATGAAACCGTCCATGAAGCCGCCGCTGTTGAACAGGTAGGGGATGTCCAGCCCCACCTCCAGGTCCCGGGCGATACCGTAGCGGGCCGAGAGGGTGAACGCGTATCCCTCGCCGTCCAGCATCACGCTCTCATTGAGCCTGAGATCCGGGGCGAAGCTGTTGGCCAGGTCCGCGGTCAGGCTCGCCTCCAGCCTCCCCTCCGGGACGACCGAGGCGCTGCCGATGGTGGGTAGACCGTAGATCCGGATCAGCGGATTCTGGTTCCTGGTCTGGAACGGCTCGATCTCCATGCCGGAAACGGCCGACGCGGGCAGCCAGGCAATCACGGCTGCAATGACCATGAACAACAGGCGGTCGAGGGAACGGCCGCGGAGCGCGGCGAGAGACATCCGGCCGGCCCGGAACTGGATGAGACCCATGGTTTGGTTACCCCCTGCGAGGGAATGGAGGCCGGTCCGGCGGGAACGAACCCGACCGCGCGCAACCGGCCTGAAAAATTGATAAAGCAAATACAGTATAATTGCAAGTTGATTGTACCGCATAATTGCAGGATGATTATTTCCCGTTAGAATTCTGGAGCAGCGTCCCGCCGGACCCGTTTCCAGCGGTCCTGCCCCGGGACGTTCGAAGGCGGCCCCCATGAAAGTATTCTGCCTGGTTCTCCTCCTGCTGCTCTCCCCGGCCGCCGCCCGGGCCGACGCCCCCTACCCCTGTCTCTGGGGCGGCTTCGCCACCTCCCTGGAGACCCGCTCCCCCGAACAGCGCGTTAACGCCGCCCGGGCCGCACAGGACCTGGACGGAGTGCTGATCCCGGCCGGAGGCGTCTTCAGTTTCAACGAACGCGTGGGCGCCCGGGATGCCGTGAAGGGATACCTGCCGGCGCCCATCATCAACGATCGCGGACACCTCGCCGACGTCGCCGGGGGAGGAATCTGCCAACTGGCCACCACCATCTACAACGCCGCCCTGGAGGCTGGCATGGAGGTCGTCGAGCGACACCCCCATTCCCGGGCCGTGGGGTACGTCCCTCCCGGCAGGGACGCCACCATCCTCACCTGGCGCAAGGACCTGAAGCTGCGCAATCCCCACGCCGTTCCCCTGCTCCTCAGGGTGAGGGCGGCGGGAGACCGGCTGACGGTCGGGTTCTGGTCCGTGGAGGAGAAAGATTTCCGGGTGACCGTCCATTCCGACGTCGTTTCGCTGGAGCCGGCCACGGCCGTGGCCGGTCCGGGAAGCAAGACCGGCGCCCTGGTCCAGCGGGGCGGCAGGGGGTTCTCGGTGGTCACCCGGCGCAGCGTTTCCCGTGCCGGGTCCGTCGCGGACGAGGTCCTGTCGCGCGACATCTATCCGGCGCCCAGCAGGATCCTGGCGGGGGAGGGGCGATGAAACCGGGAGCGGGGGTGAAGGGAAGTGTGCACTGATTTCCCGGAAGGGTCCAGGTAAATGTTCAGATATAAGATAACTCTCGCCCTGCTGATTGTCTGCTTCGCCGCTGCTGCTCCGGACGGCGTGGCTTTCCCGGCCGGATCGACCGGCCTGGAGGGGCTCCGCTTCGATGCAGGCAAGCGCGAGGAACTGGCGCGCTACGCCAAGGGGGTTTTCCTTGCCCGCCTCTCCCTGGAGCCGGAGGTTGCGCCGCCCCCCTGGGCGGCGGAGATCCGCCATGCCTGCTTCGTGACCTTCTTCTCCGGCAGGCGGGTCATAGCCTGCGCCGGCGGGTTCGACCCCCGCACCCCGGACCTGGGGCGGGAGATCCGGGCCAACGTGAGCCAAGCGCTCCTGATGGACCCGAGGGCCGGTCGGATCGACCGGAAGACGGCCAAGTCGGCCCGTGTGCTTATTACCTTTCCGTCCGCCCCCAGGCCGGTGGCGTCACCCGATAGCATCGACCCTGCCCGCGAAGGATTGTTCGTGGAGAACGACCGCTCCGGGGTCGCCATCGTGCCGGGCGAGGCCAAGACCTCGGCCTGGGCCTTCCGGACCGCCCTGCGGCGGCTCGGCGAGAGCGACCCGGCCGCGGTGAGGCTGTTCGCCTTCAAAGCGTGGGGGATAACCGGTAAATAATTACTGAATCTATTCATCACATCTCCTTGATTAACCCGACATTCCGTCAGGTGCGATGATATATTGATATGCCTCGAAAAGGACTCCTCCCCCGCTGGGGGAGGGTACCTGTATCGGATAATTGCTGTAGCATGGCTCCAATCAGCCGACAATTTGCACTTTGCATTTCTCTCCAAGGAGGGCTGTCGTGAAAAAGCTCATCATCCCGCTGCTCGTTCTCGTGACGGTCGTTCTGGCCGGTTATCCCGCCGGTGCCGCGGCCGAAAAAGGCTCCATCCAGGGGACCGTGCTGTCGGCCGAGACCAACCAGCCCCTGTCCGGCGCCTCAATCGAGCTCCGGCGTCTCCGCCCGGCAAAGCCGGCGGTGACCTTCCGCGCCGTGAGCGACGGCGCCGGGCGGTTCGAAGCGTCGCTGCCGGCCGGCAGCTACCGCTGCCTGGTCCGCAGGGACGGGTTCGGCACCCGTGAGGAGACGGTAGAAATTTCCGCCGGCAGGGAGGTGAAGCTCCCCATCCCGCTCAACCGGGCGGCCCTCGTTGCCGGGCGGCTGCTGGACCCCGTCGGCAGGCCGCTCCCCGGCATCAGGCTCTCCTTCGGCAGGCATGCCGAGGCGGTCACGGACGCCGCCGGCCGCTTCACCGCGGGCGGACTGGAGCCGGGATGGTACGATCTCCAGGTCAACCACCCCCTGCTGGTGCCGGAAAGGCAACTGGCCGTTTCCCTGTCGGCAGGGGAGCGGAAGGATGCGGGGGACGTCACGCTCCGCGCCGGGGGGACCGTGAGCGTGCGGCTGACCGCCGGCGGCCGGCCCGTGGTCAGGGCCGGGATCAGCCTGAACGGAGAGAACCTTTACCGCTTCGGCTGGACCGACAAGGGAGGAAAGGTGGTCTTTGCCAAGCTCCCTCCCGGCTCCTACAGCCTGGAATCATATGACGAACGCCTCACCGAAACCAGGATGAGCGTGGAGGTTAAGGAAGGGACCGCCGCGCAGGTGGCGGTGAAGGCCGTCCTCCGCCCACCATCGCTCTCGTTCGGCGACCCCGGCGGGGTCATCCTCCCGGGCAGGGCCGTCCCCCTGCGCCTGAGGGGACTGTGGGTCGAGCACGCCAGGCTCACTGTCTACGCCGTGGATGAGGCCCGGCTCCTGGACGGCAGCATCGATCCAGACCGGCCCGAGACCGTGCCCGGCGATGCGCTGAAGCCGGTCAACAGCCGCACGGTAACCCTGAAAAAGGAGCGGCTGAGCTTCTACCGGAACGTCTCGCTGTCACTCCCGCCGCTCCCTCCGGGCTTCTACCTGGTGGAGGCGGCGGGAGGAAAGGCGTCAGCCCGCTCCACGCTCCTGGTCACCCGCCTCGGCCTGGTGGCCAAGAGCTCCGCGCCGGAGACGCTCCTGTTCGCCGCCGACCTGCTGGACGGCCGGGCCATGGAGGGGACCGTCATCCGGGCGGTGCCGGTCTCCGCGGGAGCATCGGCCGCCGCCGAACCGGTCGGGTCAACCGACGCAGCGGGCCTGATCACCATCCCGGCCAGGGAGGCGGGGATGCGGGTCGTGGGGAAGCACGGCGCCGACCTGGCTTTCCTGAACCTTGCGCGCGGCATGGAGGAAGAGGCAGGCGCACCGCTCAAGGGGTATCTCTATACCGAGCGGCCCGCCTACCGGCCGGGCCAGACCGTCTACTTCAAGGGGGTGGTCCGCAAGACGGTGGGCGAGGGGTATGCTCTCCCCGGGATCGACAAGGTCCGGATCACAGTGACCGACAGCGGCGACCAGACCCTGCTGGAGCGGGAGATCGGAGTTTCCGCCAAAGGCTCCTTCCACGGCGAGTTCTCCCTTCCCGACCAGCCGCCGCTGGGCGACTATTCCCTGAAGGCCGAGTCCGGGGGCAAGAGCTGGCAGACATCCTTCAAGGTCCTGGAATACCGCAAGCCCGAGTTCGAGGTCAGGGCGACCGTTCCCGCCAGGTTCAACGTGGGGGGCGACACGGTGCCGGTGACCCTCGCGGCCCGCTACTATTTCGGTGCCCCGGTGGCCGACGCCAAGGTGGCCTGGCGGGTCTACGGGAGCCCCTACTTCCGTTCCGGTATCGATCAAGAGCTGTATGGAGACGATGACGAGGGGTATCCGTACGGCGGCTACGCCGATCTGCTCGGCCAGGGGGAGGCGGTGACCGGCCCGGACGGCACGGTCGCGATCCCCATCGCCACCGAGCAGGTGGAAAACCCCAGGAGCTGCACGGTGGAGCTGGACGTCACTGACGCGGCCGGAAGGGTGGTCTCCTCATCGGTCGGGTTTGTACTGACCCCGTCCCTGATCGACGTTTCGGTCCGCCCCCTCTCCTATCTCTCTTCGCCGGGACGCGCCACCGACATAGCGCTGACCACGGCCACCTGGGAAGGGAAGCCGCTTCGGGCCAGGCTTGCGGTGGCGGTCGAGGAGCAGGTGTTTGACAAAAAGACCCGCATATCATCGTTCCGCAAAGTGGCCGGGCAGGAGGTCGAGACCGACGCGGGCGGACGGGCCATCATCGGCCAGGTCTTCCCGCGGCCGGGCTACTGGCGGGTGACCGCAACAACCACTGACGAGCGCGGCCTCAAGGCTACGGGCACCGGATGGATCTGGGTCTGGCGGGAGGGGTTCGCCTGGGAGACCTCCTACCGTGCGCTGGAGGTGGAACTGGACAAAAAGCTCTACCGTCCCGGCGAGACCGCCAGGCTGATCGTCAAGAGCCCGGCGGCCGGCGCCTCCCTGTTGCTGGCGGTGGAAGGGAGGGAGATCTACTCCCGCCGGACGGTTCCGTTGAACGGGTCGGTGGAGGTGCTGGAGATCCCGGTCAGCGAGGCCCACGCCCCCTACGTCTTCGTGTCGGCCGTGATGATCCACCAGGGGAGGTTCTACTCCCGGACCAGGACCCTGCGGGTCGATTCCCGGCCCGACCTGCTGGAGCTGAAGGTGACGACCGACAAGCCGGTCTACGCGCCGGGCGATACGGTGCGGCTCTCGGTGGCGGCAAGCGGCAACGACGGCAGGCCGCGGGAGGCCGATCTCTCGGTGGCGGTGGTGGACGAGGCGCTGTACGCGGTGGCACCGGAACGGCAGGCTGACATCTACCGCTTCTTCCGCGGCACCCGCGAGCACCTGGTTACCACCTTCAACTCCTTCCCCAGAGTCTACCTGGGGGGCGCGCCCAAGGCCGCGGCCGCGGCGCCCGCCGCCGGGGAGGAACTCAAGGGGGTCAAGGTGCGCAAGGTTTTCAAGGACACCGCCTTCTGGCTGCCGGTCCTGGAAACCGGCACTGACGGCCGCGCCTCCACCGACTTCGCCCTGCCCGACAACCTGACCACCTGGCGCGCCACAGTGGTGGGTCATGACGACCGCAGCGAGTTCGGCACCGGCAGGGAGAAGTTCATCTCCAGGCTCGACGTCATGGCCAGGCTGCAGCCCCCCCGCTTCCTGGTTGCCGGGGACCGGGTCCGGGTCCCCGGCATCATCACCAACATGACCGACAACGAACGGAAGGTGAACGGCGTGTTCGAGGCCGAAGGCGCTTCCATTACCGGGGAGCGGAGCTTCGGCGGCCAGGTGGCGCCCGGCGGGACCCTGCGGCGGGATGCGGAGGTGCGGGCCGACGCACCGGGTGAAGCGCTCCTCCGGATGCGGGCACTGGCAGGGGACCGGGGTGACGCCATGGAGCTGACCCTCCCGGTGCATCCGCTCGGGATCCGGCGGGTCTCCGAAGGGAACATGGCCCTGCGGGAGAGCGCGGGCGAGACCACGGTGACTTTTCCCGAGGCTGCCCTTGCCGAAGGCGCGCTCCTGAAGCTGGCGGTCGCACCCACCCTGACAGCCAGCCTCAACGAGGGTCTGAAGGAGCTGATCGACTTCCCCTACGGCTGCACGGAGCAGACCATGTCCCGCTTCCTCCCCGCGGTCCGGGTGAAGCAGCTCGCCGGCTCGGAGCGTTACTCTCTGGAGCCGGAAATTGCCGCCAGGCTGGAGCGGGTGCTGGACGAGGGGCTCATGAGGCTGTACGACTTCCAGCACGAGGACGGCGGCTGGGGGTGGTGGAAGGAGGACCCCACCGATCCCCACATGACCGCCCACGTCATGCACGGGCTGGCCCTGGCCCGCAGGGCCGGGGTTCCGGTGCGGAACGCCGCCTTCGACAGGGGGGTCCAGGCCCTGGCCAACCGCCTGGACAAGGGCACCATGGAGGAGCTGCCCTCGCTCTACCGGGCCTACACCCTGGCCGGGAGGGGCAGCGAGGTGGTGGAGAAACGGATCGAGGAGGGGTGGCAGCGGCTGCGCCCCTCCCGCAGGGTGGAGTACGTGGAGGCTCTTCTGAACCGGGGTGAGAAGGACCGGGCAGGCCGTCTGCTGGCCGATGCCAGGTCCGGCCTGAGGCACGAGGGCTCCGCCGCGTATCTCAAGGACGACGACGCCTGGTCCTGGTGGTATTCGCCGGTCTGGTCCGGCTCGGCCGTGGAGACCACGGCCCTGCTGCTGGAGGACCAACTGGCCGTTGATCCGGAAGACCCTGTCGTGTCCCAACTGGCCGAGTTCCTGGTCAGGAAGCGTTCCGGCCGCTGGTGGAACACCACCCGGGGCACCGCCGCGGTGATCGCGGCCCTGGCCCGTTACGCGGCAGCCACGGGCGAGCTTGAGGCGTCGTACAACGGCCGGCTCCTGCTGAACGGCCGGGAGCTGGAACGGTATCGCGTGGACAAGGGAAAGGTGGTGGACGGCCGGAGCTCGCTGACGGTCCCGCAGAAGGATCTGGCAAGGGGCGAAAACCGGCTGCGGCTGGAGAGGGACGGGGCACAGGGGGCGCTGTACCTTTCGGCGAACCTTGAGTACTTCGTCCCGCCCGAGGCTGCGGCCCAGGCGCCGGGACTGGTGGTGGAGCGGAAGCTTTACCGTCTCTCGCCCCGCCGGGACGACGCTGGGTGGCGCATGGAATACCTGCCGCTCAAGCCCGGGGAGCCGCTGGCGCCCGGCGACGAGCTGGAGGTGCGGCTCACGGTGGACAACCGGGACGAGTTGAACTTCGTCATCATCGAGGACCGGCTGCCGGCAGGGTTCGAGGTACGGGAGGTCCGCAACGATCCCCGCTTTACCGGATACTCCGGCTACTGGGACTGGTACGCTCACCGGGAGCGTCACGACGAGCGGATGGCCTTCTTCCTGGACCTGCTCCCGGCCGGCCGCCACGAATTCCGCTATGTCATCTACCCCGAGTTGGAGGGGGAGATGACCGCCCTGCCGGCCTCGGTCTGGCCCATGTACGCTCCGTCGCTGCGATCCGAGAGCGTTCCGTGGCGGGTGAAGGTCGGAAAGTAAGAAGGATGAAGAGTGAAGGGTGAAGAGAATGAGACACGAAATCGATGCATTCTGCCGCTACCTGGAAACGGAGCGGAACGTCTCCCCCCACACCCTCAAGGGGTACCGGACCGACCTGGAGATGTTCATGGGGTTCGTGCGCGCGGAACAGGGGGGGGAGCCGGACGTCGAAGCGGTCACTCACCTGACCGTGCGCCGCTACCTGGCCGGCCTCCAGCGCGAGTGCGCCAGGAGCACCTCGGGCCGCAAGCTGGCGTCAATCCGTTCGTTTTTCAAATACCTGGCACGGGAGGGTAAGGTACGGAAGAACCCGGCCGAGCTGGTGAGCACGCCCAAGAAGGAGAAGAAGGTGCCGTTCCACTTGGACATCGACGAGGTGACCGCACTGGTCACCGCTCCCGGGGGGACCGACCTGCTCGCGCTGCGGGACCGGGCGGTACTGGAGACACTGTACTCGTGCGGGCTCAGGGTCAGCGAGCTGACCGGGCTGGACGTGGGGGGGGTGGATCTGGCGGAACGGACGGTGCGGGTGCTGGGCAAGGGGGGGAAGGAGCGGATCGTGCCGCTGGGGAGCTATGCCGCGGCGGCCCTCTCCGACTACCTGCTGGCGCGCGACCATCCTCCCGCGGACGCGCCGCTGATCGTGAACGCCAGGGGCGGACGCCTCACCAGCCGGAGCGTGGGCCGCATCGTTGACCGGCATATCCTGAAGATCGCGGCCATGAAAAAGATCGCCCCGCACACCCTGCGGCACACCTTCGCCACCCACCTGCTGGAAGGGGGGGCCGACCTGCGCGCCATCCAGGAGCTGCTGGGGCACGCCTCCCTCTCCACCACCCAGAAATACACCCACGTCAGCATCGACCGGCTGATGGAGGTCTACGACAAGGCCCACCCCAAGGCGCGGAAGAAAAACCCCTCTTAACAGCTAAAAACACCTGGGGCCAACCGCGACGGCGCGCAGGCCGCAGAAAAAACCGCCGGCTTGCAGAACGGCTCCGTCGGCCCGGGCAAGCTCCCCGAGCCCTGCGGAGATACTTTGACACCCTGCCCCAAATCGGCTATTTTTCCAGACGCACCATTCGGATACGAAACTCCCGGGAGGACACCATGACCGCATCCACCCTGATCTATTTCCTCGGCGCATCCATGGCCCTGACCATCGCGCCCGGTCCGGACAACACCTTCATCGTTGCCCAGGGGATCTCCCGCGGGAGAAAGGCCGCGGTGGTGACGGCCCTGGGGATGTGCAGCGGCGTGAGCGTACACACCACGGCGGCGGCCCTGGGGATCTCGGCCCTGCTCTACTCGTCCGCTGCCGCGTTCACGATCCTGAAGTACGCCGGCGCCGCCTACCTGCTGTTCCTGGCCTACAAGGCCCTGAAGGAGCAGCAGGTCCTCCTGCCCCAGGGGACGGCCGACGGCCAGAGCCCGTGGGTCATGTTCCGGCGCGGCTTCATCATGAACGTGGTCAACCCGAAGGTGGCGCTGTTTTTCCTCGCCTTCCTCCCCCAGTTCGTCTCCCCCGGCGAGGAGAGCGCGGCCCTGCAGATGCTCCTGCTGGGGCTGCTGTTCATGGCCCAGGCAGTGGTCCTGTTCGGCGCCATCGGCTGGCTCTCGGGCAGCGTCGGCAACCTGATCCTCAGGCGGCCCCGCATGGCCCGCTGGTTCGGCCGGCTGAGCGCGGGAATCTTTGCTTCTCTGGGAATCAGGCTGGCCCTGGCTGAACGCTGATACGCCCCGGCCGGTTCGGTGCGCACTGCCTGTCCGGCGCTCAACCCGCGAAAAACTACTTGGGCCTCACCTTTATCTTCGGCTTGCCGTCCTCCACCACTACCCGGAACTCCACCTCGCAGCCGCGGTACTGCTCCGGCAGCGCGCCGCGGTACTTGTCCAGGGTCTCCGCGATCTTCTCCCTGGTAAGCCCGTTGGAGGAGAGGTTGCATGATCGGCAGGCCTCCAGGTACTGCCGATACACCTGATCCGTGTCCGATTCCCCGGACTTTTCCCGGGAAACCTGGGCCCCGGCCTGGTGCATCTCCATCTTGAAGCGGTCGCGGGAATACCTCCCCTCCTCGATCAGGCGGGTGGTCCTGCTCCAGTACTGCCGGTAGCTCGCCAGCCGCGACTTGAGGGAGTTGTACCGGAACAGGAGCATGGTGTTGGCCACCGCGGCCGCGGTGTAGCGCCGCGCCAGCCGCTCGACCTCTTCCAGCAGCTTCAGGGGTTCGCGCTTTTCGATGCCGAGGAAGTACTGCTCATACTTGATGATCAGCTCCTTCAGGCTCCGCTCGAACAGCTCGATGTCTTCTGGTATTCCCATTGCATCTCCATGACGGTCGGGCTTCCCCCCGAACGCCGTCCCCCTAGGATAAGAACGTAATGAAATCCTAATAGTAGAGGACGGCTCTGTAAAGCAAAAACTTCCGGAAAAAGAAATGAAACCTATAGCTTGATGCTCCCCATTCGTTCCTGTCCGTAGAATCCGAATGTGAAACAGTCAGTTTCCGAACGGAAACTTTAATTCGCTTGACTTGAAGCTATCTGTTGTTTACATTAAAACGTTCCTAAAACCAAGCAGTTACCCACGAGGGGGAGAGTACATGGATTCCGTAGCCGCAATCATTCTGGCGGCTGGCAAGGGTACCAGGATGAAGTCGAAGCTGGTGAAGGTGATGCATACCCTGGCCGGGGCGCCGCTCATCCAGTATCCGGTGACCGCCGCCCGCGAGGCCGATGCGTCCCGCATCGTTGCGGTGGTGGGACACCAGGCCGAGGCGGTGCGGACCTTCTTCAACGACAGCGCCGATGTGGCATGCGCCCTCCAGGAGGAGCAGAACGGCACCGGCCACGCCGTGGCCTGCGCCGCTCCGCTGCTGAGGGACTTCCGGGGCAGGGTGCTGATCCTGTGCGGCGACGTGCCGCTCATCCGGGCCGTCACCCTGCGTGAGCTGCTCAAGGAGCACTCCCGCCAGGGGGCCACCGTAACGGTCCTCACTGCCTGCGTGGACAACCCCCACGGTTACGGCAGGATCGTCAAGGACGCTGCCGGCAAGGTCGTCGCCATCGTGGAGGAGAAAGACGCCGACCCGGACCAGCGTGCCATCCGCGAGATCAATTCCGGCATCTACTGCGTGGAGGGGCCGTTCCTGTTCGACGCCGTGTCACGCCTCGGGAGCGACAACGCCCAGGGTGAATACTACCTGACCGATATCGTGCGCACGGCCGCCGGCCGGGGGCTGGTCTGCGCCTCCCACCCGGCCGGGGATCCGGTTGAGGTCATGGGGATCAACGACCGGGTCCAACTGGCCGAGGCCGAAGCGGTCCTCAGAATGCGGATCAACCAGGCCCACATGCGGGGCGGGGTCACTATCAGGGACCCGAAAGCCGCCTACATCGACAACGGGGTCGTCATCGGCCGGGACACGGTGGTCCATCCCAACGTCCATATAACCGGCAGGACCGAGATCGGCCGGGAATGCGTCATCGAGCCCTCGGCCGTCATCCGGGGGTGCCGCATCGGCGACCGGGTAACGGTCAAGGCCGGGTCGGTGCTGGAGGACTCGGTGGTCCACGACGACGCCTCCATCGGCCCCATGGCCCACCTGCGTCCCGGCACGGTGCTGATGGAGGAGGTCAAGGTAGGCAACTTCGTCGAGACCAAGAAGACCGTCATGGGCAAGGGCGCCAAGGCATCCCACCTCACCTACCTGGGGGACGCCGAGGTGGGCCGCGACGTGAACATCGGCTGCGGCACCATCACCTGCAACTACGACGGGGTCAACAAGCACCGCACCGTCATCGAGGACAACGTCTTCATCGGGAGCGACGTGCAGCTGGTGGCCCCGGTGACCGTTGGCCGGAACGCGCTGGTGGCGGCCGGAACCACCGTGACCAAAGACGTCCCTCCCGACTCCCTGGCCATCTCCAGGACCGAACAGGTAAACAAGGAGGGGTGGGTGACGAAAAAACGGGCCACGGGCAGAGGTAAAAAGACAAAGGAGTAATCCATGTGCGGAATAGTCGGCTATATAGGGGAGCAGGAAGCGACCCCCATCATCCTTGACGGCCTGAAACGGCTGGAATACCGGGGGTACGACTCCGCCGGCATCTGCACCCTGCAGGGGTACCGTTCCACGGTGCGGCGGAGCGAGGGGAAGCTGTCCAACCTGGAGAAGCTGCTGGCCGCGGAGCCCCTCCAGGGGAGGATCGGCATCGGCCACACCCGCTGGGCCACCCACGGCAGGCCGTCCGAGACCAACGCCCATCCCCACAAGGCGGGCCCGTTCATCGTGGTGCACAACGGTATCATCGAGAACTACGTGGCTCTGAAGGAACGGCTCATCGGCCTGGGCCACACCTTCAAGAGCGAGACCGACACCGAGGTCATCTCCCACCTGGTGGAGGAGAAATACAAGTCCGTGCCGGATTTCGAGCAGGCCGTGCGCCTGGCCCTGGGGGAGCTCAGCGGCGCCTACGCGGTCTGCATCCTGTGCGAGCGGGAGCCGGACGTGCTGATCGCCGCCAAGCTCGGCTCCCCCATGGTCATCGGCCTGAGCAGGGACGAATACTTCGTGGCCTCGGACATCCCGGCCATCCTCTCTCACACCAGGGAGATGGTTTTCATGGAGGACGGCGAGATGGCGGTCTTCCGGGACGGGACGGCGTCCTTCTCCACGGTTGCGGGAAAGCCGCTGGACAAGAAAGCCCGCCACATCGACTGGTCCCCGCTCATGGCCGAAAAGGGGGGTTACAAGCATTTCATGCTCAAGGAGATCTTCGAGCAGCCCCGGGCCATACGGGACACCATCACCGGCAGGCTGCTGGAGGAGGAGGGTGACGTCTACCTGGCCGCCCTGGGGCTTTCCGACGCCGATCTCAAAAAAGTCGAACGCGTCTGCATCGTCGCCTGCGGCACATCCTGGCACGCGGCCCTGGTGGGCAAGTTCCTCATCGAGGAGCACTGCCGCATCCCGGTGGAGGTGGACATCGCCTCCGAGTTCCGCTACCGGAAGCCCATCGTCAACGACCGGACCCTGATGATCCTGATCTCCCAGTCGGGAGAGACCGCCGACACCCTGGCGGCCCTCAGGGAGGGGAAATCCCGGGGCGCCCGGAACGTGGCCGTCTGCAACGTGGTGGACTCGTCCATCGCCCGGGAATCGGACGGAGTCGTCTACACCCACGCCGGGCCCGAGATCGGGGTCGCCTCCACCAAGGCGTTCGTCACCCAGATCGTCGCCCTCTACCTGTTCACCGTCCGGCTGGGCCGGGCCATCGGAACCCTGGACCGGGCACAGGGCCGCGATATGCTGGCCTCCCTGCTCCACCTCCCGGCCCTGATCGACGAGACCCTGAAGCTGAACGGCCAGGTGGAGAAGCTGGCCCGCACCTACATGCACGCCCAGGATTTCCTCTACCTGGGGCGCGGCATCAACTACCCCATCGCCCTGGAAGGGGCGCTCAAGCTGAAGGAGATCTCCTACATCCATGCCGAGGGGTACCCGGCCGGCGAGATGAAGCACGGCCCCATCGCCCTCATCGACGAGAACATGCCGGTGGTGGTGCTGGCACCCAGGACAGAGACCTACGAGAAGGTCGCCTCAAACATGGAGGAGGTCATCGCCCGCGGCGGCCGGGTCATCGCGGTCTGCACCACCGGCGACACCGACTTGGCCTCAAAGGCCGAGGCCACCATCGAGGTACCCCCCTGCGACAGCCAGCTGACAACCGTGCTCCTGGCGGTGCCGCTGCAGCTTCTGGCCTACCACGTGGCGGTCATGAAGGGGACCGACGTGGACCAGCCCCGGAACCTGGCCAAGAGCGTCACGGTGGAATAATGGAATTTCCGGCGCCTCGTCCGCACCGCGGGGAACTCACGCAACACGGGGTACGTTGATCGGTGCCGGTTTCCCGGGGAACTGCGGGATCATGTTGTTGCCGACACGCTGCAGAAATTGACGAACGACCGGTTTCAAGGGGGTACTGCACACGAGGTTTATGTTTCCCATGATGCTTGATACTACCACTACCGTCGTCATCAGCATCCTCATCGATGTCGTCCTCCTGCTCATTCTGACCCATGCCTGGCGGACCCGGACCACCTACGCCGGTTTCGTTGCCTGGATTGCCGGCACGGCGTGCTGGACGATCGGTCCCGCCCTTACCATGCTGTTCTCCAACGCACTGCCGCCATTTATCCCCAAGATCATCGGCAACACCCTCATCATGCTGCACCCCATGCTTCTGTACGAAGGGATTGTCAGGTTTCACGATATCCCGCGGCGCTGGTGGATGACCCGGCTCAATATCGCGCTCGTTTTTTTCGCTACGCTGGGCTTGAGCTATTTTCTACTGGTCGTGAACAATATCGCGGCGCGGGCCATAATTGCCTACGGTATCGTGGCTGTTTTTTTCGCCCGCACCGCCTTTGAGCCGCTCTGCTATCCCATGGCCCGGCGACACTCCATGCAATGGATGTTGTCGGCCTGCCTCCTGCCTTTGATTACCTTAATCGGCGCTCTGACTCTCAGATCCTGGAACTTTCTCCATACGGCACCCGTTTCCCGCCTGACCCCCCTGATTACCCAGGATCACGTGCTCTTCTGGCTTCTGTTTTACGGCATCATCGTGGAGCTGGTGATCGCCTACTGCTATCTGTCGCTTACCAGCGATCGTGTGGAGGAGGAGTTGCGGCAGAGCGAAGAGTGTTACCGTACGCTGGCATCATCCCTGCAAATCAGAATCGAGGAAGAAATCAACCGGTGGGTGTCGCATGAACGGCTCATGGCCCAGAACTCCCGCATGGCGGCCATGGGCGAGATGATCAGCGCCATCGCCCATCAGTGGCGGCAACCCCTTGCCACGCTGGGAATGATCGTTCAGCGGGCCCATGCCGTCGGCACGATGCAGGGCCTGACACCCGGCTATCTCGATGAATTCAAGGCCAACGCCATGCGTCAGGTCAGGTACATGTCCGAAACCATCGAGGAGTTCAGCGGCTTCTATCGGCCTGAAAAACAAAAAGAGCCTTTTTCTCCTTTCTCCTGCATTGCCGAGTCGGTACGGCTCTTCGAACCGCAATTCGCCAGCAGCGGCATCACGGTATCCGTCTCCTGCCGGGGCTGCGAAACCAGGCTGGTGAACGGCTTCCCCAATGAATTCAAACAGGTCGTACTCAACCTGCTGGGCAACTCCCGTGACGCCATCCATGAATGCCGGGCCGACAGCGGAGGCCCGAAACAGGGAAGTATCGCCGTGCGACTCTCGACGGAAGACAACCGCGGCATGATTATCGAAGTGAGCGACAACGGCTGTGGCATACCGGCCGCCATTGCTCCACGCATATTCGACCCCTATTTCACCACCAAGGAAGAAAAAGGCGGCACGGGCATCGGCCTGTATATGTCCCGCATGATTGTCAAAGACAGTTTCGGCGGACAACTGAGCTTGCAGCAGAGTACGTGCGGAGCGACATTCCGGATTGAGCTTCCGCTGGAGGAGAACCATGTCCAACCTGAAATGCCTTGACATCCTGCTGGTCGAGGATGAAGACGATCTCAGGCAGGAGACCGCGGCCTTTCTGGGATTGTACTGCAACAGGGTCCTGCAGGCCGACAATGGCCGCACGGCCCTTGCAGCATTCGAGACGGGACGGCCCCCCGACCTGGTCATCAGCGACATCCGCATGCCGCACATGGACGGCCTGGAGCTGGCGGCCAGGCTGAAAGAGTGCTCGCCCGACACCCCGATCCTGTTCTGCACGGCCTTTACCGAGACGGCCTATCTGCTCAGGGCGATTGAACTGGGAGTGGCAGCCTTTGTACGCAAACCGGTCGATGCGGATGAACTGCTTGCCGTAATTGCCAGGACGGCCGAACCGGTGCTGCAGCGTCGGCAAATCAGCGGCCTCTCGGCAGACCTGGCCGCATCTCTGGGACTGCACCTGGGCACCGCCCCGGCCCAGAGAGCCCTTGCGGAGCAGGCCGCCCGGGTTGCCCGCACCTCGTTCAGCATCTTGCTTGAGGGGGAAACGGGAACCGGCAAGTCACGCCTGGCCGGGATTATTCACAGCCTCAGCCCCCGCTGCGAACGGCAGTTCGTTACCGTTCAACTCGGCGCAATCCCCGAACAACTGGCGGAAAGCGAACTTTTCGGCCATGTCAAGGGTGCATTCACCGGCGCCGAACGCACCAGGACCGGCCTGGTGGAAACTGCCCAGGGTGGGACGCTGTTTCTGGACGACATCGAATCATGCCCGCTCAACGTACAGGCCAAACTGCTGCGCGTTGTGGAAGAAAAACGCTTTACCCCCGTCGGCAGCACGGTTGAAAAGAACGTGGATGTGCGGGTCGTCGCCGCAAGCAACCGCAACCTGGAACAGGAGGTCGCGACGGGCAGATTCCGCGAGGATTTGTACTACCGGCTGGCCGACGTTACCCTGAGTCTTCCTCCCCTCAGGGAGGCGCCCGATACCATTCTCCCCCTTGCGCTCAGGTTCTTGCGGGAGGCCTGCGAAGAACTGGGGCGTCCCCTGCCGGTTCTGGACGAGGCGGCGCAATGCCTGCTCGGCAGGATGCAGTGGCCCGGCAACATCCGCCAGTTGAAGAGCGTCATCCGCCGCGCCGCGCTCAACGCGGGAACGATCATCGGCATCGCAGAGATTGCCGGGGCAGGCGAATCTCCTCCTGTAAACGCCACGCCCGCGAACGGCAACACCCCGACGGCGCCACCTCCTTTCCCGTGCGGCATTGACGCGCTGGAGAAATGGTCGCTGGAGCAGGCGCTCCGTTTCTGCGGGGGAAAGCGCATGAAAACCGCCACGATGCTCGGGATGAATTACTACACCTTCCGTCGGCGGCTCGAAAAGCACGGGATTTGCACCGGCGAGGAGTAAGAGAAGCCGCCTCGCCTCACCGGTGCGACCAGGCGCCCTTTTCGGCATGCTACTGATTTCAGCTATCCATTCTTGCGAGGCACTATCACTTTTGCACACCCGATTCCCGCCTCAACATGCCCTGATTGCCCGAAACCTGTGAGTTTTATATCTTGGCGCAGACTGTGCTAACGGCAAGTCACCATGACCAAGACGACGCCGGACAGCGTACGGAAGAGTGACGGCTATCTCTGTGAATACTCGGATCAGCCGGTTGCGGAATGTTACTGCCGCAATGTCACTGGCCGAACGGTGCCGGCCATTGTCATGTACTGCATGGGGCGCTATCAGGAGTGCCCCGTCTACCGGCAGCGCGTTGCGCGTGAATCCGGCTCTCAGACCGGGTCCCGTCGTAATCCGGAAGACGCACGTGATGATTAGCGCTGCATCCTGTAACCATCGTGCCCGACAGGGTTGTGCAGCGTCGGCCAGACAATCGACGGGAAAACGGCGCAAATAAACGATATTCCGGCCGTGAGCGGACTTAATATCTACGATTTTGCACTCCTTGAGAAAAAGTACACCGTGCTCATGCTCATGGAAGGCGACACCGTGAGCCGGGGTTCCATATCGGGCGGCGGTGACGCCACCCGGGCTGCGCCAAACCTTTTCATAGGCGGTCTAAATTAATTTGTTACAGCCGTGGACCACGGCAAGAAATGCTGTCACACTGACAGTCCAGGAGGGGAAAATGGCGCCAATTTCACGGCGAGATATGTTGAAAATTTCTGGTGCGGCGGCGGGAGCCGTGGCACTAGGAAGCAGCGTCGTCGGTTGCAGTTCGGACAGTGCGGCCCAGGTACTGGCCAATCCTTCGCAGAGAAACTCCTTGTTCGCATCATTGCCTCCTATGAAAGAAATCTACTCTTCTTGGTTGTAAGGTTCTGTTTTCAGCTCTCTTTCAGGACGAAATTCGGAAAGTCCTCAAAGACCCACTTGTTCTTCAGTGTCAGATAAATGATGCCCAACAGTTTCTTGGCCGTGGC
>JARKPN010000004.1 GCA_029975275.1 Geobacteraceae bacterium | reverse complement strand
ATGGACGCAACCGGCGCAGAGTCTCTTGTAGTTGTCGTCAAGGGAACCTGGACGATCAGGGAAGGAAAGGAACTGGTGGTCGCCGCAGAGCAGACGCCGATCCGCCATGCGCCGGAATACCACGGTGATCCCGGCTCCTCGAGCCTCAGGTACGACACCGACATGGTACCGGAAAAACCCGGCACCGATTGCGTCCTCCTGGGCCACGCCTGGGCGCCTGGGGCAGGCACAAAACAGGTTGATGTGACCCTCGCCGCGGGGCCGGTACAAAAGACGATAAGGGTATTCGGCGAGCGGATATGGATCAAGTGTCTCGGGATAGTCTCAATGTCCCGGCCTGCCCCCTTTGAAAAGATTTCCCTGGTCTACGAGCGGGCCTTCGGCGGGTCCGATACAAGCTGGCCCGACCCGAAACATTATGAGTTCTGCCTGGAGAACCCTGTTGGCAAAGGCTTCATGGGTCGCAGGACGAAAATTGAACCGGACGGGATGAGGCTCCCCAACCTGGAGTCGCCGACGCACCCGATACGGAAACCGAAGGATCGGCCTGTGCCGTCGGGGTTTGGAATGATCGCGCCTTACTGGAGTCCGCGGGCCGGCTATGCCGGCACCTGCGACGAACACTGGCGCAGGCACGTGAGCCCGCTGCCGCCGGAAGACCTGGATACCAGGTTCTACTCGTCGGCCTCGCCCGGCCTTGCCTCGGGGAAACATCTCGCCGGAAACGAACAGGTGCTGGTGAAGGGCGCCCATAGATACGGTCGCCTTATCTTCGATCTTCCAGGAATTACGCCACGGGTCACCGTCCAGCGAATGGGGGGCTCTGATGATCTTGCCATGTGGCTTGACACCCTTATCGTCGAACCTGATGAGGAAAGGCTGACCCTCGTATGGCGCGGGAGATTTTCCGTTAACGGCAAACTCCGCGACATTCTTGGAACACGGATTTGTATTTGAGTTTATTAACAATATGACTTGTCATGCGCGAGTCGTGGCGGGAGAAAATTCATGTTCAAACGATATTTCCGTGAAGAGTTGAGCAGGCTCAAGGCGCTGGGAGCCGAGTTCGGCGAAGCCTATCCGGCGCTCGCGCCGTTCCTCGGCGGCCCGTCCGCCGACCCGGATGTGGAACGGCTGCTGGAAGGGGTGGCCTTCCAGACCGCCTTGCTGCGGCAGAAGCTGGACGATGATTTTCCCGAGATCATCCACGATCTTATGCATCTCGTCATGCCGCACTACCTGCGGCCGATTCCCGCCGCCACCATGGTTGTCTTCACTCCTGCCCCTTCTCTCAGACAGACCGTGACCGTTCCCCGGGGGACAAGGCTGCTGTCCGTGCCCGTTGACGGAACCCGTTGCGGGTTTTCCACCACCTGTGCCGTGGAGGTCCATCCACTGGAGCTGGAGAACGCCTCCTTTGTCTGCCCTCCAGGCCGGTCGGCGGCAATAATCTTGTCCATGGCGCTGCAGGGGATTCCCCTCTCCCAGTGGCGGCCGGGAAAACTGCGTATCTACCTTGCAGGCGATCACGTTCCCGCCTCTGACCTTTATAAGCTTTTCAGCCGCTGCGTAAAGCAGATCGTCCTGTCGCCCGCCGACGGCGGCAGACCCGTTACCCTCCCTGCGGCTTGTCTTCAACCTGCGGGCTTTTCGGACGAGGAAGCGATGATTCCATACCCGCCACACGCCTTTCCCGGCTTCAGGCTCCTGCAGGAGTATTTCACCTTTCCGGGAAAATTCATGTGTTTCGACATTTCCGGATGGGAACGCTGGCTGGACAGGGGTGAGGGGAGACAGTTCTCCATCGGCATAGAATTCGGCGATGTCCTGCCCGAAGCGCCCAGGGTCACCCGGGACAACTTCGCCCTGTTCGCGGTTCCGGCCGTTAACATCTTCGCCCATGACGCGGATCCCGTTTCCATGGACAACCGCAAGGACCGCTATTTGGTCCGTCCATGCGGCGACGACCCCTCCCACTTCCAGGTTTTCTCCGTGGACTGCTTAACCGGCTTCATGCGAGGAACCGCGCGGCGGCGCGAGTACGCCCCGTTCGAGCTGTTCCACTCCGCTGGCGGGAACGCACCGGCCTTCCACACAAGCCTGCAAAGGTCGCCGGTCCGCGCCGGCTACGACGTCTATCTCACCGTGTCATACCCGCAAGGATGCATTCCACCGGCAAACGAAACCCTGACCATCGGTCTGACCTGCACCAACGGTACCCTGCCGGAAAGGCTCCGGATTGGAGATGTGTGCGTACAAACCGATGACACGCCGGCCAACGTATCGTTTCGGAACATCACCAATGTAACGCCGGCGGTTCTGCCCCCCCTGGAGCCCGGTCTCCCCTGGCGGCTCACATCCCACCTGGCAATCAACTACCTAACCCTGGCAAATGCGGCAAACCTCCGGTCGGCCCTTGAGCTGTACCTGTTTCCCGAGAACCGGCAAACCCCCGTGGTCGCCGCCAACAGGAAAAGGATCGCCGGAATAGAAGAGGTACAGGAACAGCCGTGCGACCGCCTCGTCGGCGGGGTCATGATGCGTGGCCGTGAAGTCAGGCTCAGACTGCGTCAGGACCATTTCGCCGGGCCGGGAGACCTGTTCCTGTTCGGATGCGTGCTGGACCGGTTCCTGGGGATATGCGCATCCATCAACACCTTCACCCGGATCACAATATATGAGGATCTGAAAGGAGAGAGCTTCCAATGGCCGCCACGACTCGGACATCAGCCCCTGCTCTGATCAACGACCTGCTCCATAACGGTCACCGGTTTTCCTTCGTGCAGGTCATGCGCCTTATGCACGCCCTCCTCGGCCCAGGAGCACTGGATCAGGGCCGTGTACGCGTCCGGCCCGAACTCTCTCTGGTCTTTCCGGCCTCGGATGTGGCTCAAATCGAACCTGAAGGCGTTGACGGAGCCGGTTTCCTGGTGACGGCCACCTTCATGGGACTGTACGGATCGACGTCCCCCCTCCCCACCTTCTATACGGAGGATCTCATGGAGGAGGATCCGGAAGACAGTGCTGCCTGTCGCGCCTTTCTGGACATAATACATCAAAGGCTTTATTCCCTCTATTTTCATTGCTGGTGCAAGTACCGCATGTTCATAAGGGTGGAGGAGGAGCAGGACCGGGGGGAGAGGGAAAAGCTCCTCTGCCTTGCGGGATTGGGTGAACAGGGACCCGTGGAATGGCTGCCGGATGCCTGGTCGCTTGCGCGTTATATCGGGCTCCTGACCATGTTTCCGCGTTCCGCTGCTGGCTTGGAAATTCTCTTGCGTGACGCCATGGGGATGGACCGGATTTCCGTTATCCAGTGCATACGGCGGAATGTCCCGATTCCTCCTGACCAGCGCATGCGTATAGGGATGGCCAATTGCCGTCTTGGGGTGGACACATTCCTGGGGAAAGAGGTGGTGGACCGGTCGGGAAAATTCCGCATTCGGATTGGAACACTGACGAAAAGCGAGTTTGACTCTTTTCTGCCGGGCGCCTCCCGCCGCGAACAACTGGCCGCCCTTGTGAGGATGTACGTCACGACTCCACTGGAATTCGATCTTGAGCTGGTCCTGGCAGCCGGCGAGGCCGAACCGATACGTCTCGGCGACTCGCACGGTCCGCGGCTGGGATGGAACATGTGGTGCTTCTCGGGTGACAGGCTGGGAGAAGTGTCAGCGGTTTACCCGTTATCAAGAAAGTAATCCGTTGCGCTTGGGACCAGAAAGAACTCTCAACCGCGCCCAGCCAAAGCGTTCGACCGAGGAGAGGAGTGCTCGTCTGCCGGACGGTTGGCGAGTGTTGCTGGTGAACGGCCAGGTACGGCTAATTTTGAAACTGCCCAAAAAACAGGCTTCTAAATTTCGCTTCTAATGGGTTTTCTGCAACGACCCCATGTTTAGACCTTCTCTCATGCCACAAGTCGGCGTAAAGGAATTTTACGCCTGTTTATTACGAAATTCACTTTACCGAATGTTTTTTGCGCCGACTTTTCCCATGACCACCAGATACCTGACATCACCGCTGACCGGAAGCTTGAGACGGATGCAATCGATGACCCCGGCGCCCAGGTCGGCCAGTTGTTTTCCGGCCGTCTCAGCCTCTTCCCTCCCCTCCTTCCCCTTCATGGCGATGATGCGACCGGAATCCTTGAGGAGGGGGAGCGCAAGGGTGACGAAGTAGGGCAGATCGGAAAATGCCCTGGACACGACACAGTCGAAATGGGAGGCGTAATTTTTCGCCAGCTCCTCGCCCCGCACATGGAGCGCGGCAAAGTCGTGCAGATGAAGAAGCCTGGCCACGTGGCGCTGGAACAGGATCTTTTTCTCCACCGCCTCCACCGAGACGACCGACAGTTTTGGAAGCATGATCTTGAGGGGTATGGCGGGGAAGCCGCCGCCGGAGCCCAGGTCCAGCAGCGATCCGGTCTGTGTGACCGTGCGGAGCAGGGTCAGGGAGTCGGCAAAGTGCTTGATCACGATGTCCCGGTCATCCCTGATGGCGGTGAGGTTTACCTTGCGGTTCCACTTTTTCAGCTCGCCGGCGAAGCTGCCGAACCGGCCGAGCTCGTTGGGACCGATCTCTATCCCCAGCTCGGCCGCACACCTTTCGAGGAGTTCCGACGACCCCCGGTTCATTTTCCCCGTCCCGCCTTGATGGCTACCGAGAGTATGGAGATGGCGGCCGGCGTGATCCCCTGGATGCGGGACGCCTGGCCCAGGGTATCGGGCCGGAACCGGATCAGCTTTTCCCGGACCTCGCTGGAAAGCCCCTTGAGGGTGCCGTAATCGAAACCTTCAGGAATCCTGCTGGATTCCAACTTGGCGGAGCGGTCAATCTGCTGCAGCTGACGGTCGATGTATCCCTGGTACTTGATCTGGATCTCCACCTGCTCCCGGACCGCTTCCGGGAGACCGCGGCAGCCGATGTCGATCCTTTCCAGATCCCTGTAGGAAAATTCAGGTCTGCGGAGCAACTGCTCGTAGCTTAAGGCGTTCTGCAGTTCCCCAAGTCCGTGTTCCTCCAGAAAGGCAGGGTCCGCATCCGTCGGCGCGAGCCGCGTCGTTTTCAACCGCTCCAGCTCCTCGCCGATCATCTTTCTCTTTTCCTGAAACCTTTGATAATCCTCCTCGGGGACAAGCCCCACCGCGGACCCCTTTTCCCTGAGCCTGAGATCCGAGTTGTCCTCCCGCAGCAGCAGGCGGTACTCGGCCCGGGAAGTGAACATTCGGTAGGGCTCCCTGGTACCAAGGGTGACGAGATCGTCGATCAGCACTCCGATGTACGCTTCTCCTCTTCCCAGCACCAGCGGATCTCTCCCCTTGACCCTGAGAGCCGCATTGATCCCTGCCATCAGCCCCTGGGCGGCCGCCTCCTCGTAGCCGGAGGTGCCGTTGATCTGACCCGCGTGGTACAGGTTCCTGACCGGCTTGGTCTCCAGGGAGGCATGGATCTGGATCGGATCCACGTAGTCATACTCGATGGCATAGGCCGGGCGTACGATCTCGACCTGTTCCAGACCCTCGATAGAGCGGTACAGGGAAAACTGTACGTCGATGGGAAGCGAGGTGGAAAGGCCGCTCGGATAGATCTCCACCGTGTCGGCCCCCTCCGGCTCCAGAAAGGTCTGGTGCCGCTCCTTTTCCGGGAAGCGGACCACCTTGTCCTCAATGGAGGGGCAGTAGCGCGGCCCGACTCCCTCAATGACCCCGCCGTAGAGCGGGGAGCGGTCCAGATTAGCCCGGATGATATCGTGGGTGCGCTGGTTGGTGTAGGCAATGTGGCACGGCAGCTGGGGCCGGTCGATCCGCTCCGTCGAAAAGGAAAACGGGACCGGCGGGTCGTCGCCGTGCTGGACCTCAAGACGGCTGAAGTCGATGGTGCGGCCGTCCAGTCTGGCAGGGGTACCGGTCTTGAGCCGTCCGATCTCGAACCCGAATTCACGGAGCGAATCAGAAAGTCCCTCAGCCGGCAGATCGCCGGCACGGCCTCCCGCGTATCTGGTCAGGCCCACATGGATGAGGCCCCTGAGAAAGGTGCCGGTGGTGAGGATGACGGTCTCTCCCATGAAACGGACCCCGACCCTGGTGTCCACTCCGAGTACAGTTCCGTTCTCCACGTACAGGCCGGTCACCTCCCCCTGCTTCATGGAGAGGTTTTCCTGGTTTTCCAGGACCCGCTTCATGCGCAGCCGGTAGAGCTGTTTGTCGGCCTGGGCGCGGGAGGCCCTGACCGCCGGCCCCTTTCTGGTGTTCAGGATACGGAACTGGATACCGGTGGCGTCGATGTTCTTCGCCATCTCGCCCCCCAGGGCGTCGATCTCCTTGACCAGGTGCCCCTTTGCCAGTCCGCCGATGGCAGGGTTGCAGGACATGAGCGCTACGGCGTCCAGGTTGATGGACAGCAGCAGCGTGCTGCATCCCATGCGCGCGCCGGCCAGGGCCGCCTCGCACCCGGCGTGCCCGGCCCCGACCACTATGATGTCGTAGTGTTTTTGATAGACAACCACCGCATTACCTCGAAAACGAACTCGGCTGTGCGTCTCTTAAATACAACCTTCCCCTCTTTTCCCACGCAGCATGATCAGTTTGCATTCATTCTGCGAAAGGCCTTAAACAGGGCCTTTATGAGCCATGTTCCACGTGGAACGTTTGCTACTTACCGATGCAGAATCTGGAAAAAATCTGGTCCAGAATGTCGTCCGGTGTAGTCTCTCCGGTCACTTCGCCGAGCGCGCCCAGGGCATCGCGCAGGTCGAGGGCAACGAACTCCAGGGCCGTCCCGGCCTGGAAGGCACGGAGAAACGACTGGAGATGACGCTTCGCCCGTTCGAGGGCATCCCGGTGCCGGACCTGCGACAGAGCGGTGAATTCCCTGCCGTCCAGTGCGGCGCCGCGGATGAAGAGCGAAAAAATGGCCTCGCGGAGATCGTCGATCCCGGCTCCGCTTCTGGCCGAGATCGTGACCGTGTTGGCGGCTTTCAGCCCTTCCGGCAGGTCGGCGACCGACGGCAGGTCGGACTTGTTACACACCAAGATGAAGGTACGACCTGCAACCGCATGCATTATTAACATATCTTCATTATCAAAAGGCCTGGAGGCGTCCACGACAAAGAGTATCAGGTCCGCCAGCGGGATTTTCTCCAGGGTCAACCGCATCCCCTCCTGCTCTATCTCGTCCTCGGTGTCGCGGATCCCGGCCGTATCGAGGAGCGTGACCGGCAGCCCCTTGATGTTCACGACCTCCTCGATGATGTCCCGGGTGGTGCCGGGAACCGAGGTGACGATGGCGCGCTTTTCCCGCAGCAGGGTATTCAGCAGGCTGGACTTGCCCACGTTCGGCTTGCCGGCTATGAGGACCGACACCCCCTCGCGGATGACCTTTCCCTGGCCGAATCCGTCCAGCAGCTCGTCGATGCGGACCAGCGACTCGCGGACTGCTGACTCGATCTCCCGGCAGTCGGGGAGCACGATGTCGTCTTCGGGAAAATCCAGGTACGCCTCGATGAAGGCCAGGGAGGTGACGATCCCCTGCTTGACCCGATCGATCCTCCGCGACAGGAGCCCTTCGCGCTGGTGCTGGGCCAGGGCCAGGGCGGCCTCGGTCTTGCCCCGAATCACCTCCATGACCGCCTCGGCCTGGAGGAGGTCTATCCGGCCGTTGAGAAAGGCCCTCCTGGTGAACTCCCCCGGCTCGGCCGGTCGGGCGCCGTGCCGGAGGACCAGCTCCAGCACCTTCCGTACCAGCAGGTATCCACCGTGACACTGGATCTCCAGCACGTCTTCGCGGGTATAGGAGCGGGGCGCGCGCATGAGAACCGCCATCGCCTCGTCGACAACCTCGCCGTTGTCCGGATCCCGGATCTCCCCATAATAAAAGCGGTGGCTCTCAAGGCCACCGCTCCCTTTCTTGCTGAATATCCTGGCCGCCACCAGTTCCGCTTCGGCCCCGCTCACCCGAACGATACCTATTCCCCCCTCGCCTACCGGAGTGCTGATGGCGGCTATCGTGTCTTTCCGGTACATCCCTGTCTGATCCCTCAATCCTTAACCGTCCGGTTGATGTAGACCTGCTGCCCTATGGTGAGGATGTTGTTGACCAACCAGTAGATGACCAGGCCCGACGGAAAGTTCAGGAACATGAAGGTGAAGACGATGGGAAGCGCCAGCATCATCTTGGCCTGGATAGGATCCATGGAGGACGGGGTCATCTTCTGCTGGATGAACATGGTCGCGCCCATGACGATCGGGGTGACGTAGTAAGGGTCCTTGGCGGACAGGTCGGTTATCCAGAGCATGAACGGGGCGTGGCGGAGCTCGATGGAGTACATCAGGGCCTTGTACAGGGCGAAAAAGACCGGAATCTGGACCAGCATCGGCAGGCATCCCCCAAGGGGGTTGACCTTGTTGGTGCGGTAGAGCTCCATCACCGCCCGGTTCATGGACTCGCGGTCGTCCTTGTACTTTTCCTTCAGCTCGTTCATCTTCGGCTGAAGCTTCTGCATGTCCTTCATGGACTTGTAGCTCTTGTGGGTGAGCGGGAAGAACAGCAGCTTGATAATCACGGTTATGATTATGATGGCGATGCCGTAATTGTGCGTGTATTTATAAAAGAATTTCAGGGTATAGAGGAGCGGCTTGGCGATGGCCTCAAACCAGCCCAGGTCCAGCGAGCTCTCGAGCCCCTGCCCCTGTGCCTTCAGAATGTCCACGTCTTTCGGTCCGAAGAAGAGACGGTAACCGATCGAGCTGGTCTGACCCGGGAGAAGCTCGAAGGGGGGGGAAGCTATGGTGGTATCTATGTAGCTTCCGGCTCCCTTGCCTATGTGCACCGTACCGATGCTGTTGTCCTGGGCGAGCACCGCTGACAGAAAATACTTGTCGGCATAACCGGTCCAGGCTACGCCTGCATCGAAATTCTTCGGTTTTTCAGCTATATCCTTGACCGGAACCGTTAAAAATTTTCCATTGTCCAGGGTCACTGCGCCGTTGACCTCGAAACGGCTCTCCTTGCTCCTGGGTTGAGACGGATACGGCAGGACCAGATTCAGCGCGCCGGAAATCTTGGCCGCACTGCTGTTTGTTACCCTAGTGTCCAGCAGAATGGCATAGCCGTTACCCGTAAACGTATAGTTCTTGGTGACTGTAACGCCCTGGGGAGAAGTCCAGTGAAACTCCAGGGTTTTTCTGTCCGTGCCCGAGACGCTGAGAGAATCGGCGCTCTCGGCGTAGACGGCCGCAGCAGAGAGACCAAGGGCGGACGACTCGGTCTTGAGCCCGAACCCTTGGGCGTTTGTCTCCGAAACCAGCTGGACCGGTTTTCCGTCATGACCGGATGTCTCCCGGTACTGTTTCAGTACCAGGCTTTTGAGGGCCGCGCCCTGGCTGGTGAAGACCGCCGTGTACAGGTCCGTCTCCACGACAATGTCTTTGGACTGGATGGAAACCGGGGTCACGGGCTGCCGGAGCGGGGGAGGGCTGACTGTCTGTGAAGCGGCAGAGACCGACTGCTGAACCGGTTTTTGGACGGCCTTCTTCTCCGGTGCCGGAAACAGCATGGAATAGAGATAAAAAAATCCCAGTGAGAGCACTACCGCGATTAACGCTCGTTTTTCCATGAAAACTCCTACGGGCTAGGGTACGGGATCGTAGCCACCCGGATGAAAGGGATGACACTTGAGGAGCCTTGCGCACGTGAGGACGATACCCTTGAAAAGGCCGTGCTTTTCCAGCGATTGTATGGAATAGTGGGAACAGGTGGGATAAAAACGACAGGCGTTCACCAGAAAGGGGGAAACAAACTTCTGATACAGACCGATTGTCTTGATCAGCAACCGTTTGATCATTTCAGATTCCGGATGCGCTGGACAGCCTTTTCCAACTCGGTGCAAAGTTCATGAAAAGTCAGATTCTCGGCGCCCCTTTTCGCGATGATGTTGAAATCGGCAGCGATAAAGCAGTGCTTGTGGAGCCTGAAGTACTCGCGGACGAGCCTCTTGACCCGGTTCCGCGTCACTGCGTTTCCAACCCTGCGGCTCACGGTTATCCCGATCCTGGCGCGGCCTACGCCGTCCTCGGACCAGACCACGATGAAATGGGGCGTGTGAAACTTCTTTCCCGAAGCGGAAAGATGCTCATAATCCCTCCGCTTAAGGAGCTTGTCTTCCCCGCGAAGGGAATTATCCACAATACCTTACTTGCTCGCGATGGAGACAGACAGTCTCTTCCGCCCCTTGGCGCGTCGCCGCTTGATTACCAGCCTGCCGTTCTTGGTGGACATGCGGACAAGAAAGCCGTGGGTTCTTTTTCTCGAAATATTGCTTGGCTGAAAGGTTCTTTTCATATTCGCAGACTCCCCTGGTACGGATTGATCTTCGTGTAAAGAGAAATGTTATTTTTAACTGTAACCAGAGCTTATTGTCAAGCTGAAATTTACTTTCCGCGGAAAAATTAGCCTTGCAAATTAGAGGCGTCTCTGGTAGTGTTCATAACTTCCCGGCTGGGGAAAAAGCTCTGCTCCCCGGATCCATTAATCCTTGTAACCTTCCAATTTTATTAATATATTCGGTTTTTCAACAACTGTTGAAAAAACTGTTTATAAACCTTCCCCGGCTCGAGAAGATTTGTTCTATGGAAAAGGTTTGGCTTGAAGTTCTTTCCAATATGGAGAAGGTCCTTACTCCCCACACCTTCACCACCTGGATCCAGCCGCTCAATTTCCTTGACGCGCAAGGGAGCGTGCTGTATCTGGAGGCTCCCAACAATTTCTTCAGGGAAATGGTCAGGGAAAACTACCTGTCAATGATCGAAGAGGCGGTTTCCGCCATCCTTCAGAAAAAAATCGTCGTTGAAATGCGCATCTCCCCCAAGGGAGCGCAGGATACCCCATCACCGCCGGTCGACTCCGTCCCTTTCCAGGAGCCGGCAGTTTCACAGGACAACCGGGTCAATCCGGACTTCTGTTCCAATCTCAACCCGAAATACACCTTCGAGACCTTTGTCTGTGGTGCGGGAAACCAGTTCGCACACGCAGCGGCCCAGGCGGTGGCGAACAAGCCTGCAACTAATTACAATCCCCTGTTCATCTACGGCGGTGTCGGTCTCGGCAAGACCCATCTCCTCACCGCCATCGGCAATTACATCCAGGGAGTCAACAGCTCGGCGCGCGTCTGCCTCTATACCTCCGAAAAATTCATGAACGAGATGATCAACTGCATCCGTTACAAGAAAATGGAGGAGTTCCGTAATAAATTCAGAAGTATGGATGTTTTGTTGATCGACGATATCCAGTTCATGGCCGGTAAGGAGGCCACCCAGGAAGAATTCTTCCACACCTTTAATTCCCTCCACGAATCCCATAAGCAGATAGTTGTCACCTCTGACAAGTTCCCCAAGGACATGGCAGGGCTTGAGCAACGGCTCCGCTCCCGTTTCGAATGGGGTCTCATCGCCGACATTCAGCCGCCCGATATGGAAACAAAGGTGGCTATCTTAAAGAAGAAATCGGAAATCGACCACATCCTGCTGCCCGACGACGTGGCCCTGTTCCTTGCCTCCAGCTCCACCAGCAACATCCGCGAACTGGAGGGGATGCTGATCCGCCTCGGCGCGTTCGCTAGCCTCACCGGCAACGAGATTACCCTATCCATGGCCAAGGAGGTCCTGAAGGACATCATCGTTGAGAAAAACCGCGAAATATCCGTGGAGATGATCCAGAAATTCGTCTCCGAGTATTTCAATATCAAGGTATCGGACCTGAAGTCGGACAAGCGCCTGAAGACGGTGGTCATACCGCGCCAGATAGCAATTTTTCTCTGCCGGGAACTCACCAAGTCCTCCTATCCGGAGATTGGCGAAAAATTCGGGGGGAAGGATCACTCCACGATCATCCATTCCTTCAAGAAGATTACCAGGCTCGTTTCCTCGGATAACGAGCTGAAAAATACCGTTGAGACCATCAGGCGCGGCCTGTTGGAATAGAGCGGATAAGTTGTGGGTAAGGGAAAGAGATCTGTGGAAAAAATTTCCCGCTGTTGATAAACTCGCCGCAACGCATCCCGTACGAACATTTTTTTCAACAGCCCGAAAACCTTGCCGTACGGGCCATAAACCGATTTTCAACAAATCCACAGCAGCTACTTTTTACTACTGAACTTCTTAAAAAAACAATAGTCAATAGTCGTTTACCTGCTTTTCTACCGGAGGTATCATGGAATTCGCCATCGCCAAAGACAACTTTCTCAAAGCGTTACAGCGGGTTCAGGGGATCGTCGAAAACAGGAAGACCATGCCTATCCTCTCCAACGTGCTGATAGACGCACATCCCGAGAGAATAGACATCGTTGCCACCGATCTGGAGGTGGGAATGAAGAGCTCCTACCCGGCGGACGTGGTGAAGGAGGGAAGGATTACCGTTTCCGCCAAGAAGCTCTATGAGATTATCAAGGAGCTGCCGGAAGCCGAGATCCGTTTCTCCACCAGGGAAAACGACTGGGTCGACCTCCGTTGCGGCAAGGCACACTTCAACCTGGTCGGCCTGTCCCCGGAAGAATTTCCTTTTTTCCCCGCCATCAACGACAACACCTTTATCAGGTTGAACGGCTCGCTCATGCGGGAAATGGTGGAAATGACCTCCTTTGCCATCTGCCATGACGAGACCAAGTACAACCTCAACGGGATCTTCGTCAAGGCGATGGAGCAGGAATCCGGAACCATACTGCGGATGGTCGCCACCGACGGCCATCGCCTCTCCATGGCCGAACGGGAGATTCCTCCGGTCTCGTCCAGCGACCTGAAAAACGGCGTCATCTTCCCGAAAAAGGGGATATTCGAACTGAAGAAGCTCACGGAAGACGATGACGACGAGATAATGCTCTCGTTCCTGGACAACAGTTCAGTCCTGAAGAAGAACGATACGTTGGTGCTCATGAGGCTGGTGGACGGTTACTTCCCCGACTACACCAGGGTGCTCCCGTCCGACAACGACAAGAGCGTCACCATCAACCGGGAGGACTTCTTCCATTCGCTCCGCAGGATGTCGATCCTCTCCAGCGAGAAATTCAAGGGGATCATGATGGAGCTGAAGGACGGCGTCATGGAGATCTCGGCCAGCAACCCGGAGCTGGGTGACGCCAGGGAGACCCTGGAGGTTGACTATACGGGACCGGACATATCCATCCGGTTCAACGCCCGCTACCTCATCGACGTCCTGTCCGCCATCGGGGAGGAGTCGGTGAATCTGGAACTGAAGGACGAACTGTCTCCCGCGGTGCTGAAGCCGCACCAGGGAAAAGGGTTTCTCTCGGTCATCATGCCGATGCGGGTCTGACCGCCGCGCTGCTCCGACAACGGAAGCCCGAGGAAAGGCCTCTCGTACGGAGCGGCCTTTTTCATGCCGCGACTGTTTCATGAAATTAGACACTATCCAGATTCGTTCATTCAGAAACATCAGGGAAGCCGAACTCTCCTTCAGTGACAGATTCAACATCATTGTCGGGAAAAACGCCCAGGGAAAGACGAATCTGCTCGAGTCCATATTCCTGCTCGGGACCATGAAATCGTTCCGGATGGGGAGAAACGGCGACCTGATAACGTACGGCTCAACCTCCTCCCTCATCAAGGGGAGGGGATTCAGGGGCTCCGTCAGCCGCGAGATCGCCCTGTCCATCATGGAATCCGGTAAAAAGGCCTTTATCGACGGCAAACCGGTGGTCCGCCCTTCCGATTTCTTCGGCAACCTCAACATGGTGGTGTTTTCACCCGAGGACATAGCCATGGTCCGGGGGTTGCCGGAGGTCCGGCGCAGGTATCTGGACCGGGCGGTATTCAGTGGAGACACCGGCTATCTCTCCATTCACCACGAGTACTGCCGCACCCTGAAAAACCGCAACGCCCTCCTGAAGCTGGGAGAGCGTGACGGTCTGGACGCCTGGACGGAAAGGCTGGCCGATACCGGCGCCCGCCTGATGGTGAAGAGGGAGTCGTTTACGGACGAGATATGCGGACTTCTGGGCGAGTTTTACCGTCGCATCGCCGGTGCCGGAGAGGAAGCGCTGATCCGCTACCGGTCCCGGGCGGATACGCCGGACCGCTCCGTTGCGGCCCTTGCCCGCTCCCTCAGGGACACCCTGGAAAAGAGGATTCCGGAAGAGCTCCGCAGGGGAACGACCCTGACCGGCCCGCACCGGGACGACCTGGAGTGCCTGCTGAACAACAGGCCGTTGAGTCACCACGCATCCCAGGGGGAGCAGCGCAGCTTCGTCCTTGCCCTGAAGATGGCGGAGATCGAGTACCTGAAGCGAAGGTGGGGCAACCCTCCCCTCCTGCTGCTGGACGACATGACCTCCGAGCTGGACCGGGATCGGAACGGCAATTTTATGAGGTTTCTGAGGGAAAAGGATATGCAGGTTTTCATCACCACCACCGGCCTGGACAATATACATCTGTCCGGGATTCGCAACTATTCCACCTTTCCGGTGCACGACGGAAGGGTTTTCACTGAGGTAGCGCATGTCTGACAACGTCACAAACGATTATGGTGCCGACAAGATCAAGGTTCTCGAAGGGCTCGCAGCGGTGCGGAAGCGTCCTGCCATGTACATCGGTTCCACTTCTTCCCAGGGACTCCATCACCTGGTGTACGAGATAGTGGACAACTCCATAGACGAAGCCCTGGCCGGTCACTGCGACGAGGTCAACGTCATCATCCACCTGGACGGGTCGGTCACGGTGGTGGACAACGGCCGCGGCATTCCGACCGACATCCACCCGACCGAGGGGAGGTCGGCCGCCGAGGTGGTGCTGACGGTGCTCCATGCCGGCGGCAAGTTCGACAACTCGTCCTACAAGGTCTCCGGCGGTCTGCACGGCGTGGGGGTCTCGGTGGTGAACGCCCTCTCCGGCCAGCTGGAACTGGAGATCCGGCGGGACGGAAAGCTGTTCCGGCAGTCCTACCGCCGTGGCGAGCCCCAGGGGCCGCTGACCGTGGCGGGGGAGACCAAGAAGCGCGGCACCACCATCAACTTCAAGCCCGACACCGAGATATTCGAGACCACCGAGTTCTCTTTCGACGTCCTGTCCCAGCGGCTGCGGGAGCTGGCGTTTCTCAATGCCGGCGTGAAAATTACCATCGCCGACGAACGGGAAGACGGCAAACGGCACGAGTTCCACTATGAAGGAGGGATCGTCTCCTTTGTGGAATTCCTGAACAGGAACCGCACCCCACTCCATCCGAAACCTATCTACATCCGGGGCGAAAAGTCGGGCGTCGACATGGAGATCGCCATCCAGTACAACGATTCCTACGACGAGAAGGTATTTTCGTTCGCCAACAACATCAATACCCATGAGGGGGGCACCCACCTGGTCGGCTTCCGGGCCGCGCTCACCAGGACCATGAACAGCTACGCCGCCAACAACAACCTGCTCAAGAACGTCAAGGTCTCCATCTCCGGCGAGGACCTGCGGGAGGGGCTCACGGCGGTCATCTCAGTGAAGATCCCCCAGCCCCAGTTCGAGGGCCAGACCAAGACCAAGCTGGGAAACTCCGAGGTAAAGGGGTACGTGGAATCGCTGATGAACGAGAAGCTCGCCCTGTTCCTGGAGGAGAATCCGGCCATCGCCAAGCGGATCCTGGAGAAGTCCATCGACGCGGCCCGGGCCCGGGAGGCGGCCCGCAGGGCCCGGGAGCTGACTCGGCGCAAGGGCGCCCTGGACATCTCCAACCTCCCGGGCAAGCTTGCCGACTGCCAGGAGCGCGACCCGGCCCTGTGCGAGCTCTACCTGGTGGAGGGCGACTCCGCCGGCGGGAGCGCCAAGCAGGGGCGGGACCGCAAGTTCCAGGCAATACTCCCCCTCAAGGGAAAGATACTGAACGTGGAGAAGGCCCGCTTCGACAAGATGCTTTCCTCCCAGGAGATCGGTACCCTGATCACGGCCCTTGGCACCGGCATCGGAAAGGTCGATTTCGACATAGCGAAGCTTCGCTACCACCGCATCATCGTCATGACCGACGCCGACGTTGACGGCTCCCACATCCTCACCCTGCTGCTCACCTTCTTCTTCCGCCAGATGCCTCAAATCGTGGAGCGGGGCCACCTCTACATCGCCCAGCCCCCCCTCTACAAGGTCAAGCGGGGAAAGAAGGAGCTGTACCTGCGCAACGAGGCGGCCATGCAGAACTACCTGCTGGAGGAGGGAACCGAGGACATGACCCTGTTCCTGGAGGACGGCTCCAAGAGCTACACCGGCAAACAGATCATCCCCCTCCTCAGGCAGCTGGTCGAATACCGGACCCTGCTGGACAAGTTCGTCAGAAAGGGAATCAACGAAGACCTGGTGAGGGTCCTGCTCCGGCTCGGAATCCGGGGCGGCATCGAGGACCTGGAGGGGCTGGCGCCGCGCCTGGTCAACATCGCCGATGTGTATCCGGGCGCCGACGCCACGGTAATGCCGGACGGTCGCATCATCGTCCGGCTCGACAACCTGCGCATAGCCCTGGACAGCCACACGGTGGACCTGCTCGGCTCCTACGAATACGGTCTGCTGTACGACAGTTTCCGCAAGGTGCGGGACATCTTCGGCAGCGGCCGGGCCGTGGTGTCCAGCGAAGGGAAGGAACTGTTTTCAACCAGCATAGGGCTGGAGCTCCTCTCCTTCTTCATGGAGAGCGCCAAGAAGGGCCTCAACATCCAGCGCTACAAAGGTCTGGGCGAGATGAACCCCGACCAGCTCTGGGAGACCACCATGGAGCCGACCAACCGGACCCTGCTCCAGGTGAAGATCGAGGACGCCGTGGAGGCGGACAACGTCTTCACCGTGCTCATGGGCGACCAGGTGGAGCCGCGTCGGGATTTCATCGAACATAACGCGCTCAACGTATCGAATCTGGATATATAAAACCTGATTTGTTCGTACGTACGGATAAGATTATCATTCTTCCTACCCCTGCGAAGTCTGTCAGGCGACCCCCCAGAGGGTATACATTTTGTCACCGCACGAGAAACGCTATTGACCGTGCCCCGGACCAGTGAAAAAGATGGAGCCTGGCAAAGATATCTACGCTACTAAGGGAAAGCCGGAAAAAGAGAGGTAGTCTATTACGCCTGGGAATTCTCTCTAAAGGATCGCCAGGTCAGAAATGACGCGATCAGCAGGGGGAAAGCGCCCAGAGCAATAAAAATGATATCCGCAGGAAGGCGCAGCCATTCAAAAATCCTGATGGAATTCAGAAACTCCGGTCCCCTGGCATGCCAGTAGCCGTTGTTCAAGACATCCACAAACTGCAGCACTCCCCCGGGGAAGAGACTCGTTACAACCATCAGACCAAGTCCCGCATTCAGCCCCCAGAATGAAACCCGAATATATTTTTCCGTTTTCATCCATTGATCATCCGTTGATATCTGCCGTATGGCAAAAACAATAAGCGCGATAGCCAACATGCCGAATACCCCCATCATCGCGGCATGGCCGTGATTTGGTGTGAGCATGGTACCCACCTCGAAATAACTGACTATAGGCAGATTTATGAGAAAACCGAAAATCCCGGCGCCGACGAAATTCCAAAAGCCAACGGCTATAAGGAAATAGAACGTCCATTTGTGAGGGACAATCATCTCCCTGTTGCAGGTATCGCATTGCGATCTTGTCACTTTTATAAAGTCCCAGGCATCGAGGGTCAGCAGTGTGAGTGGCACGACCTCCATTGCGGAGAACATTGCCGCAAGTGCCATGGTGGCAGTAGATTGTCCGGACCAGTACCAGTGGTGTCCGGTCCCGACAATACCGCTGCCGAGGTAAAGGATGGCATCCAGATACACGACCCGTGAAGCGGTGATCTGGGTAATGAGGCCAAGTTGGAAAAATATTACGGCGACCATTACCGTTGCGAACAGCTCAAAAAAGCCTTCCACCCAGAGATGTATGATCCAGAAACGCCAGTTATCCACCACCGAGAAGTTGCTGGCGCTGCCGAAAAACATGGCCGGCAGGTAAAAGAGGGGAATGGCTATGGCGGTAAAAAGAAACAGAGACGAAATCTGATTTCGTTCCGGATCTCTTCGAGCCGGTCCGATCTCCCTGAAAAGGAGATAAAGCCAGAAAACCAGACCCAATGCCAGAAGGAGTTGCCAGGCACGCCCCAGGTCGAGGTATTCCCAACCCTGGTTGCCCAGCCAAAACCAGAAATTTCCGAGCAGCTGATAGACGCCGAGCAGCTCGCCCAGAAGGCTGCCGAATACGACCACAATCAGTGTCCAGAACAAAAGATTGACGCCCCTGACCTGTCCTTTCGGCTCCCTTCCTCCCAATGAACCTGCAAGAAAAAGCCCGCCCGCCACATAGGCTGTAGCTATCCAGAAAATGGACAATTGCAGGTGCCATGTGCGAAAAATGTTGCCAGGAAAGTACAGGGTCATGTCCAAGCCGAAAAAACTGGAGGGGTCGGCGCGGTAGTGCGCGGTTGCCCCCCCGACAAGGACCTGCAACAGAAAAAGGAACGCAACGGCAAGAAAATACTTGACGATCGCCCGTTGTGATGCCGTTGCAGTGCCGGGAGGCACTAAGGGCCGGATATGTTCCCCTCTTGCCTTCCAGCCGAGATAATTGAATTTTCCAAAGGCAAACAACACCGCGGCTATGCCGCCAAGAAGGGTTATGAGGCTCAGTGCGCTCCATAAAATGGAGGCGTTGCCGGGTGTGTTGCCAGCTGCGGGGTCATAAGGGAAGTTATTTGTATAAGAGTAGGTTTTCCCAGGGCGGTTTGCCACAGAAGCCCAAGCCGACCAGGCGAAAAAGGCTGTCAGTTGACGGAGTTCCACAGGGTTTTTAACTTGTTCCATCATCAGTCCGCCGTTTGCCGAGGGGTTCAGAAAATAAGACGTCCATTTTGCCACTTGGCCATTGAACGAAGCAATTTCTTCGGGAGAGTAGACTAGTGTGCGGGTTTCGGCAGAATAGCGGTTCTCCTTGAGCAGGCGCCGGACTTCAGCGTTGACGGTCTCCCTTTCGATAGGGGACAATTCCATCAGCCCCTGCCGGAAATTCTTACGGGCAAGCATTTCGCCTGCATCCAGGGCCAAGGTATGCAGGTATTCGGCGGAGAAATCAGGGCCAAGGTATGCGCCGTGCCCCCAGATGGAGCCATTTTCCATAAGTCCGTACTTGAGGAAGACCTGTTGTCCGGCCAGTATGTCTGCACCGCTGAATACGGTTTCACCCTCGGCGTTCACGACCCTGTCCGGGATCGGCGGCGCATCGTTGTAAGCCCTGACGGCTATCCAAATCAGGATGGAAAATCCGATTATCAATACGAGAATCACGGAAACTCTCCACCATGGAGACAAGGTTTCAGTTTCGATGTCTAATGACATTGTTGACCTCCTGCCCGATGCCTGAAATAGAATATACCAGCTATTCCAGGCTTTTACACTTCAGCACCCTCAAATGAGCCGAATCGGTCTGTAAGCCCTTTCAATGGGCTCCTCGCTGTTTTGTGTGGATAATGGCATGGCGGTTGAGCTGGAGAGACGACATGTCTTGAAAACAAGCTGGTGCCAGATAACCGGTGACGATTCACATTGCCTTGAAAAAGAATTGACATTGCCGAGTTAAAACAGAGTCAAATCGAATGTTCAAAAGAGTCGCGCCCCTGGAAGCAGAAGAAAACCATGCCTCCATCTCTGGAGGAACAATACTCCCCGTTCAAGTCAGAACCTCAGGAGTTGCCAAAAGAATACGGGCAGGCGGTGAATAAACAAAGGGCCCCCTAAAGTAACAAATTGAAGGGGGCCCTTTCGTCAGAAAAATGCTAGCTGCTGCTAATAGAGCAAGTCCTCATAAAAGGCACCGAACTTATTATCAGGATGCCGAATATGGATTTCAACCATCCAGATATTAGGTGCGGGGTTGAAAGAAATTTCGTGCAAAGGACCTTCATAGTGCTCTGCACTGGAAAAGTCTCCCAATCGATGTCCCCCCAGATCAAGGTTCAGCTCCCACCCAAGATCTTTGGCCATTTTTTGCGCGAAATCATACAGTTCAGCACCGGTCGATTTATCTGATTTCCACTTGGCTGAAACAGCTTCGAAAATCTTTTTTGCGTCGAGTGCGCAACGTTTCATTTCCGGATTGCTACCGGTTACGTAGGTATCGCCCGCGTCACCTTCATAACCATCCCAAACAGGCGCGATATCTATAAAAAAGATATCATCCTCTCCTAACCGGACTCCCGGAACGGAATCGGCCCCGAAGGTTATGGTGGTATTGCTGCCAAAACGTACATAGGGTTTGTGGAAAGCTTTTGTGGCACCCATTTCCCGCAAGGTATCAACAACCATTTTGTTGGCATCCTCTTCAAGCATCCCAACCTTGACTTGGGCAGCAATCCGTTCAACTGCCTGTTGTGTCTTTGCCCTGATTTCGAGCATTTTCTCCACCGAAAAATCTGCTTTCGTTTTTTCCACCGTCGCCCGATCGTGCGCCATCATTAGTTCCCCCTTTTTCCTCTAATTGATCCCGCTGCTTTCGCCAGCGATTCTCTTACGGGTAAACCTATACCATACGAAACCACTGCTGTCCCATAGTTTGATTCATACAAAGAGACTCTGAGAGCTACCCGTGATATATTGAATTAGCCAAAACACCAACAAACACAAGGAGATCAGAGCCGTGGCCCATTGCAACACGGTACTGAATCAAGTTGTCGGTTTTTTCAAGAGACATGATTTGAATCCCTTGCCCGCAGATATCACTTTTATCAGCGTTTTTCACATGGGTTTGGAAAATATGAAGCCTTGCGCCTCTTTCGGACTCTATCGGCACTGAAATCACCCCCCCTTCCGGACCCTCACTATTTATTGATGTTTTTACGTGCCCTTCACCGGAAAATTGACCCGTCACAACAGGAGATTTCCGGCTTGGTCCAATGTCTAACCACATGTAAGTCTTCAAAAAAGGGGTTTTCTTGTCTACCCAAACATGATATCTTCATACGTTACAATTGCTGAAAACACTCCTCAAAATGCCACGTCAAATAATTGTAATTCTTGTTTTTTACAAGAAGTGTGCGGAAAATTGATTAATTGGGGCAAAAATTTTGTAACTGATTAATATTCTATCCCCCCAAATTTATAGGGGCCACGTACAGAATACGTGACGTACGTTGTCACGCGCCGGTTACGCCGGGTTAATTTCTGGAGTCGGCCTCTACTGACCGGATTCAACAACTGAGGCATTCCGCGCATGTGAAGGCGGTCAGGCGTCACGTATTCAGGCAAATAAAATAGGCAAAAGGCGCGAGGCACGGGAAGAGTCGATTATCCCGTGAATTCGTCGGTAGCCCGAAGCCCTTATTCACGAGGTTGTAATGCTCGAAACCATCAACAAGACCTCCGTCAACATCGAAGACGAGATGAAGCGCTCGTATATGGACTATGCCATGAGCGTCATCATCGGCCGCGCGCTGCCCGACGTACGGGACGGCCTGAAGCCGGTGCACCGGCGTTGCCTGTACGCCATGTACGACATGGGGAACGACTGGAACAAGCCGTACAAGAAGTCGGCCCGCGTGGTCGGGGACGTGATCGGTAAGTACCACCCCCACGGCGACTCGGCCGCCTACGACACCATTGTGCGCATGGCACAGGAATTCTCGCTCCGCTATCCGCTGGTGGACGGCCAGGGGAACTTCGGTTCCGTGGACGGCGATTCGCCGGCGGCCATGCGCTACACCGAGATCCGCATGTCCCGGCTGGCCCACGAGCTCCTGGAGGACCTGGATAAGGAGACCGTGGAGACCGGACCCAACTACGACGGCTCGCTGCAGGAGCCGCTGGTGCTTCCCTCCAAGTTCCCCAACCTGCTGGTGAACGGCTCCGCCGGCATCGCGGTAGGCATGGCAACCAACATACCGCCCCACAATCTCTCCGAGGTGATCGACGGGATCATCGCTCTGATAAAAGACCCGCAGCTCACCTTCGAGGAACTGATCCGGTTCATCCCCGGGCCGGATTTCCCCACCGGCGGCTTCATCTACGGCCGGGAGGGGATCATCCAGGGATACCGGACCGGCCGCGGCATCGTGCAGATGCGGGCCCGGGCCTTTGTTGAGACCCACAAGAAGACCGAGCGTCAGTCCATCATCGTCACCGAGATTCCCTACCAGGTCAACAAGGCGAACCTGGTGGCCAAGATCGCCGAACTGGTGCGGGAGAAGAAGCTCGAGGGGATCGCGGATCTTCGGGACGAATCGGACCGGGACGGCATGCGCATCGTCATCGAGTTGAAGCGGGACGAAAATCCCCAGGTGATCCTGAACCACCTCTACAAGCAGACCCAGATGCAGTGCTCCTTCGGCATCAACATGCTGGCCATCGCCGGCGGAAGGCCCAAGCTCCTGAACCTGCGGGACGCCATGGGACACTTCATCGACCACCGCCGGGAGATCGTCACCCGCCGCACCATCTTCGAGCTGAAAAAGGCCGAGGCCCGGGCCCATATCCTGGAAGGCCTCAAGATCGCCCTGGACTGGCTGGACGCGGTCATCGAGTTGATCCGGGCCTCTAAAAACCCGGATGAGGCCAAGGCCGGCCTCATGGCCGGCGAGTTCGCCGACCCGGTCTTCCTGGAAAAGTTCGGCCTGACACTGCCGAGACAGGGCCAGCGGCCCAGGCTGTCGGACAAACAGGCCCAGGCCATCCTGGAGATGCGGCTGCAGCGCCTGACCGGCCTGGAGCGGGAGAAGATCCTGCAGGAGTTCGCCGACATCCTGAAACATATCGCACGGCTCAAGGAGATCCTGGCCTCTGAGGCGGAGATCCTGAAGATCATCGTCGGCGAGCTGACCGAGCTGAAGGAGAAGTTCGGCGACGAGCGGCGTACCGAGATCGTGGACCAGACCGCCGAGATCTCCCTGGAGGACACCATCGTCGAGGAGGACGTGGTGGTGACAGTCTCCCACAGCGGCTACATCAAGCGGACCGCGGTCTCCCAGTACCGGGCACAGCGCCGTGGCGGCAAGGGGAAATCGGGCATGAAGACCAAGGAGGAGGATTTCGTCGAGCACCTGTTCGTGGCCTCCAGCAAGGACTTCATGATGTTCTTCACCGATACCGGACGGGTCTACCTCCTCAAGGTCTATGAGATCCCCGAGGGAGGCCGGGCCACCCGGGGCAAGGCCATCGTCAACCTCCTGAACCTCCAGGCCGGGGAGAATATCGCGGCAATCCTGTCCGTGAAGGGCTTTGACGATGACCGCAACCTGATTATGGCCACCCGCCGGGGCGTGGTGAAGAAAAGCCCGCTCATGGAATACGCCAACATCAGGAGCGGCGGGATTATCGCGGTCAACCTGGATGATAACGACCGGCTGATAGGGGTCGCCATTACCGACGGTCAGCAGGATGTGCTGCTGGCCTCCAGGAACGGCAAGTCCATCCGTTTTCACGAGAAGGATGCCCGACCCATGGGGCGCGTATCCCGCGGGGTGCGGGGAATGACCCTGGAGGACGACGACGTGGTGATCGGCATGGAGATCATCAACCCCAACGCCGTCTCGTCCACCATCTTCACCGTGACCGAAAACGGTTTCGGCAAGCGGACCGCGCTGGACGAATACCGCTTGCAAAGCCGCGGAGGCAAAGGTATCATCACCATCAAGACCACCGAGCGGAACGGCTGCGTGGTCGATATCAAGCAGGTCACCGACGAAAACGACCTGATGCTCATCACCGACCAGGGCAAGATCATCCGGATGCCGGTATCCGGCTTCTCGGTCATCGGCCGCAATACCCAGGGAGTCAGGCTGATGGTCACCGAGGAGCTGGAAAGGATCGTTGCGGTGGCCCGGCTGGCCGAGAAGGACGAGAGTGAGGAAGGCGACGAGGAGGCGGTGGAAGAGGCCGCGCCGACCGTCCCGGACGACGGCGACACCGACGAGTAGGGATGACCGGACGGTCGCCCCTGGAGGACATACGATTCGTTCCCTCACCCGTCAAGGGAGGGGGCATTGATTGTGAATTGAAAGGTCAGGAGCGGTGCAATTGCAGCGCAGACAGGAGGGTGAGATGGCAGCCATAGGGGTCATAGGAGCCGGCAGCTGGGGCACGACACTGGCGGATATGCTTGCCAAGAAGGGCCACGAGGTGACCCTCTGGGCATACGAGGCGGAGCTGGTGAAGGAGATGGAGGAGACCCGGGTCAACTCCACGTTCCTGGCCGGGATCAGCCTCTCTCCACTGCTCAGGTTCACCACCTCGCTCCAGGAGGCGGCATCGGGCAAGGACATCGTCCTGTTCGTGGCGCCGACCCAGGTGTTCAGGGGGGTGCTGCGGGGCGTCCTTCCCTTCCTGAGCGAAGGAACCCTGCTGGTCAACGCCGCCAAGGGGATCGAGCTGGATACCCTCATGACCATCTCCCAGATCAGCGCAGAGTTGCTCCCTTCCCGGCTGTTCTCCGATTTCTGTGTCCTGTCGGGGCCGAGCTTCGCCCGGGAGGTTGCCCTGGAGATGCCGACGGCCGTGGTGGCGGCATCGCAGGGTGTCCAGGCGGCCAAACGCGTTCAGGAGGCGTTCTCCACCCCCTACTTCCGGGTCTATACCAACAGCGACATGGTGGGCGTGGAACTGGGAGGATCCGTCAAGAACGTTATCGCCATTGCGGCCGGCATCTCCGACGGCCTGGGTCTGGGCTACAATCCCCGGGCGGCGCTGATCACCCGCGGTCTCGCGGAAATGGCCCGGCTGGGACTTGCCATGGGAGCCCAGTCCTCCACCTTCGCCGGGCTGGCCGGCATGGGAGACCTGGTCCTCACCTGCACCGGGGACCTGTCGCGGAACCGCACCGTGGGGATGCAGCTCGGACAGGGAAAAAAGCTGGCCGAGATCCTGGCCGGCATGCGCATGGTGGCCGAGGGGGTGAAGACGACCGAGTCCGCCTATCTGCTGGCCAGGCGGCTCGGCGTGGAAATGCCGATCATCGAGCAGGTGTACCTGGTCCTGTACCAGGACAAATCGCCGCGCCAGGCCGTTCTGGACCTGATGACCCGGCACCTCAAGGCTGAAGGGATGGAATTCGGGAACAACGGTTAAAACCAGGGGGGGAATCACTTTTCCGAGAACTGACCTCCGTGTCCGTTCGCCAAGGCCGGCAGCCATGAATTTTCACCTCTCCATACGAGTGAAGCTGTTTCTCTCAATTCTGCTGGCCATTCTTGCCTCTTACACCATACTCCTTTTCCTCACCATCCATACCATAGACGAATCGCTTGAGAACAAGATTGCCAAGGACCTGGAAACCAACCTCCGGTTTGTCCGATACCAGTTCTTCACGGGGTTGAACCAGCTCCGCTATGTTCTTCTCTTTCCTTCCACGCGTCCCCAGGTGAGGGACTACCTGCGGCAGCGGGATGTGCGGGAGCTTTCCGGTGTCCTGAACAGCATCCGGCAGGCTCTCCCGTTTCTCCCCTTCGCAGCCTTTGTAGATCCGGAGGGGAGGGTCGTTGCAGGCCTGGACAATCGACAGGACGGCCGACCCTCCCCATTCGGCGGCCTTGTCCAGACGGCTTTCAGAAAACGCGTAACCGTGGTTTCCTGCGAGCTGGCTGACCGGAGACAGCTTTGCCGGGAGGGTGACGCCTGTACCGATCCCAGGCTCGGAAATGAAGTCCTTGCCGCTGCCGTTGCCTTTCCCTTGGTCGATCAGTCCGGCGAGCTGCTCGGCGCCCTGGCCGCCGCTGTTCCCATCACCATCAACAACGTCGTTCCCGGCCGGGTCAGGAAGAACGTCGGCCGTGACCTGGAGGCGGGCGTCACCCTCAGGGATCTGCGGACTATCAGCGGGCTGGACGAGGAAATGGTCGTCTCGCCGAAGAATTCGGAAGAAATTCTCGCCCTGCTCAAAACGGGAAAGACCTACCGTGGAGCGGTTAGAATCGGCACGACCCTTTACAATGCCGCTTTCGAACCGATCAACAATCTGGAGGGAGAGTTCATCGGCTCCCTCTGGGTTGCGCTTTCGAAAGAGCACTTCAATACCGTACGTCGGGACTACTTCGGCGGCATCATGACCTCGGCCGTCTTTACCGTCATACTCTCCTTCATTATCGCCTACTTCGCGGCACGTCGGTTGACCGCTCCCCTGAAGGAGCTGACCAAGGGGGTCCGCTGTGTTGAACAGGGCAACCTGGACTTCCGGGTCGCACTCGATGGGACCGGCGAGTTCGCGATGCTGGCCGATTCCTTCAACAGGATGGCCGATGCCCTGCGTGAGCGGGGCAACACCATCAGGAACAAGACACTGGATCTGGAGGTTCTGAACCGCTGTCTGCACGAGATGAACGAGCTCCTGGAGTCGAACGTCCGGGAACGGACCGCCGAACTGGAGATGGAAAAGGGGCGGCTGGAGGCTATACTTTCGAGTATGGCCGAAGGGGTGGTGGTCACCGACCGGGAAAACCGGGTGATTCTGTTCAATGCCGCTGCCCAGAAGATCTTCGGAATCGCTCCCTACAAGGTCATCTCCCGCCATGTGGACGAGATCGACCTGAAAGGCGGCTTCCACCACCTGATCGAGAGCATACGGGAAATGAGAACCGGGGACCATCTGGTGCAGGGGGAGAAGGAGGTGACCGTCGGCAGGAAGAAACTCAGAGTCTCCCTTTCACCGCTGCTGGACAAGAGCTGGGAGTTCGCCGGAATTGTCATGTCCGTCCGAGACGTGACCCGTGAGGAAGAGGTGGACCGGATGAAGACCGAGTTCATCTCCACGGTTTCCCATGAACTGAAGACCCCGCTTACCTCCATGAAAGGTTCCCTGCAGGTGATCCTGGCCAGGGGAGAGGGGCTGTCGGAGACCGAGCGGGAGCTCGTACAGGTATGTCTCAGGAATACCGACAGGCTGATCCGGCTCATCAGCGATATCCTGGACATATCCCGGATAGAGTCGGGCAGGGTTGAGATCAGCATGAAGGCGGAGCCGATGGAGCTGATGGTCTCCTATGCCGTGGAGGAGATAGCCGCGTATGCCCGGGACCACGGGGTGTCGGTGGTGAACTCGGTAGCCGCCGGCCTGCCCCCCGTCCTGGGGGATTACGACCGCCTGATCCAGGTACTGACCAACCTCCTCTCCAATGCCATCAAATTCTCCCCGGCAGGGAAAAGCGTGACCGTAACGGCGCGGAGGGTGGACGAATTTGTCGAAGTCTCGATCCATGACCAGGGGAGAACCATCGAGCGGGGTGACAGAGAAAAGCTCTTTCAGAGATTTCCGCAGCTCCTGAGCGCGGACGCCAGGGAGCGGGGGGGAACCGGCCTCGGGCTGGCAATCTGCAAGGAGATAATCGAGCGTCATCACGGTAGAATATATTACAAGGCCGGTCCGGGGGGCGGGAACGTCTTCAGCTTTACGGTCCGGGTCTGTGGAGAGGAGTAATGGAACACGAAAGAATACTCATCGTGGATGATGAGGCGGACATCGCGCTGATCCTGAAACTTCAGCTGGAAGATGCCGGCTTCGAGACCTCCCGTGCCAGGGATGGGGCCGAGGCGCTGGAGATCATGGACCGGGAGAACTTCTCCCTTGTGCTGCTGGACATCAAGCTGCCGAACATGGACGGGATCCAGGTACTGGAAAGGCTGGGCCCGTCTCTGCAGGATATGGCGGTGGTGATGATGACCGCCCACGGCAGCGAGGACGTGGCGGTCGAGTGCATGAAAAAGGGGGCGCTCGACTATATCGCCAAGCCCTTCTCCAGCGAGGACCTGCTGAAGAAGGTGGAGCGGGCACTGGAGTTCAACAGCACCAGGAGAGAGAACCTCCTGCTCCAGCAGCAGCTGGAGGAAGAGCGCAAGAAGATGGAGGCCATTCTTCGGGGGATGGCCGACATGCTGGTGGCGACCGATGCGGAAGGCCGCGTCATCAGCGTCAACCGGGCGACCCAGGAGGCGCTCGGGCTGGATTCCTCGTCAGTCGTGGGGATGCCGGTGGAGGAGCTGATCCGCTCCAACCTTCCCGCAGGGGACCTTCCCTGCAGGGTGGTGCTGCGGACGCTCGCCCCCTGTCTCGACGTGGCCTATACCATACGAGCGGCTGACCGCCTCATCCCGGTCCTTACCAGCGCGACCCCCCTGTTCGGGGTGTCGGGCAAGCTGCTCGGGAGCGTTGAGATCCTCCGGGACATTTCCCACCTGAAGGCCCTGGAGCAGGAGCGGGAGGAGTTCGTGGGCATGCTCACCCATGACCTGAAAACTCCGCTTACCGCGGTCGTGGGATCCATCGACCTGGTGCGGGAAGGCCGCCTCGGTCCGGTGAGCCTGGAACAGAAGGAGTACCTGGAATCGGCGGTCGAGAGCTGCGGTGAAATGGTGGAGATGATCGACACGCTGCTGGACGTCTACCGCTTCGAATCCGGGAAGATGACCCTGGCCTTTACCGAGGAGGATATGGATGCCATTGTCCGCAAGGCCGCCGCATCTTTCCGGACCGTAGCCGAGCGTTCCGATATCCGTCTTTTCGTGCAGACGGGAGGGGACCTTCCCCGGGTACGGGTGGACAGGAACAAGGTCGGCCGCCTGTTCGGCAACCTCCTCTCCAATGCCTTCAAATTCACCCCCGACGGGGGGGAAGTGGAGATCACCGCCCAGGTGGCCGAGGATCTTGGGGGGCTCACGGCGTCGATCCCGGCAGGGACCTATGCCACGGAAAGGATCCCTGCGGCCGGGCGGTTCTTCATGGTCCGGATCCGTGACAACGGCATCGGGATTCCACCGGAGTCGCTCGGAACCATATTCGACAAGTTCGTGCAGGCAAAGAACCGCCGGGAGGGGAAGACCAAGGGGACCGGGCTCGGCCTCGCCTTCTGCCGCAAGGTCATGGACGCCCACGGCGGATACATCTGGGTCGAAAGCGAGCCGGGGAAGGGAAGCACGTTCACGGTGCTCTTTCCCCTGGAGTAGCGGGTCAAGGAATTCATTACCGTTTCCATTACCGAAACCCGCCGTGTTGGAACTGGGGGCAACCCATGAAGAAGAGGCAAAACCCTGCCGTCAGAGAGCGTAAGCGCCTGCAGGAGCTGCTGGCAAAGGTGAGCGAGACCTTCCTCGGTTTCGGCGCCGACGCGGAGGAGAACATCAACCGGTTGGTGGCCCTGTGCGGGGAGCAGCTCGGGGCCGCCTGTGCCCTCTACAACCGCCTGGATGACGGCTGGCTCTATTCAGTCGGCCACTGGAACACCCCTCCGGACTTCATCCCGCAGGACAGAGCGGACGGTCATATCTGCTACGACCTGATCCGTGACGCTTCGGACACGGTCCGCGTGATCCGCGACCTGTCCAATACCACTTACGCCGAAACGGATCCCAACGTGCTCCGTTACGGGCTTCAGACCTACGTGGGCAAGGCGGTCTGTTTTGGAGGGGCAAACGTGGGCTCCCTCTGCGTGGTTTATCAGGAGGACCATGTCCCCAGTGAAGAGGAGAAGAGGCTCCTGGGCATCATCGCAGGCGCCATAGGTATCGAGGAGAAGCGCAAGCATGCCGAGGAGGAGATCCGGCGTCTGAACGCCGAACTGGAGAAAAGGGTCCAGGAACGGACCGCCCAGCTGGAAGCGACCAACCGCGACCTGGAGGCATTCAACTATTCCGTGTCCCATGACCTGCGCGCCCCCCTCACCGTCCTGGAGGGCTTTTCCCGCGAGCTGCGCGAGCGCTACTCGGAGCGCCTGGACGAGACCGGGCGGGACTTCCTCGATCGGCTGCAGAAGGCAAGCCGGCGCATGGGCCGCCTGATTGACGCGATCCTCAGGCTTTCCACGCTTTCCAGGAGCGAGCTCCGCAGGGAAACGGTCGATCTCGGCAGGAAGGCCCTGCTGGTGGCGGCGGAGCTTCGACAGAGGGAGCCCGGGAGACGGGTGGAGGTGGTCGTTGTCCCGCGCCTCGATGTCAGGGGGGACAGACGGCTGCTGAAGGTGGTTCTGGAAAATCTGATCAGCAACGCCTGGAAGTACACGGCACGCCGGGAAAACGCCCTGATCGAGGTCGGGTGCACGGAAAGAGAAGGCGAAAAGGTCTACTTTGTCCGGGATAACGGGATCGGATTTTCCATGGACCAGGCCGAGCTGATTTTCCTGCCGTTCCGGCGTCTTCACGACCAGGATGAGTTTCCGGGTCACGGCATCGGGTTGGCAACCGTGAAGCGGATCATCGACCGTCATGGCGGACGTATCTGGGCCGAAAGCGAGCCCGGCAAGGGGGCGACATTCTATTTCACCCTGCCGTGAACATTCCATGAATAACGCCATCTCCATACAGAACATAACCAAGGTCTACGACGGCATCAGGGCCGTGGACGACCTTTCCCTGGAGGTGCGTTCCGGCACCATCTTCGGCCTGCTGGGGCCCAACGGTGCCGGCAAGACCACCCTGATCAAGATCCTGACTACCCTGATGCGCCCCACCTCGGGCAATGCCTTCGTGGAGGGGAAGAGCGTGTTGACCGACGGTGCGTCGGTGCGCGGCATGATAGGAGTGGTACCCCAGGTCAACAATCTCGACCGTTATCTTACCGCCCGGGAGAACCTGGCGCTGCACGCCCGGATGCACCGCATGCGCGCCCGGGAGTACGGTCCCAGGATTGACGAACTGCTGGAGCTGACCGGCCTGACCGGCAGGCAGCACGACTTTCCGGACACCTTTTCCGGGGGGATGCAGCGACGGCTGGTGGTTGCCCGGGCGCTCATCCATGCCCCGAGGGTCCTCTTTCTGGACGAGCCGACCACCGGCCTCGATCCCCAGTCGAGGCGGGCCGTCTGGGCTTACATCCAGTCGCTCCGTTCAACCATGACCATATTCCTCACCACCCACTACATGGACGAGGCCGATACCCTGTGCGACCGCATCGTCATCATGGATCACGGCCGACCGCTGGTCGACGGCACCGCCGCCCAGCTCAAGGAGGCATTCGCCCATTCACACGTCTACGAGCTGGAATTCAGGGCCAACGCCGACCGCTACGAGGAGGTCCTGCGCACGTTCCCCTTTATCCGTTCCCTGGAGAGGAGGGGAAACAGCTTCAGGCTGGAGCTGCGCGACGAGGAGAGCCTGAAGCCGCTGATGGACGGTATCGGGAGTAAGGACCTCAAGGGGATATGTCTGGAGGAGCCCTCGCTGGAGGACGTGTTTATTCATCTCACCGGGAAGAAGATACGGGAATAGAGGCGTTGACTTTGACTGAACTCAGCCGGACGCTTGTCGTGCCCCGGCAGAACATTGCCAGAGCCATATAATATCCCCCCTCCCCCGTCAAGGAGGAGGGAGTTATTTCCATGGTTTGACGATAAAAGGATATCGCATACATGTTTCGCGGAGCGTTCACAATCTGGGGCAGGGACATGCGGGTGCTCAGGAGGAGCCTGTTTTCGGAGCTCGTGGCGGTAACCGCCTACCCCATCACCCTCTACCTGGCCTTCGGCGTGGGCCTGAAGGGCTATATCGCCGACGTGGAGGGGGTCCCCTACGCGCTGTTCATCGCCCCCGGCCTCATCTCCATGACCGCGGTCAGCGCCGCGTTCGAGGAAAGCGCCTGGAGCATGTGGTTCCACCGGAAGGTGCAGCGTACCATCGAGGAGTACCGGGTCAATCCCATCACGGTGTATGACATCGTCATCGGCAAGATCGTATCCGGCTTCTCCCAGGGCGCGATCAAGGGGGTGGCGGTGGCGGTGGTGATCTTCCTGCTCACCCCGTTCCGCTTTCCAATGGCGCATTTTCTGGCCTACCTCTATTTCATAGCGCTCGGCTCTATGGTATTTTCCTGTTTCGGAACCATGTGCGGCACGGTCATCGACAAACCGGAAAACATCGGCAGGATCCAGGGGGTGGTCATCGTCCCGCTGATTTTCATGTCCGGTATCTTCTTCCCCCTCTCCTCGTACCCGGCCACCATCCTTCCCGTTATCAGGGTGCTCCCGACCACGGCCATCTTCGAGGGGGCGCGCCTCTCCCTCCTGGGAGGCGTGATGGAGCCGGTCTATACCGTAACGCTGACGCTGACGGCAGCGGCGGCATTCGTGCTCGCTGTCTGGATCTTCAACCGGAAGATCGAAGAGTGACTGCCGGCATGGGGAGCGAGGGACCGGTGACGGGCGGCAAAGGGTTGGGGGTGTTCCGGGCATTGGCCCGGGATATCGCCGATTGGGGAGAAAGGGTTCTCCGGGTCAGGGACTCCTGCGGCGCCGAGGCGGCCGGCCAGGTGCTGGGAGGGATCGCCGAATGGCTCGGCACCGACCTGGTGGACGGGATGCCGGTCATGCCCATGGAGCGCTGGCTGCTGCTGGACGGCCTGGCCGAAGAGCTGCTCCAGGCGTGCAGGGCCTGCGCGGCCGAAGAACGTGGAGCGGACGAGCGTCTTCATGGTATAATCAACCGGGCCCGGGAATTGGAGTGAACATGGAATACCTGCCGAAATGGATAGCATGGGAAGTAACCCGGAGATGCAACCTGAAATGCGTCCATTGTCGCTGTTCATCCGGAGAGAACTCATCCGAGGGTGATTTCACCACCGAGGAGGGGAAACGGCTCCTTGCAGAGATTGCGGAATTCTCCAAGCCGGTGGTGGTGCTGTCCGGCGGGGAGCCGCTGCTGAGGGAGGACATCTTCGAGCTGGCCTCCTACGGCACCTCGCTGGGGCTCAGGATGTGCATGGCCACCAACGGCGTCCTGGTGGACGACCAGGTCTGTCTCCGCATGGAGCAGGCCGACATCAAGATGGTCTCCCTCTCCCTGGACGGGAGCACGGCGGCCGTCCACGACGATTTCCGCCAGTGTCCCGGCGCCTTCGAGGGGGTAATCCGGGCCGCCGGGACCTTCCGCCGCAACGGGCGGAAATTCCTTATCAATTCCTCCTTCACCAGGCGCAACCAGTCCGACATCCCCAACGTGTTCCGCCTGGCCAAGTCCCTGGGCGCCACCGCCTGGTACCTGTTCATGATCGTCCCTACCGGCAGGGGGGAGGAGATCATGGATGAGCTGATCTCCAAGGAGGACTACGAGGAGATCCTGGAGTGGCACTACCGGCAGGAGAAAGAGGAGGACGAGATCCTGATGCGCCCCACCTGCGCCCCCCACTACTACCGGATCGTGCCCCAGAAGGCCAAGGCCGAGGGAGTCGCCTTCCAGCGCCGCTCACTCTCCTTTTCAACCGGCGGGGGCAAGGGATGCATCGCGGCCCAGTCCATCTGCCTCATCGACTGCTTCGGCAACGTGAAGCCCTGTTCCTATTTCCCGCGCGGCGCGGGGAACGTGAAGCAGGCCCCGTTTCGCGAGATCTGGGAAAACTCGCCGCTGTTCCGTGAGCTGCGGGACTTCAAGAGCTACAAGGGGAAGTGCGGCGAGTGCGAGTTCCTGCACGTCTGCGGCGGCTGCCGCGCCAGGGCCGACGCGGTCTACGGGGACCACATGGCCGAGGAGCCGTTCTGCGACTACGTGCCGGTAAGGAGCCGGTAACTGCGCTGATTGACCCTGAGACCTGCCAGGTTTCACAAACCTGGCAGGTCTGCCCATAATTGAAAAGGAACCGTTTATGAACACCCGTTTTCTCGATGCCTGCCGGTGCAGGCCGGTTGACCGTACCCCTGTCTGGCTCATGCGCCAGGCCGGCAGATACCTTCCCGAATACCGGCGTGTCAGGAGCGCCTGCAGCTTTCTGGAGCTCTGCAAGACCCCCGAGCTGGCCGTAGAGGTGACCCTCCAGCCGGTGGACATCCTGGGGGTGGATGCCGCCATCCTTTTTTCCGACATCCTGATCCCCATCGAGCCGATGGGGATGCGGCTCGATTTCGTGCCCGGACCGGTGTTCGAGGAGCCGGTACGGAGCCTGGCCGACGTGGAGCAGCTGCGCGTCCCCGCCATGGAGGAGTCGGTCCCCTTCGTGCTGGAGACCATCAGGCAGCTGCGGCGCGAGCTGGAAGGGCGCGTTCCCCTCATCGGCTTCGGTGGTGCGCCCTTTACCCTTGCCTGCTACATGGTGGAGGGGAAAGGGTCAAAGGATTTCGGCTCCATCAAGAAGATGATGTATGCGGCCCCGGAGATATACGCCGCATTGATGGACAAGGTCTCCACGGCGCTGATCGCCTACCTGAAGGCCCAGATAGCGGCAGGAGCCCAGGCCATCCAGGTGTTCGACACCTGGGGGGGGATCCTGGCACCGAGCGATTACCAGCGGTATGTCCTCCCCTACACGGCACGGGTGATCGCCGGTCTCGGCAGCGAGGTGCCGGTGATCCACTTCGTCAAGGGGGCCGGCGCCATGCTGGAGCTGGTGAAGCGTGCGGGGGGCGACGTGGTGGGGCTCGACTGGCACGTGGGCCTGGCTGCGGCCCGGGACGTCCTCGGACCCGGGGTCGCCGTCCAGGGGAACCTGGACCCCACGGTCCTGTACGGTCCCAAGTCGCTCATCGAGGCGGAGGTGAAAAGGATTCTGGATGAGAACAACGGCAGGCCGGGCCATATCTTCAACCTGGGTCATGGAATCCTGCCGGACGTGCCTCCCGAGAACGCGGTGCACATGGTGGAGTGCGTGCACCGGCTGTCGTCCCTCCCATCGAAGGGAGGGGGGCTCAATAATTCCTTCTCCCCTCGTGTGGGAGAGGGGGATAAGGGTGCATCAGACTGACCGAACAATGATGAATACCGAAATAAACGATGAATGAGCAGCCACATGTCCGAAAAAACCGCTGTCATGCTCCTCCAGATGGGAGGGCCGGACTCCCTCGACGCGGTGGAGCCGTTTCTGCTGAACCTGTTTTCGGACCGGGATATCATCAGGCTCGGACCGGCGTTTCTCCAGCCGGCGCTGGCCCGCTGGATAGCCCGGCGCCGGGCACCGAAGGTGGAGGCCCAGTACGAGCGGATTGGCGGGAAATCCCCCATCCGCGAGCTGACCGAAGCCCAGGCCCGCGAGCTTCAGGAGAGGCTCGGCACCGGGTTCCGCTGTTTCGCTGCGATGCGCTATTGGCGCCCCTCCACCATAGAGGCCCTTGCCGCGGCACGCAGGGAAGGGATCTCCCGCATTGTGGCCCTCCCGCTGTATCCCCACTACTCCATGGCCACCACGGGATCGGGCATCAACGAGCTGAAACGGGTGCTCGGCCAGTCCGGGGTGGAATTTTCCGTGTCGTTTCTGGAGGATTTCCACGCCCACCCGCTCTATATCAGCGCCCTTGCCGGCACAATCGCCGAAGGTCTCGCCGGTTTTCCCAGCGGAGAAACGGTGGATATCCTGTTTTCGGCCCACTCGCTGCCGGTTTCGTTCATCGAACGGGGTGACCCTTACCTCTCCCGGGTTAAGGAGACGGTGCGGCTGGTGATGGGGTTCTTCCACGGCATCGGACATCACCTGGCCTTCCAGTCCAAGGCGGGCCCGGTCAAGTGGCTCGAACCGTGCACCGGAGCGGCCATCGACCGGCTGGCCGGGGAGGGGTGCCGCAGCCTCCTGGTGGTACCGGTGTCGTTCGTCTGCGACCACATCGAGACCCTCTACGAGATCGACGTAACTTATGCCGCCCTGGCACATGAAGCGGGAATCGCCAACTTCCGGCGCGCCCCTTCACTCAATACCTCCCCCCTGTTTATCGATTGCCTGGCCGACCTGGTGAGGAAGGCTTTATAGCATCGGTTTTTCTGTTAGGAGCGTCAGCGCACCAGCCCATCCTTCTGGCTCAGCTTTTGCGGGCAAAGTTTCTCGCCAGGACGAAAAATCTCCGCTTTCCGAATCAGAAACCGATAGTTATCCATCCGGTGTTTCCGGATGGGGTATGAGTAGTGTCAGTATAAGGAAGCCGGACCGTTTGCAATTCCTCCGGCCGGTATGCTACAAAGGTAGCCAGTCTGGAGGAGACACCATGGAACGAGTGACGATTGACGGGATAAGTCTTTCCCTCGGCCATCCGGCCGAGCTGCCGCTGAAGTGGATCGGCCAGGAGGAGATTCTGCGGCAGCTCCTGGCCGCCTGGATGGTCATCGATGACCGTGACATCCCCTTCAACCCGCGGCTCATAGGCAAACCGGGGGTGGGGAAGACCACCCTGGCCTATGCTGCGGCCAGGAAGCTGGGGCGGGAGGTCTATCTGTTCCAGGCTACCATGGACACGAGGCCCGAGGACCTGATAGTCACCCCGGTCATCGGGCCGGACAACCGGATCCAGTACGCCGCTTCCTCCCTGGTGACCGCCATGCTCAGGGGAGGGGTGCTGATCCTGGACGAGGGGAACCGGATGAGCGAAAAGGCCTGGGCTTCCCTGGCACCGCTTCTGGACGACCGGCGTTACGTGGAGTCGGTCATCACGGGGCTCAAGATCCAGGCCCACCGGGATTTCCGTATCGTGGTCACCATGAACGAGGACTCCTCCACTTTCGAGGTGCCGGAGTACATCCACTCCCGGCTCCAGCCCCAGATCTACATCGATTTCCCCGAGGCGGACGAGGAGTTGCTGATACTCAGGGAAAACCTTCCCTTTGCCGACGACGCCATACTCGGCTACGTGGTGAACTTCCTGCAGCGGGCGCATGCCGCGGACGAGCCCTATTCGGTGCGCGACGGCATCAACATCGCCCGCTATGCCCTGAAGATGATGAAGGCGGGCGGCGGCGAGAGCCCGGAGCTCCTCTCTCTGGCCATGGTCCGGATACTGGGGGAAGAGGCCCTGCACTACCTGCAGTTATAGCTTCCATGTGGTGACCTTGAGTGAACGCCTTACTTCCCATGCCCCGAGCACGACCCCCCGCACGAGGTGCGGCAGGTGCGCTGGACGGCAACGTCGCCGCCGTGGGCCTTGAAGCAGTCCAGGGATTCACGTTCAACGAACCATTCGCCCCCATCCTGCGTCCCTTTCAGCATACCTTCCTTGATGAGCATCAGGACCCTGAGACGGGTGGTGCCCAGCAGCCCGGCCGCCTCCATTGCCGATACCCTTTCAACGGTTTCCGAATTATCCATGTGAGGCCTCCTCGAATGATCTCGCGGAATTTCAATGCATTTTGCATGCTAACTGGGCACGGTAATGGAAAAATTGGCATTTCCGACTAAGTGGTTTCCATCCGGAAAGTGTCGACAGGGGATGGGTCGGAACTTCCCCGAAGCCCTCGTAATCGGTCGCCATCCTTCGCCCTGATCACATATTCTGCAGGATTCATGTACTTTCCCGTGAGTCACCCGGTTGCACTGAAGCCGTACGAGAGACTCCGTGAAAGCCCCGACCCGTCTCTCATAACATTTTTCCAGGGTTTCCGGATGGAAACAATGGCAGAATTTCGTCCGTCTCCTACCCGGCCAATGGGCTTTGGTTAGGCCGGTTTGTCTCTCGGGGAGCGATCATGCCTTATTTCTTGGCAGCCAGAAAGGGGTACCGCGGATGACAAAAAGGCGGCGCCCGAAAGCGCCGCCTTTTTGTTACCTGGAGCAGGCAGGAGGGATTATTGTGCCAGCAGGCTCCGGAGGGTCGCATCGATCTCCTTCTTTATCTCCGGGTTGAACCCCACGAATTTCTGCACCAGCACCCCTTTCCTGTCGATGATGAATATGGCGGGGATCGGTGAGATTCCGTAGTCGAGCAGCAGGTCGTCGTCCACCAGCGCAACCGGGAAATTGATCTGCTTCTCCCGCATGAACTGGCGGACCACGTCAAGGGTATCGCCCCGCACGCCGGGATTCAGTCCCAGGATCTGCAGGCCCTGCTTGCCGTATTGCTTGTTGTAGTTGATCAGGTGGGGCAGTGATTCCGTGCACCCTTCGCACCAGGTGGCGAAAAACTCCAGCACCAGCACGTAACCGCGGTAGTTTGCAAGGGTGACCTTTTGCCCTGAGGTGGTGACCACCTGGAGGGGGGGCGCCGGTTTTCCTTTCCGCGGAACGGCGAAGGATGGGACAGGCACCGCCAGTATAGCGGCCAGAACTGCTATGGACAAAAACCTGCTCACGTGCGACACGACCATCCGTCCTCTTTCCTCCGGGCTTACAGCGCCTTGTTAATGAGCGCTTCCAACTGCGCCTTGGGCACGGCGCCGACCACCTGGTCCACCAGCTTGCCTTCCTTGAACAGCATGATGGTGGGGATCCCCCTGATACCGTATTTCGAGGGCGTTGCCGGGTTGTCGTCCACGTTCACCTTGCCCACTTTTACCTTCCCTTCATAGTCTTGGGCGATAGTATCGATGAGCGGGGCGACAGCCTTGCAGGGCGCGCACCACGAGGCCCAGAAATCCACCAGAACCGGGATGGGGGATTGGAGCACCTCAGTCTCGAAATTGCCGTCGCCGAAGGCAAGAACCTTTTCACTGGCCATATGCTGTCTCCTTCGTGTTTCTTTTTTGTCAGAAGTTTTTTCTGATTTCAGCGGGACTTGCCACGTACCTATGACTATAAACAACGGCGGTAAAAAATCAAGAAGTTAATTGTCCGCTCCATCGGCCTGCCGGGGAGGCTTCCAGCGGGAGAGGCCGCCTTTCCGGAGCAACCGGTCCGTCAGGCCCGCAGCGGATAGGAGGCCTCCCGGCGATGGATGGCGCCGCGGGGGGTAAGGGTGCTGGAGTAGAGGTGGAACTCGCTCACCGGAAAGGGGGGGGTCGAGAAGAGGCGGTTTCTTTCCAGGAAGGCGGCCACCGGCGACCACGGCATGTCCTTCAGCCGGGCAAGGGTGATATGGGGAGAGAATCCCTGTCCTTCGGGTTCGAGACCGCATCTCTCCAACGCCTGCTCCACCGACTGCCGGAGCCGAGGGAGGGCCTCGTTCCGCTCTACCCCCACCCAGAGAACCCTGGGATCCCGTTTGGGAGGAAAACGTCCCACTCCCTGCAGGGAAAGCTCGAAGGCCTTTGCTTCGACGCCGGACAACTCCTCCCGAATCCTTACGAAAAGGGAGGAATCGGCGTCGCCGATGAAGCGCAGGGTAAGGTGGAGCTGGGCCGGGTCCAGCCATTTGACCCCGGGGATGCCTGCGCAGATCCGTCCTATCGCTTCCCTTGCCTGATCCGACAAATCCACTGCGGTGAAAAGTCGATAGCTGTCCATGGCGGTTTTCCTGTGAGACTCCAAGAATCTGTACACCCACTCAGCGGGCGGAGAGGCGCGGGTCGGGCGTGCCCGGCTCGACCGCATAGCGCTCCCTTTGGCCACAATCCCGTGGATTGAGGCCGCCCGATGAAGGTCTTACAGCGTAACAGGCGTGAAACAGCGGTCAGCGGACGTTTCAACCGCGGCGTTCAGGCACCATGGAGGATAGGAAAAACTGATTGACTATCGAGCGGTCAAGTGCTAGTAAATATAACTTTGCTTGACTAAATGTAAAGGTCTTTTTCATGCTTGACGCCAAGTTCCTGAGGGAAAACCTAGAAGAAGTCGAGTCGAGCCTCAGAACCCGCGGTGAGGCGGTGAACCTGGCGGGTTTCAGGGAGTGCGACACCCGCCGACGCGGGCTGCTCCAGGAGAGCGAGACGCTGAAAGCCTTGCGCAACAAGGTTTCCGAGGAGATCAGCCGCCTCAAGGATAAAAGCCAGGCCAAGGACCGCATGGCCGAGATGCGGGAGGTTTCCCAGCGCATCAAGTGCCTCGACGAACAACTGCGCGACATCGAGGGGGAGTTGCAGGGATACCTGCTCACCGTCCCCAATATCCCCCACGCGACCACGCCGGTCGGCGCCTCCGAGGCCGACAATGTTGAGGTCAGGAAATGGGGGACCGTTCCGGACTTTTCCTTTGCACCCAAGTCCCATTGGGAGATCGGGGAAGCCCTCGACATACTTGATTTCGAGAGGGGCGCACGGCTGACCGGGGCGCGCTTCACCCTCTACAAGGGGGCCGGGGCGCGGCTTGAGAGGGCGCTCATCAACTTCATGCTGGACCTCCACACCGGGCGGCACAATTATGTTGAAATGCTTCCGCCCTTTATGGTAAACAGGGAAAGCATGACCGGAACGGGTCAGCTGCCCAAGTTCGAGGAAGACCTGTTCCGGCTGGACGGAGTCGATTACTTCCTGATTCCCACGGCCGAGGTTCCGGTAACCAACATCCACCGCGGCGAGATCCTGAAGGGATCCGACCTGCCGCTCCGCTATACGGCCTACACACCCTGCTTCCGCAAGGAGGCGGGCTCCTACGGCAAGGACACCCGCGGCCTGATCCGCCAGCACCAGTTCAACAAAGTGGAACTGGTCAAGTTCACCCACCCCGACCGGTCGTACCAGGAGCTGGAACTCCTTTTGAGCGACGCGGAGCAGGTGCTGCGGCTGCTGGATATCCCGTACCGTGTTATGGCGCTCTGCACCGCGGACCTCGGTTTCTCCGCCGCAAAGACCTACGACATCGAGGTCTGGCTGCCGGGACAGAACACCTACCGGGAGATATCCTCATGCAGCAACTTCGAGGATTTTCAGGCGCGCAGGGCTTCCATCCGGTTCCGGGAGAGCGACAAGGCCAAGCCGGAGTTCGTGCACACCCTGAACGGCTCGGGCCTTGCCGTCGGCAGGACCGTGGTCGCCATCCTGGAGAACTTTCAGCAGGCCGACGGGACGGTGCTGGTTCCCGAGGCGCTCCGCCCCTATATGGGAGGGATGGAAAGGATCTGCTAGGATTTCGGAGGGATGGCCGAGTGGTTTAAGGCGGCGGTCTTGAAAACCGTTGAACGAAAGTTCCGTGGGTTCGAATCCTACTCCCTCCGCCAGAAAAATCCGGTTTTGAGTCTTCGGGTCAGGTTGCACTTGACACCCGGTGTCTGACACTGAATACTTGAAACCCACTTTATGGAGAGATGGCCGAGTAGGTCGAAGGCGCTCGCCTGCTAAGCGAGTATACTGGGTAAACCGGTATCGAGGGTTCGAATCCCTCTCTCTCCGCCACTGAACCATGTCTGCTTTTTCATATGGAGGTAGCGTGAAAAGAGTCGGCGGGCTTTTGACGGTTGCGCTGATAGCGGCGGTTGCCTTCTCCGGTTGCAAGAAGGAGGAGCAAAAGTCCGCGGAGATGATGCCGGGCCATCCCCCCATCGGGGCCAAGGCGGAGACCGTGGTACTGGTCCCTGATGCGGTGAAGGGCAAGTGGCGATCGGTGAAGCTCGCGGTCCTGGACAAGACCAGCGGAAAGAAGGCCGAACACGACGTGGCCGTTGGCTCCAGGCTGGCCGTGCCCGGGTCGGACCTGGTGGTAGAGGTGCTGTATTTTCTCCCCGACTTCACCATGGACGGCAACATAAGGACCTCCAAGTCCAACGAGCCGAACAATCCGGCCGCGCAGGTCAGGATCACCGAGGGAGGGAAGGAGATCTACAAGAACTGGTTCTTCGCCAAGCTCAAGTCTCCCCATGTCTTTCAGCATGAAAAGTTCGACATTACCCTGGTCGGATACACACCGGCAGGGAAATAGCGGAAACACGCGCTTGTAGCTCAGTTGGATAGAGCAACGGACTACGAATCCGTAGGTCGGGAGTTCGAATCTCTCCAAGCGCGCCAACAAAATCAAGGGGTTACGGTGTTTTACCGTAACCCCTTTTTTCCTTTCGGGTAAGTTGCTTCTCCCTTCCCACCCCAAAGTATTTTCCCACCCCTCCACAATTTTTCTGGTATAAATGATGAGAAATCAATGGGATCGTCCATCCGAACCATTGAGTGAAAGGAGCCGCTTCATGTCCGACCTGGCAGAAAAGGAATGCGTTCCCTGCAAGGGCGGGGTTTCTCCCCTGAATGAACGGGAAGCCTCGGAGCTGTTGGCGAGGCTGGGAGACGGGTGGCGGGTGGTGGACGGCCATCACCTGGAGAAGGGGTACCGCTTCAGAAATTTCCGCGAGGCCCTGGCGTTCGCCAACCGGGTGGGGGAGCTGGCGGAGGCTCAGGGTCACCACCCCGACATCCATCTCTCCTGGGGACGGGTGGTCCTGACCATCTGGACCCACAAGATCAACGGCCTGACCGAGAGTGATTTCGTCCTGGCCGCCAAGGCGGACCTGCTGGAGCAGTGACCCTCTTCGTGGAATTATTCTCGACTACAAAGGAAGACGCGTGGACATCATATTCTGGATCCTGCTGATTGGCATCGCGGCGTCGCTCTCCCTGCTGGCCGCCGGCCATGCCCTGCTCTGGAAGAGAGACCCTCGCTCGGCCCTCGGCTGGTCGCTGGTGAGCCTCGTCCTCCCGCTGGCCGGGCCGCTCCTCTACTGGAGCATGGGGATCAACCGGATCAGCCGGAGGGCCCGCCGCTGGCAGGAGAGCGGACGTCGGCTGGCCGGCACCGGTTCCTTTCAGTCATACCCCCAGGAGCGGCCACTCCTCCCGCTGCCCCGGGAGTGTTCGCACCTGCGGGAGCTCCGCTCCCTGGCGGACCGGGTGGTGGTTTCTCCGCTCACCGCGGGCAACAGCCTGGTCCCCCTGCATAACGGCGACCACGCCTATCCTGCCATGCTGGAGGCCATTGCCGGTGCCCGCCACTCGATCCACCTGAGCTCCTACATCTTTGACGGCGACGCAGCCGGGCGACGTTTCATAGACGCGTTGCGCGACGCGGCCGGGAGGGGGGTCGAAGTCCGCGTTATCGTGGACGGCCTGGGCGAGAAGTACTCCTTTCCCACGGCGCGAAGGCTCCTGCGCGGCTCCGGGGCTGAGGTGGAGCGTTTTCTCCCCATGCGGCAGGGGGGACGGCTGAATCTGCGCAACCACCGAAAGATCCTGCTGGTGGACGGGAAGACCGGTTTTACCGGGGGAATGAACATCGGCGGCCGGCACATGGTGGAGCGGCCCGAGACCTCGGCTCCGGTGGCGGACCTCCACTTCCTGGTCCGGGGTCCGGTGGTGGCCGATTTGCAGCGGGTCTTCCTTGAGGACTGGTTCTTTGTCACCGGCCGGCTCCTGGACGATGAGCGCTACTTCCCCTGCCTGGAGCCGGTGGGGACCGCCCTGGCCCGGGTCATCGGGGACGGGCCCGACAAGGAGTTCCGCAAGCTCCATTGGATCCTCATGGGCGCCCTCTCCTGCGCAATCAGCCGGGTGAGGATCATGACCCCGTACTTTATCCCCGACCGCGCCCTGATCTCGGCCATGGCCACCACAGCCATGCGGGGGGTTGAGGTCTCCCTGATGCTCCCTTCCCACAACAACCTCCCCTATGTCCACTGGGCCAGCCGTTCCTATCTCTGGGAGCTGCTCCAGTGCGGCATACGGATCTATTATCAGCCTCCACCTTTTGCGCACACTAAGCTGTTTCTGGTGGACGGCCTCTGGAGCCTGATCGGCTCGGCCAACCTGGATCCCCGAAGCCTGAGGCTCAATTTTGAACTGAACATGGAGGTGTACGACTGCGAGTTCACCGCACAGCTGGAGGGCCATTTCGTGGAACTGCTCTCCCGTGCGCGGGAAACCACCCTGGAGGAGATGGATGGTCGTCCGCTGCCGGAAAAGCTCCGGGACGGCGCCGCCAAGCTGCTGTCCCCCTACCTGTGACCTCGGTTCCTCCCGATCCCGGCGATTTACAATCCCATGCTCCGCGGCTCGCCGCGCAGTCGGACGAGATTGCCTCTTGCCGGCGGCCGTCCCCCTATGGTTTCATTGACAGACTAGTGTCCTGTGCGGTGAACTAACCGCACAGGACACTAGCAATATTATAAGTATTGAAGGGATTTCCAACCACAACCATGCCCGGAAACGAGCGTAAACCGACAACCATGCGTCCCGACAGGGAAAACAGGCTTGCCCGGCTTGAATCCGCCATCGGCCACAGGTTCACGGACCGCCGGCTCCTGTCGGAGGCGCTCACCCACACCTCCTACGGTCATGCCTTCCGCCGGCGTACGGTGCGCGACAACCAGCGCCTGGCTTTTTTCGGTGACGCGCTGCTGAGCTTTCTGGTCAGCAAGCGACTTATGGAAAACTATCCGGACAGCAGCGAAGGGAGTCTTTCCCGCATGAGGGCGTCGCTGGTCGACACGGCCACGCTCTCCCGGCTCGCCGTAAAGCTGGGTCTCGGCGGGCTCCTGCTGCTCAGCCGAGGTGAGGAGAAAAACGGCGGCCGGACCAAGAAAACCGTGCTGGCCGAAGCCCTTGAGGCGCTCTCGGCAGCGGTCTACCTGGACGGCGGCGTTACCGGCGCCGAGCGGTTTGTGAGCCTGCTGTACGGTTCGCTGCTTGAGAGGGAGGAGATGGACGGCGAAGCCAGGGACTACAAGACCCGGCTCCAGGAGCTGGCCCATTCGACGGGCTGCCGGCCGCCGCTCTACGTGCTGAACGACGTCACCGGTCCCGACCATGACCTCCATTTTACCGTCACCGTCATCGTGGGAACGGAATGTTACGCCAGGGGAACCGGCGGGACCAGGAGAGAGGCGGAACAGGACGCGGCGCGGCAAGGGCTCATGCTGCTGGAGGAGGAGATCGACGGGCTGCCGGACAAAAGGCCGACCTGACCGGGGACAGGTGTGGAGGAGCGGGATGGTTTTGCGCAATTATGCCCGTAACCGGGAAAAGGCGGACGTTCCCGACAGAGGGCTCCCTACGTCTCTCGGAGTCGGCGGGCCGTTTTATCTCACCTGCCTGGCCGTACTGGGGGTCGTTTACGGCGACATCGGCACCAGCCCCTTGTATGCCCTTCGGGAATGCTTCTACGGCAGGGCCCCCTTCCCGCCCACCACGGAGAACGTGCTCGGGATCCTGTCGCTTATCTTCTGGTCCCTAATCGTTATCATCTCCTGTAAATATCTCCTGTTCGTCATGCGGGCCGACAACCGGGGCGAGGGGGGTATTCTGGCACTGCTGGCGCTCGTCGTTCCGATGGAAGGCGATGGCCGCAAGAGGCGCAGGACACTGTTCTGGCTCGGGCTGTTCGGCGCGTCCCTGCTGTATGGTGACGGCGTCATAACCCCGGCCATCTCGGTGCTGAGCGCGGTCGAGGGATTACGGGTGGCGACTCCGGCCTTCGAGCCTTTTGTCATTCCCATCACCATACTCATCCTGATCCTTTTGTTCCTGTTCCAGAAGCGCGGAACGGCAGGGGTAGGCGCCCTGTTCGGACCCGTGATGCTCGCCTGGTTCGCGGTACTGGCAATCCTCGGCACAGCCGGGATCGTGCGGGCGCCTCAGGTTCTGGCAGCCGTCAATCCCGTCCATGGGGTCCGGTTTTTTCTCGATAACGGATGGCACGGGACCCTGGTTCTCGGAGCGGTGTTTCTGGTGGTAACGGGCGGTGAGGCACTGTACGCGGACATGGGGCACTTCGGAAGGCGCCCCATCAGGTTCACCTGGTTCGGCCTCGTGCTGCCGGCTCTGCTGCTCAACTATTTCGGCCAGGGGGCACTCATCCTCGACAATCCCCGGGAGTCGTTCAATCCATTTTTCCACCTGGCCCCTTCGGCTCTCCTTTATCCCCTGGTTATTCTTTCCACCCTTGCCACGGTAATCGCCTCCCAGGCCGTGATATCCGCGGCATTTTCCCTCACCCGCCAAGCCGTCCAGCTCGGTCTGAGCCCCAGGTTGCTGATCGTCCAGACTTCCTCGGAAGAAATCGGCCAGGTTTACGTTCCGACGATAAACTGGCTGTTGATGATAACGACAATCTGCCTGGTGCTCGGATTCGGCTCTTCCGGAAACCTGGCGGCTGCCTACGGAGTGGCTGTGTCGGCCACCATGTTCATTACCACCATTCTCCTTTCCTTCCTGACCCGGGAGCGGTGGGGCTGGAAACCGGTAACCGCGCTCCTGGTGGCGCTCCTGTTCCTCCTTGCGGACACGTCGTTCCTTGGGGCCAACCTGTTCAAGATAACCGAAGGGGGGTGGTTTCCAATCGTGTTCGGAGCGGTTGTATTCTCCCTGATGACAAGCTGGCGTACGGGCCGCGACATCCTGAACAAGACGCTCGACGATATGACCGCGCCGTTGGATCACCTTCTGGAAAACATTGCCGGGAATCCTCCGGTGCGACTGGACGGTACCGCCGTTTTCATGGTCAGGCGCCTGCACGCTGCCCCGCCGATGCTGGTGCATCACCTGAAACACCACAAGGTACTTCATGAACAGGTGGTGCTCCTGACCGTGCTGACCGAACCGGCGCCGCGCATTCCGGCCGCGGAACGTATTGAAGTGATGAAACTGAAGGAAGGCTTTTTCCGGGTGACCGTCCGCTACGGCTTCATGCAGAGCCCGAACGTGCCGGTCGCCCTCAGGGAGTGCGAACAGTACGGCCTTCGCATCGACACCGACTCCGTTACCTACTACCTGGCAAGGGAGACGCTGATCCCGACTGAGAAGATATACGGCATGAATATCTGGAGGGAAAAACTGTTCTCTTTCCTGGCGCGGAATACCCTTCGCGCCACTGCATTCTACCACATCCCGCCAGGACAGGTCGTGGAGATAGGCATACAGGTGGAAATATGACACATCGCCCTGGAGGCTCCCCTGCGTTCCCCTGCCGGGATCGGGAAACTCATTCGTCGGCCTTCTCCGGCGTTGGCTCCTCGGCTGCAACGGTTTTCCGGAGGCCGCGCCGGACGTGCAGATCCAGCTGGGGAAACGGTATCTCAATCCCGTGCTGCCTGAACTTCTCGATGATGCCGAAGTTGAGGGAACTGATCAGCAGCCGCTTTTTCTGGATAAGGGTCGTGCTCCAGATCCGCAGCTCGAACAGCAGGCCGTTTTCCCGGAACTCTATAAATCGGACACCGGGCGCCGGTCTTTCGAGAACATCAGGGTTTTCGGCGGCAACCTCCAGCAGCAGTCTTTCCACCAGGCGCACGTCGCTGTCGTAGGAGACGCTCACCGGCACCCTGAAGCGCACGGTCCGGCCCGAGTGGCTCCAGTTCACGACATTTTCGGTGATGAACCTGGAGTTGGGCACGATGATGGTGATGTTGTCGTTGGTCACCACCGTGGTGCTGCGCCCCTTGATCCGCACCACGTCCCCCTCCACTCCCCCCACCTCGATCCGGTCCCCCACCTTGATGGGACGCTCGAACAGGATGATCAGGCCGCTGATGAAGTTGCTCACGATGTTCTGCAGGCCGAAGCCGACCCCAATGCCGACCGCGCCGGCCAGCACGTTCAGGGCGGTCAGGTCGATGCCGGCGGTCTGGAGGATGATGAGAGTGCCGATAACGATGATCAGGTAGCGCAGGATCGAGGCCATGGCATGCCGGATGCCGATATCGGCGATCTTCCCGGTCAGCAGCCGTTCGGCCACAAGGTTTCTCAGCTTTCCGGAAAGATAGATGAGGAGAAAGAACAGGACCAGCAGATAGATGATGGTCCAGAGCGTGAGCTGCATGCTCCCCACCTTCAGCAGGGGGGCGGACAGTGCAGACTTGGCGTAGTTCAGGATATGTCGAAGGATCTCCACGATTCACCTCCGCAGGCACATCAAACGGGTCGGGGTGTTGGTCTGATAACCGAACGGGGTCATGAAATCGAGCGACGCGGCAAACGCAACAGCCGTGGGAAGGGGCTTCGGCTCGGCGCCCATTTTTCAGCGGCTTCGCGGCCGATCCACCGTCAGTCACCCGCGGCGTGCAGGGTTACGGTTTCCGGGGTATAGACCAGGAGCAGTACCCCCTGCTTTTCTGCCACACCCATGACCGGCGCGACGGCCATCAGGTTCCCGTCCGGAAGAGGCCCGACATCGGGCTGGTCCTTCCTCAGGACCGATGCGTGAAAAAATCTGTCAACCGGGAAACCTTCCATCCTTTTATCGGTGGATACGGCCACCGTGCCGTCGGGCCGGACCAGGAGGATCACCTTGAACCGGTCCTGCCTCACCAGGTAGTTGAAATAGCGGTCTATGGCGCCAAGGTTCCCTGCCGCCATTTCGCCCTGGATCGCCCAGGAGAGGGAGATTGCAGCGATCCGCGCGAGCGCCCTGTTTTTTCCCTCGACCAACCGGGTCGCCTGTTCAGTCAGGAGCCTCTTCTGTATCCGCTTTTCCTCCTCCACCCTCTCCACGGCGATGATTTTCCACTGATACATGATGGCTATGGCGAGCAGGAGCGAAAGTGTCACGACAAGCCGCCAGTAGGCCTTGACGGTATCGAAAACCCCTCGTCTGGTGCCCGGCCCCTTCCCCGCCTCAGCCGCCGGGGCTGCGTCCTCACCCCTTCTCGTATCATCCGCTCTTCCGGACATTGCTCCCTCCTTTCCAACACCGTCGATGCCGCGACCACCAGGGCGGCATAATCCGGCCGGCCGTGCTTGCATTCATGTATTCTTGATTATAGACAGGAGTGGGTATTAGGCAAACTGAACAATGTTGTTCCGCCTGCGGTTCCCCTGAAGATGTACAGACGTATCGGGTGAATGAGGAGCAACACTTTGGTAGGGGTTGACGTTGAGTCGGTCGCCGCGTTTGAGCTTCCTGGCCCGGCCGAAGGTACACCGACCATTTTTTCACGGAATACCTCCGAATAATCCCGCGCGATACTCGGCCCGATGCGGGTTGCACGGGATGCTTGGCCGGACGGAAAACCCCGTCCAACAGGCCTGCCATTGTGCGGCTGACGGACCCGGCTACGGCAGCGTGCTGCGCTCCAGGATCCGACCCCGCCGGCGCATTACGGCCGCGTCCAGCAGCATCCGTCCGGCCCAGCGGTAGACGTTGAACTCGCTGATCAGCCCCCGCATGACCCGTATCCGGTCGCGCTGTTCCGCCGCCGGCATGGTGAGCGCCACGTGCAGCGCCGCGGCGCACTGGTCGATATCGTACGGGTTGACTATCAGAGCCTCGGGCAGCTCCCGTGATGCGCCGGTGAACTGGCTCAGGATCAGCACGCCCTGGCCGTCGTCCCTGGCGGCCAGAAATTCCTTGGCCACCAGGTTCATACCGTCGTGCAGGCTGCTCACGAAGCAGAGATCCACGGCCCGGTAGTATTCGTAGACCGTCTCGTGCTCGTGGTGCTCGATCTTGAGAATTATCGGCAGGTATCCGTCCGTTCCGAAGCGCTCGTTGATCCTGCGGGCCATCTCCCGTACCTGCGCTTCGAATTCCTGGTACTGGCCGATGCTGGAACGGCTCGGCGCGGCGACCTGAATGAATGAGAACCGTCCCCTCCACTCGGGTCTGAGCTCCAGAAGCCGTTCCACCGCCATGAACCGCTCCAGGATTCCCTTGGTGTAGTCGAGCCGGTCCACCCCGAAGCCCAGGGCATGGTCGGCGGGCAGACCGAGTCGTTGCCGTATGTCGTTCCGGCAGGTTTCCACCGGTTTGCTGGTGAACTCCTGCGCCGGTGGCCAGTCAATAGAGATGGGATAACGGTGGACCGCGGTGGACAGTCCGCCGTGGGAGATGGTGAAGGTCTCCCGGTCCACCCGGGCCTCCATCAGCCGATCCACGGTATCGAGGAAATTGTTGCAGTGGAACTGGGTGTGGAAGCCCAGGATGCTGCTCCCCAGCAGTCCGTCCAGCAGCTGGGTGCGCCAGGGACAGATGGCAAACGATTCCGGGTTGGGCCAGGGTATGTGCCAGAAGGTGATGATGGTGGCATTGGGCAGCAGGTCGCGGATCATGCGCGGCAGCAATGCCAGGTGGTAGTCCTGGACCAGCACGATGGGGCTGTCGGTGCCCGCCTCTTCCACCACTGCATTGGCGAACTTCCGGTTGACCGTCTCGTACTGTTCCCAGTCCGAGGCGCGGAAGGTCGGACGCACGTGGGCGATGTGGCAGAGCGGCCACAGCCCTTCGTTGGCGAAGCCGTAGTAGTAGCCCTGTTCCTCTTCTCTGCTCAGCCAGAGCCGGCGGATATGGTACGAAGGGTGTTCCGGCGGGACCGCCACCCGGTCGCGGCCGTCGACGGTCTCCCGGTCCGCGGAGCCTGCGCCGTGGGCGATCCAGGTGCCGGAACAGGCGCGCATGATCGGTTCCATGGCGGTTACCAGGCCGCTTGCCGGCCGCTGCACCTCGATCCGGCCGTTCCGCCTGACGTGGAGGTAGGGCTCCCGGTTGGAAACCACCAGGATCTCCTCGCCGCGCAGCTCGGTCTTGAGGATGGAACGCAGGGCCTCGGGAGTCCAGGTGACCTGGCTCTCGTCGCGCGGCCGGTACTCGGTTTCCAGCTCGCGGATCAGCATGCGCAGGTCGCGGGCTATGGGCTGCAGCTCCGGAGTCGTCGTGGATTTTCTCCCTCCAGGCCGCCTGATGATCTCTCCCCGCAGCAGTGTCCTTGTTCCCTCGACCCATCCCCGCCTGCTCATGTGCGCGACTACGACCGTGATCAGCGAAACGATGCAGCCAAGGGCCACAAAGAAATAGAAGACGAATTTGCGGGTCTCGGCACTCCTGCGCTGGATGAAGCTCATATCATGGACGAAGACCAGCCTGCCTACCCGCGACCCCTCCGACTCGATGGGTTCGATTGAAACGTGCAGCATGCCGTTAGGGCTCGGAAGCATCCGGATCGGCCTGCTCTCGTGCAAGGCGAATGTTTCGCACTTGAGCTCTTTGGGAAATGTTTTCGTGGCAATGAGTTCGCCTTTGGCCTCATCGCAGAAACCGACGGCAAACAGACGCTCGTCCTGGGTTAACCTGTTGAAATAGCTGACTATCCTGACGGTCGAACCACTGGCCAGCCGCTCCAGCAGGGGTTCCCGGACCGAATTGGCGATCACCATGGAACGCATGTCCAAGTCGCGGATGAACCAGCGTTCGATCAGCTTGTCAACCAGAGGAACAACCGCGTAGGCGATAAGGATCAGAACCGCCGCCAAGGGCAGTATGAATCGGAGAGAGAGGCGCATGAGGCACTACTCCTTTAAGCTTGAAACATTCCCATGGTGGAGGGTACCCATGGCAGTGTCGGCCAAACGACATACCTCTTTCGCCAGTTCCCGCTGATCCTTCACGACCGTTGACGCGGGTATCAAGGCCCGTTCCCCGACGGTGACCGCCGTGCCACCCAGCCTGGTTACCAGCCGCATGGCCAAGGCGTCGTTCTCGTCGTCGCCGGCATAAAACAGCGTACCCGGTCCGGGAATGAATTTCGTGAACCTGCAGAGCATGCGGACGCCAAAAGACTTGCTTACGCGCGGCATCAACTGAATTTCGTGCACCTCCGGTCCCCGGAAGACCCTGACCCTGGCTCCAGGCCGCCAGGCTGCCAGCCGTTGGTCCAGATCATGGCTTGAATCCTGAGGCGCGTGCCTGGTGTGCAGGGCGACCGACCAGTTTTTGTCCTCCACCTCTATCCCTGGCAGATCCGCAAGCCGCCGGATTTCCGGCATCAGTACCCTGCGGCGTGATTCCAGCATCCGGGTGGGTTTCCCGGAAAACACCATCCGGTGTCCCCCCGGCACCTGCCACTCCGTGCCGCTGGTGCCGCCGAGGAACACCCCCTCCAGCGGAACCCTCTCGGCCAGATCGTCCAGCCTCCTGCTGGACAGGACGGCCACGTGCTGGAGCGGCATCCTCAGCAGGTATGCGAGCATCCTGCCGCAGGCGGGATGCAGCTCGGCCCTGTCCCGATCCGGCACGATGGGTGAAAGTGTGCCGTCGAAGTCGAAAAACCAGATTCTTTCTCTATACATAGAGTCGTCCTGTCCTATGGGGGTAAATCCTTTCCTCGTCCAACCCTTTGCTCCCGCTTTTGCAGCTTGCTACTCCGACGATTCGGTCCGGGTCAGGGGTCAAGGGAGGGATTCTATTTCTCCGTCCCCGCGGTTGACCTCGAGGGAGAGGAACAGCCGGGGCGGCATCTCCTGGGCGCCGAGGATCTCGACCATCTGGGCCAGGCCGGTATCGATCGCCTTCAGTCTGCGCGGCGACAGCCGTTCGAGCCCGGCCACCAGCAGTCCCTGGGCCACCATCGGTGCCCTGGACACCACTTCCATGCCCGCTTCGGTCAGGGTAACCTCGACCCCGCGGCGGTCCTTTTGTGATCTTATCCGTGCAACGAGCCCCTTTTTCTCCAGCCGATCGAGGATCCCCACCGTGGTGGCGGGATGGAGATACATCCGCGCCGCAAGGTCCGATACCCGGATGGGGGCGTAATCGGCAATCACCTTGATGGCCCAGAGCTGGGGGCCGGTCAGGCCGGTGGCCCGTTCCGCCTTCTTCGACTGGCCGTGTACCACCTGTAATACACGACGGAGATCATCGACGATTTCCCCGATCAGGCAGGCTTTCTCCTCCATGGGCATACCTCAATAGTTGCATTTCGCGGAGCGAGACATGTAACGTAGCATACAGTTAATTTGTACAGAAATCAAATTCAGGTTAATTATGTTAATTATTTCAATATATTACCTGTCGATATGGTGACAATTTGTACGGGATGACAAGACGGTTACCGCGGCAGCGTCTGTGGCCGTGGACGGATGGTGCACGAGGTGGCGCCACCCCCTCTGCGGCAGCACCCGTCCGTCACCCCAGGAGTTCCAGAAGCGCCCGGTTCCACCCGTCCGGGCCGATACCCTCGGCCCGCACCAGCCCATGCACCAGGATCCGCGGGTCATGTACGCCATCGGGTCTTTTCACCAGTATCGGGCAATCGACACGCTCCAGCATCGGCTGATCGTTCAGGCCGTCTCCGAGGGCTATGGTCGTGATGGTACCGTGTTTTCGACGATAAAGCCCGGCGAGGACGGCCACCGCTTTTCCCTTGTCGTTGTCGCCCAGCAGGTGGAAGAACCTTCCCTGGGTGAGGTTGAACCCCTTGTCCCGAACGGCCTCGCGCAGTTTTCCGGTCGCTGATTCATCGGCGTCGAACAGGAACGGTTCGTCGAAGTCCCGTTCCCTGGCCACGGCCGCCGATTCCTCCGAAAGGCCGGTCACGGCCGCGACCTCTGCCGTGCTCATATCGCCGAACCCGGTGATTTCGAACCCTTCGTTTCTCAGTTCCTCCACGATCCGGCGGAGGGTCCGGTATGGAGCGCCGAGACTGATACGGGAGTACCCCGCCTCAGAGGTAAGGGTAAGTCCCGCGGGCGGCTCCAGGGGGTCGAAATAGCCGGCCGGTATGAATATCCCCCCTCCGTTTTCGGTGCTGAAGGGATGCCGGTTGTCCAGTTTTTTCCGGTACCATTCGATCTCCTTCCTGGTCTTGCTGGAACAGATGACCAAGGGTATGCCCCTCGCCCTGACCAGTGTCAGAGCCGGGAGCGCCCGGTCGAAGGAGTAGGTCGAATGGTCGAGCAGGGTGCCGTCGAGATCGGTGAAAATAACGGGGTTTTTCATTCGATCACCAGGATCTGGATGTCCATGACGTTGGTGCCGGTGGGTCCGGTGACCAGGAGGCCGCCGGTTTTCCGGAAGAACGAGTAGGAGTCGTTGTTGCGCAGGTACGCACCGGGATCGAGCCCCTGCTCCCGCGCCCTGACCGCGGTCATGCCGTCCACCACGGCGCCTGTCGCATCGGTGGGACCGTCGGTTCCGTCTGTCCCGGCGGAGAGGAGCGTGATCCCTGGAACTCCTTTTATCTCCGAGGCGAAGGCAAGGGCAAGCTCCATGTTTCTTCCCCCGGTTCCCGACCCGGTGACGGTCACGGTGGTCTCTCCCCCTGAAATGAGACAGACCGGTCCATGGCCCCCGGCCCGCTGAGCCGACAGGGCCATGGCGGCGAGCCGTCTCCCCGCCTCGGCGGCTTCACCGGAGATCTCGGCGGACAGTACCTCGGACCTGATGCCCAGGGCCTCCGCGGCTGTCTTCGCGGCGGCCAGGGCCAAGCGGTTGGTGCCGATGATGACGTTCTCGACCTTGCGGAAGATGAGGCTCGTCTCCTTCGGCGTTTCGGGCGTCCGTCCCCGGGCACCCTGCTCCAGGTAGCGGGCAACCGCCGGTGGGACGCCGGCGGACAGGGCATATTTGTCGAGAATCCTTACGGCGTCGGCAAAGGTGGTGGGATCGGGGGAGGTGGGCCCCGAGGCAATGACGTCGAGCGGGTCGCCCATGACGTCCGAGAGGATCAGCGAGACCGTCCCGGCGGGATACAGGAATTCGGCCAACCTCCCCCCCTTGACCCTGGAGAGGTGTTTCCTGACCGCGTTCAGTTCCCGGATATCGGCCCCGGCCCTGAGCAGCAGAGCAGTGGTTTCCTGTTTTTCCGCCAGGGAAATCCCGGGACAGGGAGAGACGAACAGGGCCGAGCCGCCGCCCGAGATGAGTACGACGGCCAGGGTCCGCTCGTCGGCGGTTCCGGCCAGGGCCAGGATCTGTTCCGTGGCATGGAGGCCGTTGTGGTCCGGAAGCGGATGCCCGGCTTCGAGAACACGCAGCTTATCCAGTCCCGGACCGGTGTTGTGTCCGTACTTGGTCACAACGACCCCGGAGGTGATCATCCCTCCGAGTTCATCCTCAAGCGCCCTGGCCATGGGAACCGCGGCCTTGCCGAAGCCCATGACCATCAGCCGCGAAAAACCGCCTTCCCGGTATGCGGCGCGGATCCTTCCAAGGTGTTTTCGGACCGCATGGTCGGGATCGACCGCCTTGATCGCTGCGGAAAAGATCTCTCTGACACTTTGTTCCATGGTTTCCATAGTTGCAACTATATCACGGCGTCCGTGCCAGTCCACCGCGTCCGGGTTGCCCGCGGGGGATCCTCAGCTATACTTACTACTTTTTGGACAGCGGACGCTCACCATCCAACAGGACCGCACAGGAGGGTCGTTATGTCGGATTTCTACCAGACCGGAGTGGTCGCCACGCTTCACCGTCTCGGTAAACCGAGTCTGGACAAGATCGAAGAAGAGCTTACCTGGTACTCCGTGGAGAGGCCCATTGCCCTGCTCCTCCCGTCCCTCTACAGCGAGCTTGAGGGTGATGCCCTGCAACGGATCGTGGCCTGCCTGCGGGAAGTGAAGTACCTCAAGGAGGTGGTGGTTACCCTGGGGCCGGCCTCTGAGGAGGAATTCACGCGGGCGCGCCGGTTCTTCTCGGTGCTTCCCCAACGGACGAGCCTCATCTGGAATACCGGACCGCGCCTCTCGGCCATTTACGAGGCCATACGGCAGGCCGGACTCTACATCGGTGAAGAAGGTAAAGGGAGATCGGTATGGATGGCCTACGGATACATCCTATCCAGACAGTACTTTCACTCGGTGGCCCTCCATGACTGTGACATCGTCTCATACGGGAGGGACCTCCCTGCCCGGCTCTGCTACCCGGTCACCAACCCCAAGCTGAACTACTATTTCTGCAAGGGCTTCTACAGCCGGGTCACCGACCGGCTCCACGGCCGGGTGACCCGGCTCCTGGTCACCCCGCTGCTCCGCTCACTGGTGAAGATCATCGGGCACCATCCGCTGCTGGTCTTCTTCGACAGCTTCAGGTACCCCCTGGCGGGGGAATTTTCCATCGAGCTGGACCTGGCCAGGGCCAGCCGGATCCCCGGTGACTGGGGTCTGGAGGTGGGCGTACTGGCCGAGGTCTACCGTAACACGGCGACCCGAAGGGTCTGCCAGATCGACATCGCCGAGAATTACGAGCACAAGCATCAGGCCCTTTCGTCCGAGGACCCGGGGAAGGGCCTGCACAAGATGAGCATCGATATCTGCAAGACCCTGTTCCGTACCCTGGCCTCGGAGGGGATTGTCTTCACGGACGGCCTGTGCAAGACCCTGGTGGCCACGTACATGCAAACCGCCAAGGAGATGCTGAAGTGCTTCCACGACGACGCGGCCGTGAACGGGCTCTTCTTCGATCGCCACGAGGAGAGCCTGGCGGTGGAAACCTTCACCAGCGGGGTCAGAAAGGCCGGGGAGAGGATAATGCAAGACCCGCTCGGCGTGCCGCTCATTACCAGTTGGGACCGGGTCATGTCGGCCTTCCCGGACATCCTGGACAGGATCGGCGGAGCGGTCGAGACCGACAATACATGAGGGGCGTCTCCCCGGACTTCATCCAAGCCGGAGGCAGGATATGAACGGCATCGTCTCGCGTGAAGAGCTCAGCGTCTGGATCGAGGAGGTCCAGCGGGCGGACATCCTGGTGGGCATCCCGAGCTACAACAACGCCGGCACCATCGGCCACGTGGTACAGGCGGTCCAGACCGGCCTGGCCAAGTATTTCCCCGACAAGAAGGCCGTACTGGTCAACTCGGACGGCGGCTCCACCGACGGCACCCCGGAGATCGTCAGGGATACCGTCGTGGAGGATTTCAGCTCGCTCCTCCTGCACCACCGGGTCCGACCGCTCTTCAAGCTCGCTACCCCCTACCACGGGCTGCCGGGCAAGGGGAGCGCCTTCAGGACCATTTTCGAGCTCGCCGCGGCCCTGGACGTCAAGGCGTGCGCCGTGGTGGATTCGGATCTCAGAAGCATTACCCCGGAATGGCTGGAGCTGCTCCTGAAACCGGTTCTCTCGGGCCGGTTCGACTACGTGGCGCCGCTCTATCTCAGGCACAAGTACGACGGCACCATTACCAACAGCATCATCTATCCGCTGACCCGGGCGCTGTACGGCAAACAGGTGAGACAGCCCATCGGCGGGGAGTTCGGCTTTTCCGGGGAACTGGCCCGCTTCTACCTCGGCAAGGATGTCTGGGAGAGCGATGTGGCCAGATACGGTATCGACATCTGGATGACCACCACGGCGGTGGCCGGCGGCTTCCGGGTCTGTCAGTCGTTCCTCGGGGCCAAGATCCACGACCCCAAGGATCCCGGAGCGGACCTGTCCGCCATGCTGTTCCAGGTGGTTGGAGCAACCTTCGACCTGATGGATGAATACGCCGCCGTCTGGAAGGACATCGGCGCCTCCGAGGCGGTCCCCACCTTCGGCTTCCGCTATGCGGTCGGCCTTGAACCGGTCAAGGTGAACGTGGAGAGGATGATCGACCGCTTCAATCTGGGCGTGGACGACCTGATGGTCATCTGGCGGGAGTTTCTGCCCGGGGAGGTCGCCGACTTTCTCGTCAGGGCGCGATCCCTTCCGTTCGAACGGTTCCGCATCCCCGACGAAATGTGGGTTGAGATCGTCTACGGATTCACCCTCGCGGCACACCGTCGCGTCATGAGCAGAGAGCACCTCCTGAAAAGCCTTACCCCGCTGTACATCGGCAGGACGGCCTCCTTTGTGCTCGAGACCCAAGACAGCGGGGCGGAGGAGGTGGAGGAGAGGATCGAGCATCTGTGCCGGATATTTGAGGAGAAGAAGAGAGCCCTGCTGGACGCCTGGGCATCTTGACGACTGACGGGTGATTCACGTCAGTCCCGGAGGGAGCCATGGAAGAGTTATTCAACCGGTTGATCAGCGATCCCCTGGCGAGGACCGCCGAACGGATTCTGCAGTTCCTACCCAACCTGGTGTCGGCCGTGCTGCTGGTGCTGGCCGGATTGGCCGTCGGCCTGTTGACGAAAATCGTGCTCAAGCGCATTTTTGTCGTGATCAGGCTTGACGGCCTGTCGGAGCGGGTCGGACTGAAGGCGCTGCTGGCCAAGGGCGGCATTCAGGAACCGCTCTCGCTGCTGCTGGCCCGCATCACCGGCGGCCTGGTGGTCTTCGTGTTTTTCCTGGCCGCGCTGAACAACCTGGAGTTCGGTATCATCCAGAACCTCATAGAGCGCCTGTTCATCTACCTTCCCAGCATCTTCATGGCCCTGGTGGTCCTGGTGCTGGGCTACCTGCTGGGCAACTTCCTCGGCCGGGCCGCGTTGATTGCGGCGGTGAACGCCGGGGTGAGAGTCTCCGGCCACGTGGGGAGGGGGGTGAAACTCTTCATCTACCTGCTGAGCGTCACCATGGCCCTGGAGCTGCTCGGCATAGGAAGGGACACGGTGCTCCTTACCTATTCCATCACGTTCGCCGGGATCGTCCTGGCACTGGCCATCGCCTTCGGACTGGGAGGGAAGGACGCGGCCCGGGAATACCTGGAAAAGAGGCTGAAGGCCCAGGAGCGGGACGACGACTTTCATCACCTGTGAGGCCGGCGACCCCGGGAGCCGGCCGATCTCGTCTCACGACGGTGGAGCGGGCTCCCCGCCGCCCCATGCCACCCTTGCCCCATAACCGCCTCATCGGCGCTCCCAGGTAGACCGTTCACCGTATGATCCGCGTTCCGTCTCTGTACACTGGTCAGCGTGGTATGCGTTTATATGAACAAAAAGAAGAAAGGAAGGAAAGAACAATGAGAGCGGGGAGCGGCTGGTTACAGAGAATCCTGCAGCGGCTGCCGCTGGTGCAGCCGGGAGGACTGGTGGTTTCCTCCGAAGGGATCGGGGTTTTCCTGGGGGACCTGGCGGGAAGCAACCGCGTTTACGGGGTGAAACGGGGCAACAGGATGATCCTGGAAAAGTACCCGGACGTGGATGGGTGAGGCATGACGGCGGCCAGGCATCATTTCCCGCAGCACTTTTTGTATTTGAGGCCGCTGCCGCATGGACACGGATCGTTGCGCCCAATCTTGTCCACGGATTTTGGTCGCGGCTTCACCATGGTGCCTTCGGTAAAATACCAGCGTCCGTTGTCGCGCAGAAAGTGTGCCAGTTCATGGTGGACGCGCAGGACGCCCTTCTCGCGGAAACGGGCGATGAATTCCACCTCCCCGAGCGTATCGTCAGGCCCACCCAGGCTGGTAGAGGTGATCTCCAGCCCGAGCCAGTCCGATTTTTCCGCCCACTCCCTGGTTCCGGCGTGGTCGTAGCCCTGCCGATGGTCCGGATGGGTGCTCTCGAAGATGAAGTCCGTCTCGGCCCCGGCATAGGCCGCGTATCTGGCCCGCATGAGCTGCTCCGCCGTTTCGGCCGGCCGTGCCCCGCTGATGATTGCTCCGCAGCAGTCTTTATAGTCAACATTGCTTCCACAGGGACAGTTCTTCATATTTCGTTCTCCTTCCGGTTTATCCTACCCTGAATTACTCTCTGTTTCACTTTCCTCCGGAAACCCTGGAAAATCCTTGCGAGGGACGGGGCGGGGCGTTCACGGAGCCTCTCGTACGGAACCCATGCGTGCAAGAGGGATAGCAGCCTGTTTCGGCATGAAG
>JARKPN010000160.1 GCA_029975275.1 Geobacteraceae bacterium | reverse complement strand
CGCCTGCCCCTTGGATGCAAGTACCTTCGTGATCGCTGCCGTCAGCGTGGTCTTGCCGTGGTCTACGTGACCTATCGTCCCTATGTTTACGTGCGGCTTCTTCCTCTCAAATTTCGCCTTCGCCATCTGATATGCCCTCCTCTTATAGGAATCTTTACCCTTTTACTTTAGCGACTATTTCTTCGGCAACAGATTTCGGCACCTGCTCGTAGTGATGGAATGTCATTGTGTACGTTGCGCGACCTTGCGTAGCTGAACGTAAATCCGTGGCATATCCGAACATGGTGGCAAGAGGCACCATTGACGAAACCACCTGCGCGCCAGTTCTGGATTCCATCCCCATGATTCGGCCACGCCTGGAATTCAAATCGCCTATCACATCACCCATATACTCTTCAGGGACAACAACCTCAACTGACATGATAGGCTCAAGCAGCACCGGCGCAGCCTTGGCGGAACCGTCCTTGAATCCCATGGAGCCGGCAATCTTAAAGGCCATTTCAGAGGAATCTACATCGTGATACGATCCATCAATCAAGGACACCTTCACGTCAACCACCGGGAAGCCGGCAAGCACGCCGGACTCCATGGCTTCCTTGATACCCTTGTCAACAGCAGGGATATATTCGCGGGGAACAACCCCGCCCTTGATGGCATCGACAAATTCATACCCGGCGCCCGGCTCCTGAGGCTCGATCTCAAGCCAGACATGGCCGTATTGACCGCGTCCGCCTGATTGACGGACAAACTTGCCCTCGACCTTGACCTTCTTGGATATGGTCTCGCGGTAGGCAACCTGGGGTTTGCCGACATTCGCCTCAACCTTGAACTCGCGCATGAGCCGGTCAACAATGATTTCAAGATGAAGCTCACCCATGCCCGACAGAATTGTCTGGCCCGTCTCCTCGTCTGTTCTCACCCTGAAGGAAGGGTCTTCACTAGCAAGCTTCTGGAGGCTCAAACCGAGCTTTTCCTGATCAGCCTTTGTTTTCGGCTCTATCGCAATGGAAATAACCGGCTCCGGGAATTCTATTGATTCAAGTATGACTGCGTTATGGTCGTCGCAAAGGGTATCACCGGTCGTGGTGTTCTTCAACCCTACCGCAGCAGCAATGTCACCGGCGCGCACTTCCTTAATCTCCTCACGCTTATTCGCGTGCATCTTGAGAATACGACCTATGCGCTCCTTCTTCCCCTTGGTCGAGTTGTAAACGTAGGAACCGGATTCGATGACCCCGGAGTACACTCTGAAGAAACAGAGCTGACCAACAAACGGGTCTGTCATGATCTTGAAGGCAAGGGCCGAGAACGGTTCATCGTCGGAAGAAACCCGCTCAACCTCCTCCTCACTTCCCTCCTTGATGCCCTTGATGGGAGGGATATCGGTCGGCGCGGGCATATAGTCGATGACCGCATCAAGAAGGTTTTGGACACCCTTGTTCTTGAAAGCCGAGCCACAGATGACCGGACATATTTTTATATCGATCGTCGACTTCCTGATTGCCGCGCGTATCTCGTCGTTCGTAAGCTCTTCGCCGCCGAGATACTTTTCCATCAAGACGTCGTCGTGGCTGGCAAGCTCCTCCACCATTTTCTCACGATGCTCGTTTGCCAGCTCGAGCTGATCCGCCGGGATGTCCGCCACGCGGAACTTGGCACCCAGCGATTCCTCGTCCCAGATGATTGCCTTCATCTCGACGAGATCAATCACGCCCTTGAAGGTGTCTTCCTTACCGACTGGCAACTGTATCGGCAGCGGATTGGCCTTCAGTCGGTCCCGAATCATGCCAATCCCTCTGAAGAAGTCAGCACCAACCCGATCCATCTTATTTATGAACGCAATCCTAGGAACCCCATACTTGTCAGCCTGCCGCCAGACAGTCTCAGACTGCGGCTCAACGCCACCGACAGAACAGAAAACCGCCACCGCACCATCAAGAACCCTCAACGAACGCTCTACCTCGATAGTAAAGTCGACATGTCCGGGAGTATCAATAATATTAATACGATGTTCTCTCCAGGAACAGGTGGTGGCAGCAGAAGTTATGGTAATGCCACGCTCCTGCTCCTGCTCCATCCAGTCCATGGTGGCGGTCCCGTCATGGACCTCCCCTAGCTTATGCGAGACACCCGTATAATAAAGAATACGCTCAGTTGTCGTCGTCTTGCCAGCGTCAATATGAGCCATAATTCCGATATTGCGCGTCTTATCCAATGGTACTAAGCGTGCCACTAAAAACTCCTCAGATCAATTACGGTAAAACTACCAACGGTAGTGCGCGAAAGCCCGATTCGCTTCCGCCATTTTATGCGTATCTTCACGCTTCTTCACAGCAGCGCCGCGATTGTTGTACGCATCCACGATTTCGCCAGCGAGCTTGTCGGTAAGTGTTTTCTCCGACCGGGAATCAGCGTAGCGGACAAGCCAACGCATGGCCAGAGAGGTTCTCCGGTCAGCCCTAATCTCGACAGGGACCTGGTAGGTGGAACCACCAACCCTTCGGGATTTGACCTCCAACATCGGCCTTATATTATCAAGGGATTTCTTGAAGACCTTGAGAGCATCCTCGTTAGTCCTTTTGGCAACCAGGTCGAGCGCACCATACAGCGCTCTTTCCGCTGTACTTTTCTTCCCGTGGAGCATCAGAATGTTGATCAGCTTCGCAACAACCCGGTCGTTGTATTTCGGATCGGGTAAAATCACTCTCTTGGCGACTTCTCTTCTCCTAGGCATAGCAACCTCTCACTTCATTCCTTTTACTTTGGTCTTTTTGCGCCATACTTGGAACGTCCCTGCTTCCTGTCCTTGACACCGACGGAGTCAAGCGTCCCGCGGATTATATGATACCTCACACCGGGAAGGTCCTTAACCCTGCCACCACGGATAAGCACAACGGAGTGCTCCTGCAGGTTGTGACCCACGCCCGGGATGTAAGACGAGACCTCAATGCCATTAGTAAGACGAACCCTGGCAACCTTCCTCAACGCCGAATTCGGTTTCTTAGGTGTAGTCGTATAGACCCTGGTACAAACGCCCCTTTTCTGGGGACAGCATTTGAGTGCAGGTGCGGTCGATTTATCCTTCTTGCTCTCCCGTCCGATTCGTATCAATTGATTTATGGTCGGCATAAAAATTTTTCTCCTAAAAACAGCAAGATCAGGCTAAATGTCGGGTCTCCGCAGAAGCGAAAACCCGACAAAGGTATCAAAACAATACAACCCTGTCAAGCATTTAATTCTTACAAGCAGCCTTTCATCAGACCCCTGCCTCGACCTCTTCCTCCTGTGGCTCGACCTCTTCCTCCCTGACGTCCTCGATAACGAGTTTCAGGTTGCGATAGCGCGCGAGGCCGGTCCCAGCAGGAATCAAGCGGCCCATTATGACGTTTTCCTTCAAGCCACGAAGGCTGTCAACCTTACCTTCAATGGCAGCCTGTGTCAAGACTTTTGTTGTCTCCTGGAAAGACGCCGCGGAAATAAACGACTCGGTTGAAAGCGACGCTTTGGTGATGCCGAGCAGAAGAGGCTCGGCAATTGCTGGTCGTCCTCCGTTTGCGAGAACCCGCTCGTTCTCTTCCTCGAAAATGCTCCGCTCCAGTTGATCGTCGATCAGGAAGCCGGTATCTCCCACATCCTTGATTCTGACGCGGCGCAGCATCTGTCGCACTATCGTCTCAATGTGTTTGTCGTTTATCTTGACACCCTGCAGGCGGTAAACCTCCTGCACTTCGTCAACCAGGTACTTGGCCAGTTCCTTGACTCCAAGCACCCTGAGGATGTCGTGCGGGTTGGAGGAGCCGTCCATAAGGGCTTCACCAGCCCTTACATAATCCCCCTCATGCACGCTGATGTGCTTCCCTTTCGGGATGAGGTATTCCTTCGGCTCACCCTGTTCAGGCGTTACGATCACCTTGCGTTTCCCTTTGGCGTCCTTCCCAAAGGTAATGACGCCGTCGATTTCCGATATCACGGCGTAATCCTTGGGCTTACGTGCTTCGAACAGTTCCGCGACGCGCGGCAGGCCGCCGGTAATATCCTTGGTCTTGGTAGTTTCCCTCGGGATCTTCGCAATGATATCTCCCGCTTCGGCCATGGAATCTTCCTGCACGGTTATATTGGCGCCCACCGGCAGAAAATAGCGGCCGACATTACTGTCGCCTGTCTTTACAGTCCTGCCAGATTCATCTTTGATGGTGATGCGCGGCCTCTTGTCCGGATCACGCGACTCGATGATGACCTTGCGCGAAAGACCTGTCACCTCGTCGACCTGTTCCTCAACCGTGACACCCTCAATGATGTCGCCAAACTTGATCCTTCCTGAAACTTCGGTAAGGATGGGCATGGTATAGGGATCCCACTCCGCAAGGGACTCACCTGCTTTCACCGGCTGGTCGGGGCCTACCCTGATTTTGGCGCCGTAGACAATGGCATACTTCTCCCGTTCACGGCCGGTTTCGTCAATAACCGCGAGCTCACCGTTGCGATTCATGACGATATGATGCCCGTCAGCGTTTTTTACACTGTTTATATTAATGAATTTTACGCTTCCGTCGTTACGGGACTCCAGCGAGGTCTGTTCGGCGTGACGTGACGCGGTGCCGCCGATATGAAAGGTACGCATGGTAAGCTGGGTTCCGGGCTCGCCGATGGACTGGGCCGCGATTACGCCGACGGCCTCGCCGAGATTTACCAGGTGCCCGCGCGCAAGGTCGCGTCCGTAGCACTTGGCGCAGATGCCGCGCTTGCTCTGGCAGGTGAGCACGGACCGGATCTTGACCTTTTCCAGACCGGCATCCTCAATCCTGGCCACGAGATTCTCGTCTATTTCCTCGTTTGCGGGAACGAGTACCTCGTCAGTGACCGGATCGAGGATATCGTCAAGAGCAACCCTTCCAAGGATCCGATCTCCGATATGCTCAATGATCTCGCCACCTTCGGTGAGCGCCGAAACCACGAGCCCATCCAGCGTGCCGCAATCCTCTTCGGTGATAATGGCATCCTGGGCGACATCCACCAACCTTCTGGTCAGATATCCGGAGTTGGCGGTCTTCAGCGCGGTATCGGCAAGACCCTTCCGGGCACCGTGCGTTGAAATGAAGTATTGCAGGACGGTAAGTCCCTCGCGGAAATTCGCGGTAATTGGTGTCTCGATGATCTCGCCTGACGGCTTGGCCATAAGACCGCGCATGCCGGCAAGCTGGCGGATCTGCTGGGCCGAGCCCCTGGATCCGGAATCCGCCATCATGTGAATGGCATTGAAGGACGGGACTTTGACCTCTTTGCTGTCCGGTGAAGTCACCGTGTCGCGGGAGAGGTTGTCGAGCATTTCCTTGGCGATTTCCTCGGTCGACTTGGCCCATATGTCGATGACCTTGTTATAGCGCTCGCCGTCGGTAATGAGACCTTCGGTATACTGGTTCTGGATCTCCTTCACTTCTTCCGTAGCCCTGTCGATGATGACCGGTTTGCCTTCAGGGATCACCATATCGTCGATGCAGATGGAGATGCCGGCCTCCGTGGAGTAGCGGAACCCGATCTCCTTCAGCTTGTCGGCGAGGATTACCGTGTCCTTGTTTCCGGCCAACCGGTAGCAGACGTCAACGAGGTTTGACAGTTCCTTCTTCGTCATGACCTTGTTCACAGCCGCATAGGGGACATTCTCCGGCAGGATTTCCCTGAGCAGGATGCGCCCCGTGGTGGTTTCGACTATCTTCGGCTGCTCGTCGGACTGAAGGTTCTTCATGCGGACCTTGATTCTGGCGTGGAGCTCGATCTCGCCGGCATCGAACGCCATGCGCACCTCTTCCGGCGAGGCGAAGGTCTTTCCTTCACCCTTGGCAAAAAACTTGTCCCGGGTCATGTAGTAGATCCCGAGAACCATGTCCTGTGAAGGGACGATGATGGGCTTGCCGTGCGCGGGGGAGAGGATGTTGTTCGTGCTCATCATCAGGACGCGTGCTTCCACCTGGCTTTCGATGGAGAGCGGCAGGTGAACCGCCATCTGGTCGCCGTCGAAGTCGGCGTTGAACGCCGTGCAGACCAAGGGGTGAAGCTGGATGGCCTTACCCTCGATCAGGACGGGTTCAAAGGCCTGAATGCCGAGCCGGTGGAGGGTCGGTGCCCTGTTGAGCAGTACGGGGTGTTCCTTGATGACCTCTTCCAGGACGTCCCAGACCTCGGGCCGCTCCTTTTCCACCATCTTCTTGGCGCTCTTGATTGTGGTGACGAACCCGCGTTCCTCAAGTTTGTTGTAAATAAAGGGCTTGAACAGCTCGAGCGCCATTTTCTTCGGCAGGCCGCACTGGTGCAGACGGAGCTCAGGCCCCACCACGATAACCGAGCGGCCGGAGTAATCGACACGCTTGCCGAGCAGATTCTGACGGAAGCGGCCTGATTTGCCTTTCAGCATGTCCGAAAGGGACTTGAGCGGCCGCTTGTTGGGACCGGCGATTGCTCGCCCACGGCGTCCGTTGTCGAACAGGGCGTCAACGGCCTCCTGGAGCATCCTCTTTTCGTTCCGGATAATGACTTCCGGGGCCTGCAGCTCCATCAGCCTCTTGAGACGATTGTTCCTGTTGATAACCCTTCGGTACAGATCGTTCAGATCGGACGTGGCGAAACGGCCGCCGTCGAGGGGCACCAGCGGCCGCAGCTCGGGCGGAAGCACCGGAATGCATTCGAGGATCATCCACTCCGGCCTGTTGCCGGATGCCTTGAAAGCGTCCACCACCTTCAGGCGTTTGGCTATCTTCTTCCTTTTGGCTTCGCTGGTGGCGTCCAGCATCTCGGTCCGCAGCTGGACGGCCAGGTTGTCCAGGTCAAGGGCCTTGAGACAATCACGGATGGCCGCGGCGCCCATGCCGGCCTCGAAGTCGTTCCCCAGTTCCTCCTTCAGTTTCTGGTAGCGGTCCTCGCTCACCACTTCGCCAAGGCCCATCCCGGTATTTTTCGGCTCGGTCACGGCGTATGCCTCGAAATACAGGACCTTTTCCAGATCCTTGAGGGAGATATCGAGAAGGTTGCCTATGCGCGAGGGGAGGGATCTCAGGAACCAGATATGCGCGACCGGGGTGGCGAGATCGATGTGTCCAAGCCGCTCGCGACGCACCTTCGAGGGAATGACCTCGACACCGCACTTTTCGCAGACGATGCCGCGATGCTTCATCCTCTTATATTTTCCGCAGTTGCATTCATAGTCCTTGGTGGGACCGAAGATCTTGGCGCAGAAAAGGCCGTCGCGTTCAGGCTTGAATGTGCGGTAATTGATTGTCTCCGGCTTTTTCACCTCTCCGAATGACCGCTCCCGGATCTTCTCCGGGGAGGAAATGGAAATGCGAATCGCTGAAAAATGCAACGGATCCTTTGGTTTCTCAAAAAAGCTGAAAAAATCTTCCAAAATTCATTCCTCCTTTTACTAGGAGTTGGTAATCGCTATATGAATCTTGTTCACTATAGCTGTCCCAATCGTGGTTCGTGGCCTTAACCGACTGTCATCCGGTTGCTGAGCCGGGGACTGAAAGCCCCGTACACAGCCGGAAAATCACTCAGACGCCGCGGCAACGCGGCATACCCGATGCTCAATCCTCATCCATCTCCAGCAGCTCCACGTCCAGGCAAAGCGACTGGAGCTCCTTGATCAGGACGTTGAAGGATTCCGGCAGTCCCGGCTCCAGCGTATGTTTACCCTTTACGATCGCTTCATACATGCGCGTTCGTCCGGCCACGTCGTCCGACTTGACCGTAAGGAATTCCTGGAGGGCATAGGCGGCGCCGTAGGCCTCCATGGCCCAGACCTCCATCTCCCCGAGACGCTGCCCGCCGAACTGGGCCTTGCCGCCTAGAGGCTGCTGGGTCACCAGGCTGTAAGGTCCGATTGAGCGGGCATGGATCTTGTCGTCAACCAGGTGGTGCAGTTTCAGGACATACATGATGCCGACGGTGACCTTATGCTTGAACGGTTCACCGCTCTTGCCGTCGTACAGGGTCGCCTGTCCCGACATGGACAAGCCGGCCTTTGCCATCAGGTCGCGAATCTGCTGCTCCGACGATCCCTCAAAGACCGGAGACGCCATGGGCACCCCCCTCTGCAACCGTTTGGCCACCGAGCGAAGCTCGTCTTCATCAAGGCCGTCAAGAAAGCGGCTCATCTCGGGATCACTGTAAATCTCGTTCAGATATCCCCGGATGGCGTCGGAAGAACTGCTCTGAGCAAGCATATCCTCAATCTTCCACCCGATCCCCTTTGCAGCCCATCCGAGATGGGTCTCCAGGATCTGCCCCACGTTCATACGGGAGGGGACCCCAAGGGGGTTGAGCACGATCTCCACCGGACGCCCGTCTTCCATGTACGGCATATCCTCTTCAGGAAGAATGCGGGATACGACACCCTTGTTTCCGTGACGGCCGGCCATCTTGTCTCCGACCTGGAGCTTACGCTTGATGGCCACGTAGACCTTGACCATCTTGATGACACCGGGCGGCAGGTCGTCGCCGCGCTTCAGTTTCTGTATTTTGTCATCAAAAACAAAATTGATGAGTTCGATCTGCTGGTTGAGGGTGGCCAGTATCTGCGCCACCTTCTCTTCGGCGCCTTCGCCCTCGACGACCGAGATTTCATCCCACCGATCCATGGGCACGCCGGACAGGGCTTCCTCGGAGATTTTCTCCCCCTTGTCGATGACGACCCTTCCATGCCTGTCTTCCAGCGTTACGGCCGACACCTTGTCCACGAGCAGCTTTCTGAGCTTGCGGGCAGCCGCATCCCTGATGATCTGGATCTCGTCTTTTTCGTCCTTACGAAGCTTTTCTTCCTCGGCCCGCTCGATGCTCTCGGTACGCGTGTCCTTGTCGGAACCTTTCCTGGAGAATATCTTGGCCCCGATGACCGTGCCTTCAACCCCGGGAGGGACCCGCAGGGAGGTATCGCGGACATCGCCCGCCTTTTCCCCGAAGATTGCCCTGAGAAGCTTTTCCTCCGGCGAGAGCTGGGTCTCACCCTTGGGGGTGATCTTGCCCACCAGGATATCGCCCGGCTTGACCTCGGCCCCTATCCGGATGATGCCCGAGTCGTCCAGGTCCTTCAGCGCCTCGTCACCGAGGTTGGGGATATCGGAGGTGATTTCCTCTTTTCCCAGCTTGGTGTCACGTGCGACGCACTCGAATTCCTCGATGTGGATAGAGGTGTAGCGGTCGTCCTTGACCAGCTTTTCGGAGATCAGGATCGAATCCTCGAAGTTGTAGCCGCCCCACGGCATGAACGCGACCAGGATGTTCTGGCCAAGCGCCAGCTCGCCCATCTCGGTGGACGGGCCGTCCGCAATGATGTCACCGCGTTTCACATGATCACCGACCTTTACAACCGGCTTCTGGTTGATGCAGGTGTTCTGGTTGGAACGGGCAAACTTTATCAGGTTGTAGATGTCGACACCGGTGCCGGTCTCGTCATACTCCTCCTCGTCGATCTTGACCACGATCCTGGAACCGTCCACGGATTCGACCACACCGGTGTGGCGGGCGACCGCCGAAACGCCGGAATCCCGCGCCACGACACGCTCCATGCCGGTACCGACCAGCGGCGAATCGGCCCGCAGCAGGGGTACGGCCTGACGCTGCATGTTCGATCCCATGAGAGCGCGGTTGGCGTCGTCATTTTCGAGAAATGGGATAAGAGACGCGGCAACGGAGACCAGCTGAAGCGGCGAAACATCCATCAGCTCCACCTCGTCCCGTCCTATGAGAACGAATTCACCGCCTTTCCTGGCGGAAACGTAGTCGGAAACGAACCTGCCGTCCTCGTCCACCTCGGCATCGGCCTGGGAGATGGCGTGACCCTCTTCCTCAAGTGCGGAGAAAAAGCGCACCTCGTCGGTAACCACGCCATCCTTGACGATCCGGTACGGGGTCTCCACGAAGCCGTGCTGGTTGATGCACGCATAGGTGGAGAGAGACGCGATAAGACCGATATTCGGGCCTTCCGGAGTCTCGATGGGGCAGACGCGGCCGTAGTGGGTCGGGTGGACGTCGCGGACCTCGAAGCCGGCCCGTTCCCTGGTCAGGCCGCCGGGGCCGAGCGCCGACAGACGCCGCTTGTGTGTAACCTCGGACAGGGGGTTGGTCTGGTCCATGAACTGGGACAGCTGGGATGACCCGAAGAACTCCTTGACCACCGCAGACACCGGCTTGGAATTTATCAGGTCGTGCGGCATGAGGTTCTCCACCTCCTGGAGGCTCATCCGCTCCTTGATGGCACGCTCCATCCTGACAAGGCCGATGCGGTACTGGTTTTCAAGCAACTCACCGACGGCACGCACGCGACGATTCCCCAAGTGGTCGATATCGTCGATGGTACCGCGGCCGTTCTTCAGATCGATCAGGTAGCGGACGACCTCCAGCACATCCTCCCTGGTGAGCGTCTGGCATTCGAGCGGCACCTGGAGTCCGAGCTTGAAATTGAGCTTCAGCCTGCCGACTGCGGACAGGTCATAACGCTCGGGATTGAAGAACAGGTTCTCGAACAGGGCCTGGGCACTCTTCAGCGTGGGAGGATCACCGGGCCGCAGGCGGCGGTATATTTCTATCAGCGCCTCGTCCGTGGAGCCGATCTTGTCGACGATGATCGTATCCCTGAGAGAGGAGGTGACATGCAGATTGTCGATGAACAGGACCTTGAAGGACGCAATGCCCCGACCCTTTATCTCCTCCAGCTTGCCCTGGGTAATCTCGTCATTGCACTCAACAATGACTTCACCCGTTGCAGGGTCGACAATGTCGTGGGAGGCAAACTTGCCGAGTATCTCTTCCTCGGTAATCGGTATGAGCTTTATGTCATGGTCGGTCATCTTCCTGATGGCGGCCTTGGTAAACTTGCGGTTCGCCTTGAGGATCACCTCGCCGGTCGCGACGTCGACTATATCAAAACGGGCCTTCTGATTTATCAGCAGCTCGGGATCGGCGGACTTGGTAAGCTGTGCACCAAGGAATATCTCTTCGCTTTTATAGTAGTAGTTGATCAGCTCTTCTGCCGTGTAGCCAAGGGCCTTCAGGAGAACGGTGGCGGGCATCTTTCTTCGACGGTCTATTCTGACGTAGAGGATATCCTTGTGGTCGAACTCGAAATCAAGCCACGAGCCGCGATAGGGAATCACCCGGGCGGAATAGAGCACCTTGCCGCTTGAATGGGTTTTCCCCTTGTCATGGTCGTAGAATACGCCGGGAGAGCGATGCAGCTGGCTTACGATAACCCTTTCGGTACCATTGATGATAAAGGTACCGTTATCTGTCATAAGCGGGATTTCGCCAAAATAGACTTCCTGTTCCTTGACCTCGCGAACGGCCCGGGCGCCGGTTTCCTTGATGATGTCCCAGATTACCAGCCGGACCTTCACCTTCATGGGAGCCGCAAACGTCATCCCCCTCTGGTGGCACTCCTCCACGTCATATTTGGGGATGCCCAGCGAATAGGATACATACTCAAGCGAGGCGGATTCGGTGAAATCCTTTATCGGAAAGACGCTCCGGAAAACAGCCTCAAGCCCATAATTCTTTCTCGCCTCGGCGGGTACGTCCACTTGGAGAAATCTTTTATAGGAATTTTTCTGGATGTCTATAAGGTTGGGTATATCGATAATCTTCTTGATTTTGGCGAAGTTCTTACGCAAAAGTTGGTTATTCGCAATTGAATACGCCATATATTCTCCTTTGGTGAGTGCCTGAGAAGGACTGCCAGCCTTCGCGAGATGCGGGACTTATCAGGCGAGATGCGGGTTTTTCAGGTGGTTCCGTATATATTTAATAAACTAAAAAATGGAACAGCCAAGGCCGCGCAAGGCAACCTTGGCTCAGGTAGGAATGAATTGTACAAGTCCTATTTAACTTCCACTTCTGCGCCGGCTTCAACCAACTGCTTCTTGGCATCCTCCGCTTCTTCCTTGGCTACGGCTGTCTTGACGGGCTGGGGAGCGCCGTCCACCAGGTCCTTGGCTTCCTTGAGGCCCAGACCGGTCAGAGCGCGGACCACCTTGATCACGCCGATCTTGTTGGCACCGGCGGCTTTCAGGATGACGTCGAACTCGGTCTTTTCTTCGGCTGCTTCGGCAGCACCGGCAGGAGTCGCGGCGGCGGCCACAGCCACGGCAGGGGCCGCGGCGGAAACGCCGAATTTGTCTTCGAGCTCTTTCACCAGTTCTGCGAGCTCGAGCACGGACATGTTTTCAATAAAGCTAATTACATCAGCCTTGGTAATTTCAGCCATTTTATTTTCCTCCATGTGAATACGTTGCTATCGTTCTGGTTGATTTATGGTGAATCCGGGTGAATCGTTAGTTGCCCGCTTTCTGGGCACGAACCGCTTCGAGTACACGGACGAAACTGCCCGGTACAGCGGCCAGCGTACCGACGAAATTGGCAATCGGTGCGTTCATGGTTCCAAGCAGCTTGGCGATGAGAACCTCGCGGCTCGGCAGATCGGCCAGGGCCTGGATATCGGCAACGGAAATCGCCTTGCCTGACAGCACCGCGGCCTTCAGCTTGAAGGTAGCCTGCTGATCCTTGGCGCAGCGCGTGAGCACCTTGGCCGCACTGACCGGATCGTCATAGCTGAAAGCTACGGCGGTGGGACCGGCATAATGCGCGCTCAAAGCCTCTTTATCGGTACCGCGCGACGCAAGCTCGAGCAGGGTGTTCTTGACGACCTTGTATTCCACCGACGCCTTGCGCAGCTCGTTTCTCAATTCCGTGGCCTTGGTGACGTTCATACCGCGGAAATCGGCGAGAAACACCGCCTTAGCGCTCTTCAGCTTATCGTGCAGTTCCGAAACCAGTTGTTGCTTATTTTCCCTATTCAAGCGCCTTCCTCCTTTCTTTGTGATGTAAGGATCGTGTGACCCCGCCAAAGTCGGAAGCGTAACAGGGAAAACCTACGCACCTCAAGTCTCGGCAGGCCGGCAATCCGCTTAAGCCGCTGGGCGATTACGCCGCCGGGCACCTGCTTTCTTTGACTTTGGCGATTAACGTTGCGTGCTGATTCTATGTCAACCGTGACGAAACTTCCGCCACGTCAAGGGAGATACCGGGCCCCATGGTTGAGGAAACGCAAATCTTGCGAAGGTAGGTCCCCTTGGCGGCCGACGGCTTGGCCTTTACCAGGGCTTCCACAAGGGCCAGGATGTTTTCCTTCAGCTTTTCGGTATCAAAAGACAGCTTGCCGACAGGAGCATGGACGATACCGGCCTTTTCCACGCGATACTCGACTTTACCGGCCTTGCACTCCTTCACCGCCCGCTCCACGTCAAAGGTTACCGTTCCCACCTTCGGGTTGGGCATCAGTCCGCGCGGTCCGAGCAGCTTGCCGATTTTGCCCACGACACCCATCATGTCGGGGGTCGCAATAGCCATGTCGAATTCGAACCAGCCTTCCTGGATCTTCGCGACCAGGTCCTCCGCCCCCACGTAGTCGGCTCCCGCTTCACGGGCCTCTTTCTCTTTCTCGCCCTTGGCGAAAACGAGAACCCGCACGGTCTTGCCCAGTCCGTTAGGCAAGACCACCGCACCGCGAACCATCTGGTCGGCATGGCGAGGGTCTACGCCAAGTCGAACCGCCACCTCAACAGTCTCGTCGAATTTACAGTAAGAGGCATCCTTGACGATTTCTATCGCGTCACCCAAGGGATAGGTACGGGTCCTGTCGACTTTCGCACGGGCCTCTTTTTGCTTTTTGCTAATCTGTGGCATTGCTTTTTACCCTCTCTTTATTCAGACAATCTCAACGCCCATGCTGCGGGCCGTACCTTCTACGGTCAGGATCGCCGCTTCCAGACTGGCCGCATTGAGATCGGGCATCTTTTTCTGGGCAATCTCTCTTACCTGGTCCTTGGTCAACTTGCCTACCTTGTCCTTGTTCGGCACGCTGGAGCCCTTTTCAAGACCCAGCGCCTTCTTGATGAGCACCGAGGCGGGCGGGGTCTTGGTCACAAAGCTGAAGGATCTGTCGGCATAGACCGTGATCACTACCGGGGTTATGGTCCCTTCGTCGGCCTGGGTCTTTGCATTGAATGCCTTGCAGAACTCCATTATATTAACGCCGTGCTGACCAAGCGCGGGGCCGACGGGGGGAGAAGGATTCGCCTTCCCGGCCGGGATCTGCAGTTTGATATAGCCGGTTATCTTTTTTGCCATGTGAAAACTCCTTTTTTGCTTATGTTAATCAGAGAACTGCTTGTTCGCAAAATTCTGCAAATCCGGATGCAGGAAAACCAATCAGCACTTTTCGACCTGCATGAATTCAAGCTCCACGGGTGTCGCACGTCCGAATATGCTGACCATAACCCGCAACTTCCCCTTATCGGGCTTTACGTCTTCCACGACACCGGAGAAGTTCAAAAACGGCCCGTCTATTACGCGCACGGTCTCGCCGACCTCGAAAAGGACCTTGGGCTTCGGCTTTTCCGCCCCTTCCTCCATGCGCTGGGTAATCTTGCGCACTTCCTCATCCGGGATCTGAACCGGAGTATTGCCGCCGACAAATCCCGTAACCTTGGATGTCTCTTTCACCACATGCCAGGTTTCGTCGTTCAGTTCCATATTGACGAGAATATATCCGGGAAAGAACTTCCGCGAAGAGGTCTTCTTCTCCCCTTTTTTCAGCTCGACAACCGTCTCGGACGGAATAAGAACATCCCCGAAGAGGTCTTCGAGGTTGAGATTTCTGATCCTCTCCTCAAGAGAAAGCTTTACCTTGTTTTCAAATCCGGAATACGTATGTACGCCGTACCATTTCTTTCCCATTTAATCGATCCTTAATGCAACAATGCCTTCATTATCTTGACGAGGATCAAATCACACAGACCAAGATAGAAAGCAATCAGGATTATGATGAAGATCACAACCCAGGTGGTTGATATCGTCTCTTTTCTGGCCGGCCAGGTAACCCTGTGCAGCTCGGCTCTTACATCTTCGAGGAAGCCCTTAGCTTTAGCAAACACTCGCTACCCCTTACCGTCTTTTCTGAAAGCAGCTGAAAAATGGCAGGCCAGGAGGGATTCGAACCCCCAACACCCGGTTTTGGAGACCGGTGCTCTAGCCGTTAGAGCTACTGGCCTGCATACGACTGATGCCGCAGTTGTCACCGGGCACCAACATGAAATGCGCGCTACTTGCTCTCCTTGTGGGGAGTATGGGTTCGGCAAAACCGGCAGTACTTCTTGAGCTCCAGTTTGCCCGGCGTGTTCTTCTTGTTCTTGGTCGTAGTGTAATTACGCTGCTTGCACTCGGTGCAAGACAGGGTGATTATGTCTCTCATTTTCTGTTTCCCCTCAATGAACCTGGGCGGGCACTAAGCCCGCCCACGCCCTCTCTTACTCGATTATCGAGCTGACAACGCCGGCGCCGACAGTGCGGCCTCCCTCGCGAATGGCGAAGCGCAGACCCTCGTCCATCGCTATCGGCGTGATCAGGTTTACCGTTACCGCTACGTTGTCTCCGGGCATGACCATTTCGGTC
>JARKPN010000159.1 GCA_029975275.1 Geobacteraceae bacterium | reverse complement strand
CTCCTATGAAAGAAATCTACTCTTCTTGGTTGTAAGGTTCTGTTTTCAGCTCTCTTTCAGGACGAAATTCGGAAAGTCCTCAAAGACCCACTTGTTCTTCAGTGTCAGATAAATGATGCCCAACAGTTTCTTGGCCGTGGCGATGATCGCCTTGCCCGACCCCTTCTTCGCCTTGAGCTTCTCGTAAAACGCTTTCAGGTACGGGGAATAACGAATCGCTATCAGTGTGCACTGCACCAGCGTGGTTCGGCCCAACTTGCTCCCGCGCTTGGTGATGCGCCCCTGGCGGTTGGTCTCGTTGGAATTGCTGACCCGAGGGACAATGCCGAAGTAGGCTGCCAGTTTCTTCTCGTCCTCAAAGTCTTCGATGTTGCCAATCACGCTGAGCAGGATCGCGCCGCCCTTGTCGCCCACCCCCTTGATGCTGGTGATGTTCTCGTGGCCATCGAGTTTCTTGCCCTTGTCGGCCAGCTCCTGGTCGATCCTGGCGATGCCGGCGTCAAGCCCCTTGATCTGCTCGACGATCACTTCCAGTTCGATGGCGGCCACCGCGCTGATCGGATGATTGAGGACCTTCTCCAACCCCTTGCGGCTCGACAGGCTTTCCTTCTTCGTCACAATTCCCTGGGCGTTGAGGATGTTGTGTATCTTGTTCTTCAGCGCCGTACGCAACTGCACCAGCTTGTGCCGTGTGTTGGCCAGACTCTCAAGCTCTGCGTAGTGTTCGTCCTTCATTCGCACTTCCGGCAGCATCCCCTTGCTCAGGAAAAACGCCATGGTCTCGGCATCGTTGGCATCCGTTTTCTTGACCGACTGGCTGACCACCTTGAACTGCATGGTGTTGATCACGTGGATTGAGCCCACCGCATCCCGGATCTGTTTGATGAAACTCCGGGTGTTGGTCGTCGTCTCCAACGCCAATTTATCATCCCGGCGCAACTCCGACCGAAACCGATCCATCTCGCCAATCTTGTAACTCTCCAGCCGCTTCTCTTCGCCCTCCAGAAAACAGACCGTAAACGCTGTCTTGTGAAGGTCAATTCCGATAAATCTAACCATTGTCTCTACTCCTGTTCTTGGTTGTGAGGAGTAGATGCGAATCGGTGACCACCAGCCTCCTATCCAGGGTCCAGGCCCCACGGTGACGTTTCAGCTATAGGCGAAGACTAATCTCCTTTTCAGGGTCAACGCCCCAGTACAACATCCAGCCTATAGCCTATCTACTCCGGAAAGCTCTATCTTACCCCCGGAGCGGTCAACGACCGCTTTCTTTCATATCATCTCCTT
>JARKPN010000150.1 GCA_029975275.1 Geobacteraceae bacterium | reverse complement strand
AGCCCGGTATCTTCCCCGTCGCAAACTCCTTGTGCACCCGCTCCTCAAAATCTCGGATCTCGCGCATCGTACGGTACGCCTTCAGAAGATCTGCTTTCTTCAGTTCACTCATCTCTCTTCCTCCTTTATTCTCGTGCTGCTTCCTGAAATCCTGTACGGGCGGTCTGCCGCCCTCACGAAGCGGACTCGCGACGATGCTCGTCGTACTCCGTCTTCACAAAAACGTGGTTCCGGACCGCCTGTTCCATGGTCTTTGAAATATCGACTATGAGGGGGCCGTTGACGTCCAGCCAGACCTTGATGTCGTCCTGGCCCCCGAATTCGATCTCCCGCTCCCCGTCCAGCGCAATAGTGCCGTATGCCGCCGCTACGGTCTGGATCTCGCCCCGCTTGATCTCCTTCATGCCGGTTATTCCCACCGGGGCCAGGAGTCCGGGCGCAATCGGCGCGGTCACCGTCATTATCCCCTCCCCCGGCGGTCCGAGGGTCAGGTGCAGTCCGTAGCAGGAGCGTCGGTCCACGGGCCTGACGAGACCTGCGATGGACGACAGCCCCACGGCGTCGGCCTCGGCAAAGGCCACGAACAGTTCCCTGAGGCTCTCGGGATGCCACAGGGCCTTGGACCCGATCCAGCCGGCCGACGTGACGCAGACATCCACCAAGGCGATATCCTCGGCAGCGCCGTTCTTGTCCACGCGCAGGACCTTGCTGCGCTGGCAGACATCGGCGGCCGTCACCAGTCCGCTTGCCACCAGCCCGGCGGCAAGTCCGGCCACGGTCGCCTCCCTGATCTCGGGAAAGGCGTTGTTGGTGCCGGTGGACAGGGTCACCAACGGCACATCGCCGCACTTCTTGGCCACCAGACGGTGGGTGCCGTCGCCCCCCATTACCACGATGGCCCCCACGCCGCGGTTCACCATCAGCTCGATGGCCCGCAGGGTATCGACAGGGCCGTCCTCGATGGGCATCTCCAGGAAATGCACCTCGGGCAGTTTCTGAGGATTGCCGTGACGGCCGTACTGCAGGCTGTGCATGATGTGGCAGGCGACTCCGGCCACGTCCGGCATCATGAAGACCTCGCCGATCCCCAGCACCCCGAGCGCGCCCAGCAGGCGGTATACCATGTTGCATTTCTCGGTATTCTGGAAGACCGACGCCTTGGCCACCAGCCGCCGCACATCACGGCCGGACGCCGGGTTTACCAGGACGCCGACGGCAGGATTGTCATGTTTCATGGATTTCATATTCGTCAATAATAACAAGGTATTTGATTCATTTACCCGGTCCAGTAGCACATCGCATGCCACCAGACGGCCGGTTTTCGGGCCATAGATCGGGCACGGGGCGGCCGTTACGTCATTTAGCCACGTATTTTCGACAGGTTACTCTACCCCGGCGCACAGGAAATGTTCTCGTTTACATGGAGACCCACCCGTACGAATCCGGGTCGAGGCGTAAAAACAGGGCTGCAATGGGGATGGCGGAAGGAGTAAATGTTACAGATGTTCCAGGAGGGTGGTGAGACACCTGTCGCACGGAGGCGGCGATGGAAAAGTGGTGGTCATGGCGGGCCGAGGGGAGGCCGGAAATACAAGAAAAGGGACCGGCCCATACGGGCAGATCCCTCTTTCAAACCTTATTGCTTTATTGCAATAACTCCACCCAGCCCCCTCTTTCTTAAGAGGGTGAGCCGAGAGCTGAAGGCGGCAGCCAGAGACACCCGGACTCGTCACCGGACCGTCATCCCTCCCCCACGTTATCCGTTCTCAATCTCCACGCTGACCGTGAGCGATGCCACCGCCACGATGATGCCGTCCCCGCACCCCAGTGACGGCACCTCCACCCCCCGGGTCGTCAGCCCCCCCTCGACAACCTCCAGCGTTTTGGCCCCAAAGGGTAGTTCCGCGAGCACCGCCGCCCCATCGACCTGTTCGGGCCGGGGACAGCCGATCTTCACTGCCACCTGCATGGCGTCGGGGTCCCGCAGCCCGACGATCTCGAACAGGCCGCACAGGCAGCTGCGTGAGATCGCGTCCTTGACGGCCCGCCGAGCCGCCTTGGTGGCGTCGGCCCCGTGGAGGTCGGCGCCGTAGCCGAGTTCAACGACATACCGTTTCAGCGTCATGGTCTTGCCTCCTTAATCAGGTTTCTCGCTGAAGGGGACACCTGGTGCTAATCGCCGGTGACGAATGAAGGGGCCTGAAACGCCGGTGCGGGATAGCTATAGAAACCCCGCCCGCTCTTTACGCCCACCCACCCCTTGTCCAGGTATTCCCGTTTCAGGAAGTCCGCGTTTGTCCGGATTTGCGCGTCATTGAGAACAGTGGCGAAATATTCCGTAATGTGCCAGACGGTATCCAGACCGACGACATCCAGCGCGCCGAGGGGGCCGAAGGGCGTCTTCATGACTCCCATCCAGGCGCGATCGATGTCCTCCACTGCAGCGACCCCATTGGCAGCCAGAGTGATGGCCGCGCCGCTCCATGCACTGTACATTGCATTGAAGACGTACCCGGAGTTCTCCTTCTTGAGAACCATCGGTATCTGGTTGATGGATTTGGCAAAATCGCGCACGAGCGTCACGATCTCCGGCGCGGTGCCGGGATGGGACATGATATCGGCCACGTTGCCGACCCAGACCGGCTGGTGGAAGTGAAAGGCCAGGAACCGCTCCGGCCTGCCGGTGGCCGCGGCGATCAGCGAAGGGACCAACAGCGAGGTATTGGTGGTGAAAACGGTCCGGTCGGGGCACAGATGATTGAATTGGGCAAATATCCGGGCTTTCAGGGCCGGGTCTTCGGGAACCGCTTCGCTGAGCAGGTCGGCATCCCGGGCCGCTTCCGCGGCATCGGTCGTGGCGGCAATCCTGGAAAGCGCGTCCGCCGCCATCTCACGGTCGACGTGGCCGGCGGTGACAAGATACTCGACATAGGCGTCGAGCCGCTCGAGAGCGCTTCCCACCACGGACTCGTCAATGTCGTAGATGCTGACCGCGTAGCCATGGGCCGCGCACTGGAAACCGATCTGCACGCCCATCGTTCCACCGCCCACTATGAGTATCTTCTTGATTTCCTTAAGTTCCATTACCATCCTCCTTGAAATAAGGTCCCTTTGGGGGAAACGTCACGGGGACGCCGTGACCCGCATAGGGCATCGTCGGCGCCGACTGCCAACCGGTCGTACTCGGCACAGCCATGGGGAAGGTCCCGCACCCTGCCCTTTCATGATTCGTTCAGCATACCCTGTTTGTCGTCCTTGCCGCAGTACCGCACCGCATTGACGGTTTCCATGGTGATCAGGCCGCCACACATCATTGCATCGATTTTCGGCATTACCCGGTCCAGCTTTTCCATGCTCGTCACGACCTCTATGACAATGGGGAGGTCGGGGGAGAGCCGGAACATCTTGTCGGTATGATAGATGCGGTGGGGGCCGAATCCGGCCACCCCCCGCAGGACGGTCGCTCCGGCAAAGCCCTCCGCTATCAGCAGGTCGATCAGGGCTTCGTATAACGGTTTGCGACCGTAGGTGTCGCCTTCACCGACAAAAATCCTCATGAGCACCTTTTCGCCGCAGAATTTGGGCATGGGGAACCTCCCCGCACAAGTGCTAAAGATTGCTGACCCTGCGATTGTCCTCGGAAAACCGGTACCCCTGCCAGGTACCCCGCCTCATCAGCTCGTTGATGACGGCATACCACATCCGGTTGTTTTTCAGGCCCCAGCGGGGAGCAACCAAGAGGTCGAGGGGAGCGGAACCGTACAATCGCTGGATCGTCACGTGAGCGGGGATGCGTTCCAGGAAATCACAGACCGTTCCCGTATATTCCGCCAGAGAGATCGGCTCGTAACGACCCTGCCCGTACAGCTCCGCCAGCCTGGTGCCGCGCACCGCGTGGAGCTGGTGGATTTTCAGGGAATCGATGGGGAGCCCGGCAACCAGGTCGACGGTTTTCAGGAAGGAGGCGCGGGTCTCGCCGGGGAAGCCGTAAATCAGGTGGGTGCAGATCTGGATCCCCCGGCCGGCTGTCCGCCGGACCGCGTTCAGATAGTCGTTCAGGTCGTGCCCCCGGTTCATCCACGCCAGGATGCCGTCGTCCATGGACTGCAGCCCCAGCTCGACGCAGACGTAGCGGGTGCGGGCCAGCTCGGCCAGCAGCGAGAGGGCATCGTCCCCCAGGGCGTCCGGCCTGGTCCCCACCGAGATGCCGACCACGTCGGGATGGGCCAGTGCCCGGCGGTACAGGTCCCGCAGCCGGTCCACCGGCGCATAGGTGTTGGTGAACTTCTGGAAATAGACGATGAACTTCTCGCTCCCCAGCCGGCGGCGATGCCAGGCCATCCCCTCGGCCACCTGCCGCTCCAGGGGAACGACCGCCTGGGCGCCGCCGGGCGAGAACGAGGCGTTGTCGCAGTAGATGCAGCCGCCGGTCCCCCTGCTCCCGTCCCGGTTGGGACAGGTGAAGCCGCCGTCCACGTTGACCTTGCTGACGCGCAGGCCGAAGCGGCGGCGCAGCCATGAACCATAGGAATTGATGCGCAGGTCCTTGTGGATGTCGCCGGGATAGGTCATCATGCTCTCTTGTATTTACAAAGGAATCTTTCCTCCGGGCAGGAAAGGATGGCATCGTAATGATGCAGGGGCACCCACAAGGGGTGTCCCTACCCGGTTTCCCCTACCCGATGACCCCTTCCAGCGGGCTGGACGCGGTCGCGTACAGCTTGCGCGGGATGCGGCCGGCCCGGTAGGCGAGCCGCCCGGCCCGCACCGCCAGGTTCATGGCCGCGGCCATGGCCACCGGGTCCGTGGCCCCGGAGATGGCGGTGTTCATCAGCACGCCGTCGCACCCCAGCTCCATGGCGATGGCTGCGTCCGAGGCGGTGCCGACCCCGGCGTCCACGATGACGGGGACTTTGACCGATTCAAGGATGATGCGGATGTTGTACGGGTTCCGGATACCGAGCCCGCTGCCGATGGGCGCCCCGAGCGGCATGACTGCGGCGCATCCCAGGTCCTCCAGCTTGCGGCACATGATCGGGTCGTCCGAGGTATACGGCAGTACCGTGAACCCCTCCTTTACCAGGATTGCCGCGGCCTTGAGCAGCTCCTCGTTGTCCGGGAACAGGGTCTTTTCGTCGCCCAGCACCTCCAGCTTGACGAAGTCGGACAGTCCGGCCTCACGTGCCAGGCGACAGGTCCTGACCGCGTCGTCGGCCGAATAGCAGCCGGCCGTGTTGGGGAGCAGGGTGTACCTTTTCAGGTCCAGGTAGTCCAGAAGCGACTCCTTGCTCCGGTCGGAGATGTTCACCCGCCGCACGGCCACGGTGACGATCTCTGCTCCCGAGGCCTCTATGGCCCGGGCCATCTGGCCGAAGTCCGCGTATTTGCCGGTGCCGACCATGAGCCGCGAACGGAACTCGCGGCCGGCAATCTTCCAGGTGTCGTTGTGATTCGTCATTGTATCCTCTCCTGTCACCCTCCGCCGACGAACCAGACGATTTCCAGCTGGTCGCCCTCGCGGAGGAAGGTTGTTCCGTAATCGCTTCTGGGCAGTATGACCCTGTTCAGCTCGACCGCGATGGGTCTCGGATCGCGATCTATGGTCGCGAGGTAATCGTTGACACTCATGGCCGCGATGACCTGCTCTTCTCCGTTAACAACGATCTTCATGGTTTCTCCGATCCGTCAGGCCCGAGTCCGTGGCGTCTGAACGCCGAGGCGAGCATCCCGGGACCTATCCCCGGCCCTCCCCCGGAGGGGGAGGGAGGTCTATCAAAACACTCCTCCCCCCAGCGGGGGGAGGTCGGGAGGGGGGAGCGGTTGCGAACTCCTGACTGTTACGCGGTAGTACTATCCGCACTCTTCCCGGGCCGCGCGCAAGCCGTCGTCGTCCGCCGCCTCGGCCGCGGCTTCCCTGATGCTGCGGGTGATGCGCATGGCGCAGAAGTCGGGGCCGCACATGGAACAGTAGTGGGAGCTCTTGTCCGCGTCCGCCGGCAGGGTGGCGTCGTGGAACCGGCGGGCCTTCTCAGGGTCGAACCCCAGGGCGAACTGGTCCTCCCAGCGGAACTCGAAGCGGGCCTTTGCCATGGCGTTGTCCCTGATCTGGGCGCCCGGGTGTCCCTTGGCCAGGTCGGCGGCGTGGGCCGCGATCTTGAAGGTCACGATCCCCTCCCGCACGTCCTCCCGGTCCGGCAGACCAAGGTGCTCCTTGGGGGTCACGTAGCAGAGCATGGCCGTGCCGAACCAGCCGATCATGGCCCCGCCGATGGCCGAGGTGATGTGGTCGTAGCCGGGAGCGATATCGGTCACCAGTGGGCCGAGGGTGTAGAACGGGGCCTCGCGGCAGTATTCGAGCTGCAGCTCCATGTTCTCCTTGATGAGCTGCATCGGCACGTGGCCGGGGCCCTCGATCATGGTCTGGACGTCGTGACGCCAGGCGATATCGGTCAGCTCGCCCAATGTCTTCAGCTCCGCGAGCTGGGCCGCGTCGTTGGCGTCGTGCAGCGAACCGGGACGCATGCCGTCCCCCAGGGAAAAGCTGATGTCGTAGCTCTTCAGAATCTCGCAGATCTCCTCGAACCTGGTATACAGGAAGCTCTCCCGGTTGTGGGCCAGGCACCACTTCGCCATGACGGATCCGCCGCGCGAGACGATGCCGGTCAGGCGCCGGGCTGCCAGCGGGATGCTGTCCTTCCTGACCCCGGCGTGGATGGTGAAGTAGTCCACCCCCTGCTCGGCCTGCTCGATGAGCGTATCCCGGAATATCTCCCAGCTCAGCTCCTCGGCCTTGCCCCCTACCTTCTCCAGTGCCTGGTAGATGGGTACGGTGCCGATGGGAACCGGTGAATTGCGCAGGATCCACTCGCGGGTCTCGTGGATGTCGGGGCCGGTGGAGAGGTCCATGACCGTGTCCGCCCCCCAGCGGATGGCCCATACCATCTTCACCACTTCGTCCATGACCGATGACGCCAGGGCCGAGTTGCCTATGTTCGCGTTTATCTTCACCAGGAAGTTGCGGCCGATGATCATCGGCTCGGCCTCCGGGTGGTTGATGTTGAGCGGTATGATGGCCCGGCCCCGGGCGACCTCGGACCGGACGAACTCCGGAGTGATGACCTCCGGAATGGATGCGCTGAAGTCCCAGCCCGGATGCTGGCGGCCCAGGATCTCGTTTACCCCTTCGCGGCGCTGGTTCTCGCGGATGGCCACGAATTCCATCTCCGGGGTGATAATGCCGCGCCGGGCGTAGTGCATCTGGGTCACGTTCCCGCCGCTCTTTGCCCTGCGGAGCATGCGGCCGGCCCCCGGAGCCGGCCCCCGGCACAATCGCCCGGCCGTGAAAACCGCAGGGGCGTCTCCTCGCTCGTCCAGCCACGGCTTCCTCAGTTCAGGCAGGCCCTTCATGAAATCGACGGTCACGCCGGCTTCGGTGTACGGCCCGGAGGTGTCGTAGACATACACGGGCGGGTTTGCCTCCACCCCGCTCGCCGAAACGAAATCACCTTGGCAAATTTCCCGCATCGGCACCCGGATGTCCGGCCGTGACCCTTCGACATGCACCTTTCTGGAATTCGGAAACGGCTTTCCTATGACCTCCCGACAGGGGAATTCCCTGTCCCGGGTATCGGTTCTGCTATCCATGCTCTTCTCCTGTCTTTATTTGCTTCGGGGCCCGGCGGGTCGCGTCACCCGGGTGAGACGAAGGTTGCTTCGTCGGCGACCCGGCGGGGCCGCCGCGCGATTTTCCCGGCCGGCTTGGGGGGACGGCCGGGGCGACGCCTGTCGACCAGCCCATCCAGCCTCCGGGCGCGGTAAATCTGCCGCCAGGTATTGACGGTCGTCTTGCTGAGCCCGAGGGTTTCGGCAATCTGCTGAAGAGGGAGACCTTCATCGGTCAGCAGAATGATGCGACAGCGCCGACGCATCCATGGCTCCTCGGCCATTATTTCCAGCATCCTCTTTTCAAGAGGACTCAGATTGAGTTTCAGCTTCTTCCTCGGCATAGCAGTCCCTCCTCAGGCATGTATTGAGCTCATGCAGCGCCCATAAGGCATCCGGAGCAGCCGAGTCGGCCTCCAGCAGCCGGTGGAGCGCGATATCCCGGACAATGGCCTGAACCACCGTGGTCACGGGGTAGGTTCCTTCACCGCTGCCGTAGGCATTGAGGCAGATGAGAATCCGATCCAGCAGCGATTCCAGGTCTCTGATTCGCGACTTGCTGACCTTTACCTGTCGGCGTAGATCCGACAGCCTGGCACTCACTTCGTGGGGACTTTTCCAGCTTTCCTCGAAATCCAGTATACTGCCCGACATCGCGTGCTCCTTTTTACCGTGGCCATCACAGGTTTGGCGTATTTCACCTCCTGCCCGCCATACAAAGCAAAAAGGGCACCATCCGTGGCCCGGTACCCGGCGATATTCGCTGAATACCTCCTTTTTGTCATATATTTCGCCGATTCCCGCCCTGTTCCCCGGGTTGCCGCCGTCAGGGGCAGACGCTCCTCCGAAACAACCTGCGACACCTGGCGCCCGGCAGTGCAACAGGTGTATCACCCTCCCCATCCGCCTGAGACGACGTTGTCTGGAGCGGATTGCCGGGTCGTGCGTCGAATCGACGGGATACGGACCGGCCGGGTAACCCACCGACATAAGGTGCGTTACGACTCGCTAACACACCCTGTAAAAATGTCCTTCTGAAAGCGGAATGGATTAGCTCCCCCCTTACGGATAAGAGGGGTTGGGGGAGTTATGATAAGGTTTGTCGAGGGAGGAAAAGCTGATTATGCGGGTTTCTAACCGGGCGTTGACGAGGATTACCGTGACATTACGCGAGCAAACCGGAAAACAACTGCCCGAACCTGGAGAATCCGGACTCGTCGGGCCGATTGCCGCCAGGGTGGGCACTTCGGAGCACGCAACCATCGGCGTCGGTGACGACGCGGCCGCTTTCCGGTGGCCGCGCGGTCTTCTCCTGTCCCCGGCGATCCCGGATACCGGTGGTTAACCGTCCCACCCTCACATGCACCCTTCAAGCTCGTTGGGCGGGATGATGCTGTACTTCTTCATCTTCCGGTAAAGGGTGGCCCTGCTGATGCGCAGGTCCGTGGCGGCACCCGTGATGTTCCACTTCTGCTTTTTCAGCACGTTCAGTATGGCAGACCGTTCGGCGTACTGCATGGAATCGGGCGGCACCTGCTCCGCGGCCGATGTCGTGCTCCGGATGATGGTCTCCAGCGGCAGCGAGGATGCCTGCAGCATTTCGGGCGGCAGGTCATACAGATGTATGGTTTCCCCTTCCGAAACCGCCAGCGCGTAGCGCAGCACGTTTCTCAACTGGCGGATATTGCCGGGCCAGGGGACGTTCATCAGTATCTCGAAGGCGTCGGCTTCGACCATCTTGGGCCGGCCCCCGTTTTCGGCGGCCAGGATGTTCTCGATGAGGAGCGCCTTGTCGTTTCGCTCTCTGAGGGGAGGGAGAGTGATGGTGACCCCGTTCAGCCGGTAGTAGAGATCCTCCCTGAATTCGCCTCTCCGGACCAGTTCCTCCAGGTTGCGGAGCGTGGCGCAGATCACGTGCAGGTCCACACGGACCGGGGTTTCGCTCCCCAGCGGCAGGATCTCCTTCTCCGCCAGGACGCGGAGCAGCCGGGTCTGCAGATTCAGCGGCATGTCGCCGATCTCGTCAAGGAACAGGGTACCGCCGTCCGACTGGAGGATCTTGCCGCGCATCCCCCTGCTTCTGGCGCCGGTGAACGCCCCCTGCTTGTAGCCGAACAGCTCGCTCTCGATGAGCGATTCCGGGATCGAGGCGCAGTTGAGGGCCACAAAGGGGTTCCCGGACCGGTCGCTGGCCTCGTGGACCGCCCGGGCGAACACCTCCTTGCCGGTGCCGGTCTCGCCGATGAGGAGGATAGAGATGTCCTTGTTCATGACCCTGCGGGCACAGTTGATGTTGAACAGCATCTGGGCATCGGTGCCGGCCAGATACTCCAGCGTCATGACGGTCGAGACACCCTTCTCTCCCACCGGCTGCGCCATCGCCGTTTCGCTTCCCCTGGTCAGGTGTAGGATTTTAATTTCGGGCGCCCTGAAGGTGGCGAAGTACTGGCTTCCGCTCCGCATGGTGCGGAGCGGAAGGATGGTGGTAGTCTTGTGCTGGGCGTGGTTCATCAACTCGTCGAAGCGCAGGTCGAATACTTCGCTTATATGGCGGTTTAACGGACTCTGCCCGTCGCGCAGCGTCAGCTCCCTGATCGCGCTGTCGTTCCCCGCCACCACACGCCCCTCCCCGTTCAGGGCCAGGACATGCTCGGTCGCCACCTCCACGAAGGCCTGCATTGCATTGAAGCGTACGATCCAGCTGTCCTTGAACAGGCGCAGGAAATAGGCGTTCTCGATCAGCCTGGAGTAGTAGTTGACCAGTGACAGGGCGATCAGTTGGGATTCCTTCTCGGGAGGCGAACGGAGCAGCGATACGTCAAGCGTCCCCAGCAGGGTCCCGTCGGGGAAAAACAGCGGAGTGGTCGAACAGGTGAGATGGATGTGGCGGTTGCGGAAGTGTTCGTCGCGGTGGATGGTCAGTGCCCTTCGCTCTTCGATGCAGGTACCCACCCCACAGGTCCCCTCGATGGATTCGCTCCAGACGGAACCGAGATAGAGGCCCGCCTCCCGGTGCTCTGCCGCCCGGTCAGGGTCTCCGATATAGTCGATGGTCACCCCGTTGGCGTCTCCCAGCAGGATCACGTAGCCCGCGGCGGCGACCTGCTGGTGCAGGCTCATCATCCCCGACCGCGCGATGAACAGGAATTCCTCAAGCGGCTCGATGTACTCCTTAAGCGCCCGCCCGGTCAGGATCCGCGGCTTGTTTTTGGTCGAGGGATCGATGTTGTACTTGGTGAGACAGCGCTCCCATGAACTATGGATAGAAAGGTTGCCGGGTACCGCGGCACGGCTCCCGGCAACCGGCCCGCTGCTTTCAGACACCTGTTTGTGTACACGTTCCACATGATTGGACAAGTCTTTCTCAGACACGACGTTTCCTCCCATGGAAAACTACCCCGCACTGCCAATAACCGGTTACAAATTATACCATCCCGCCCTACCGGGCAGGAAGGTGATTTTTGTTATAATTGTCTTTAGTTTTCAGTCATATTAAAACAAAGCAATCCGGAAAGGCCCGACAAGGCCTACCGGATGCTTTAGTATGGAAGTTTTTAGTCTCGGCAAAAGCCGCCTCTGTCCGGGACAGAGAATGTCATTGAAGACATATCAACGGGGATGCCTGTTGAACGCTCCCCGCGGACAACCTGGATCCTCACATCCGTTATCTTTCCGTCTACTCCTCCTTGGACTGCTCACGCAAAAATTTCATCGCCGCTCTTGAATTCGAGTCCCGGGTGGTTGTCGAACCGCACGACCCCCACGGCGGCCCTGCCGCCCACTGCCTTCTTCACCGCGGCGACCCCATCGTGGCCGAAGCCCCCGCACAGCTCGATGGCCACGGTGCCGTCCTCAACCAGTTTTTTGGCGATCCGGGCCGCCTCCTGGTAATCCTTCACGCCCACGACAGCCAGATCGAGGGCAGGGGTTTCGACAACCGTCCGGTGCTTCTCGGGGTCCGACGCGGGCGCCACAAATACGAATGCCGCTTTTAACTTCATCTCAAAAACTCCTTTAGGTTGGTTTCTGCCCGGAGAGGGGGGCCGGCGATATCCGGTCAAAGATCCCCATCAATGTTTTTGTTAACCGAAACGCGCCTCGCCGCCCGATACCTGGCTGCGGCCGCCCTTTCCCCTATGGAGAGGGCATCCTCTCATCCATGGTCTATGAGGCAGAAGGCACCCCGGTTACTTCTCCGGATAGACCGAGACAGGCTCGGGCCATTTGAAATCCGGGACCAGCTTGTAGATCTCCGCGATTACCCCCAGGTCCTTGCGTGAATCCAGATAGGTATAGGTCAGGCCTTCCCAGGTACCTCCCTGAAGGATCGGCCGCCCCTTTTCCTGGTAAAACTTCACCGTCTCCTCGTAGTTTTCCGTGCCGAACGCCACGTGGTGCAGCCCTTCGCCGTGCTCCTTGAGGAAGCTTGCATAGATGCTTTTTTCGTCCTTGGGCTCGATGATCTCCCACTGGACACCGCCGATGTCGGCCAGGGCCAGGCGCATGGCATACTTCACCGGCTTTCCGTCGATGATCATGTCGCTCACGGTATCCGGGTTGAATTCGTAGACGGACCACGGCCCGATGCCGTAATCGTCGGCATATTTCTTCACGGTTGCGTCGCAGTCCTTCACCACCACGGCTATCTGCAGAATATTGGTAAAAACGGGTTTTTCCGGCATGATTAAATACCTCCAAAAGTTTTCACAGTAGGTTGCGTGGAAAACCTGCATCGTATAACCGTTTTCGTCCGATTTTACGATGCAGGCGCTCTGACGGCTAGAAAGCGGACCGGCTCAACAACCGGGTGACCAGCCAACGGCCACAATATGAAGACGCCCTACTGGAAGCTGTCGAAGTCGATATACGCATCGAACACCACAATACCGCCCTTTTTCATGAGCTGCTTCACCACAGGGAGCAACTCATCGATTTTTTCTTCCTTGTCGATGAATTCCGCAATCAGGGGCTGACAGACAGAAGCGGCGACACCCAGGTTAAGCGTTCTGCAAGCGAGGCAACAGAACCCGAAGCCCTCGGTTCCCTGGAAGACCATTGCCCCTGCGATACCCATTGCGTGAGCCTTTTTGATGATCACGTCGTACAAAAGTTCTTTTTCATGATGGGTATACTTGTTCAGATAAATTCTCAGTACCTTGCCTTTTCCTTGAAATTCCATATATACCCCCTGCGCTCCTCAGAGCCGTAGTTTTTTTGCTTTAAAAAACCCACACCCGCAGGTTTTCCGTCAGACGAGAAGATATCTTCAGACCGGGATACCCGGAATCCGGGTATCCCTCACTGAAGCAACCATCTGCTTTCCCTGCACGGCAGCCTTTTCTTTCTACTGAAAATATTGCGCCAGATTCAGAAACTCCGGCTTGAACAACAGATTGAGGATCAGGGTGCCGAAACAGATGGCTGTCGCCGGCGGATCGATGTGGGTGCTGCCGTGATTCCAGAACAGCCGCGCGCAGAACTCCTGGAGTATGGCGCCCAGCACCGCGGCAATGACCCCGACGACCGGAGAACCGGTCAGCAGGAAAGCCAGTGCGGCAAGGATGGCCTGACAGTGCCAGATGGGCACCTTCTGGACCGATCCGGTCGCGCACTGGAGGCAGATCAGGTTGAGGATCGCGATGGCCCACCCGATGATCAGGGGTACGACGAACGCGCCGGCGCCGGAAATCGTGCCGGCTGCGGCCAGCGGGTCAAGCACCGGCTTGATGACCGAGCAGAGCCCGACGGACAGGGCGCCCCAACCGATGGCCAGAACGATGAGCCTGCCCCAGGGAGACTGCCAGCCGGCCCATGAAATGGAGTAGTCGGCCGTACCTAGAAGACCGTTGTTTTTGATAGATTCCGAAGAGCCGAAGATTCCTTCCCGAAAACAGATGAATCTTACTATCAAACCGAGAATCAGCAGGTTGCAGGCCAACATGTCGGTCTGGTTGATGATGGGGATTTTCGCCTCCAACTGCAGGAAGGCGTGCGCTACCAGCGCATAGACCCCCCCCACGAACAGGACATCCCACGAGGTGTCGACAAGCGGGGAAAGGATATCTTTCGCCGCGCCGCCGGGATGGTTCTTCTTGATGCCGGCGGCATAGGCCGCGGCAGCGAGACCGGCGCCGAAACCGCCCACATGGGGTCCGAAAACCGGGCCCAGGCCGACCTGCAGCAGTATGAAGTCAGACCCGCCCGACATGACGATTACGCAGCCGACGAGAACGATGAGGGCGCACAGAATAACACCCCACAGCGCACCGAAAGCCGCCCCTGCAATACCCCCTCCGAAAACGAACAGAAGCGTCGTTGCACTCCATGGTTCCATAGGAGAACTCCTTTTCAGTATTTGATTCTTTTGTCACCGAACAACAGCGGAGTGATACGAAAACTGTCTGGAAAGCACAACAACAGAGCGCACAGTGTTCGTAGGCAATCCATCGAAATAAGGACGGAAGTCCGGGAAGGATCCCCTTCCCGGACTCTTTCAGTCAAGGTCGGCCTAACTCGGGCTCACGATGATCTTGATGTTGTTGTCTTTGTTGTTTACCAGTTCATCGAAGCCCTTCGCGACGATATCGTCCAGCTTGATCCTGCCGGTGATGAGGGGCTCTGCCTTCAGCTGGCCGGTTGCAAGCAGGTTGGCCACGCCCTGGAAGTCATCGACGGTGTAGGCCAGGGTTCCGATGACGACCTTGTCGGTGGCGCTGAGGCTGAAGAAGTTGAATTCGCTGGGTCCTTCGAAAATACCGACGATGACGATCTTGCCGACGTTATGGACCGACTCGACTGCCATGGGTGCGGTTTTTACATTACCGATGCACTCGAAGGAGACATCGGCGCCGCACTTCGTGCCGGTGATTTTCTTGATTTCCGCGATAACGTCGCATTCCTTCGGATCAAGGATTATATCGGCGCCGCACTCCTTGGCCAATTTCTTGCGGGCTTCAGCCATTTCGACGACTATGGCCGTGGATGCGCCGGCCGCCTTGGCGCACATGAGCGTACCGAGACCGATGGTGCCGGCGCCGTAGATGACAACGGTTTGCCCCAGGATGGAGCCTGCCAGCCTGACGGCCTTGAAGCCGGTGGCGAGGGGCTCGATGAGGGAGGCTGCCTGCAGGTCGAAGCCCTTCGGAAGCACGTAGCAGAGCTGCGCGGGCACATTGACATATTCCGCGAAGGCGCCGTCAGCCATCAGGCCGGTGAACGCCAGCTTTTCACACACATTGTAGCGGCCTTCCCGGCAGGGCAGGCAGACGCCGCAGTGCTGACAGGCATCCGGGGCGACCATGTCGCCTACTTTGACGGTGGTGACACCAGCGCCCACTTCCACGACTTCGCCGGAGAACTCATGACCGAGAATGAGCGGCGCCTGTGCGCCCGTCAGCGGATGGGGCTGGGTCGGGATGAAAATGGGGCCCGCCAGATACTCGTGCAGGTCGGAGCCGCAGATGCCGCACCAGGAGACCTTGATCTTTACCTCATCGGGTTTCGGTGCGCCCGGTTCGGGAGCATTCTCAATGCGGATGTCTTTCTTGCCGTACCATTTTACTGCTTTCATCATTGCATCTCCTTTTGTGTATGTGTAGTACGCCGTGCGGCGCCTGTGTAACCCTGCTGACCTGTCTCGCGGCGCGGACCCGGGAAACGGTCTGCCTCCCCGGTTCGCGCAAGGTCCCTAGAACGTCCAGATAAATCTCGCGTAGCCGGCGTTGGTCTTGGTGGTGTTTCTGCCCGTGATACCTTTTTCATACCAGAGAGCCAGGTTCAGCCTGTCGCTTATTTTGAACTGGTTGCCGAGACCCAGTGCGAGCTCGGATTGGCCCGAGGTCTTCACTCCGGTCGTCTTGTCTCTTCCGCTTTCCGTCGTCTGGTAATCGACCTTGAAGAACGGCTCGAGCTGGCTCATGACCTTGTAGGCAAAGACGGCGTTGGCAAAGAACACGTTGCCCTGCTCGGCTTCGACGCCGTTGTTCTTGTAGTCGCCCATGAACTTGTAGCCGACGTCACCGTCGAACGTGAAGTTGCCGATGTGGTAGTTGGTCATGTAGGCAATACTGTGGTTCCAGGAATGGCCGGACAGGTTGTCACTGCCGATCGGCAGATACAGCCAGTACTCCAGCACGTTTGTCCAGTTTTTGGTGGGCTTGTGCCATGCGACCAGACCGGTCTGGCCGTCGATCATGCCTGTTTCGCTCGTATTGTTTTTCATCTGAAGGTGTCCGAAGCCGAGCACCCCTTCCCAGAGGAAGCCGCACTTGTCCAGTCCGTCAATCTTGAAAATATGGACGAACTTGTTGATGTTCGCGAACAGGCTCCGTGCTCCGCTCTCGCCGTCCCACGCCTTTCCCTCGTCCCGCCAGGTGTTGTAGGAGAGCAGGAGGTTGATGCCGTCTTTCGGAATCTCGTCTCCCACCGGCAACTGATACTCGTGAGGAGCGATGACGCTATAGGGGATGATCCCCGCATGCGCTTTGCTGAAAACCCCACATAAGCAGACAGTTACTATAGCTGCCGCCATGATTGCAAAAGATACTTTTTTCCTTATCAAGTTCATATAAACCCCCTGTTAATTGAAATTGACTCAGCCCGCTTCAACTCCTTGCCAGCTCGTTTCCATCTGGACAGTGTCGATTGGGACCGGGTTGGCACTTCCCCGAGGTCTCTCGCAATCGGTCGCCATCCTTCGCACTGATTGGGCATCCCCCCACCCGGCCCTGCGCGGCATCTCCCTTTCAACTTCATCTTTTTCTCTCCTTTGCACGGTAATTTCCATTCCCAAGATGGTCATGGCTGTATTGCATCGTCATAACCCGCAACTTGTTTCCGGCGAAAAAAGTTGGGTGGTGAAGAGAGGGAGGAACATTCACCACCCCAGCACCATGATGTGGTGGAATGACATGGCTCCTGTATTTTTTCGCAACAGAATGAGCTTTTTTAGAACGCCTTTTTGCACACCTTAAGGGCAACTCCCATACCAACTGCCGGTCAAAGGCCGGCAACTGCCCGCAACAACACGAAATTGCTGATATATTTATTGAACGCCGGAATCCGGCAACTGATTGCGGCCTGTCCGGGCCGAACCGGATGTTTAATAATCAGACGGATAATCGCAGCTGGATGCTACAAGTGTTTCACCGGCGTCTCAGCTTTGCACGTCAGGCTTTCCTTTGGTAAAACGGTTTTTTTAAATACAGAAAACAAGGCAGGAACGGTCTTTTGCGGAGGCGAAGCGTTCAGAGGGCGGGAAAAACGAAAGGAGACGAGGCATGGTATTTTTTACATCCGATCCGATTGAACCGGGACGGGCCTTTGAGATGGTTGAAAGGAAGGACACCGGCTCGGTGCTTTTTCACTTTGCCGTGGCGAAAGCCAGGGAGTCGGAACACGGGACAACCAGCCGTATCAACTACCAGCGGAATGGCGACGTGGAGCGGAACCTGGAAGAGATTGCCGGAGAGCTGAAAGAGAAGTGGAACCTGACGGACGTGCTGCTCGTCAGGAGACAAGGCACGGTCGAAGTGGGGGAAATCATCTCGCTGGTCGCGGTCAGCGCCCCCGGCAGCGAGGCGGCTTTCGCCGCCTGCCGGTACGGACTCACCTGCCTCAAGCAGATGACGACGATTCAAAAAACGGAATTCTATTCGTAGAATTCCATGACATCAGTGGTGATGGCAACAGGTCGCCGAACAGGGTGTTACCGCCTCCGGACCGGCGGTTTCCCCCCTCTTGTTGAAGAATCCCAGCAGGCGGAGGCTGTTGAACACCACCAGCATGCTGACCCCCATGTCGGCGAACACCGCCATCCACAGGGTTGCCTGCCCCGCCAGCGCCAGGCCGAAGAACAGGGCCTTGGCGCCGAGCGCGAAGACCACGTTCTGGGTGATGATGCGCCAGGTCGCGCGGCTCAGACGGATGAAATCCGGGATCTTGTTCAGGTCGTCGTCCATCAGGGCCACGTCGGCGGTCTCCAGGGCCGTGTCGGAGCCTGCCGCACCCATGGCAAAGCCGATATCCGCCTTGGCCAGGGCCGGGGCGTCGTTGATCCCGTCGCCGACCATGCCCACCGGTCCGAGCCGCTGCAGCCCGGTAATGGCGTCCAGCTTGCCGTCCGGCAGCAGGTTGCCCCGGGCGTCGTCGATGCCGGCGCCGACGGCAACGGCCCGGACCGTTGCTTCATTGTCTCCGGACAGCATCACGGTCTTGATGCCCAACCCGTGCAGTGCGGCAATGGCCCGCCGGCCGGAATCCCTGAGCACGTCGGCCACACAGATCACGGTCAGGGGCCCGGCGGCCGTCGCAAGGACCACGCACGTCTTCCCTTCCTGCTCCAGACGGGTCAGCTCCCGTTCCAGGGCCGGATCACGAACGGCCAGCTCTTCCATAAACCTCTGGTTGCCCAGGTAGTAGCTCTCGCCGTCTATCTCACCGGCCACTCCCCGTCCGGGCATGTTCCTGAAATTGACCACCGCGCGCAGCGCCCCACCGCCTGAGTCCTTTTTCCAGCGCTCCACGATGGAGCGCGCAATGGGATGACCGGCATGCTCCTCCAGACTGGCGGCCAGGCGTAGTACATTTCCTGCATCCTGCCGACCAAGTGGCAGGATGTCCGTTACGGCCGGTTTGCCCCGGGTGAGGGTTCCGGTCTTGTCGAGCGCCACGTAGCGGAGCTTCCGCCCCCCTTCCAGGTACACTCCCCCCTTCACCAGGATGCCGTGATGGGCCGCGGCGGCCAGGCCGCTGACCACCGAAACCGGGATGGAAATGACCAGCGCGCACGGGCAGGATATGACCAGCAGCACCAGCGCCTTGTACACCCACTCGCTCCATGCCAGCCCCATGAACAGCGGCGGAATCACTGCCACCAGCAGGGCCACGGCCACTACAACAGGCGTGTACCGCCTGGCAAAGGCATCCACCAGCCGCTGGGCCGGGGCGCGTTGCGCCTGGGCCTCCTGCACGGCGTGGATTATCCGCGCCAGAGTGGTGTGCTCGTAATCGCCGGTCACTCTGAATTCGAACACGCCGTTCTCGTTGACCGTACCGGCAAACACCGTATCTCCCCCGGTCTTCTCGATCGGCAGGCTCTCTCCGGTGATGGGTGCCTGGTTGACGCTCGAGTATCCGGCCGTGACCACCCCGTCCAGCGGGACCCGCTCTCCCGGCCTCACCCGGCAGATCTGTCCGGACCTTACCGAGGCCGCCTCCACCTCACGCCATTGACCGTTCTCGAGACGGACCGTAGCGGTTTCCGGCGAGAGGGCCATGAGGCCGCGGATTGCGTTGCGGGCCCGGTCCAGGGACAGGGCTTCTATTTTCTCGGCAACGGCGAACAGCCAGATGACCACCGCCGCTTCCGGCCACTGGCCGATGACGAGGGCGCCGATGACGGCAATCGACATGAGAAAATTGATGTTGAGGGAGAGGCTCCTCAGGGCGGCCCATCCCCGCTTGAGGGTCGGCAGGCCGGCACTGAGAATGGAGACCGCCACCAGGACCATGATGGGGAGCGAGATCTCCTGCCCGGTTACCCAGGCGACGATTTCCGACCCGACCGCCGCGAGACCGCTGATCGTCAGCAGCCACCAGGAGCCGATGACCGACTGCACCGCACCCTTGGCCGGTTTCCGCGTCCGGCCGGCCGCCAGTTCCTGGGGGTGCATGTTGACTGCATTCAGCCGGGAGACGACCCCTTCGACGGTTGCCAGGCTGTGATGCACGGTCAGTTCCCGGTCCAGCAGGCTGAAATCGAGCCGGTGGATGCCGGCCATGCCTTCCAGGGCATTGCGGATGATGAGTTCCTCACTCGGGCAGCACATGTTCCTGATGAGAAACCGGGCAGTCTTGCTTTCTTTGGACTGGGGATTCTCGTCCGGCGTTGCTGCGTCGCCCTTTCCGTCTTCATGATGTTCCACGTGACAGCAGGAACAGACCGATTCCAACGGGTTATCTGCGTGGGAAGAACGGTTCAAATGGTTCATTTGAGCCCCTTTTCTGATATGTGGTTAGAGATTGCAACGCTGAGCGATGTTCTATAAAATCAATATAGAACCTTGCAGCAGGTGTAAGGTCAAACATTTTTTCGGGGGCAAAAATGCTGATTGGAGAACTTGCCAGACATACGGGATGTGATACCGGAACGATCCGCTACTATGAACGTGAAGGGTTGCTGCAGAAACCTTACCGCGCCCCGTCCGGCTATCGGAAATATACCGAAGCCCATCTTGCGCAGCTCAATTTCGTACGGCACTGCCGTTCCCTGGGAATGACGCTGGCCGAGATCAGGGTCCTGCAAGGATTCCAGGCAAATCCTCAGGCGCCCTGCGCCGAGATCAACGAGCTGATCAATCGGCAGATTGCCAGGATACAGCAGCAGATCGAGGGGCTGCAGGCACTTGGAAAACAACTGGCCGCGCTGAGGACCTGCTGCAACGCCGACCTCATCGCAAGCGAGTGCGGGATCCTGAAAGCCCTTGCCTCGGCCGCTGAAAACGACGAGGGAGATTGACCTAGTTTCTGTCCGGAAAGGGTGCTTTTTGACTCGGCAGTTTGCCTCGCCCTTCGGGCAGCCTTCGCTGTCCAATCCGGTGAGGCCGGATTGTCGCCCTGGCTGTGTCAATCCGCGGGTTTGCTTGTGCG
>JARKPN010000135.1 GCA_029975275.1 Geobacteraceae bacterium | reverse complement strand
GGGATGACCCGGGCCAAGGAGCGGCTCTACCTGAGCAACGCCAAGCGCCGGCACTTCTACGGCCAGGAGCAGTTCAACACCCCATCCCGCTTCATCGACGACATCCCGGAAGAATTGCTGGAGACGGACGAGGAACCACGAAACGGCCGGGAGCGGTACGAGTCTCCCGAACCGGCCGGCCGGCGACACGCCGACCTGGGGAGATGGAGCGAGGCGGTGGCCCTGTCGGAGTCGGCTCTCCCGGACAACGAGGTGACGATGGTGCCCGAAGGGGACGTGGTCTTCATCGGCCTGCGGGTGCGGCACGCCAAGTTCGGGCCGGGCACCGTAAGGAAGATCGAGGGGAGCGGCGACAACCAGAAGGTGATGGTATGGTTCGACAAGGGCGGGCCCAAGAAGCTGCTGGTCAGGTTCGCCGGGCTGGAGAGGATATAGAAGGTGCGAGGTTCGAGGTTAAAGGATCGAAGATAAGCTAGGTAGTCTCCATCCGGAAAGTGTCGCAGGGGACGGGTCGGGGCTTCCCCGAAGCCCCTCGTAATCGGACGCCGGACGGCACCGGACCAATGGCCTTCTTGCCTGAACAGGCTGCTGTCCCACGAACATGCATGGGCTCCGTACGAGAGGCTCCGTGGAAGCCCCGATCCGTCCCTCATAATATTTTCCGGGGTTCCCGGATGGAAACGAGGTATGGTGGGCAAATAGTTTCTCGTTTGCCCGCCCGGATTGATGGCGGTTGTATTTTTCTGGAGTTCATGCTAGAAAAACCGTTTGGATTAACTACAGATTTTGCCTGATGGAGCAGAGCCATGAAGATTACGCGGGAACAGGTCGAGCACGTGGCGCGGCTGGCGCGGCTGGAGCTGAGTGATGCGGAGAAGGAGCTGTTCACCGGCCAGTTGGACGGCATCCTGGCCTACGTTGACAAGCTGAACGAGCTGGATACCTCCGGCATCGTGCCCACGGCCCATGCCGTGCCGATGGAGAACGCCTTCCGGGAGGACGTGGTGACAGCTTCCCTCGGCGTCGAACGCGCCCTGGCCAATGCCCCGGACCGCTCCGAGAGCTTCTTCCGGGTGCCGAAGGTTATAGAATAGGCGCAGGGCCAAAGGAGTAAGAGCGAAGTGCCAAGGGTGTTGGGTCGCCGGTCGGGATTGTTCCGGTTTTCCTTTAGCCTTTAGCCATTGGTCTTCAGCCTGCATTTTTGGAGATTTTCATATGGAATTATACGAGCTTACCATCCACGAGCTGCACGAAAAGCTGAAAAAGCGGGAGGTGTCGTCGGTCGAGGCGACGAAATCGCTCCTCGCGCGGATAGACGCGGTGGAGGAGAAGGTGAAGGCCTTCATCACCGTCACCCCCGAAGAGGCGCTGAAGAACGCCGAGGCGGCGGACAAGCGGATAGCCGCCGGGGAGATGGACCTGCTGACCGGTATCCCCATTGCCCTGAAGGACATCTTCCTGACCGAGGGGATCCTGACCACCTGCGCCTCCCGGATCCTGTCCAACTTCATCCCCCCCTACGACGCCACCGCCGCCGCCAGGCTGAAGGAGCGGGGCATGGTGTTGCTGGGCAAGTTGAACCAGGACGAGTTCGCCATGGGCTCATCCACCGAGACCAGCTGGTTCGGCAAGACCCGGAACCCCTGGAACCTGGAGTGCATCCCGGGCGGCTCGTCGGGCGGTTCGGCCGCGGCCGTCGCCGCACAACAGGCGGTGGCCACCCTGGGCACCGACACCGGCGGCTCCATCCGCCAGCCCGCGGCCCACTGCGGCTGCGTGGGGCTCAAGCCCACCTACGGCCGGGTGTCCCGCTACGGGGTCATCGCCTTCGCTTCCTCCCTGGACCAGGTGGGGCCCATCACCCGGGACGTGACCGACTGCGCCATCATGCTGGGCGCGGTGGCCGGCCACGACCCCAAGGACTCCACCAGCGTCGACACCCCGGTACCCGACTACCTGAAGGCCCTGACCGGCGAGGTCAGGGGGCTCCGCATCGGCCTCCCCCGGGAGTACTTCATTGAGGGGCTGGACCCCGACGTGAAAAAGGCCATGGACGACGCCATCGCCACCTTCAGGGGGCTGGGGGCCGGATTCGTGGAGATGTCCCTCCCCCACACCGAACACGCCATCGCGGTCTACTACCTGATCGCCACCGCCGAGGCCAGCTCCAACCTGGCCCGCTACGACGGGGTCCGCTTCGGCTACCGCAACCCGGACGCCCGGGGGCTGCTGGACATGTACATGGTGAGCCGCGACGAGGGGTTCGGCGCTGAGGTGAAACGCCGCATAATGCTCGGTACCTACGCCCTATCATCGGGCTACTACGACGCCTATTACCTCAAGGCACAGAAGGTACGCACCCTGATCACGCGGGATTTCATCGACGCCTTCGAATCGGTTGACCTGATCCTGACCCCGGTGGCGCCGACCCCGGCCTTCCGTATCGGCGAGAAGGAAAATGATCCGCTGCAGATGTACCTGTCCGACATCTTCACCATCCCGGTGAACCTGGCCGGCACCTGCGGCGTCTCGGTCCCGGCCGGGTTCAACGGAGACGGCCTCCCCATCGGCCTGCAGCTCATCGGCCGTCCCTTCGGCGAGGAGACCGTGCTGCGGGCGGCCCACGCCTTCGAGCAGGCAACCGAATGGCATAAGAGGAAGGCGGCAATCTGATCCCTTTGCAGGGGCGGTCCCTCGTGGCCGCCCGGCTTTGAACAGACCGCCGAATCTTCCGGGAGCAGGGGAGCCCCTGCAAAACACCTTTCATTACTCAGTTTTTTCGGAGATCCCCATGAAATACCAGGCAGTGATCGGACTTGAGGTACACGTCCAGCTCCTTACCAACACCAAGATCTTCTGCGGCTGCTCCACCCGGTTCGGCGCCGAGCCCAACTCCCAGACCTGCCCGGTCTGCCTGGGCCTGCCGGGCGCGCTGCCGGTGCTGAACAGGCGGGTGGTGGAGTTCGCCGTCCGGGCCGGGCTGGCCACCAACTGCGCCATCGCGCCCCGCAGCATCTTCGCCCGCAAGAACTACTTCTACCCGGACCTCCCCAAGGGGTACCAGATCAGCCAGTACGAGCTCGCCATCTGTTCGGCCGGCCACCTGGACATCGACGTTGACGGGGAGACCAAAAGGATCGGCATCACCCGCATCCACATGGAGGAGGACGCGGGCAAGCTGGTGCACCTGGACACCATGGAGGCGGGCGAGAAGTCGTACGTGGACCTGAACCGGGCCTGCACCCCGCTGCTGGAGGTGGTCTCGGAGCCGGACCTCAGGAGCGCCGACGAGGCGGTGGCCTACCTGAAGAAGCTGCACCAGATAGTGGTCTACCTGGGGATCTGCGACGGCAACATGGAGGAGGGGAGCTTCCGCTGCGATGCCAACGTCTCGCTCATGCCGGTGGGCGCCGGCGAGTTCGGCACCCGGGCCGAGCTGAAGAACATCAACTCGTTCCGCTTCGTCAAGCAGGCCATCGAGTACGAGATCGAGCGCCAGGCAGAGATTCTGGACGACGGCGGCAAGGTGGTACAGGAGACCCGCCTGTTCGACCCGGCCACCGGCACCACCCGCTCCATGCGCGGCAAGGAGGAGGCCCACGACTACCGCTACTTCCCCGACCCCGACCTGGTGCCGCTGGTGGTCTCGGACGACTGGATCGCCGAGATCCGGGGCACCCTCCCCGAGCTGCCGGATGCAAAGAAAGCCCGCTACACCGGCGAGTTCGGCCTGCCGGAGTACGACGCCGAGGTGCTCTCCGCATCGCGGGACATCGCCGACTATTTCGACGCCTGCGTGGCCCTCTACCCCCAGGCCAAGCCGGTCTCCAACTGGGTCATGGGAGAGGTGCTGAGGGCGCTCAAGGAGGACAACCGCGCCGTCGCCGACTGCCCGGTGACCCCCCGGCTCCTCACTGAAATGCTCAGGCTGGTGGAACAGGGGACTATCTCGGGTAAGATTGCCAAGACCGTGTTCGACGAGATGTACAAAACCGGGAAAGAGCCCGCCGGGATCGTGGAGGAAAAGGGGCTGGTGCAGGTCTCCGACAGCGGGGCCATCGAGCAGATCATCGATGAGGTCCTTGTTGCCAACCCGGACAACGTGGAGCAGTACCGCGGAGGCAAGGAGAAGCTGTTCGGCTTCTTCGTGGGCCAGGTGATGAAGGCCAGCAGGGGAAAGGCCAACCCTGCCCTGGTGAACGAGCTGCTGCTGAAGAAGCTGAAGGGGTAAGGAGGGAACGCCGTGCAGGACGCGCCCCGGTTCCCCCTCAAGGTTTTCTATGACGGCTCCTGCTCGGTCTGCGCGGCCGAGATGTCGGTCTACATGCGCAGGGCGCATGGAGGCAGGCTGGAGTTCGTGGACATCACCGACCCGGCCTTCGACCCTGCCGGGTACGGCATCAGCCCGGACGATTTCATGTACCAGTTGCACGCCATCGACCGGGAAGGCCGGGTGTTCCGGGGTATCGACGCCTTTCGCGCCGTCTGGCTGGCCTTTCCCGAGTCACGCCGGTACGCCTTGCTGGCCGGGCTGACGGCATCCCCCCTGGTCAGGCCCGTGGCGGCCCTGGCCTACCGTGTCTTTGCCCGCCTCAGGAGATACCTCCCCAAAAGAAAGGCCGCGTACTGCGGTACCGGCAGACACCCGCGCCGCTAGCCACAGACGGGAAGGACCGTGCTCGCGTATCTCGGCACGGACTTTCCCCCTATCCGGAGACTGTGCTTCAATCCTCGTAGGTAACCACCCTGACCAGCCCGATGGTCTCCCCGCTGTCGTCGGTGGTGGAGGAGTCGGACACCGAGATGACCCTCTTCACCCCGTTGCGGGCGATGAACCTGTTCACCTCTTCATCCAGCGTATTCAGTTCCTGCATGGTCTTCATCGGCCGGATTTCCATGCCGAAGGATTTTACCTTGATTGCCATGGGGCACCTCCCTGGATCCGTTGTGGAACCATAACAACAACCTTTCACGATCAGTATATGCTCCGGCGTCACTCCGTCGTTTCATGCCGGTGTTCCACCTTCGAGAATGCTTTGCAACCCCCGCAGGGGTATCATTATCCGGCCGGCGTCGGCCTCCAGTTCGTCCAGCAGCTCGGCAGCCACCCTGTGGAGCAGGAAAGCGGCGAGCATCACCTCCAGGTCGTCCCTGTCCCGGGGGACGAAGGGCGCATCCACCACGGTTCCGAGATACGATCGGAGGAATATCCCGCAGACGTAACGGTGCCAGATCTCCACCCACGCAGCCAGCAGCGGAATCTCGCGTTCGCTCGGCTCCGTCTTCTCCAGCAGGACGGAATAGATCGCATGGTGGAACGAGCGCATCATCTCGGCCACGTCCTTGAAGGGGGAGCGTTTTATCTTCCGTTCGCTCGGCGCCTGCTCCGGGTCCACCGCGAAGTCGGTAATCATGAAGTCCTTGCCGGTGAACAGGACCCGCTCGAGCCGGCAACTGCCGTGGATCCGGATCCTGACCGAGGAAAAACTTCTGGTGGAAAACCGCCCAAGGATGCCCAGCAGCTCCTGCCGGGATGCGAGCACCCGTTCGGCCTCGGCCCGTATTCCGGCTGGAAGCCCTTCCCGTTTCCGGCCCAGCAGCGCCAGTGACCGTTTCACCGTCGCCTGCATGGACTGGTACACGGATCGCTGGTAAAGCTTGGAAAAGGGCTCGGGAGCGAACTCCTCCGGCTCCGGCCTGGACGACAGGGCCAGGTGGAGTTCTCCGGTCCTCCTGCCGAGCAGGGAGACCATCTCCGGAAAGAAGCCCCCCATCAGCTCCCTGAGGGATGTGGGGATGGAGTCGACGTCCGTCTCAAAGGGGGTCGCGGGGCAGAAGATTTCCGCTGCCAACGGACGTTTCGACAGCACGTTGTCCAGATATATGGATGCCTGTTCCCTGGTCAAGGTCAGGGCATCCCCCTGGTTCGGCAGGTAGCCCAGCAGCAGGCCCAGAGTGACCGGCTCGGCGCCGGGGTGCCGGTATTCCAGGGCGCCGCAGAAGGGGGGACTCCCTTTGAAATCGACCGTATCGGTGAGGAACCTTCCCAGCTCGGCCTCGGGACTGACGCCTTCCGCCAGCCGCCGGTACAGCTTGAAGAAGTAGATGTCGTCGAAGACGGATGAGACCGCCTCCGGGGTTTCCCGCAGGATCTGGGAGCCGGACGGCCCGGTATCGCGGAGCAGGGCCTTGAGCGCCCGCCCCTGGCTGGAGGCCAGGACCCCTCCCGGCAGCTTCACCCGCTTTCCCCGGGTCACTATCTTGAACAGCCGCTCCCTGAATCCGGCGTGGTATATGGCGTCACAGAGCGCCCCCTCCCGGTCGTCCACGCGCAGCAGGGCGATAACCGCGGCCGGGTTTTCCCCGAGGATGCGGCGGCATTCGTCCTGGATGCAGAAATGGAGGGGAAGGAAGTGCAACTCTGTTTCCCCCCCGGTGTAGGCCAGTTCCACGAACAGCAGCAGTATGGCCGCCGCCCCCTTGCCGGGCATGCCGACGGCTTCCAGTATCCTGACCCTGGCAACGGCGGTCCTCTTCCCGCCGTGCCCTCCCCGTTTCACCAGGTAGGAGGGGAGGATCTCCCGTTCCAGCCGCGCCTTTGCCGCCCCTTTCAGGACATTTTCCCATCTGGTGTATACCCTGATCTCGGGGAGGACGTCTTCTTCCGTCTCAGTGACCCGGACGCTTGCCTTGCGCATCTGCAGGATGTGGTAGTCGTAGGGACCCAGCAGGATTATGTAGGGTGAGGCCGTGATCACGGGGAACCTGTTGTGGCTGAACAGGTCCTCAAGGTAGAAGCCGGTGAAATGCGGCCGGCTGATCTCGACCACCTGGGAGAAGCGGGAAAAATTGGCCACCACCAGTATGGACGCGCCGCCGTGCCTGCGGATAAAGGCAAAAACCTTGGGGTTGTCCAGGGGGATGAATTCCATGCTCCCCCTGCCGAAGGCCTTGAACCTCTTGCGCAGGGCGACCATCCGTCTCATCCACCAGAGGAACGACGAGGGGTTGTCGGTCTGGGTCTCCACGTTGATCGCTTCGTAGTGATACTCCGGGTCGATGACCACCGGAAGATAGAGCCGCTGGGGGTTTGCCATGGAAAAACCGGCGTTCCGGTCAGGGCTCCACTGCATGGGGGTCCTCACCCCGTTCCGGTCTCCCAGGTAGTAGTTGTCCCCCATGCCGATCTCGTCCCCGTAGTAGATGATGGGGGTGCCTGGCAGGGTGAACAGGAGCACGTACATGAGCTCCATCATCCTCCGGTCGTTCCCCATGAGCGGGGCGAGCCGCCTGCGGATGCCCAGGTTGACGCGGCTTCTGGGGTCGCGGGCATAGACCCGGTACATATAGTCCCGCTCCTCGTCGGTCACCATCTCCAGGGTCAGCTCGTCGTGGTTGCGGAGAAACAGAGCCCACTGGCAGGTGTCCGGTATGGCGGGGGTCTGCTCCAGGATGTCGATTATGGGGAAACGATCCTCCATCTGGAGTGCCATGAACATGCGCGGCATCAGGGGGAAGTGGTAGGCCATGTGGCACTCGTCCCCCCCGCCGAAGTAGGCGGTGGCGTCCTCGGGCCACTGGTTGGCCTCGGCCAGGAGCATCCGGTCCGGGTATTTTTCGTTCACACGGGCGCGCAGCTTCCTGAGAAATTCATGGGTCTCCGGAAGGTTCTCGCAGGAGGTCCCTTCCCGCTCGTACAGATAGGGGACCGCGTCCAGGCGGAGTCCGTCCACCCCCATGCCGAGCCAGAAATCGATGACCTTGAAGATGGCGGCGTGGACCCTGGGGTTATCGAAGTTGAGATCGGGCTGGTAGGAATAGAAGCGGTGCCAGTAGTAGGCATTGGCAACCGGGTCCCAGGTCCAGTTGGAGGACTCGTAGTCCTTGAAGATGATCCTGGCCTCCCGGTAGCGGTCCGGCGTGTCGCTCCAGACGTAGAAGTCGCGCCAGGGCGAGCCGGGCTTGGCCCGGCGGGATTTCCGGAACCAGGCGTGCTGGTCGGAGGTGTGGTTCAGGACCAGCTCGGTGATGACCCGGATCCCCCTGAGGTGTGCTTCACGGAGGAACTCCCTGAAGTCGTTCATGGTGCCGTAGTCGGGATTGATGCTGAAGTAATCGGAGATGTCGTACCCCTCGTCCCGCAACGGGGATGGGTAGAAGGGGAGGAGCCAGACGGCGGTTACCCCCAGCTCTTCCAGGTAGGGGAGCCGGTCGATGAGCCCCTGCAGGTCGCCGATACCGTCGCCGTTGCTGTCGTAAAAGCTGCGGACGTGGACCTCGTAGATGACGGCGTCCTTGTACCAGAGAGGGTTTTCGTGCTGTTCAGCGGCCATGGTTCCGGCTCCCCTGGGCAACGGTTTGCCGTGCAAACCGTTTGAGATTAACTCCCGGCTTTCGTCTGTCGCCCGCATCTTACGAAGATTTTACCGGGAGAGGAGGTGATTGCAATAATGATCATCCTGACCATAATCCTGTTGTCGGGGTCCACCAGGCTGAAGTCCCGCAGTTCGTTCCCCTGGTGGATGCCGGGGCTTGTCCCTGTCCATGGAGTATGGTACGATGAAACTCCATATTTTTTGCGCGGTTTAACGCAGCAGCACCCGTTAGGTTTTTTTGTGTTTCATTATCGAAATAAAATTTCCCCCCTGGCGGCTGTTGTCAAGGGGGGAAGCTCTTTGTGGGGGCTTTTAACGGAAATGCTGGTTTTATGGGAATAACTAACTCAGCGATTCGGAGCGTAAAGTGTCTTTCAGAACCATAGAGTGGCGCGACAACAAGGTCGTGATGCTGGACCAGACCAGACTTCCCGGCGAGGAGGTCTACAACGATTATCACGATTTCAAGAGCGTGGCCGAGGCGATCCGCGGCATGGTGATCCGCGGCGCCCCGGCCATCGGTGTGGCGGCTGCCATGGGGATCGCTCTGGGCGCGCGCGAGATTATCGCCGACACCCATGAGTCGTTCTTCCGCCAGTTGTCCAATATCTGTGACATCATGGCCGGGACCCGGCCCACGGCAGTGAACCTGTTCTGGGCTATCGAGCGTATGAAGCGGGTGGCCGAGGCCAACCGGGCCCTGGACCTGAACGCCATCCGGGAGATCCTCAGGCTGGAGGCCATCGCCGTGGAGGAGGAGGACCTGCGCATCTGCCGCTCCATCGGTTCCAACGGCGCCTCCCTGATCCGGGAGGGAAGCACGATCCTGACCCACTGCAACGCCGGGGGCCTGGCAACGGCCGGCTACGGCACGGCGCTGGGGGTGATCCGGGCCGCCCACGAGCGGGGCAGGAACATCAAGGTGTTCGCCGACGAGACCCGTCCCTGGCTCCAGGGCGCCCGGCTTACCGTCTGGGAGCTGATGAAGGACGGCATCCCGGTTACCCTGATCTCCGACTCCATGGCCGGCTTTTTCATGCGCAAGGGGGAGATCAACTGCTGCGTGGTGGGAGCCGACCGGATAGCCGCCAACGGCGACACGGCCAACAAGATAGGCACCTATTCGGTGGCGGTGCTGGCGCGGGAAAACAAGATCCCCTTCTACGTGGCGGCCCCGCTCTCCACCTTCGACCTCTCCATCGACAGCGGCGACGGTATCCCCATCGAGGAGCGTCATTCCCGGGAGGTGACCCACCTGGCCGGCTTCCCGGTGGCCCCGGAAGGGGTCAAGGTGCGCAACCCGGCCTTCGACGTGACCCCGGCCCGCTACATCACCGCCATCATCACGGAAAGGGGGGTGCTGAGCGGCGACTACCGCCGCGGGATCCGCGACCTGGTGGGAAAATGACCGACATCCCTGCGCCGGTCGTTGTATTCGAGCGGCTCATCAAGGAAGGCGACAGCGAGCCGGGCAATGCCCGTCTCGCTGCGCTGCTTGAGTCCTGGGGATACCACACGCCCTCCCGTTCGACGGCCAATCTCAGGCTTCTGGCGGAGTTCCTTTCCCCATCCCTGCTGGCCGAGCTCGCCCGTTCCGCCCTGTCCGCTCCCTCGCCGGACGAGGCCCTGAACGGGCTGGAACGGATCTCGTCCTCTGTCCCCCGCGAGGATTTCATCACGGTCTGCGGCGATCCGCAATCTCTTGCCCGCCTGCTCTTCATCTGCGGCTCCTCCCCATTTCTCGTCTCCATTATCCGCCGTCAGCCCGCCTGCTTCCGCAAACTGTTCATCGAGCAGGGCATCGAAGCCGTCGGCAGCTACCACGAGAGCCTGGCCCGGCTCCGGGGACTGGTGGGCGAAGAGACCTCCTACCGGGAACTGTTCGCCGTCCTGCGCCGCTTCAAGTACGCGGAGGTGCTCCGCATCGCGGCCCGGGACCTGAACGGCCTCGCCCCCCTGGAAGAGGTCACGGGCGAGCTGGCCGACCTGGCCTCGGTGTCCCTCCAGGTCGCTTACGAGGCCTGTCGCCGTCTGCTGGTGCGGGAGCACGGCGTTCCCCTGATGCATACCCCCGACAGGGTCGAAGAGGCCGACATGGTGGTGCTCGGCATGGGGAAGCTGGGGGGAAGGGAGCTGAACTTCTCCTCGGACATCGACCTGATCTACTTCTATTCCTCCGACAACGGAGAGACCGCCGGGGTTCCGGCAGTCGACGGCACCGTGAGGGGAAAGGTTTCGCTGCACGCCTTCTTCGTCAAGCTGGCCGAGATGATCACCAAGGTCATCTCCCAAGTGACCGAGGACGGGTTCGTGTTCCGGGTGGACCTGGGGCTCAGGCCGGAGGGGAAGAGCGGCGACGTGGCCCTGTCGCTCCGTTCCGCCGAGATCTACTACGAGTCGTGGGGCCAGCCCTGGGAGCGTTCGGCCATGCTCAAGGCGTGGCCGGTGGCCGGCTCCGTGGACCTGGGGGAGGAGTTCCTGCGGATGATCGAGCCGTTCGTCTACCGCAAGTACCTGGACTACACCCTTATCGAAGACATGATGGCCATGAAGAAGAGGATCGACCTCTCCCTGGCGAGGGACCGGGGTGGCGAGCAGAACATCAAGCTCGGCCGGGGGGGGATACGGGAGATCGAGTTCTTCATCCAGGCCCTGCAGCTGGTCTTTGCCGGCAAGAACCCCGCCCTGCGGCTGCGGAACTCCCTCCAGGCCCTCCGCGCACTGCGGGACACCAGGGCGCTCTCCGACGCCGACTGCACCGCCCTGAGCGACGCGTACCGCTTTCTCCGGACCGTGGAGCACCGTATCCAGATGGTGCAGGAGCTCCAGACCCACAGCCTGCCCGTGGGCGGGGAGGAGACGCGCCTGCTGGCCCGACGCTGCGGCTACCTGTCGGAAGACGGGGCCGAACGCTTCCTTCAGGAGCTGGAGTCGCACCGGGCGCGGGTCTCGGCCATCTACGGCGACCTGTTCCTCTCCCGGAACCGTCACCGGGAAGAACTGGAGCCTGAGCTGGCCGTAATCTTCGACCCATCAGCCGACCCGGACTTCGTCAAGGACCTGCTGGCGGCGCGGCGCTTTGAGGACGTGGACGCCGCCTACGAAAACCTGCTCCTTTTGCGGGACGGCACTCCCCGCTCCCATCTCTCCCCACGGGGGAGGCGGTTGAGGGAGGAGATCGCTCCCCTGCTGTTCCGGGAGGTGGTCGCAACGCCCGACCCGGACATGGCCCTCTCAAATCTGGAGAAGTTCCTCCGGACCGTGGGGCCGCGCGCCAGCCTCTACGCCCTCCTGGCCGAGAACCTGGAGATCCTGAAGCTCCTGGTTTCCCTGTTCGGCATGTCCGAGTTCCTGTCCAAGATCTTCATCCTCAACCCCGACATGCTGGACACCATGGTCTCCCGCTCCTTTGTGGCCGTCAAGGAACGGTCCGACATGGAAAAGGATCTGCACGCCCTGCTGGACCAGGCCGATGACCTGGAGGAACGGCTGGACGTGTTGCGTCGCTACCGCAACGAGGAGTTCCTGCGCATCGGTATGCACGACATCTACGGCCGGCTGGACCAGTCCGGGATAGCGGGACAGCTCACCAACCTGGCCGAGGCCTGTCTGGCGGTCGCCTGCGGGATAGCGGTCCAGGAGCTTGCCCGCTTCGGTGCGCCGACCTGTGTCGGAGAGGACGGGGCCGAACGGCCCGCCCGCTTCGCCGTCATCGGCATGGGTAAGCTGGGGGGGCGGGAGCTCAACTACCACTCGGACCTGGACATCATCTATGTCTACGACCACCAGGGGATGACCAACGGTGACCGGAGCATCTCCAACCACGAGTACTTCGCCAAGCTGGGGCAGAAGATCATCTCCATCCTCTCCACCCCCACCCGCGAGGGGTACGCCTACAAGATCGACACCAGGCTCCGGCCGTCGGGGAACGCCGGTCCCCTGGTCACCTCGCGGGAATCGTTCCGGACCTATCACCGGGAGGAGGCCCGGGTCTGGGAACGTCAGGCCCTGACCAAGGCGCGGGTGATCCTGGGAGAGGAGGAGCTGCGGGAGAGCATAGAGTCCGTCATCCGCGAGACCGTCTACGGCTCGGCCGCGGACCAGGAGGAGCGCCGGGAGATCCACCGACTCAGGATGCGCATGGAGCACGAGCTGGCCAGGGAAAGCGCCGGCAGCTACAACATCAAGACCGGCAGGGGGGGTATGGTGGATGTGGAGTTCGTAGTCCAGTACCTGCAGCTCAGGCACGGCCGGGATTTTCCCTCGATCCGGAGCGTATCCACACTGGAGGTGCTTGAGGCCGCGCGCAACGCTTCCCTCGTCTCCGACAACGATTGCCGCGTCCTGCGGGACGGCTATCTGTTTCTCCGTCAGTTGGAGAACCGGCTCAGAATTATCCACGACTATTCCATGAACGACCTGGGGGGCGCGAAGGGGTACCTGGACAAGCTGGCCCGCCGCCTTGGCTACGACGAGAAGCTCCGCAATCCCGGAGAGACGCTCATGGCCGACTACGAGCGGATTACCGGGTCGATCCGGCGCGTCTACGACCGGATTCTGGGAGAAGTGGTCGCGATCGATTAGGTATGTTTGATTGACAAAGTCTAAGGTGTGTCTATACTGAAACGTAAACGGTTATTGACGGTGCTTGTCAACCTAAGGATCGGTTACGTGGAAAGGAGGAAAACGTTATGAAAAAGACAATGATTTCGTGCCTGGCTTTCTTGGTGTCTTTAGCCGCAGGAACGGCTGCATTTGCGGAGGTGCGCGCCGGAGCGGTCACTATCTCTCCGTTTTTGGGAGGCTATGTCTTTGACGGTGTCCAGCACGTGCGCACTAACATGGCCGGCGGCCTCAAGCTGGGATACAACCTGACCCCGCACTGGGGGGTGGAAGGCCAGTTCACCTATGTCCCCCTGCGCTCGACCTCGCGGATCGTCCCGTCGGCCAGGGGGGATCAGTACGGGGCACGGGCTGATATCCTGTATCACTTCATGCCGGAAGGAAAACTCAATCCTTTCCTGGCACTGGGCGGAGGATGGTCGAGAATCGACTACATTATGAAGAATGATGACGCCACGCTCGATTACGGCGGAGGACTGAAATATTCCCTCAATAAGTGGCTGGGCCTGAGGGCGGACGTCCGGCATATCTTCTCCTTCCATGGTTCCTACTGGTCGAATTTCGAATATACCGCCGGTCTGGTCTTCCAGTTGGGCGGCTATAAGTAAGGATAATGCCCCACCCCCCGGAAGGTCCAAATGCCCCTGACAACCCAGGGGCCTTTGGTTTATGCCGTGAACCGGGGAGCCGGTGCCGAAAGACCGAACAGATTCGGCTGCCCAGCACATACATAGCAATTTGCCGAAAAGGTCAAACAGTCAGCCTGCGGCCCATGGCTCGGGCGATAAACCGGGCCGCCGGCTGACAGCCTGCTTTCCGGACAATGCCTCGGACAGCTCGGCCTCCCAGGCGCTTGTCTGTACGCCGACCCGTTCCAGCTCCCTGCGGTAACGGCCCTTTTCCTGATCGAAGAAGTCGAGCAGCTCGCGGGAGCGATCGATTTCACGAAGCGTACCGGCCGGGGACACCCTCTCCCGCATCCGGTCGAGCCGGTCGATCCCGCGGCCGAGTCTTTCTTTCTCCCGCTCATATCCGCGGATGACCTGTCGGCATGCGAGCACCCAGGCCGAGGCGTTGCGTGCGGTATCCGTCTTGATTGCTTGCGAGGCTTCGCGCAGCATCGCGTATTCATCCGTCTTGATGGCGTTCCATTCGAGCCAGGCCTTTCCACGATGGATCATGACGACAAAATGCTTCGGCAGGTTCTTGTCGATATCATCGAGGGAGAGGAGTTCCGTCTGCGCTATCCTCAGTTCTTCCCGAAGCTGCCTCGCCCTCTTCTCCTTTTCAGTCCTTGCCGCTGATGACGGTTTTTGCCGTCCAGGGGAACTCTCCACGTCAGTCAGGCGCCTCTCCAGGTCCATGGACCTGTCGCGGAGAAACCTGCGTCTTTCGATTATTTTCGTGAGCCGTCGAAGTTCGGCATCATAGCTCTTCACGAGCATGTCGATCCGGCGTGCATACTCCCGGTGTCGCGTAATGAACCCGCCGTATCGACTGCTCCAATCGACCCCTTGCCCTGGAAGGCCTTCTGCTTCCGCTGACATGTATGCCTGGATATCGTCGAGTTCATCCGCGAGCCAGCCGGCGTAGTCTGCATAGATCGTGAGCAGATCCCGGAGATCGGTCTCGCGCTTCGGGGATTCGAGAAGGGCTATCCGGTCCACCTCCCTCTCAAGTTCGGTCGTCTCCTCCTGCGCGGCTATCAGGGAATCCCGGAGGTCGTCAAGCGCCCTCTGGCTGAAACGTCTCCCGCGTTCCTCCAGCGGCTCTGTTCTAGTGGGTCTGCCGGGTCCCCGTGCCGCCGGGGTCCCGCTCTCCTGCTGAACGCCCCGCCCTCCTGCGGTCACGCCGGCCGCGGGCTCCGCCGCGGCAGAGGAGGTGTGCGGCAACGCGCATATCACGGCCGCGCTGAATGCTATCGCCAATGCGGACGACTTACCTGATCCCCGTCCGTAATCGGGGTTGTATATCGCTTTTTTCTTTGTCATATCCGACCTCGTGCCGTACCGTCCGTCAGTTCCGGAACCTCCCCTTCAGGGCCAGGAACAGCCCAGTCTTGTAGTTCCGGTAAACGCAGTCCACGTCGCCGAAGCCCGCCTCGGCAAGCCAGCGGAGCTGGTCCTCCATCAGGGCATCCCTGTCATAGGCGTTCCTCCGCTCGATGCCGGCCCGGATCTCCTCTTCCGGTGCCCCGGCCCGGCGCATCTTTTCATACCAGTCGGCGCAGTAGATCTCCTCCAGGTAGGGGCTCGGTCCCTTTATCAGGTCGATGTTCAGGAACATTCCCGGCTCCCGCAGCACCTGGAAGACCCGTCGGAACAGAGCGCGCTTCTCGTCGTCGGCAAGGTGGTGGATGGAGAGGCTTGAGATGACCAGGTCGAAGCTGCCCGTCTCCGGCAGGTTGCGGTAGTCGTCCGCCACATAGCGGAACTGCTCCGGGTAGGCGCGAAACCTTTCCCTGGCCGTATCCAGCATCCTTTCGGCAACGTCCCACAGCACGAACCGCCCGTTCGGGCACCGTTCAAGTACCTGCCGGGAGAAGAGCCCCGTGCCCGCACCCAGGTCGAGCACCTCCACGGCCGTATCGGGAGAAAACGGTATCAGCTCCAGGGCCACGGTGAAGAGCGCGTCGTAGGCCGGCACGGCCCTGCGTATCCATTCATCATAATAGGCCGCGGTTCTGTTGAATGCATCGTCTATGGTCATGGGGGCTGTCCTTTCAGGAGGGGCTTGCCGGTCTTTCTATATGTAGCCCGGATCCGACGGGAAGGCAAGGTCTCTTTGCCCGTCACTTTTTGTTGCTTTTCTCCGTGTTCTCCCTATACTGTTGTCCCATGCGAAAAAAGGGCATTATTCTCCTTGTGTTCTGCCTGCTGCTCGCCGCCTGCGGCACCACCGGCCACCGGGTGCGGGTGGAGTCCGATCCCTCCTGGCTGCGGCCCTGGGAGCGGCCCTACTGGGTGGATGGGGTGCGCTACGTGCCGCTGCGCACGGCCGACGGCTTCAGGGAAGAAGGTCTGGCATCCTGGTACGGCGCCGAGGAGCACGGCGGCCCCACCAGCAACGGCGAGGTGTTCGACATGTACCGGCCGACCGCGGCCCACAAGACCCTGCCGCTCGGCTGCTTCATCAGGGTGACCAGCAAGGTCAACGGCAAGTCGACCCTAGTGCGGGTCAACGACCGGGGGCCGTTCGTTTCGGGCCGGGTCGTGGACCTCTCCTACCGGGCCGCCCTGGATCTGGACATGGTCGCGGCCGGGGTCGCCCCGGTCCTGCTGGAGGTGGTGCCCGCGGTTCCCGGAGGCTCCGGCCCGGGCCTTGGGCCGGCCGGCGGCCCGGTCTACACCCTCCAGGTGGGGGCGTACAGGGACCGGGAGACGGCGCGGCTCGTATCGGAGAGGTTGGGCAGGGAGTTCGACTGGTCCGGGGTACGGGAAGTGGAGACCGGACAGGGTCGTATCTTCCGGGTCCATGCCGGAAAATTCCGTTCGCGGTCAGACGCCGAGGCGGCCCGCTCCGCCGTGGCGCGGAACGGTTACCCCGACGCGTTCGTAGTTGCCCAATGACGGGACAGAACTGAATGGACAGCTACAACCTGATAAGCTTCAGCGGCATCTTTCTCCTGGCCGGCTTTGCCTGGCTCATATCCACCGACCGCCGCATCGTCAACTGGCGGCTCATCGCATGGGGCGTCGGGCTGCAGCTCCTGTTCGCCGCCTTCATTTTCCGTTTTCCCGCCGGCACCTCACTGTTCCTGGCCGCCAACGACGCCATCGTGACAGTCCTGGACGCGGCCTCGGCCGGCTCCCGCTTCCTGTTCGGCCGGCTTGCGATCCCGCCCGGCGCCAGCAACGGTTCAGGAGAGACCTCCCTCGGCTTCATCCTCGCCTTCCAGGCATTTCCCACCATCGTATTCTTTTCGGCCCTCATGGCGATCCTCTATTATTACGGCATCATGCAGAGGGTCATTCGCCTGTTCGCCAGGCTGTTCAGCCGGCTCATGGGAGTGTCGGGCGCCGAGTCGCTGGTCGCGGCCAGCAACATCTTCACCGGAGTGGAGGCGGCCCTGACCGTGCGGCCGTTCCTCGCCGCCATGACCCGGTCCGAGCTCTGTACCATCCTGACCGTGGGAATGGCCACGGTCTCATCCAACGTGATGGCCCTGTACGTCTTCACCCTCAAGCCCCAGTTCCCCACCATCGCCGGCCACCTGATGTCGGCCTCCATCCTCTCGGCGCCGGCGGCCCTGATCATCTCCAAGCTGATGGTCCCGGAGCGGGACGCGCCCGAGACCCTGGGGGTGAACCTCATACCGACGGTGGAGCGGGAGGGATCCCTGTTCGAGGCGGTAATAAATGCCGCCAATACCGGTATCAGGGTGATCGTGGGGATCGCCGGCCTGCTGCTGGCCGTGCTCGGGCTGGTGTCCCTGGCCGACACGCTTCTGGGCGCGGCGGGCGGGTATGTGAACGGGTGGCTGGGGACCTCCGTCCCCTGGTCGTTCCGGGACCTGCTCGGCCACCTGTTCTACCCCTTTACCCTGGCGCTGGGCATACCTCCCGAGGACGCCGGGGTCGCGGCCCGCATCATAGGGGAGCGGGTGGTGCTGACAGAGGTGGTGTCCTACCAGGACCTGGCCTCGGCCCTGGCGGCGAAGCAGATCGTCCATCCACGCTCGGCCGTGCTTACGGCCTACGCCCTGTGCGGCTTCGCCCACGTGGCTTCCATGGCAATCTTCGTCGGCGGGACCGCCGCGCTCGCCCCGGCCAGGACCCGCGACCTCTCGGCGGTTGCGGTCCGCGCCCTGGTCGCCTCCACCCTGGCCTGCCTCATGACCGCCTGCGTGGCAGGGACCTTCTACGGCGGAAATACGCTGTTGTTCTGAGCGGACAACCGCCATGACCCGTCCCGTTGAATCACCATCCGCGCAGCCACCCCTTCCCATAGATTCGATCCTTCCGGAGTTGAAGCGGACGGTGGCGTCGTCGCCCAATACGGTGCTGCACGCCCCGCCCGGCGCCGGCAAGACCACCAGGGTGCCGCTGGCACTCCTGGAACTGCCTGAGCTGGCGAGGGGGCGCATCGTGATGCTGGAGCCGCGCCGTCTGGCAGCGGTCCATGCGGCCCACCGGCTGGCCCATGCCCTTGGCGAAGAGGCCGGCGGGACGGTGGGGTACGCCATGCGCTTCGAGCGGCGGGTCTCGGCCGGAACCCGCATCGAGGTGGTGACCGAAGGGATCCTGACCAGGCGCCTGCAGCGGGACCCCTGCCTGGACGGGGTCTCCCTGGTGATCCTCGACGAATTCCACGAGCGAAGCATCCACGCGGACCTGGCCCTGGCCTTCTGCCTGGAGGTGCAAGGGTCGGTGCGGCCCGATCTCAGGATCCTGGTAATGTCGGCCACCCTGGACTGCGGGCCGGTGTCGGCCCTGCTGGGGGGTGCGCCGGTGGTCGCCTCGGAGGGGCGATCCTTCCCGGTGGAGGTCCGCTACCTGGAGGAGCAGGGCCATCACCACCTCCCGGTCAGGATGGCCGCGGCGGTCCGGCGGGCCCTGGCCGAAACCGGTGGGGACGTGCTGGCCTTTCTCCCCGGCTCCGGCGAGATCCGCGCCTGCCATGAACTCCTGGCACAAGAGGGCGCCGATGCCGCGTCCTCGATCCATCCGCTCTACGGCGACCTCCCCTTTACCGAGCAGGAGCGGGCCATCCTGCCCGGTCCGGTACGCAAGGTGGTGCTGGCCACCAATATCGCCGAGACCAGCCTCACCATCGAGGGGGTGCGGGTGGTGGTGGACTCGGGCCTCTCCAGGATGGTGCGCCACGACCCGGCCAGCGGCCTGAACCGGCTGGTGACGGTCAGAGAGTCCCGGGCCTCGGCCGAGCAGCGCGCCGGGAGGGCCGGCAGGCTCGGTCCCGGCGTCTGTTACCGGCTGTTCGGCAGCCACACCTTCCACGCCATGACCCCGTTCTCGCCGCCGGAGCTGCTGGTCTCCGACCTTTCCTCCCTGGTGCTGGAACTGGCGGTCTGGGGGGTGCGGGATCCCGGTACCCTCAACTGGCTGGACCGGCCGCCCGAGGCCGCCGTTGCCGCGGCGCGGGACCTGCTCCGGATGCTGGGCGCCCTGGACCGGCAAGGGCGCCCCACCGATATCGGCAGACACATGGCCGAGCTGCCGGTCCACCCGCGCCTGGCCCGGTTGCTGTTGCGCGGCAGCGAGCTCGGCCTGGCCGGGGAGGCTGCCGTCCTTGCCGCGATCCTCTCCGAGCGGGACATCTTCCGCCACGGCCCCGGGGAGGTCGTCCGGCCGTGCGAATCAGACCTGCTGGAGAGGTACGAGGCGTTCCGGCAAGGCACGCGGAACAGGGAAGGCCGTTTCCAGCCCGGTGCCGTCAGGGCCGTGGAGCGGACCGCGGCCCAACTGGCGCGACTGCTGTCCGGTGGAGCGGCCCGGAGTTCCGGGCCAAGGGTGTCAGGGCCGGATGCCGCCGACGCGGGCCGGCTGTTGCTGGCGGCCTACCCGGACCGGGTGGCGCGCCGGCGGGAGAATGGGGGGGACCGCTACCTCCTGGCCAACGGCCGGGGCGCACTGCTGTCGCCGCGGAGCGGCGTGCGCAGCCGCCCCTTCATCCTGGCGGTGCAGGTGGATGCCCGCAGCAACGGGGAAGGGGTAATCCACCAGGCATCTGCCTTGATGCCCGAGCTTATTCGCGCCGAGTGCGGGGACGCGGTCGTGTCCGGCACTCGGGTCGCCTGGGAGCCGGGTCAGGAACGGGTCATGGCCTGGGAAGAGGAGCGGCTCGGGGCCGTCGCGCTCTCCCGGAGGCAGGTCGCGGCATCCGACGAGGAGGCGCTACCGGTCCTGCTCCAGGTGGTGCGGGAGTCCGGCCTGGAGCTGCTCGGCTGGGGCCAGCCAATGCGCCGGTTCCAGGGAAGGGTTGCCATGGTCAGGGAGGCTTTCCCGGAGGAGGAGTGGCCCGACCTGGGCGTGGAACGGCTGCTGGAGACCCTGACGGAGTGGCTGGGCCCGTACCTGTACGGAGCCAGGAGCCGCCGCGACCTGGCCGCGGTTGACCTGCTGCCGGCCCTGAAGGGGCTCTTCTCCCGTGACCGGCTCAGGCTCCTGGAGGAGCGGGCACCGACCTACGTGACCGTGCCGAGCGGCCGCAGGGTCGAGATCGACTACGCCTCCGGCGGGGAGCCGGTGCTGGCGGTCAAGCTCCAGGAGATGTTCGGTCTTGCGGACACCCCGGCAATTGCCGGCGGAAGGGTGCGGCTGCTGCTCCACCTCCTCTCCCCGGCCGGGCGGCCGGTACAGGTGACCCGCGATCTGAGGAACTTCTGGGAAAGCGGTTACCGGGAGGTCAGGCGGGAGCTGCGTGGCCGCTACCCGAAGCACCCCTGGCCCGACGACCCGTGGAACGCCGAGCCCACCAGGAAAACCAACCGGGCGTTGCAGGGGAGGCAGTAGCCGCGCTGATGTTGAAAAGGGGGTGCGGCGTACTATTGTTGGTTATGCGGATCCGCCGCACGGTTTGATGACGGCGGAGAAAGGATTTCCCATGGTCCATGCGGTTACACGCGTCAGCTATGCCCTGGTTGCCCTCGCCGCCTTGCTGCTGCCCTGCCTGCCGGCTGTTTCCTGTGCAGGCGAGATCACGAAAAAGCTCACCGGAGAGGTGAAGGTCACCACCCGGCCGGGCGAGTCCCGACAGCCCGTTGCGGCTCCGGCTACCATCTATATCCAGGACTTCGACCTGGGATACGAGACCGCCGGACAGGACGACGGGGAGCAGCGGCGTCCCATCCTCGGGCGGGTCCTGCCGCGCCTGTCCCAGCGCAACGACCCGGCGCAGAAGGCGAAGCAGCTCGTCGAGCTCCTGTCCGAGTCCCTGGTGAAGGGATTCGCCGCCAGGGGGACGGATGCCAGGCGCTACATTCCGGGTACCCCGCTTCCAGATGACGGATGGCTGATTCGCGGCGTTTTTACCGAGATCGACCAGGGAAAGCGTGCGGTTCGCGCCACCATCGGCTTCGGTGCCGGGGCGTCCGATATGGAGTTGTGCGTTTCGGTCAGCGACCTGGCCGTGAATCCGGCTGCGCCGTTCCTCGTCTTCGGCACGGAAAAAGAGCCCGGCAGGATGCCGGGCGCGGTGGTTACCATGAACCCCTACGTGGCGGCGGCGAAGTTCGTGATGGGGCGGAACGCCTCGAAAAAAGACGTGGAGAAGACCGCGTCCCAGATCGTGGAGCAGATCGCGGGCTACATGAAGGGACTCGGCAACACGGCCGGTCCGGTCCCTGCGCCTTCTTCCGGGCAGCCGTGATGGTGGCGGATGGACTGAAGAGGCATGATTTCGGACAAGGATGCGCGGGCACCCGCCATCCGGTCCGTGGCGGATGTCTGTGCCGAAAAAAGGGGGAATCCATGAAGTACGCGGGAGCGGGTGGCAGCAACAAAACCGCGCGGAAGAGACGGGCCTTGTCGGGGATGGGATTCATGTTTGTGGGGGTCTTGCTGGCGGGCTGCTCAGGCCCGATGCTGGTCACCGAATACGAGGGCGGCATCGAGGTGGGAGAGGAGACGGTGGTGTATGATGAAAAGGGCCACCCGGTAGTCACATCGGAGCAGGGGTATGTGGACAACCCCTACGCGGAGTCCTACTCCATTGAAAAAGAGGATTTCAGGAGACAGGGAAACGGCGTATTGCCTGAATAATAAATGGCGAAACCTGGCGGGTCTCTGAAGCCATTATTTACACCCCATTGGATATCTGGTAAAGTAAAATCAAAATATGCTTTACCAGGAGGCCGTCCATGCAGACAGCAGTTACCATGAGCAGAAAAAATCAGATAGTAGTTCCACGCGAGGCGAGGGAAAAGCTGCACTTGCTGCCGGGTCAGCAGCTCCTGGTGCTGAGCAAGGAAGACCGGATCGTGCTGATTCCCCGGCCGGATAGTTTCACCGAGAAGATGTCAGGTCTGCACAAAGAGGTCTGGCAGGGGATCGATACCGAAGAATACCTGGCCTTCGAACGTGACGGCTGGCGGAAATGAAAGATCTCCTCAGTGCTCATAAAGTCATTGCCATTGACAGCTGTGTCTGGATCTACCACCTGGAAAATCACCCTGAATACGCTGCCCTGACAAGGCAGGTGCTGGAGGTGGTCGAGGGCGGAACCTGCCGGGCGGTTTCCTCGGAACTGACACTTCTGGAAATCCTGGTCAGGCCGTTGCAGATGGAACTGCTGGATGTGGCTGATGAATATGAACTTCTGTTTTCCGGTTTCCCCAATCTCTCTCTTGAGCCGATCAGCAGGGACATTCTTCTCCAGGCCGCCACGATACGTGCCCGCCATGGCCTCCGAACTCCGGATGCCATTGTTGCGGCCACAGCCATCGCCGCTGAGGCGACTCTGTTGGTGACCAATGACCGCCATTTCTCCCAGGTTCCGGAAATTCAGATTGCCTGTCTCTCCGATTATCGTGCATAAGTGTGAATTTTTTCACCCTTCACCCCTGCCTTTCTCTCTTAATTGAAAAAAATTAAATGGTTTTGTGGTTTCAGTTCTGATAAAAATGGGCCGTTTCGATTTTTCATGTCTGACTCTTATTCCGGGGTTATCTGATGAGGAGTGTGACGAAAAGCTGGGAGAAACAATCTAGCTGAAGCCGCCATTGTCGGATGTTTTCGAGTGGCGGTTTTTTTATTTTCCAGGATCTGCGAAAGGCATTAAACGAAGAAACACTTTCTGCTCTTGCCTGGCTTGTGGCGGATGGCTTTCTTGATTTCAAACTGGCATTGCCGTGCAACAAGCTGGATCAAGGTGAGTTCCATGACAAGTTCGGGATATTTACGGATTCTAAAGGGAATCAAGTCAGCTTCAATGACTTCGTATAGCCTTACAGGGGCGCCAATGGGGTCTGGACCGTTTGCTGAACAACATAGTGAGTCTCAGGCAATTCCCCAGGCACAGGCCATCTCCGAGGATGTGGTCGTCGAGGTAATAGAGGATTACCGGCTGGGCGATGATAAGGGCAGTCATCGACACCAACGTGCTGGTTTCAGCTGCTCTCAAGGACCGTGAACCGGAGGCGGTCATCCTGTTTGTGGCCGGGCGGGATGTTATGGCACTGCGTCAGGTCTGCGCGGTCGAACGCAAAGCCCCCTCCGGTTCAGTTCCGAAGGGGGCTTTGCAATGATGGGGGAAACGGGCTTCCGCTGGAACGGGGCTATTTCTTGTCCAAGGCCTTCTTCATCTTCTCGGCATCGCATTTGCCGACCCAATAGCTGGTCCATTCGGTGACGGTCACCGAGCTGTCCTTGTTCACGTCCATATCACCGAACCACATGATCAGGCCCTGGGTGTACTCCCTGGCGGTCAGCTTGCCGTCCTTGTCGGAGTCGGCGTCATTGAAGCGGACGGTCCAGAGGGCAACGCATTCGGCGGGCGAAACGCTGCCGTCCTTGTTGGCGTCCATCTTCTTGAACAGGGGTTTTGCGCTCCCCTTGGCGGTCGCCTTGCCGGTCGTGGCGGCGGCTTCCGGGGCGGCGCCGCACCAGTAGGTCAGATACTCCTCCACGTTCACCAGACCGTCCCTGTCGGTGTCCATCTCCTTATGGATACCGGTCATGCCGGACTCCATCTCGTCCATGCTCAAGGCCTTGTTTTTGCCGGTGTCCATCTTGCCGAAGCGCTCGGAGGACTGTGCCGTGGCCTCGCTGCATGTCAGCCTGCCGTCCCTGTTCGCGTCCCCCTGGATGGAACCGGCCAGGGCACCGGTGGAAGCTGCCAGCAGCAGGCAGAGAGAAAACAGCAGGCCGCGTGAGAAAACTCTTTCCATTACATGCCTCCTTTGGAAAACGTTATAGCAAAACACCCGTACAAAGGTAGATGGCGCCGCCCCGCCTGTCAAGCGGAAACGTATCAAAACGGCGCCAGGAGCCCTGGTCAATGCCTGTCCCCGTCCCCCTCCTTGCCGGTTGCTCCGACATACGGTTGGTGGAGCTTGACGGGGTGCAGCTCCTTGCGCCGCAGGCGGAGGTTGAGCATCTCCACTCCGACGGAGAAGGCCATGGCGAAGTAGATGTACCCTTTCGGGATGTGCATGCCGAGGCCGTCGCCGATGAGGGCGACCCCGATAAGGATCAGGAAGCTCAGGGCCAGGATCTTGATGGTGGGATGGCGCTCCACGAAGGCGCTGACCGCGCCGGAGAAGAACATCATGAACCCCACGGCGATGACCACCGCGGCCACCATGATGGAAAGCTGGCGTGCCATGCCGATGGCCGTGATGATGGAATCCAGGGAGAAGACGATATCCAGCAACATGATCTGCACCAGGATGCCGCCGAAGGAGGCGGCTGCCCGGGCAGAAGAGCGGCCTTCCTCCCCCTCCAGCTTCTCGTGGATCTCCAGGGTGCTCTTACCGAGCAGGAACAACCCGCCCGAAACGAGGATCAGGTCGCGGCCCGAGATCTCCCTGCCCAGAACCTGGAACAGGGGAGCGGTCAGCCCCATGAGCCAGGTGAGGGAGAACAGAAGCCCGATCCGGGTGAACATGGCCAGGCCGAGGCCGATGATGCGCGCCCTGTTCCGCTGGTGGACGGGGAGCTTTCCGGCCAGGATGGAGATGAAGATGATGTTGTCTATGCCCAGGACGATCTCGAGGGCTGTGAGGGTGACCAGCGCCGTAAGGGCCTGGGGATCGGTAAGGATATGCATGGGTTGTCTCCGTCAATGGACGTGATTAGCAGGCTGTTGAAAAACTACTGAGGAGGCCTTCTGCCGTGTTGCGTGGCGCTCGCACCCTCGCCTGTCCCGTGCCCATCCTGAAGGTGCCGGTTGAGGGCGGACCGGAACTTCCCCGAAACCCTCGTAACCGGATGCCGGACTTCACTGGTATAATGGCCATCATGTCGAAATCGGCCGTTATCCCTCGAACGTTCCTGGGTTCCGCACGAGAGTCTCCGTGGAAGCCCCGGCCCGTCCCTGATGGACATTTTTCAGGGGTTTCCGGATATGCGCTATCGAAGCGATATGTCACGGGTGCCGCGCTCCGTGCGCCTTGCATCCGGCCTTCTTCGTAACGTTTTTCAACAATCTGTTGGGTCCGTCCACGTTATGCGCGAACGTGACGGAGTGGCATATTATACGGCTTTAGCGGATTTGTAAACGCGGGATAGTTATGGAATGAAACGAGGCGCATGGGAGGCTCCATGCGCCTTAATCTGTTGTTGCGCGTCCGCCGGGACGGGATTAGTAGTTGAATGCCTTGACCTCGAAGAAACCCTGGGGATGCTTGCACACGGGACAGAGGTGGGGGGCGGCGGTGTCTTCTTGGAGGTGGCCACAGTTCCTGCATTTCCAGATGACCGGTTCGGACTTGCGGAACACGGAGCCGTCCTGTATGGCCGACAGAATCTTCTGGTACCTCTCCTGGTGGGCCTTCTCGATGGCGCCGATCGCCTCGAACGTGAAGGCGATCTCCTCGAAGCCCTCCTCGCGGGCCTCCTTGGCCATCCTGGGATACATATTGGTCCACTCGGCGTTCTCGCCGGACGCGGCTGCCTTGAGGTTTTCGATGGTGCTCTCGATGCCCATGAGTGCCTTCAGGTGGAGCTTGGCGTGCTCCTTTTCGTTGTCCGCGGTCTCCTGGAAGATCTCGGCCAGTTGCTCGTAACCCTCCTTTCTCGCCACCGACGCATAGTAGGTATACTTGTTACGCGCCTGCGACTCGCCAGCGAATGCCTCCAGAAGGTTTTTCTCGGTCTTGGTTCCCTTAACGCTTGACATAGATTGCTCCTTTCCGCCGTTACGGCACTGTGTTCCTGAATTTTTTGCAATATTATACCAAATAATATTTATTGTCAAATAGTTTTTCTGAAAATTTTCAGGATAGACTGAAATACAATTATACTTGAAGTATCTAAACAAGAAAGGATGATGGACATGGCAAGGATTTGCGTTTCGCTGTTCATGCTGCTCTGGATGGCAGGGTGCGCCGCTCCACAGGTCGTGCGGGAGTGGAATTTTCCCGTGAGAAGCACCATCGAAGTCGCCGGTCTTGCCGGGGATCAGACCTTTGAAAAGACCCGGATCTGGTTTGAAAGGCACCTTCGTTCAAGCGGTCCGATAATCGAATACGCAAACCGGGAAGCAGGGGTGATTGTCGCGAACGGCGACATGGACTATCCGGCAAGCGGCCTCGAAGCGATGGAGAGGATCCAGTACACCATCTCGTTCCGGGTCAGAGCGGAGGTGTCAGCCGGGCGCCTGGAGCTCGTATTCGGGGACCTGCTGATCAACGTGCCGAAGTACTACAGCCGCAGGGCGGAATACCTGTTCAAGAGGGAATATTTCGGAGGGTATTCCCGGCCGCCGGCAAGCATGGCGGAATACCAGGCCGCGCAGCGGGGGATTTCAATCATTGTCGAGGAGTTGGGAAACTGGCTGCGGGGACAGGGGCGAGGTTGAAGACCGAAGGCAGAAGGTAATAACCTCCGGCCTTCGGTCCCGTAGCTAATTAGGGAGGGGTAGCAACTGCGCTCTCAGGTAGTTACCAGGACTTTCAGCACCAGTACCCGCAGCTCGTCTGAGCCGGTGTTCTTCCAGCCGCGCATCTCGCCGGCCGCGACCTCGACGACGCTGTCGGGTGTCATGATCCTGGTCTCTTCGCCTATTGTCAGCTCCCCGGTTCCGGCAAGGGTGTAGAAGGCAACGTCGAACGGGTTGCTGTGAACCGCAAGGACCTCGCCCGGCTTGAGGGACAGGTGGATCAGCTCGCACTCCTTTCTGACGAGCATCTTCCTGGCATCGATGTCGATGGGGACCCGCTCCGCGCTCTTCAGTTCGGTTATCCGCATGGTGTTCTCCTTGGGTTTCTGGAAAAAGAGCGCCCGGGGCGGGGGTGCCCCTGGGCGCCAGAAGGAGCGTTGACGTTCTTTTCTGTTTTTACCCGAGAATCTGCTTCAGGTCCTGGTCGGGAGTGGACCTTTCGGTGCTCCGCGTGCTCAATGTGCCGAGGCGCGGCATAGGCCCGGCCACCATCGAGTTTCTGTCGAACATCGCGAAAGATCGCTCCGTATCGCTCCGCCGTGCCGCGGAGATGGCGCGCCAGATGGTGGGCGTTGCTC
>JARKPN010000121.1 GCA_029975275.1 Geobacteraceae bacterium | reverse complement strand
GTGTCTGTCCCAAGAGTGGTAGGTTTTGAAAAAAGAGCAAGCTCCGAGTAAACTGGTAGGTGCTTAGGCCACCAAGTTACCGGAGCTTGCCATGTCTATTGTCACCTTACAGATACCAGAAGTCAAGTCAATTGAGACAGAACGGCCACACCAGTGTCCGTATTGTCCAGGAGAGACCTTTCAACGCTGGGGCGGAGGGGTCAAAGCCGTGCGAGATCCATATCTAGGGGAAGTGTGGGTGTATCGCTACCGCTGCTGTCGATGCCAACGAACCTTTCGGCATTATCCGCAAGGGGTAAAGCGAGCCAGCCAGACACAGCGAACGCAGGTTTTGGTGGCCCTGGGGTGGATAATGGGTTTGAGTTACCGGGGGCTGGTGGCTTTGTACTGCGCCTTTGGGCTAAAGATCGAACGAATGAGTGCCTGGCGAGATGTACAGGTGTATGCCCGACAGGTAGAGAAAGAAAGGCATTGGCAAAAGGTACGGGTATTAGGGGTGGATGGCGCTTATGTGCGCGGTTGGGGCAAGACACAGCCCGTTTTGGTAGCCGTGGATCTGGGTACAGGGCAGCCAGTGACGGTGGGCTATGTAGAGGAGAAAGACCCCCAGGCCGTCAAACGGTTTCTGGAGCCCCTGGTTCAGCGCTTGGGCGTGAGTGTGATTGTGACCGATGACCTGAATAGTTATAAGGTGGCTGCCAGAGAACTGAACCTGGAGCATCAAGTATGCCAATTCCATGTGCGCCGCTGGGTAGGAAGAGCCCTGCGTGACTTACGCCTTCACTTACCTCCTGAATGGCATGCCTTGATCCATGAGGTTCAGGGATTGATTGATGAACTGCCGCCCAAGGGTGAAAAGCGCCTGTGGCAGCTGTATCGCCAGCTGCCGGTTAACCGCAAAGGCCGCCGCTCAGAAGATATGGCGCCTCTGGAATTACTGCGCCATTTGATTGGTCGCTTGGCCCAGGATTGGGCCAATTACCGGGTATTTGACTGGCAGGCCGAGGTTCCTTGGACCAATAACGCCACCGAACAGGTGATTGGCAGAATGAAGATGCGAGCCAGGACGGTGCGAGGGTACAAGAATTGGCCAGGAATGGCCAGCGGATTGATGGCTGCGGGGGTCAGGATCCATTAGGTTCCTTTGCCGAATATTCCCCAAAACCGTCTGCTGTTTGCATGCTAAATCACCAACCGACTTTGGGACAGACACTTCGCACAGCCCGATTCGCTTAATTCTTCAAAGCGTGGTATACTATCCGCCGCGATCTCAACAGAGAGATCAACGTATCTGGGAATTGTTTTGAGACTTCCGAATGATTGCCCGACGTAAGCTTGGTCGGGCTTTTTTGTCGCAGTCAGCGCACCTCCGCGAGGAGCCGCTCACCCCTGCGGCAGCTTGGGCAGAAGTCGGGAACATCAAAACAATTCATGAATTTTGAGGAGTTTTGATGACAACCGATTTTACCCAACTGTCCCTGCACCCGCAGCTGGTGCAGGCTGTGACCGAGCGCGGCTACCAAACCCCCACGCCCATTCAATCCGAACTGATTCCGGTGATGATGACCGGCAAAGATGTGATCGGCCAGGCCCAGACCGGCACTGGCAAGACCGCCGCCTTTGCTCTGCCGCTGCTCAACAACCTGGAACCCAACCAGTCCTATGTTCAGGCGCTGGTGGTGGTACCCACGCGCGAACTGGCCCTGCAAGTGGCCGAAGCCGTGAGTGAATACGGCCAGTTTTTAACGGTGCGCGTTTTGGCCGTGTACGGCGGCGCCCCCTACCGCCCGCAGATCAGCGAACTGCGCCGCGGTGTGGATATCGTGGTGGGCACCCCCGGCCGCCTGATTGACCTGATGAATAAAGAAATCCTCGACCTGCGCCGCGTGCGCACGGTGGTGCTGGACGAAGCGGATGAGATGCTCAACATGGGCTTCATCGAAGACATCAAATCGATCCTGGCCGCCACACCCTTCACCCGCCAAACCGCCCTCTTTTCCGCCACCATGCCGGCCGAAATTCGCCGCCTGGCCGAAAAGTACATGAACGACCCGCAGTCCATCACCATTCGCCGCGAACAAATGACGGTGGAGACCGTGGATCAGCGCTACTACCTGGTGAACGAAGGCGACAAGTTGGCTGCCCTCACCCGCCTGTTTGAGGTGGAAGACATCACCAGCGCCCTGATCTTCGTGCGCACCCGCAGCGAAACTGGTGAACTGGCCAACGCCCTCACCCTGCGCGGCTTCCCTGCCGAAGCCCTCAACGGCGATATGAACCAGGAGTCGCGTGAGCGCACCATGACCCGCTTCCGCCAGAACCTGATCACGGTGCTGGTGGCCACCGATGTGGCTGCCCGCGGGCTGGATATTGATGACATTTCGCACGTGTTCAACGTCGGTCTGCCCGAAGACGCCGAATCCTACGTGCACCGCATCGGCCGCACAGGGCGCGCCGGAAAAACCGGCACCGCCATCACCCTGCTCACCCCGCAGGAACGCCGCCGCCTGGGCTACATCGAACACTTCACCCGCTGCAAGATCAAGCGCGGCACGCTGCCCTCCGAAACCGATATCATCGCCTACCGCGAAAAACAGCTCATGGACAAAGTGGGCATGTGGCTGCGCCGCGGGCGCTGCCTGCATGAACGTGAGCTGATCGAGGCCCTGGTAGCCGAAGGCAACGACCCTCTGGCCGTGGCCGCCGCCGCCCTCAAAGTGGCCCGCGCGGACGAAAAACAGCGTCCCATCGCCGCCATCACCCCAGTGGTGGAACCCCTGCCCGTTGAGCGCACGCGCGAACGCGCCGGTGCCAGCCGCGGCGGCCCTGGCCGTCCGCAGCCTCGCGCCTGGAGCGAAGCCGCCTCCCACGAGCCGGGCATGGTGCGCCTCAGTCTCAACCTGGGCCGCAAGCACGGCATCGGCCCGGCCGACATTGTGGGCGCCATCGCCCGCCATGCCGAAATTCCCGGTTCGGCTATCGGCAAAATCCACATTCAGGAGAAAACCTCTCTGGTGGATGTCCCCGAAGCCCTGGCCGACCGCGTGATGGCCAAAGCCAGCGAAGTGCGCATCCGCCGGATGGCCATCGCCATGCAGCGCGCCTGAAAGCGCCGCCGTTCCAAACAGCTTGTCTCCCCTGGTGTTGACCCGTCCTTCAAGTCAAAACCAGGGGCCTTTCTTAACCTAGTGTCCATCAAACCAAAGGAGGAATACCGATGAAAACCATCTTCATCAATCCTGAAGAACGCCGTCTGCGCGCCGGGTGGCGTTTGCTTTTGCAGCTGATCGTTTTCCTGCTGATCACCTTCCTGGTGCAGATCCCCCTGGGAATCCTCCTGGCCGCTCTGCCCAACCTCACCAGCGGCAGCAACCTGTGGCTGCAATTCCTGCTGCGGCCGCTAACGGGGCTGATCAGCCTGGCGGCAATGACCTTCAGCTACTTCCTGGCCGCGCGCTTCTTCGACCGGCGCCCTGTGCGCGATTTCGGCTTTCACTTCAGCCCGCGCTGGTGGAGCGACTTTGGCTTTGGGCTTTTCCTGGGGGCCTTCCTGATGACCCTGGTCTTCGCTGTGGAATACGCCCTGGGCTGGGTCACCATCACTTCTGTGCGCTATCACGTCTACCCCAGCATTCCTTTTGAGCTGGGTCTGGCCTCCTCGCTGGTGTTTTACATCTGCGTCGGCTTCTATGAGGAAATGCTCTCGCGCGGCTACCATTTGCGCAATCTGGCCGAAGGTTTTAACTTCGGCCGCCGCTCGCCCAAGACCGCCCTGTTCCTGGCCTATGTGCTGTCCTCTTCCATCTTTGGCCTGCTGCACCTGTTTAACCCCAACACCTCGCTCATCAGCACGGTCAACCTGATTGTGGCAGGTATCTTCCTGGGCTTTGCTTACGTACTCACCGGCGAGCTGGCCATCCCCATCGGCCTGCACATCACCTGGAATTTCTTCCAGGGCAGTATTTTCGGCTTTCCGGTGAGCGGCGGCACGCCCTCGGTGGCCTGGCTGGCCCTGCGCCAGGGCGGCCCCGACCTGTGGACGGGGGCGGCCTTTGGCCCCGAAGCGGGTCTGCTGGGCCTGCTGGCCATGTTCCTGGGCATCCTGATGACGGCTGGCTGGCTGCGCCTACGCGGTCAGCCCCTGGCTGTGCAAACCCGTCTGGCTGAGTATCAGATCCCCGCGATTCACGCGCCAAATGGGGGCGAATCTGAGGAAAAATTGGGCAATATTAACCATTTAACTTAAATTTGTGTTATAGTACACAAGCCTTGTTCGTCTCGTGTTGCGTTGAATCACCGCCGGAACAGTTCAAGTTCGGCGGTGTTTTTTTACAAACGCAGCCTGTCAAACCTCAGGAGAGGATGAAAGATGGAAGTAAAACTGTATGTTGGAAACCTGTCATATGCCACCACCGCGGAAGAACTCCGCACGGCGTTTGCTGAGGCAGGCACGGTATCGTCTGTAGATATCATCATGGATCGCATGACGGGGACCTCGAAAGGCTTCGCCTTTGTGCAAATGAGCACCCAGGCCGAGGCGGAAAAGGCTATCCGTATGCTGAATGGTTACCGCCTGGGCGGACGCGAGCTGAAAGTCAGCGTGGCGCGTCCCAAGGAAGAAGGCGGGTCGGGCGGCTTTGGCGGCCCGCGCCGTTCAGAAGGCGGTTTCGGGCGCCGCCAGGGCGGCCCCGGTGGGAATCGAGATAATCGCGGCGGGCGTGGCGGCGGAGATCGACGCGGCGGCGGCGGTGGTTACTATCAGTAAGTCACACAATTTTTTTATTTCACAAAGGAAAAAAAGCAATGGCAGAACGTATCATCGGAACAGTCAAGTGGTTCAATAACACCAAAGGTTTTGGCTTCCTCTCGCAGGACAACGGCGCGGATGTGTTTGTTCACTTCTCCGCCATTCAGAGCGACGGCTACCGCAGCCTCGAAGAAGGCCAGAAAGTAGAATTCACCATCGAGAAAGGCCCCAAGGGCCTGCAGGCGTCGAACGTCGTCGTCATTCGCTAATTAATCTATCAAAATCACAAACACCCCGTCTGAAAATGACGGGGTGTTTTCTTTATCCTCGTATTGAGGGGGCGCGCCCGGGTTGGGGCACGGCTGTCCCGTCGCAGGTTTTGGGTTGGAACGCTGCTGCCGTACCCTAGTCGGGCGGGGGAAACGGGCACGGCGAGACCATTGCAGGATGTGATTTAGGTGAAAACCGCCGTGCCCCTACGGGTTATGGTGGGGGGATCGTTCGCGATGACATGCCAGGGCGGGGGGCTGCCCGCTGCGTCCGATCAAACGGGGCGTCTTCCCGTCCTTCCTTGGCGCCCT
>JARKPN010000084.1 GCA_029975275.1 Geobacteraceae bacterium | reverse complement strand
GAACTTCTCGTCGGCAGAGGTGAAGGTGAATCCCTTCCCAAGCTTGTAGTCGATGGGCTTGCTCTTCGTGACTTCCTTGTAGTCCGCTTCCGTGATGACACCCTTCTCTTTCAGAATCTCTTCAAGCGTCTTGGCCTGGACATTATGGACAAATGCGAATGCCAGTACGGCCAGAACACCCGCCGCGATAATCTTCTGTTTCATTGTCTCCTCCTTTAGTCGAATGAACCCTGATGACTTCCGCCTTCATCCGTCACAATAAAAACATGGCAGCTAGTACGTCGTGACTGCTATTTGATCCGTATTTTCTCACTCTTGTCGATCTGTATCACCTTGCCGTCCTGGATCACGAGACTGACCGTTCCATAACGGATTTCCTTTAACGCCGCCCTTATACGAAGCTCCAAATCCTTGCTCCATAGTTCCGAATCCACGGACACGTCCGATTTTGTCATCTCCCCCCTCCCTCTGCCGCGTTTAATCGATTCTTCCCCGCCCTCGTCTGCACACGCGCCGCATCAGATTTGGTAATCTGCAGTAAATACTCTGACGTTTCTGGGTTTCACGAAGACCTTTTCCCCTGTCCTCAGGCCCAGCTCCCGGTAGCGCTCCCTGGTCAGCTCGGCCTCGATGATCTCACGGGTGTCCAACCGCTCCAGCTTGAACCGGGCAACCGAACCCGCCCCCTGGATGTGCAGCACCGACGCCTCTATCTCGTCGGCACCCTGACGGGTACGGTTGATCTCTATGTCGTACGGCCTGACATATGCCACTACCGCTGTCCCGTCTGCTTCACCCTGACGCGGCAGGTCGATGCCGATGTCGGCTATCCGCGCAGCACCTTCGTGCACCCTGCCGTGGAACAGGTTTACGTTCCCAAGGAAGTTGAAGACGAACGGGTTGGCCGGTTTGTCGTATACCTCCTCGGGGGTCCCGGTCTGCTCTACCCTACCTTCGTTCATGACGACGATCCGGTCGGCAACCTCAAGCGCCTCTTCCTGGTCGTGGGTGACGAATACGCTGGTGACGTGGATTTCGTCGTGGAGCTTGCGCAGCCACCTCCTCAGTTCCTGACGCACCTTGGCGTCGAGCGCGCCGAACGGTTCGTCCAGCAGAAGGACCTGGGGCTCGACTGCCAGTGCGCGGGCCAGGGCGACCCGCTGGCGCTGTCCGCCGGAGAGCTGGGCCGGATAGCGTCTGGCAAGCTGCTCCAGCTGGACCAGTTGCAGGAGCTCATGGACCTTGTCTCGTATCTCGGCCTTGGAAGGGCGCGCTCTCCGGGGTTTTACCTGGAGACCGAAGGCTACGTTGTCGAAGACGTTCATGTGCCGGAACAGGGCGTAGTGCTGGAAGACGAACCCCACCTGCCGCTCTTTGGCGCTCCGGTGGGTGGCCTCCTCGCCGTTGAAGAGGATGGACCCTTGGTCGGCGAAGTCAAGACCGGCTATGATCCTGAGCAGGGTGGTCTTGCCGGAGCCGGACGGCCCCAGCAGGGCCACCAGCTCGCCGGATGGGACCGTGATGTCTACGTTGCTTAATGCCTGAAACCCGTTGAACCGTTTGGTGATGTTTTGTATCTGGATGCTCATTCGGTTGGTCCGCCTTTTATTCAGCCGAGATTTGTTGTCTCACTTTCCATTCCGCCAGGCTCTTGACCGCCAGGGTGACGAGCGCCAGCAGCGCCAGCAGGGAGGCCACGGCAAAGGCCGCGGTGAAGTTGTATTCGTTGTAGAGGATCTCCACGTGCAGGGGAATGGTGTTGGTGGCGCCGCGGATGTGGCCGGAGACCACCGAGACTGCGCCGAACTCTCCCATGGCGCGGGCGTTGCAAAGTATTACTCCGTAGAGGACCCCCCACTTGATGTTGGGCAGGGTGACCCGGAGGAAGCTCTTGAGCCCCCCGGCGCCGAGCACCAGGGCAGCCTCTTCTTCGTCCCTTCCCTGGGACTGCATGAGGGGTATCAGCTCTCGGGCCACGAACGGGAAGGTGACGAAGACGGTGGCCAGGATTATGCCGGGTACGGCAAAGACTATTTTGATGGAGTTGGCGGAGAGCCACTCGCCGAACCACCCCTGCAGGCCGAACAGGAGTACGAAGATGAGGCCCGAGATGACCGGAGAGACCGAGAAGGGGATGTCGATGAGCGTGATCAGAAGGCTCTTGCCGGGAAAGTCGAATTTGGCGATGGCCCAGGAGGCCGCGACCCCGAAGACCAGGTTGAGGGGGACGCTTACCGCTGCGGCGATGAGAGTGAGCCTGACTGCCGCAAAGGCGTCGGGCTCGGCTATGGCCGCGAGGTAGGCTTCGGTCCCCTTTTCCAGGGCCTGGACAAAGACCGCGGCCAGGGGGACGAACAGAAACAGTGCCAGAAAGGCGAGCGCGATGGCGGTCAGGAACCAGCGGACCGGGGCCGGCTCCGTGAGGTTCAGTTCCGCCGGGTTTTTCTTGGTGTTCCTGGTCGGTCCGCCTGGAAGGTGCATCGATGTTCTCCGCGTGAGTTGGTGTGTGCTACGCTACAATCCCTCTTTCCTGAAGGGGGGTTACTTTTCCGAGTATCTTCTGCTCCACCACTGCAGGATGTTGACGACGAAGAGGATCAGAAACGATGCCGCGAGCATGACCGAAGCGATGGCGGTGGCGCCGGCATAGTCGAACTGCTCGAGCTTGGTGATGATCAGGAGCGGTGTTATCTCCGAGACCATGGGCATGTTGCCGGCTATGAAGATGATGGAGCCGTATTCCCCCACTGCACGGGCAAAGGCAAGGGCGAAACCGGTCAGAAGCGGCGGCAGCAGGACCGGAAAGATGACCCTGGTGAAGGTCTGCAGCCGGCTGGCGCCCAGGCACGAGGCAGCCTCCTCCAGTTCGGTCTCCAGCTCTTCCAGCACCGGCTGGACGGTCCGCACTACGAACGGGAGCCCGATGAAGGTCATGGCCACCAGGATCCCGAGGGGCGTGTAGGCCACCTTGATACCGAACGGGGTGAGAAACCGCCCCAGCCAGCCGGACGGCGCGTACAGGGTGGCAAGGGTGATCCCGGCCACGGCCGTGGGAAGGGCGAACGGAAGGTCCACCAACGCGTCCACTATACGCTTGCCAGGGAGTCGGTATCTGACCAGCACCCAGGCGGACAGAAGCCCGAAAACGCTGTTGAGCAGGGCAGCAAAAAGGGCGATGCCGAAGGTCAGTCGATAGGATGCCAGCACACGGGCCGAGCCCACCGCCTCTACAAAGCCTTCCCAGGAGAGAGAGGCGGTCTTGAAAAATACTGCCGAGAGCGGAATGATGACTATCAGGCTTACGTACAGAAGCGTATAGCCCATGGTCAGGCCAAAGCCAGGTAATACGTTCCTCTTGCCAGCCGAGTTGAACATCCGGTGCTTCTCCCTTTCAGTGACGCGTACCAGGTCGCACGTTGAGCGGGCAAGAACCGCATACCTCCCGCCCACCGCCGCACTTCACTCCCGTTACCCCGGACTCCAGCAGATCGTCCAGCTTGGCGCAAAATTCTACCATGGAACGACGGCAGTAAATCACCGGGAGGCCGAGACGGTCCGCGTCGTTGCGCACCTTTTTCGCAAGCCCGTGATTGAGGTAATCGTACAACAGAACCACCAGCCTGGTCCCCTTTGGTACGCTCTTCTTCAGATCGCCAGCCTTGCGGCCCGTCCAGTGCTCGATCCTGGAGAGACCCCGGTCAGCTATGATTTTTTCCAGGGGTTTGATGTAATCCCCCCCGACTATGAGTGTCGTCATGCCACACCTCCGGATGCCCGGGGGAGGGAGCTCTCCCTCCCCCGGATCAGGTTACTTCTTGGGCTGGTATATCTGGTCGAAGATGCCGCCGTCGGCGAAATGGGTCTTCTGGGCCTTCTGCCAGCCGCCGAAATCCTTGTCGATGGTGAACAGGTTGACCTTGCCGAACTGTTTGCCGTATTTCGCGGCCACGGATTTCAGGGTCGGCCGGTAGTAATGCTTCGCGGCTATATCCTGTCCCTGCGGTGAATAGAGATATTCAAGATATGCCTGGGCAACGGCCCGGGTCCCGTGCTTGTCGACGACCTTGTCCACCAGGGCGACCGTAGGCTCGGCAAGTATGCTCAGGGAGGGGGTCACGATCTCGAACTTGTCGGGTCCCAGCTCGTTGATGGCCAGGTATGCCTCGTTCTCCCAGGCGAGGAGAACGTCGCCCAGCCCGCGCTGGACAAAGGTTGTGGTGGAACCGCGGGCGCCGGAATCGAGAACCGGTACGTTTTTAAAGAGGCGACCGACGAAATCGCGGGCCTTGGCTTCGCTCTTGCCGTATTTCTTCAGGGCGTAACCCCAGGCGGCCAGGTAGTTCCAGCGTGCCCCGCCAGAGGTCTTGGGATTGGGGGTGATCACCGAGATTCCCGGCTTGACCAGGTCGTCCCAGTCCTTGATCTTCTTGGGGTTGCCCTTGCGCACCAGAAAGACGATGGTCGAGGTGTAGGGGGAGCTGTTGTGGGGGAGACGGCTCTGCCAGTTCTTGGGCAGGAGCCCGGCCTTCTCATGGATGGCGTCGATGTCGTAGGCCAGGGCCAGGGTTACCACGTCGGCCTCAAGGCCGTCGATGACCGCGCGGGCCTGCTTGCCGGCGCCGCCGTGCGACTGCTTGACGATCACGTTCTGGCCGGTCTTGGCCTTCCAGTGCTTGACAAACGCAGCGTTATACTCCTGGTACAGTTCCCGTGTCGGATCGTAGGAAACGTTCAGCAGGTTCACATCCGCGGCATGTGCCGGCACGGCAATGCCGAGTGCGAGAAGCGTCACTGCCAGAAGTTTCCTGACTCTCTTTCTTTCCATTGCTGCCTCCTTTGGCTGGTTGAGTTGGACCGTTGCATGAAAATAATCAGTCCAGGTCACATCAATAGGTAAAAATCTGAAAAAATATACACCGCCGCATGCAGCCGGTCGGTGTCGAGAGATAATTCCCCTGGGTCACGTACCCGATTATTCGCCTGCCAAATTCTTTACTTATTTTATGTTATTCATATTTTATTTTTTGACTTATTTTGTGTGTTTCACAAATATTATTTTTTATATTTTATGTCAAGTATTATTTCAAAAAACTCGAATAAAAAAAGCCGAAATCTCTTTTCCCGAACATTTTGTCCATGAAACGGGATTTTCGGCTTGCCGTTGCGACCTCTGCGGTACCGATTACGGAGCCTGCCAATTCGAGACATGCGACCCGTCGAGAAACACACTGGATTATTCATAAATTCTCAATATTTTCTTGACTTATTTTATATGTTTTGATAGACACATTGACTATGCTGATATACGATTTGTTTTATCAACAAATATTTGCGCATATGGTTTAAAACCAGCCCCGGATCAGTCGCACGGATCAGCACATATCTACTCCAGGAAAGGGATCATCATGTCCACACGACAGAAGTTTCCGGGCAAAAGTGATGTCATCTCCCGCACTCCCGACAAAGCGGTTCGGGAGATGCTCAAACACATGGAGCAGGCCGGCATCGAAACCCCCTTTGACCGGTTCGACGCCCAGAAACCCCACTGCAGGTTCGGCATGGCCGGAACCTGCTGCAAGAACTGCCACATAGGTCCCTGCCGCATAACTCCCAAGAGCCCGAAGGGGGTCTGCGGGGCCGATGCCCACCTGATCGCCAGCCGAAACATCCTGCGCTGGGCCGCCGCCGGCGTGGCCGCCCACGGAGCCCGTGGACGCGAGGTGATGCTGGCCCTGAAGGGGGCCGCGGACGGCACGCTGCAGTTGCCGATCCTCGGACCGGAGAAGGTCATCGCAACCGCAAAGGCCTTCGGCATCTTCGATACACAAAGATCCGTCCAGGAACTGGCTGGAGAGATCGCGATGATTCTCCTGGAGGACCTCTGCCGTGCCATTCCCGGCCCTTACCGCACCCTGGAGGCAATGGCGCCGCCCGAGCGCCTCAAGGTCTGGAAGGACCTGGATATCCTGCCTCTGGGCGCCTACCACGAAGTATTCGAAGCCCTGCACCGCACCACCACCGGCACCGACGGCGACTGGGAGAACGTCATGCGCCAGGTCCTCCGCTGTGGGCTGGCCTTTGCCTGGAGCAGCGTGGTCGGATCGGCCATAGCCATGGACTGCCTCTACGGGCTCCCGAAGCGGAGCCGTATCTCCACCAACCTGGGGGCCATCAGCCTGGACAGCGTCAATATTGCCGTCCACGGCCACTCGCCGGCCCTGGTCGCGGCCATCGTGCAAGCGGTCCGCCGCGAAGATCTGGTTGCCGGGGCGAAGCGTTCGGGCGCCTCAGGGATCAGGCTCTACGGCATCTGCTGTTCGGGACATTCGGCCTTGGCCAAATTCGGCGACGTCACCCCGCTGACCAATGCCGTGGGCGCCGAGCTCGCCCTGGCAACCGGCGCCATCGACCTCTGGGTGGCTGACGTGCAGGACGTGTTCCCCGGCATCATGGACGTGGCCGCATGCTTCCACACCCGGGTGGTAACCACCAGCGACTCGGCCCGCCTGCCCGGAGCCGAGCACCTGGCATTTGACCACCACCACGGCAACCTGGATCAGGCCGACGTTCTTGCCGAACGGATCGTCCGCAAAGGAATCGACGCCTTCGGCGAGCGGCAGTCGGGCAAGATTTTCATCCCCCGCGCACGGATGGAGGCCGAGGTTGGGTTCTCTGTGGAAAACATTCTGGAGACCTTCGGAGGGGCTGAACGTCTGCTGGAGCACCTGAAAACCGGCCGTATCCGCGGTGTGCTGAATCTGGTGGGATGCAACAACCCCAAAGTTCTCTACGAAGAGGCAATCGTTAAGATTGCCGAAGAACTTATTGCCAACGACGTGCTTGTCCTGACCAACGGCTGCGCCGCATATCCCCTGCTGAAACTTGGCTTCTGCCTGCCGGAGGCTCTTGCTGGAGCTGGTGAAGGGCTGAACGCGGCTCTCAAGCCGCTCAACCTGCCGCCTGTCTGGCACATGGGCGAGTGTCTGGACAACGCACGGGCCTCTGTCTTCTTCCGCACCATCTCCAACGCCTCCGGAGAACCGCTCAAACAGCTCCCACTGGCCTTCTCCAGCCCGGAATGGTCCAACGAAAAGGGGCTCGGAGCGGCCCTCGGCTTCCGCCTGCTGGGGCTCGATTCCTACCACTGCATCGCCCCGCCGGTCAGCGGATCGGACAAGGTCTCGCGGTTCTTCTTCGAGGATACCCGGGATATCCTCGGTTCGGTGATGGTCGTCGACCAGGACCCGGTGTCGCTTGCGGGGAAAATCATCAACGACTTCAACGACCGACGCTCAGCAATCGGATGGGACAACGGTTTTGCGGCTGTGACCGCACGGCTTTCAGCGCTGCTCGAGGAGGCAGCCCATCACCATGGGGATGATCATCAGCACCACTAGTCGATCATCCCGGATTCCATCAGGAAATCCCTGGGAAAAGCCGACCGGGGCCGGAGCGGGGTTTTCACGGAGCCTGTGATACGGCTTCAGTGCAGGATCCCGAAAATGGGGAAAGCTCTTGAAACCAGTCCAGGCTCCGGCCAGCGGGACGTACCTTGACAGATTATCACGGGCCACAGGGAAGCCCCGATCCGGCCCCATTGTGACTTACCGGATGGACACCATCCTAACTAAAAGGAGAAAACCCATGAAAAATTTCATCACCGCAATCGTGCTGTCCGTTGCCCTGTTCATGTTCAGCGAAACTACCTTTGCCGCGAAACAGCCGACGCTCCGTGTCGGCTACCTCCCGATCACCCATTCTCTGGCGCTCGTCGTGGCTGACAAGCTGAATGCTGGCAAATACCGGAACCTGAAGCTGGAACTGGTCAAGTTCAGCTCATGGCCCGAGCTGCTGGACGCCTATAACGCGGGAAAAATCCAGGCCGCATCGGAGCTCCTGGTCCTGGCCCTGGCGGGCGCGGAGCGGGGAGTGCCCGAGTCGGTCGTGGCCCTCAGTCACCGCCACGGCGACTTCCTGACCGTGGCCAAGGACATCAATTCAGTACGTGATCTGAGAGGGAAACGGGTTGCCATTCCTCACCGGATGTCGGTGCACAACATCATCCTCTCCCAGGCGCTCAAAAAAGAAGGCATGACGCTCAAGGACGTGCAATGGATAGAGATGCCACCGCCCGACATGCCCTCCGCGCTGGCCCGGGGCGACGTCAGGGCGTTCATCGTAGCGGAACCGTTCGGCGCCAAGGCGATCCAGGCTGGATTCGGCAAGAAGCTGCTCAACGCCAGGGAGGTCTGGCACGACTATATCTGCTGCGGCCTTGTCATCAACCCGTCCTTCAAGAAACAGTACCCTGCCGCGACCAGGGAGTTTGTCGACAGCTTTGTCGCCGCGGGCAGGTACATCGACGCAAACCGGGCCGAAGCCATCAGGATAGCCCGGCAGTACATGAACATTGACGAAAACGTGTTCAAGGAATCCCTCACCCACGATGTGACCTACTCGGACCTCCGGGTCAAGCGGAGTGACGTGGAGCAGTTGCAGAAATACGCCCTCGAACTGAACCTCCTCAAGAAACCGGTCAACCTGGACACCCTGCTCGACACCTCGCTGGTGACCGCTCCGGCCGTCGGGAAAACCGGTAAGGGAAAGAAGTAATGCCGACCTTGCGGGAAATATTCCTGCCGCTTTCAGGCTTTCTGATCTTCATTCTTGCATGGCACGGGGTGGCGGCCCTGGGGCTCTATTCCGACTACCTGTTTCCTCCTCCCCTGGCCGTGGCACAGGGGATTGTCGAACTGCTGCGGGGAGGCGAACTCTGGGACTATACCAGAACCAGCCTCCTGCGTTTCGCGGCGGGCTACGGCGCGGCAGTCTTCGTTGCCGTTCCGCTTGGGCTGCTCCTCGGAAGGTGCACACTGCTCTGGCACGCCCTTGATCCGCTCATCCAGATCCTGCGGCCGGTCTCGCCTATCGCCTGGTTCCCGCTGGTCAGCCTCTGGTTCGGCATCGGCAACCTGCCCGCCGTGGTCATCATCTTCATTGCCGCCTTCTATCCGGTCCTCCTGTCCACGGTCGCCGCGGTGAGGAACGTGTCGGCAGTCTACCTCAAGGTGGCGGCCAATTTCGGCGCGTCGCGCAGGGACGTTCTGTGGAACGTGATCGTTCCGGCCGCGTTTCCCCAGATTGCCGTGGGCCTCCACATCGCCATCGGCGCGGCCTGGATCTTTCTGGTGGCGGGCGAGATGCTCGGGGTACGCTCCGGGCTCGGGTACCTGATCATCGACAGCCGCAACAACCTGCGGACCGACCTGGTCATGGTCGGAATCGTGCTCATCGGGCTGCTCGGGCTTGTTATCGACCGGCTGGTGTCGTTCGGCGAGAAATGGGTGAAGAGACAATGGGAGATGCCATGAACGGGCGCGAAACGGCAAAGATACGGCTGGACGGTGTCGGAAAGCGGTTCCGCGCCAAGGGGGACGGAGAGACCGCGCTCTCCCGGGTGGACCTGGAAATAGCCGCCGGAGAGCTCATCTGCCTGGTCGGCCCCAGCGGCTGCGGAAAGACAACCCTGATCAATCTGCTGGCTGGATTCGAAAGGCCGTCGGAGGGCATCCTGGAAATCGACGGAAGGGCGGTTACGGGGCCGGACCCGGACCATATCATGATCTTTCAGGACTATGGCCTGTTTCCCTGGAAGACCGTACTGAACAACGTGCTGTTCGGTCTGCGGGCGCGGGGGGTACCAAAAGCGGAGGCGCGGGAAAAGGCCCTTGACGCCCTGGAACTGGTGGGGCTGCGCGTGGCCGCGGACAGGCATCCCCACGAACTGTCGGGAGGGATGAAACAGCGGGTCGCCATCGCCCGGGCTTTGGCGGTGGAGCCGAGCGTGCTTTTCATGGACGAACCCTTTGCCGCCCTGGACGCCTTCACCCGCATCCATCTCCAGGACGAGCTGCTTCGTATCTGGAAGGAGAAGCGCACCACCATCGTCTTCGTGACCCATGACCTGGACGAAGCCATCTACCTGGGCCAACGGGTGGTGCTGATGGCGCCCTATCCAGGCAGGATCCAGCGAATCCTGCACATACGGTTACCTGAGCCGCGGGAACGCACCGGTGAGGATTTTGCCCGAATCCGGCGGGAGCTGTTCGAGGAATTTCACCTGGTGCACAAGCAGGCACAGGACGTTTCCGAGTACTCCATTTGATGCATGTACCCTGTGGACAGAGCAGGGTTGCATGTGCTATTCCAGAGACGTTCATATTTTAGAGGCATTCATATCCGTTTCCAGCCGGATTGCGGGTAGCGCAGTGAAGAGCGCAAACCCATCCTGCACAACAGATCTCCGCTTTATCTTACTTTTTTTCTTTCAGCACGAACCCGATACCCGTACCGCGTCAATTAACCGCGAGCGGATCTCCGGCGCCACCGCCCGGATCAAGCGGCTCTTTCACTGAAAAGGAGGCGGGTGATCCGGCGCCGGTGCTCCGGCGTCGGTCATCAAGGCCGTCCGGAACGACCGGAGGTCCATCACTCTGCCGCGTTGCACCTTGGTAAAAATTCTGGTATTGGTCAGGGTAGGTTTTTTTAGGCATTTGGCCTGAGGGGTTAATAAATGCACGAATTTCACATTTTGACCACGGTTGCGGGGAGTCTGGGGGCCGCGCTGGTTCTGGGCTACGTCACTCAGCGACTCGGCATGTCACCGATTGTGGGCTATCTGCTGGCCGGAATCGCGGTGGGGCCGCACACTCCGGGGTTTGTGGCCGACCTGGCCACTGCCGAGCAGTTTGCCGAGATAGGCGTCATTCTTCTGCTGTTCGGGGTAGGGCTCCAGTTTCACTTCAAAGAGCTTCTGGCCGTATGGCGGGTCGCGGTT
>JARKPN010000070.1 GCA_029975275.1 Geobacteraceae bacterium | reverse complement strand
GACCCCCGCTGCCCCGCAGCCGTGATGGGAACGAAAGCCCGTCCGCCGCAAGGCGGAACAAACCACTGGGAGACATCCCGGGAAGGTGGGCAAGTAGGTCAAAGCAGAGCGCCCTCAGCCGGAATACCGCCCTGTCCGATTACTTCGAGGGAGGTATACCTATGTCTGTTGTCAGGAAACGGCTGTCAGTTGTCTGGCTGCTGCCGGTGCTTTGCTGGCCGGCGCTTGCCATGGGAGAGGAACCGTTGACGCTGGGCGAAATCGTGATCACGGCGACCCGCGACGAAGCCGCGCTGGATGAAATCGGCAGCTCTGTTACGGTGATCCCGCGCAAAGAGATTGAGCAGCGCCAGAAGACCCTTGTTCTCGACCTCCTGCGGACCGTGCCGGCTCTGGACGTGGTCCGGAGCGGAGGACCGGGCGGCCAGACCCACGTGGGAATCCGGGGCGCCAAGTCCGAACATACGCTGGTTCTGGTCGACGGCGTCCGCATGAACGACCCGTCGTCACCTGGCGGTTCCTACGACTTCGCGGACTTGTCCACCGACAACATCGAACGGATCGAGATCCTGCGGGGGCCCCAGAGCACACTCTACGGTTCCGACGCAATAGGTGGGGTGATCAACATCATTACCCGGCGGGGCGCTGGAGAGCCTTCCGGTTTCCTGTCGGCGGAAGGAGGCTCCTTCGGCACTTTTGCCGAAAAGGGTGCCGTCAGCGGTGGAAATAGGCTGGTCAGCTATTCCCTGGGGATTTCCCGCGAGGATACGGGCGGCGTCTCCTCCGCGGGCGAGCAGTACGGAAACCATGAAACCGACGGCTATCACGCCACTTCCGTTTCCACCCGGCTGGTGGTGACTCCGTCCAGGATATTAGAACTGGAGCACATCTTCAGGTACCTGGACTCCAAGTCGGACATTGACAACGGCGGAGGTCCGGGTCTGGACGACCCCAACCATATCGCCCGGTCCCGCCAGCTTTTCCTGAGAACCCAGGCACGTCTTTCCCTCTTCGACGGCCTGTGGGAGCAGAAGCTGGGGGTGTCCTTCAGCAATCTGGATCGCGATTACCGGAACGACACCGACGCCTCCCATCCCGCAGACATGGAGCGGAGCACATACCATGGTCAGTCCCTGGCCTTCGACTGGCAGCACACGCTGTATCTCCACAAAACGAATACCTTGACGTTCGGAGTGGAAACCAGGGAAGAGAAAGCCCGTTCCGACTATCTGTCCCAAAGCTCGTGGGGACCGTATGTCAGCGTGTTTCCGGAAGAATCCGACAGGATCACCGGCTACTACCTGCAGGACCGGATCAGCCTCTGGGGGTGCTGGTTCACCACCCTGGGAGTCAGGCTGGACGACCACAGCCGGTTCGGCACGGAAACAACCTACCGGTTCACCTCCTCGTATCTCGTGAAGCAGACTGCAACCAGGCTCAAGGGGAGCTACGGGAGCGGGTTCAAGGCACCGTCGCTCTACCAGCTCTATGCCCCCACGTACGGCAACCAGGCGTTGAGGCCGGAAAAGAGCACGGGCTGGGACCTCGGCGTGGAACAGTCCCTGCTCGACGGACGCCTGGAACTGGGCGCGACATGGTTCTCCACTGATTTCAAAGAATTAATCGAATTCGACAGCAGCGCGTCCACCTACAGGAACACTGCCCGGGCCGAGTCGTACGGGGTCGAACTGACCGCCGCCGTGATGCCGACGGACGCTCTCACCCTGCGGGCCGGGTATACCTGGACAAAGACCAAAGATAAATCAACCGGTCTCGAATTGTTGCGGCGGCCGGAGCACAAGTTCTCCTGTGACGCGAACTACCGCTTTACGGAGAAAGGGAACCTCAACCTGGAGCTCGCCTATGTGGGGAAACGCCAGGACAGCTACTATGATCCGGTTACCTATGCCAGCACGCGGGTCGAGCTCGGCGGCTACCTGCTGGCCAACCTGGCCGCTTCCTACGACGTCACCAGATGGCTGCAACTGTTTGCCCGTATCGACAACCTGCTGGACCGGAAGTACGAAGAGGTCAAGGGGTACGGTACCCTGGGTATCGGCGGATACGGTGGAGTGAAGGTGTCGTTTTAACATCCGGCATATTGCTACCCCCAGACCTGCCAGGGTTTGAAACCCTGGCAGGTCTCCCGGTTCATAAAACAGATAATTGCGCATCGAGCCGTCCATGAAATCTATTCTCACCTGTTTCATGCTTCTTCTCATCTGGAGCGGTACCTGCGTCGCGGCTCCACCCGGAAGGATAGTCTCACTGGCGCCCAGCGTGACGGAAGTGATCTGCGCCCTGGGGCTGGAGCGCAACCTGATAGGGGTCACCACGTTCTGCGACCACCCGGCTTCCGTACGGGGAAAGCCGACAGTGGGCGGCCCGGCCAACCCGTCACTGGAAGCCGTGCTCGCCCTCAGACCCGATGTGGTGGTGCTGGACGAGGAGGGGAGCGGTCCCCGGCTCGCGGCTCGACTGGAACGGCTGGGGATCAGAACGGCACTGTTCCGCGGCACGCGCCTGGCAGGGCTGGCCGACGGGATCCGCAGGCTGGCCCGCGATCTCGGGGTGCCGGACCAGGGTGAGCTGATCGCCGGGCACCTCGATCGTTCCCTGCGTCCCGGGAAGAAAAGGGGGACGGCACCGCGGGTGCTGTTCGTCATCTGGCCGGATCCGCTGGTCACCGCGGGCTCCGGAACGGTCATCGACGACGCGCTCCGGCTCGCCGGTTTCGACAATATCGCCGCCGGCCGGGCGGCCTATCCCTCTCTCTCCCTGGAGGCGATTATGGTGCGGAAGCCGGAGCTGATTATCGTGGGGCAGGGCCGCGGCATGGACCCGTCGCTGGAAAGAATGCTCCGGCGGCTCGGTTCCCTGGAAGCCGTGCGCAAGGGGCGTATCTGTCACGTGGGTGACGCCCTGTACCGTTCCGGTCCCCGGATCCCTGAAGGGATAGCGGAACTGCGGCGCTGCGGGGAGAGGTTCGATCCGGATGAATCTCGTCTCGTGAAAGGAGGTGTTGCGGCCCGAACCACGATGGGCGTGAAATAACTGTATAGTGATTGTATCGGCGTGTTGAACGGGAAACGGAAGACGGTGAAAATCCGTCGCGGGCGCGCCGCTGTAACCGGTTGAAATCCCGCCCTTGCCACTGTTTCTCCGGAGACGGGAAGGCACGGGCACTCGGGGGCCGGAAGCCAGAAGACGTCCTGTTCAACGGGGAAGAGAAGTCTCGCGAAACAGACTACATGAATAAAGGAGTTGTCTTGATGGAAGCACACATACTGGGTTTTCCCCGGATTGGCGCCGACCGTGAGCTGAAAAGGGCGCTGGAGAGTTACTGGAAAGGGGGCAGTTCCCTGCCCATGCTGACGGCGGTGGGGGATGCGCTCAAGGAGCGCCACTGGCATATCCAGAAAGAGGCGGGGTTGTCTCTGGCGGCGGTCGGGGATTTTTCATTCTACGACCACGTGCTGGACACGATCGCCATGCTCGGCATGACCCCGCGTCGTTTCGCGGACAGCGGATCGGATATGGACCGGTATTTTTGCATGGCAAGGGGCGACGCGGACGCCAATGTCCCGGCCATGGAAATGACCAAGTGGTTCGATACCAATTACCATTATCTGGTGCCCGAGTTCACCCCCGACATGGTGGTCCGGCGGAGCAACAACGGCATCGTCGAGGAGACACGCCGGGCCCGGGCTCTCGGTTTCAGTCCGAAGCCGGTGCTGCTGGGTCCGATTACCCTGCTCTGCCTGGGCAGGGAGCGCGAGGGGGCCGATCGCTGGAGGTATCTGGACGCCGTAGTCTCGGTCTATTGCGAGGTCATCGCCGAAATGGCGCCGCTGTGCGACTGGATCCAGATAGATGAGCCGATCCTGTGCGCGGACCTGCCGGGCGCGGCGAGAGAGGCGTTCGTGCCCGCCTGGAGGAAACTGAAGACGTCGGCAGCCGGGTCGCGCCTGCTCCTGGCCACCTATTTCGGCGCATTGGGGGAAAACCTCGCGCTCGCGCTTGAATCGGGATGCGACGGGCTGCACCTCGATCTGGCGAGGGAGAAAAACCAGTTGAATGAGATCCTGGAGATCTTGCCGGACACAATCCGGCTCTCCGCCGGCGTAGTGAACGGACGCAACATCTGGAAAAACGATCTCGGGGAGTCGCTCGCCATACTGGAACGCATTGAAAAGCGTATCGGGACTGAGCGCATGCTGGTGGCCTCGGGTTGTTCCCTGCTTCACGTCCCCATCGACCTGGACCTGGAGACCGGGCTGGACCCCGAACTGAGGGGCTGGATGGCCTTCGCGGTCCAGAAGTGCCGTGAAATCGGGGTGCTGCGCGATGTGATGGAAGGAAAGGACCGGGAAAACGTCCTGCGGGAGAACGCCGCCGCGCTCGCCGCCCGCCGCTCCAGTCCGCGGGTGTTCCGCGAAGACGTCAGGCGTTGCGCCGCGTCCGTTACCGAGGCAATGCTTTCGCGCCGCAGCCCCTATCCGGTCCGCAGGGAGCGCGGGAAGGCAAAACAGATGCTGCCGATGCTTCCGACCACCACCATCGGCTCTTTTCCCCAGACCGATGCCATACGTTCCGCCCGCAGCCGTTTTGCGCAGGGACGCCTCGACCGGGTTTCCTACGAAGAGATTCTGAGGGAGGAGATCCGGGCGGTTGTCGCGTTCCAGGAAGAGGCCGGCCTTGACGTTTTCGTGCATGGAGAGCCGGAACGGACCGATATGGTGGAGTATTTCGGCCGTCAACTGGAAGGTTTCCACATCACCGGCAACGGCTGGGTGCAGAGCTACGGCAGCCGCTGCGTGAAACCGCCCGTACTGTTCGGCGATGTTGCCCGGCCGGCACCGATGACCGTCGACTGGATACGCTATGCCCAATCCCTTACCCGCCGGCCCATGAAGGGGATGCTGACCGGCCCTGTGACCATCCTCAACTGGAGCTTCGTGAGGGATGACCTGGAGCGCCCCGAGGTGTGCAGACAGATAGCCCTGGCGGTGCGCGACGAGGTTCTGGATCTGGAACGGGCCGGAATCCACGTCATCCAGATCGACGAGGCAGCGCTGCGGGAGGGGCTTCCCCTCCGGAGACGCGAGGCTGACGCCTATCTGCGCTGGGCCGTGGACTGCTTCCGGCTGAGCGTCTCGGGCGTAGCCGATGAAACGCAGATCCATACCCACATGTGTTACAGCGAGTTCGGATCGATAGTGCGCTGGATAGCCGCCATGGACGCGGACGTCATCAGCATCGAATCCAGTCGGAGCGGTATGCGGCTCCTGGAGGCGTTCCGGGAGTTCGAGTATCCCAACGAGATAGGCCCGGGAGTTTACGACATCCACAGCCCGCGTGTGCCGGAGGTGGAGGAAATCGCCGGCCTTATCAGGGCTGCCGTTGCCGTCATTCCGGCTGAAAGGCTCTGGATAAACCCGGATTGCGGCTTGAAAACCAGGGGATGGCCGGAAACGAAGGCGTCCCTGCGCAACATGGTGGCCGCTGCACGGCTGGTCCGGTTGGAAGTGGAAGGCGCGTCGGAGGAAGATTCACGGCAAGTATGATGATACTATCAAGGGAGGTACCAGAAGCATGAACAGTGTGGCGCACACGGAAGAGATCCGGGTTTTTCCATTACGGGGCGTGGTCAAGCGCGACGGCTCCACCGTCCCGTTCGAGTCGGACAAGATCCGTTCCGCCATCAGGCGGGCCGGTGAGGCGACCGGCGAGTTTGACGGGGACGAGGCGGGTCTGTTGACAACCCAGGTGCTGAAGGTGCTGCGCCACAAGTTCAGCGCGACGACGCCGCAGATCGAGCAGATACAGGACGTGGTGGAGCAGGTGCTGATTTCCGCCAACCACCTGAAGACCGCCCGTGCCTACATCGTCTACCGCGAACAGCGCCATAAGCTGCGCCGGGACAAAAAGACCCTGGTGGACGTGGCGTCGTCGGTGAACGAATACCTGGAGCAGTCCGACTGGCGGGTGAATGCCAACGCCAACCAGGGGTATTCGCTGGGCGGCCTGATCCTCAACGTTTCGGGCAAGGTGATCGCCAACTACTGGCTCAACCACGTTTATCCGCCCGAGGTGGGGGAAGCGCACCGCGACGGGAGCATCCACATCCACGACCTGGACATGCTGAGCGGGTACTGCGCCGGGTGGTCCCTGCGCGCCCTGCTGGCCGAGGGGTTCAACGGCGTGGCCGGCAAGGTGGAGGCGGGACCGCCCCGCCACATGTCCAGCGCCGTGGGGCAGATCGTCAACTTTCTCGGCACCCTGCAGAACGAGTGGGCCGGGGCCCAGGCCTTCAGTTCCTTCGACACCTACATGGCGCCGTTCGTGAGAATAGACGGACTTTCCTACGAGGAGGTGAAACAGCACATCCAGGAACTGGTGTTCAACCTGAACGTGCCGTCCCGTTGGGGCACCCAGACGCCGTTCACCAACCTGACCTTCGACTGGGTCTGCCCCGAGGACCTGCGCGGCCAGGTACCTGTCATCGGCGGCCAGGAGATGTCCTTCACCTACGGCGAGCTCCAGGCCGAGATGGACATGATCAACCGGGCCTACATCGAGGTCATGACCGCAGGGGACGACAAGGGGCGCGTGTTCACCTTTCCCATCCCGACCTACAACATCACCGCCGACTTCCCCTGGGAGAGCGGGAATGCCGATTGTCTCTTTGAAATGACCGCCAAATACGGTCTTCCATATTTCCAGAACTTCGTCAATTCGGAGCTCTCTCCCCACATGGTCCGCTCCATGTGCTGCCGCCTGCAGCTGGATCTGCGGGAGCTTCTGAAGCGGGGCAACGGCCTGTTCGGCTCTGCCGAGCAGACCGGCTCCATCGGTGTGGTCACCATCAACTGCGCCAGGTTGGGATTCGAGCACCAGGGGGATGAAACAGGGCTGTTCAACCGGCTCGACCGGCTGCTTGAACTGGGGAAGAACAGCCTGGAGATCAAGCGCAAGGTAATCCAGCGCCACATGGACAGCGGCCTCTTTCCCTACACCAGGCGCTACCTCGGCACTTTGCGAAATCACTTTTCCACAATCGGCATCAACGGCGTGAACGAAATGATCCGCAACTTCACTGCCGACAGGGAAGACATTACCACTCCCTACGGTCACGGGCTGGCCGTGAAACTGCTGGATCACCTGCGGGAAAGGATGCTCGGCTTCCAGGAGGAGACCGGCCATATGTACAACCTGGAGGCGACCCCGGCCGAGGGGACCACTTACCGCTTCGCCCGGGAGGACAAGAAGCGCTTGCCCAACATCATCCAGGCAGGTACCGCCGATGCCCCCTACTACACCAACTCCACCCAGCTGCCGGTCGGGTTCACCGACGACCCGTTCGAGGCGCTCGAGCGCCAGGAGGAGTTGCAGAGCAGGTACACCGGCGGCACGGTGTTGCACCTCTACCTGGGGGAGCAGGTTTCATCCGTGGAGGCGTGCAAAACCCTGGTCCGCCGATCACTGGAGCGGTTCCGTCTCCCCTACGTCACCGTTACCCCAACATTTTCCATCTGTCCACGCCACGGCTATCTCAGCGGGGAACATCAGTTCTGCCCCCTCTGCGACCGGGAGCTTGAGCGGCAACAGCGCCATGAAAGGAGCGAAGCATGAACAACGAGCAGAAGACGAACAGGGGGATCCCGCAGGAGAAACGCCAGCCGTGCGAGGTCTGGACCAGGGTCATGGGATACCACCGGCCGGTGGCGTCCTTCAACACCGGCAAGCGGGCCGAACATGCCGAACGGCGGTTCTTCCGAGAACCGGCAGGGGCAGATTGCCGCGATGCTTGAGATCGGGGGGCTGCTCCCCTTCACCACCATCGACTATCCCGGCAAACTGGCGGCGGTGCTCTTCTGCCAGGGATGCCCCTGGCGCTGCGGCTACTGCCACAACCGGCACCTGATTCCCGTCATGAGCGGCGCTGCGGTCCCCTGGCCGGAGATCACCGCGCTGCTCGAAAGCCGTTGCGGCCTGCTGGATGCCGTGGTGTTCAGCGGCGGCGAGCCGACCATGCAGGAGAGGCTTCCCGAAGCCGTCAGGGCGATACGTCATATGGGCTTCAAGGTTGGGCTGCACACCGCCGGGCCGTACCCGGAGCGGCTCCGGGAGTGCCTGCCGCTCCTGGACTGGGTCGGCATGGACCTCAAGGCCCCCTTCAATGAGTACGAGCGGATCACCGGTATCCCCGGCAGCGGTGAAGCGGCCAGAAAGAGCGTGGAACTGCTGCGCCGGAGCGGTGTCCCTCACCAGTTTCGCACCACACTCGACCCGTTTCTGGATGAAGGGGGACGGATCGAAGCGATGAAACGAATGGTGACAATTGAATGGGGCGAGGAACTGGTGGTACAGTCCCAATCCTGAACAACGGCCATCCCATGGATACGGGACCGGCCTGACCATGGACAGGTGGTGGGCGAAAATGGAGGCTGGTTATGGCCGGAGAAATCCGAACAACAAAAAAAGTCTTCGTCATCGGCATCGGAGCGGGTAACCTTGATTACGTCACGATCCAGGCCATCAACGCACTCAACCGGGTCGATGTCTTCTTCATCCTCGACAAGGGGCAGCAGAAAAGCGATCTGGCCCGGATACGCAAAGAGATTTGTGAACGCTTCATCGAGGACCCTGCGTACCGGTGGGTCGAAGTGCCGGATCCGGCACGTGACACATCTGACCCGGCCTATATGCCGGATGTGGCATCCTGGCGTGAAAAAAGGGCGGCAATCTACCGCTCGCTGATCGCCGATGAGTTAAAGGAGGGCGAATGCGGGGCCTTCCTCGTCTGGGGCGATCCATCGTTGTACGACGGTACGCTCCCGATTCTGGAGCGCATCCTTGCCGAAGGGCCGGTGGTGTTCGAGTACGAGGTCATACCCGGCATCAGCAGCATGCAGGCGCTGGCGGCGCGGCACCGGATCGCGCTGAACCGGATCGGCGAAGCAATACAGATCACCACCGGCCGCCGGTTGGCCGAGGGTTTTCCCAACAATGTGGACAACGTGGTTGTCCTGCTCGACGCCGATATGGATCTACAGTCAGTCCCCGACGATATTGATATCTATTGGGGTGCCTACCTGGGCACTGAAGACGAGGTGCTCGTCTCCGGAAAACTGAAAGAGCTTCTGACCGACATCGAGCAGATCCGGAGGGCCAAGAGGGCCGAGAAGGGGTGGATCATGGATACCTACCTCCTGCGGCGCACCACGCCCGACGAGGAGCCATAGGGAGAGTGCGGATGTCCGGAAAAAATTCCATAGGCTCGGATGTGGTGACAGGGTTTGCCTGCAAACCTGAAACCTTACTACTGGACACCTGACCATGACCACACCTGTCACTTTTTTCAGATCCATTCCCATCGAAGTGCCCTTCAGGATGATCCTGACGCGCCTCGGGTACCACAGCGGCAAGACCGTATTGTCCGGAAGGCAGCGGGAAAAACTGGAGGAAACCATTGCGGAGAGTTTTGCCCTGTGCGAGGCGCAGGGGTGTTGGCGGCGCATCCCTATTGTGGAAAAAAGGAACGACGAGATCGTGTTGCCGGAGGGCATGGTGCTGAAAAGCCGTTCATTGGCGGAATTGCTGAAAGACAGCTTTGCCGTGGTGCTGATGGCTTCGACCGTAGGTCCCGCCATTGTCGAGGCGGCTTCCGACGCAATAGCGCGCGGCGACGGCGCAACCGCGGTCATCCTCGATGCGGTGGGCGGCCAGAGCGCGGATGCGGCGATGAACTGGGTAAACGAATTTGTCCGCAGGCAAGTGAGCCGCAGCGCCGAACGGCTCACGGTACACCGGTTTTCCCCGGGATTCGGCGACTTCAGCCTGGAGAACCAGAACCTGTTCTACTCGCTCCTCGAGCTCGACCGCCTCGGTCTGACACTCACCTCGCGCTCCATGCTCGTTCCTGAAAAATCGGTAACCGCGGTGGCGGGTATCGAACAATCATTCCCATCGGTGCCGATTGTATGAAGCGGAAAGACTTTCATCATCTGGTGGCACAGGGGCCGCTGCTGCTCGATGCCGCCCTGACGCCTGGATGCGGCGAACAAGAGTGTCCCGAAACCTGGGCGCTCACGCATTTCGACGCTGTCGCCTCCGCGCTCCGCGCCTTCAGGGATGCCGGCTGCGACATTGTCCGCTGCCCGACAGCCGGAGCAAACCGTTTGCGGCTTGGCCCGTTCGGCCTGGCGTCACAGACCCGGGAGATCAACCGGGAGCTCATGCGCCGCTGCCGCGCGGCATTGGGAAGTCTTCCGGTTTTCGGGACCTGTTCGACAACAGGGATGAGCATCGAGCCGTTCGGCGATCTCGACTTCGAGGAAGCCGTGGCCTGCTATGGGGAACAGGCACAGGCGCTTGCCGAAGGTGGTGCGGAAGGCTTTATCGTCGCCGGCATGACCGACATACAGGAAGCCCGGGCCGCGCTTATCGCACTGCGCGAACTCGGCGATTTTCCGGTGATCGTGCAGATGATCATCGGGCCGCAGGGATGCACATCCGGAGGGACCGACCCGCTTGCCGCGCTGGTGACGCTCCAGTCGCTGGGAGCCGATGCGGTAGGGTTTAACGTTGCCGACGCCACGGTGCCCATCGAGGCGATCATCGCGCAGGTCAAGCCGTTCGCCACGGTGCCGTTGTGCGCCGTTCCCGTGACGGCGGACGCCGGCCCGGAGCAGTACGGTTCCGCAGGTCCTTCGCTTCTTCGTGCCGGGGCAAATCTGCTCGGCGGCGACCATCGCGCCACTGCCGGGCATATGGCTGCACTGGGCGGCCGAATCCACGGCAGTGCTGCGCTGCCAGCGGCGAAAAAGGCGATCAGCGCGCTTTCATCCTGCAGGAACCCGGCATTTCTCGGCCCGGACCATCCGTTTGCCATTGTCGGCGAACGGATCAATCCCACCGGCAAAAAGCAGTTGCAGGCGAGTCTCCGGGAGGGAAGTCTCGACCTGGTGCAACAGTTTGCCATCGAGCAGGAGCAGCGCCATGCCACGGTGCTCGATGTCAACATGGGCCTTTCGGGCATCGACGAGATGGCGATGATGCTGCGGGCCGTGGGGCTGCTGTCGCGGTTGTCTCCCCTGCCGCTCTGCATCGACACCACCAGGCCCGAGGTGGTCGAGGCGGCGCTGCGCCGCTATCCGGGACGGGCACTGGTCAATTCCGTGTCCGGAGAACGGGAGCGTATCGAGCGGACCCTGCCGCTGGCGGCCAGATACGGGGCCATGTTCATCGTGCTCCCCCTTACCGATGCCGGCATTCCCGCAACGGTAAGGGAACGGATCGCGGTCATCGATACGGTCATGGCGGCCGCCGCTTCCCATGGTTGCACGGTTGAAGACATCGCGGTGGACGGCCTGGTCATGACCATCAGTTCCGATCCGGGAGCGGCCCGGGATACGCTCGATCTGATCTCGTGGTGCTCCGAATCCCTCCATGCCAATACCATTGTCGGACTTTCCAATGTTTCGTTCGGCATGCCCGAGCGGCAATGGATAAACGGAGCGTTTCTGGGCATGGCCATGGGGCGGGGCCTGACCATGGCCATTGCCAACCCCTCGTCGGACAGCATCATGGCCACGGTCCAGGCGTACAACGCCTTGTGGGGACACGATGCCGGGATGCTGCTGCGGCGCGGAACCTTTTCCGGCGGGCCGTCATGACCAGGGATGCGTTCAGAAAAGCGGTCGGCCACAGGGTGCTGGTGCTTGACGGCGCCACCGGGACCGAACTGGCCCGCAACGGCATGCCCGCCGGGGTCTCCCCGGAAGCGTGGGTGCTTGAGCATCCCCGGGTGCTGCAGGAAATCCAGCGCGCCTATGTGGCTGCCGGCAGCGATGCGGTGTATACCTGCACCTTTGGCTGCAACCGGCTCAAGCTCCAGGAGTTCGGACTCGACAACAGGACCGCGGAAATCAACACCACCCTGGCACGCATCTCCCGCGAGGCGGTGCAGGACCGGGCCCTGGTGTTCGGGGACCTGGCACCCACCGGACTGTTCGTCGAGCCGTTCGGGGAGCTTTCCTTCGAGGGGGCGGTGGCGGTGTACGCCGAACAGGCCAAGGCCCTGCTCGCGGGCGGGGTCGACGGCTTTGTCATAGAAACGATGATGGACCTGCAGGAGGCGCGGGCCGCGCTGATCGCGGTCAGGGAGACCTGTGATCTGCCGGTGATGGTCAGCATGACCTTCGGCACGGACGGCCGCACCCTGAACGGCTCGGATCCGCTCTCGGCCCTGGTCACCCTGCAGTCGCTCGGCGCGGATGCGGTCGGCTGCAACTGCTCCACCGGGCCCCAGGACATGGCGAAAGTGATCGCCGCCATGAAACCGTTCGCCACCGTACCGCTCCTGGCAAAGCCCAATGCCGGCATGCCGCGCCTTATCAACGGCGTAACCACCTTCGACATGTCGCCGGAGGAATTCGGCGACCATATGCCGCACCTTGTCGAAGCCGGAGCAGCCATCATGGGCGGCTGTTGCGGCACGGCCCCCGCCTATATCCGCGCGCTCAAAAACAGCACCGCGTCTCTGAGCGTTGCCGTGCCGGGTCAGAAACGGACCGCGGCCGTCTGTTCCTACCGCGAAACCATTTTCATTGGAAACGATGTTCCCCTGACCGTTTTCGGGGGCAAGATCAACCCGTCCGGAAATCCGGCGCTGGCAACGGGCCTGGCCAAGGGTGACATGGCGCTGGTGCGGAAAATGGCGCAGGAGCAGGCCCGCCGGGGCGCGTCTGTCATCGACATCAACGTGCATGCGCCGGGAGTCGACGAAGCAGCGGCCCTGCGCGCGGCCGTGCTTGCCTCGGCAAAGGCATGCGCTAAGCCCGTGGCCGTGGATACGGTCAATGTCGAGGCCGCGGCGCGTGCCCTGCGCGTCTTTCCGGGAAGGGGCATCCTCAACAGCGTCAGCGCGAAAGCCGGCCCCATGGAAATGATGTGCGAGGTTGCGGCCCGGTACGGCGCCATGATCGTCTGCATGCCTGTGGATGAAAAAGGGGCACGGGGAGGCACGGCCGAGGCAATCGCGAGAATCGAAAAGATCGTCTCCTGCGCCGGCAAACACGGCATAGCCCCGGAAGATTGTCTGGTGGATTGTCTGGTTTTCACCGCAGGGGCCGGACCAGCACTGCACCGGCGCGCACTTGAACTGATCGACTGGTGCGCACAATCGGGGCGGTTCGGGTCGCTGGCAGGGATCTCGAACCTGTCCTATGGCCTTGACACACGGCAGTGGCTTGACGGCACGTTTCTCTGCATGGCCGCCGGCCGCGGACTGACCGCGGCATTCATCGACACGGCGTGCGAATATACGCTCAATGCCGCCTACGCCGTCGATGCCCTGGCCATGCGGGACCCCCGCATGGGCCGCTACATCGCCCGGTTCGGACAGCAGCTCGGCACCGGTGCGGTGTCCGAAAGAAAAGGGCCCCGCACCCCGGGCGAACTGGTTTTCGATGCGGTCGTGGAGGGCGACGAAGAGGGGATAGAGCAGGCGATCAGGCATGCGCTCGATAAAGGCGAAACGCCGCGGTCGCTGGTGGACGACCGTCTCATTCCGGCCATCAACCTGGTGGGCGATAAATTCGACCGCAAGGAATACTTCCTGCCCCAGCTCATCACCTGCGCCGACACCATGCGCAAGGGGTTCAGCGTTCTGCAGCCGTTTCTGGACGCCGCCAGCGGCGCGTCAGGCCGCAAAGGGCCGAAGGTGGTGCTCGCCACGGTGCAGGGAGATATCCACGACATCGGTAAAAACATCGTGGCCCTGATGCTCAGCAACTACAATTTCGACGTCATCGATCTGGGCAAGGATGTGGGGGCCGCAGACATCATTCGCGCCGCAAGACATCATGGAGCCGATATCGTCGGACTTTCCGCGCTCATGACCACGACCATGGTGGAAATGAAAAAGGTCATCGACCTGGCCCGCGCCGAGGGGCTCCCTCAGGTGCGCTTCATGATCGGCGGCGCGGTGGTGGATCAGCATTACGCCGATGAGATCGGGGCCAGCGGCTATGCCGGCGACGCCATCGGTGCGGTGCGGCTGGCCCGGCAGTTCAGCGGTGAAACATCCGCCTCCCCATCACCTGACCCTGTCGGAAAGGACGACCCCAATGCGCCGGAAACGTGAAAACATAGCCGCGATCACTTTGCTGATCCGGCAATTGACGCGCCGCCGTCAATTCAACCCCGATGAAGTACGGTTGCAGTGCAAAACCGTGGTATATACCTGCTTTCTGATGGGGATAGAACCATTTCAACTGCCGATTGCGGACAATTTCACCGGCAGTCTGTCGGCATCGCAGAAGGGGGATTTCCTGCAGCAGTATCTTTCCCTGCACATGGACAGTACCAGCCGGTACAGGGCTGCTTCACAACTGTTCAAGAGCGAACCGGCATGGTCGTCCCTGGTGCATCTGGTCGATGACATAATCGGCGCGTAAAAAACATACAGCCACGCCGACTCCCGCATGATGGGCGGGGAGACCGCGGGAGCAGGGCGACTGCATCATCCGGCGACCGGTGAGGCGTAGAGGGCGCAACCCGTTGCCGAAGAGTCGATGGAATGGTACACGCCGCATGAAGGGCAGACGAGTACCGTCAGGAGGCGTTTGCGGCGCGCCTCCCTGTCGGTCCTGCACAATGCGGCGGTTTCACACGAAGGACAGAGCAGCAGCGGATCATGGACGGAGAGCGGGCGATGCATGGTAAACATGGTTGGTCCTTTGCATTGAGATTGTCTGCTTTTTTTATCGGTCAAAGCAATCAATCGTATTTATATGTTAAATGGAAAGCGGCTGTCAATGCCGAGAGAGGTGAAGGGTTTTCTTGGTGGCATTCCCGTCAAGCCGGGATGGCAGGTGTAGACAAGAAAAAGCCGCCCCTCGAAAGGGGCGGCTTTTTTCAGGACTGCCGAGGCGGTCCTTTGCTCAGGGGGCGTACTGTCCTTCGACCTTGGCGGGCTTGTGACCGGGATTGGCCTGGACATGGTCGGCGAGCCCGGCCGGCGAGGTGAACTCGGCGCCGCAAGTGGCGCACTTTATGAGTGGTTTGACATCCGCTGTGTGCCCGGGGTGGGTCTTCAGGTGATCTTCGATGCCTGCCTGGGAGGTGAATTCTGCGCCGCAGGTGGTGCATCTGATGGACTGCCTGGGTGATTCGGCCTTCCTGGCAGGCGGCTCGGTCGTGGCGCAGCCGAAGAGACTGAGTGCCGACCCGAGTACGATCAATGCCAACAGTTTGCGCATTTTCCGTCCTCCTTTCCCTCTCGTGTATAACAATCCTGTTGACGTTGATTAATTCTATCCTGGTTGACCATAGCGTCAAGTGGTCAGCCTGTCGCCCTTCTCATGCGTCCCAGTGCCTCACGGAGCAGGGGCCGCGGGCAGCCGAAGTTGAGCCTGACGAAGCCGGCTCCGCCGAAGAGCGCCCCGTCGGAGAGTCCGACCCCGGCCTGCTCGAAGAACGCCGACGGGTCGTCCAGGCCCGTTTCCCTCGCATCGATCCAGGCCAGATAGGTGGCCTCGACCCGGTCCATGGAAAGCCCGGGCATCAGGGCTATCTCCTGTGCCACCAGGTCACGGTTTCCCCGCAGATAGGTCAGCAGCTCCCGTTGCCAGGCGTCTCCGTGACAGTATGCGGCCAGGGCCGCGGTATAACCGAGGGTGTTGACCGGAGGGACCGTCCCGGCCATTGCCTCGATAAAGCGGCTGCGGAGCTCGGGGTCGGGGACCACGGCGAAGGCGCATCCGAGGCCGGGAATGTTGAAGGTCTTGCTCGGCGCCATGAGGGTGATGGTGCGGCAAGCCGTTTCAGGCGAGATGGTGGCGATGGGGATGTGTCGCCTGTCGGTGTCGAGCAGCAGGCCGGAGTGGATTTCGTCCGAACAGATGACGAGATCGTAGCGTTCGCACAGCCGTGCCACCTGGTCCAGTTCTTCCCGGTCATAGGCGCGGCCCACCGGGTTGTGGGGGTTGCAGAGGAGGAGCAGGCGTGTCCTCCTGGTCACGGCACGTTCCAGGGCCTCGAAGTCGAAGGTCCGGCGTCCGCTTCTCACCGAGAGTGGGACCGTGACGGCGGTCCGGCGTCCGTGGCGCGGGGCGGACATGAAGGGAGGATATACCGGGATGGGGACCAGCACCTCGTCACCTTCGCCGCCCACCGCACGGCAGGCCAGGTTCAGACCCGCCACCAGCCCGGGCAGCCAGACGATCCAGTCGTGTCCGACCTTCCAGTCGAAATCCTGCCGGAGCATCCGGCGGACGACGTCGTGGAGCTCTCCGGGCGGGAGGGTGTAGCCGAACACCCCGTGCCCGACCCTGGCGTGGAGGGCGTCGATTACGGCCTGAGGGGAGCGGAAGTCCATGTCGGCCACCCAGAGGGGGATGACGTCGCGGTTCCGGTAGCGCTCCCATTTCTCGCTGGATGTCCCGCTCCGGTCGATGATCTGGTCGAAATCGGTCATTGATCCTCCGGAGTTCATACCGTCAAATCCTGGATACGCAAAAGGCCGGGATCGCCCGCACCCGGCCTTTTCTCTTCATCTCTCGAACTGTTTCCCCCTTCGGGGGGAATCTTCAGGAAGGATACTCATCCCGCCCGATAGCTGCACTTCTCTCAGGATGTGTGACTACCGTCGTGAATCATCGCCTCCTTTCTCTTGTATGTAAGGTTAGCATTGAATAACCGGTTGGCAAGGGGGCCGGTGCAGATTTTTTCACCACCCCGTTCAGGCTTCCCAAGGGTTCTCCGCCGTAGATCCGTTGTTCACGACCGGACACGTAAAACCCGGCTTTACAACGGTACCCTGTTGTTTTATAAATGGTGCGAAATACCCGGAGATTCCGGCAGGCAGGAAGGGAGAGTTTGATGGAGAAAAAAAGCCAGGCGGTGCTGTTCCCGGGTCTCGCCATTGCCTTTTTCCTGGCAGTGCTGGCTCTCGGGGGGTGCGCCGGTGACGGAACGGGGGTTGCGGCCTACAAAAGGGGAGAATTCTCGAAGGCGCTCAAGGAATTCCGCGCAGAAGGGTCCCCTGAAGGGGACTTCGCCCTGGGTCTGATGTACTATAAAGGCGAAGGTGTCAGGCGCGACCCCGGAGAAGCGGTGCAGCACTTCAGGCGGGCCGCGGAGCAGGGACATGCGGGCGCCCAGTATAATATGGGACTGATGCGTCTGTACGGACACGGTGTCGGCAGGGATCCGCGCAGGGCGGCGCGTTGGTTCCATCTTTCCGCGAAGCAGGGATACGCAAGGGCGCAGTACAACCTGGGGCTCATGTATGCACGGGGAGACGGGGTGGAGCAGGATCGGCGCAAAGCGGTCGGATGGCTTGCCCGGTCCGCCCGGCAGGGAAACGGACAGGCCCTTGAGAAGCTGAAGGTGCTGCTGGAGGACGGGGCATAGAAAAGGGACGGTTAACCGGTTCCTGTCCTGAGTTTCAGGAATGAGGGCGACCTTATGCGTTTGACCAGGATCGTGTCCGGCGGGCAGACCGGGGTGGACAGGGCCGGGCTGGATGCGGCCATGGAGGCGGGCATCCCGGTTGGAGGGTGGTGCCCGGCCGGGAGGCTGGCGGAGGATGGCCGGATTCCGGAGCGCTATCCGCTGAGTGAGCTCGATTCGCCCGGTTACGCCGCCCGTACCGAGCGCAACGTGATCGAGTCCGAAGCCACCCTGGTACTGAACATCGGGGAGCTTGCCGACGGGACCGCGCTTACCGCGGGGTTCGCCCGGGAGTTCGGGAAACCCCTGCTGGTGGTGCAACTGGACGTTTCCCCGGACCCGGCGCAGGTCGCCTCATGGATCGAGGAAAACGGCGTCCGTGTCCTGAATGTGGCGGGTCCCCGTGAGTCGAAACGTCCCGGTGTTTACCGGATGGCGCTGCGGTTCATGCGCTGTCTGCTCGGGACGGTCCGGGGGGAGACTCAAAGCCGGCTGATAGAGGATCGCCGGAGAGGAAAGGAGACATCCGTGAACGGGTTTTTCCGCACGGCCGAAGACCTGCTGAGCGTTTCTAACGGCTACTGGGCGGCCTGCGCACTGCACGCGGCCGTGAAACTGGATCTCTTCACTCCGCTGTCCGCTTGTCCGCACACTGTGGCGGACCTCGCCGGGCTGACGGATTGCGACAACCGCGGATTGTCCGCCCTGCTCAAGGCCCTGGCCGCCATGGGGCTGGCAGAGAGGGAGGAGGAGTACTGGTCCGCCTCGCCGTTCGCCGCCGAGTATCTGTCACGCACCTCGCCCCGCTATCTGGGGCACATACTGCTCCACCACCACTTCCTGATGTCGTCCTGGGCCCACCTGGACGAGGCGGTCCGTGAAGGCGTCCCCATGCGGGAACGGTATGCCCACGGCGACGAGGCTGCACGCATCGAGAGCTTCGAGCTCGGGATGTTCGACCTGGCCATGCGCAACGGCCCCCGCATCGCCCAGAGCATTGACCTTTCGGGCCGCGTCCGGCTGCTTGACCTGGGAGGGGGACCCGGGACCTATGCGATCCATTTCTGCATGCGCAATCCCGGCCTGTCGGCGGTGGTGTTCGACCTGCCGTCCACCCGGCCCTTTGCCGAGCAGACCATCGCCCGCTTCGGGTTGGCCGACAGGATTTCGTTCGTGGCAGGAGACTACCTCAGCGACGCGATCCCGGGCCGTTACGACGCGGCCTGGCTCTCCCACATCCTCCACGCGGAAGGGCCGGGTGGATGCGCGGTCATCCTCGCCAAGGCCGCATCGGCCCTGGAACCGGACGGCCTGCTGCTGGTCCAGGAGTTTATCCTGGACGACACCGGGACCGCTCCCCTGTATCCGGCGCTGTTTTCGCTCAACATGCTGCTCGGCACCAGGGAGGGGCGGAGCTATTCCGAGGGTGACCTCGGTGAGATGCTGGAGGCCGCGGGGCTGCGCGACATCCAACGGCTCCCCCTGGACCTCCCCAACGGTGCAGGGGTCATGGCGGGGAGGGTGCCGTAGCGTCGCTCCGGCGTCATGCGGCATCAGTCACCTTAAGAGTACCGACACCAGGCCCCTGTGGAGGCGAATTCAAAGTCCCACAGTTTCCTGACGAACACCAATCAAGGAGTGACCAGCATGCCGGTCTATGAATTCTATTGTTCCGATTGCCATACCATCTTCAATTTCCTCTCCCGCAGGGTGAACACGGAGAAGCGGCCCGCCTGTCCCAGGTGCGGCCGGCCCGGGCTGGAAAGGCAGGTCTCCCGCTTTGCCGTGTCCAGGGGGCGGGGCGAGGATCTGCCCGAAGGGATGCCGGACATTGACGAGGAGCGCATGGAAAAGGCCATGGAGGCCCTGGCCGGAGAGATGGAGGGGGCGGACGAGAACGACCCGCGCCAGATGGCCCGCTTCATGCGCAGGTTCACCGAGGCCACCGGCATGGACCTGGGGACGGGTGCGGAGGAGGCGATCCGGCGACTGGAGGCTGGAGAGGACCCTGACAGGATCGAGGAGGAAATGGGGCACCTGTTCGATGCCGACAACCCCTTTGCCCGGGAGGGGGTCAGGGGGCTGAAGCGGCGTCTCCGCGCCCCGGAGCGGGATGAGACACTTTACCCTCTCTAGTACCTTGTAACTCTTGAATCAACTGAAAAGGCCCCGAAGCATGCCTCGGGGCCTTTTGGTTTTCGGTTCGTGCAGCGCGGTCGTCACCTTCAGGACGTGAGACGCTCCAGCGCCTCCCGGTACTTCTCCGCGGTCTTCCGGACAACCTCGTCCGGCAGCGGCGGAGGCGGCGCCTGCTTGTTCCAGTCCAGCGTCTCCAGGTAATCCCGCAGGAACTGCTTGTCGAAGCTGGGCTGAGAGCGGCCCGGCAGGTAGCCGTCCCTGGGCCAGAACCGGCTGGAGTCCGGGGTGAGGCACTCGTCGATGATTATCAGCCGGTTGTCGAGGATGCCGAACTCGAACTTGGTGTCGGCGATGATGATCCCCCTGCCGTCGGCAATCTTCCTGGCCTTCAGGTAGATGTCGAGGGTGGCCCGGCGCGCCTGTTCGGCCGTCTCGCCGCCGCACAGCTCCACCATTCTCTCGAACGGGATGTTTTCGTCGTGGTCGCCCAGCTCCGCCTTGGTGGAGGGGGTGAAAATCGGTTCCTCCAGGCGGTCCGACTCCACCAGGCCGGGGGGCAGGGCGATACCGCAGACGGAGCCGGTCTCCCGGTATTCCTTCCAGCCGGAACCGGCCAGGTAACCCCTCACGATGCACTCCACCGGCAGGGGTCTGGCCTTTTTCACCAGCATGGAACGTCCTTCCAGCACGTCCGCGTACTTGTGGCAGATCGCCGGGAAGTCTCCGACCTCGGTGGAGATCAAATGGTTGGGGATGATGTCTTCCATGATCCGGAACCAGTGGGCAGAGATCCGGGTGAGAACGTGTCCCTTGCCCGGGATCCCCTCGTTCATGATTACGTCGAAGGCCGAGATCCGGTCGGTGGTGACGATGAGCAGGGCATCGCCCAGGTCGTAGATGTCGCGGACCTTTCCGCGCCCTGCGCGCGGCAGGTCGGGGAAATCGGTTGCCAGAACTATATCTTTCAATGTGAATTCCTTTATTCCTGAGAATTTTCGCCTTCCGGCGGGATGAGGCGGACCGGCGCCTCTACCGCTGCTCCAGGGCCGGGTCGATGACTATCTTGGCCTTGTCCCGGAGACCCTTCATCCAGGACTCGATGGCCTCGTTTTGTTTTCTGGGCAGGAGCGCCTGCCTGAGCTGCTCCTTCTCCTTCTGGAACGCGGCCGCGTCGGCCTCGGTCCTCTGCTTCAGGCGCACGGCATACCAGCGGCCGTTGACCTGGAAAGGCTCCTTCGCTGCCGGAGCGGCGGCTGTGAGGGCTATTGCCGCCTCCATGAGCCCCATTGAAACCCCTATCTTCGGGATTTCGCCCTTCTCCGAGTAAGTGAAGCTTCCGGTATCCTGTAGTGTCCCTCCGTACGTGCCCTGCGCCATCTTTGCCAGTGCCTCCTCCGCCCTGGCACGGGCCAGTTCGGCCGCCCTGCCGTCGATGACCTGCTTTTCCACCTTTGCCCTTACGGCGGAAAGGGGCGGAACAGCGGCGGGATTCCTCTTGGTCACCTTGAACAGGTAAATCCCTTTGGCCGTTTCCAGAGGGCCGCTGAGTATTCCCTCCTTCTGTAAAAATGCCTTGCGGACCAGTTCGGCCTCTCCGGCGATGGTGGCCGGCGGTGCCTTGGCGGAGAACACGGGCGTTTCCACGACCGGAACCCCCAGCATGCGGGCCGCGGCGTCAAGGTCGGCGTTCCCGAGGTTTTTGTTGAGGGCGTCGGCGGCCTTTTCAAAGGACTGCCTGGCAGCCTTTTCCTTCCTGGCGTCTGCCCTGACCCGCTCCTTCACCTCCTCCAGCGGGAGTATGTCCCCCTTTTCCTGGTAACGGTCGATATTTCTCCGGTAAAAGGACTGGATCTCGTCGTCGTTCACCGCGGCCCCGGCGCCGTACTTGTCCGGGGGGACCAGCGCATAGGAGAGGCGTATCTCCTCGTCCGTCATGAACTCCCTGCCGTACTGCTGGAGGTAGGCGTTCAAATCCTGGTCGGTTACCCTGACGCTGCTCCGCAGCTCGGCCGGTGAAAAGGAGACGAACTGGAGCTCGATGCGGTCGCGGGTCTTATGGTAGTACTGGAGCAGGTCCTGGTCGCTGAGGGTCACCTTGTCGAGAACCGCCTTGTGGGCCTTCTCCATCAGGAGTTCCTCCCGCTTGGCGCTTTCGAACGCGGCCGGGGTGATGCGGTTCTCCCGCAGGATCTGTTCGTACAGCCTCCGGTCGAAGGCGCCGTCCCTCTGGAAGAACGGCATATGCGATATGGCCGCTATCACGTCGGCGTCGGTGACCTTGATTCCCATCTTCTTCGCTGCCTGCCTCACCAGGGTGGTGTTGACCAGGCTGTCTATGACCATCCTGCGGATCCCCATCTGTTTCTCCATCTCGGGAGTCAGGGTCTGGCCGTAGATCTGCCGGAGAGATTCCACCATCCGGTCATGCGCCCTGAGGTACTGGTCGTGGGGTATCTTTTCCCCGTTCACCTTTATGGCGTAGCCGGAGCTCTTCAGCCCCTCCCCCCCTTCTCCCCAGATGAGGAAGATGGTGCCGACAAAAGAGAGAACGATTACGATAAATACGCCCTTTATAATTATCGACTGCTTATATTTTCTCATGATTCCAAGCATCGGCCGGTTGCTCCTTTGTGGTTGATAAGTGAGATAAATTCACGGATAACGGGACGGAATAGTAATATAATCATGCATCAAAAGCAACCGGAGATTGTTCCCGGGTTTTCCAAATTCTCTCTTGCCAGGTTACGGCGTTTTTGTTACCATCTTCCATTCCCATTCGGACGGAAAGACGTTTTCATCCAAACACGTGAAGGGAGCAGTTGATGCTCAAGATATTCGATTATATATTCGGGATGTTTTCCAACGACTTGGCCATCGACCTGGGTACGGCCAATACCCTGGTGTACCTGAAGGGGAAGGGGATCGTGGTACGCGAGCCGTCCGTTGTGGCGGTCCAGAAGACCTACGGCGGCCAGCAGAGGGTCCTGGCGGTCGGCATGGAGGCCAAGAAGATGCTCGGCCGCACCCCTGGGAGCATCACCGCCATCCGCCCCATGAAGGACGGGGTCATCGCCGATTTCGACATTACCGAGGAGATGCTCCGCTACTTCATCCACAAGGTGCACAACCGCAAGACCCTGGTCCGGCCCCGCATCGTGATCTGCGTCCCCTCGGGCATCACCCAGGTGGAGAAGCGGGCCGTGAAGGAGTCGGCCGAGTCGGCCGGCGCCCGCGAGGTCTATCTGATCGAGGAGCCCATGGCCGCGGCCATCGGCGCCGGGCTTCCCATCACCGAGGCGAGCGGCAACATGATCGTCGACATCGGCGGCGGCACCACCGAGGTGGCGGTCATCTCCCTGGCCGGGATCGTCTACACCAAGTCGGTCCGGGTGGGGGGCGACAAGATGGACGAGGCGGTGGTCCAGTACATCAAGCGGAAGTACAATCTCCTCATCGGCGAGCGCATGGCCGAGCACATCAAGATCGAGATCGGCGAGGCCTACGCCGGCAGCTCGGCGCTGACCATGGAGGTCAAGGGGCGTGACCTTGTCTCCGGCATCCCCAAGACCACCGAGATCGATTCCAACGAGATCCGCGAGGCCCTGTCCGAGCCGGTGAACGCCATTGTTGAGGCGGTCCGCATTTGCCTGGAGAGGACTCCGCCCGAACTGGCGGCCGACATCGTGGACAAGGGGATCGTGCTGGCCGGCGGCGGCGCCCTGCTGCGCAATCTGGACCTGCTGCTGCGCGAGGAGACCGGGCTCCCGGTGGTGATCGCCGAGGATCCGCTCTCCTGCGTGGTGCTCGGTTCCGGCAAGGTGCTCGACGAACTGAACCTGCTCCGCCGGGTTGCCATAAGCTCGTAGCCCTCCCGGTATCGATCCTTCCCCGGCATAAGACCATCCTGCCGCCATGCCGCATGCACAGCCTGTTTGCACAAGGGACGCACATTCCTCCGTTCCGGACCATTTGATTCATGAGCCTGGTTGCAACAGATATCGTCATTCCCGTCTGGAACGGGCCGGTTGAGACCCGGGAGTGCCTGGCCGCCCTGGTGGAGCACGCCCCCGATGCCCGCCTGATACTGCTGGACGCGGGCGGCGATCCGGAGACCGGGCGGGTCCTTCATGAGTTCGCCGAGTACCTCGACGACCGGGTGATTCTGTTGCGCACCGGCGGCCCGGCCTGTCTGGTGGATACGTTGAACAGGGGCCTTGCGCTGGCCTCCGCTCCCCTGGTCATTGCGCTGCGCACCTCCTCCTTTGTCACCTCCGGCTGGCTCGAACCGTTGCAGGCCGCGGCGCTCGGCCCTGACGCCGGGGTGTTGGTTCCCTGCCTCGCGCCCGCCGGCAGCCTCCCGCGACCGGAAATAAACCGTTGCGACATTCCGGCGGAGGCGTGCCGCGGCTCGTTCACCGCCATCGGCATTACCTCCCGGCTCTACCGGGAGATAGGCGGTTTCGACGGCGGGCTCGACGGTGCCTACTGGTGCCTCAGGGACTACTCGCGCCGCGCCTGGCAGGCCGGTTTCCGCACCCTGGCCGTTGAAGGACCGCCGGTCCTCTACCGCGACAGGGCGGTCTACGGCTCTCCCGAACGGCGCGAACGGATCCTGTGGGAGAGCATGAAATCCTACCGCGACCGCTGGGGAGAAGAGCACGGCTACTGTTTCTGTCTCGCGCAGGACCCCGCCGGGGAAGCCATTGACCGTATCTTCGCCGTGGCCCTTGAGGGCGCGCGCCGGGGAGAGCGGTTTTTCGTCCTGGCTCCGTCCAGGACCTACCGAACCATTGCCGCCGCCGGGCTGCACCGCCTGCACGAGCATATCGTGGTTGAACGGCTTTCACACTGGTTCCCGGCCAGGGCGCTCCGTTCGGCCTTTTCCGCTCAATTGGAGAAATACCCGGACCTGCAACCGGTGACCGGCGCGGAGGGTCTCTGCGCGCCCGGCGGTGTGACCGGCATCCCGTTTGCCGAGCTGGAACGCAACTTTACCCGAGGGGAGGTCTGAATGAAGGATACGATGGAAGCCGTTTTCAAAGCCCATCGCGAGGTCATGGAGCGGGTGGAACGCGAACTGGCCGGCGGGATCCGGCAGGCGGCCCGATTGATTGCGGATGCCTACCGGAACGGGAGCAAGCTGCTGGTCATGGGGAACGGCGGGTCGGCGGCCGATGCCCAGCACCTGGCCGCCGAGATGGTCGGCCGCTTCCGCCTGGAGCGGAAGGGGCTTCCGGCCGTCGCCCTGACCACCGACAGCTCGATCCTGACGGCGGTGGGGAACGACTACGGCTTCGACACGGTGTTCCGCCGCCAGGTGGAGGCCCTGGCAATGCCGGGCGACGTGGTGTTCGGCATCTCCACCAGCGGGTCGTCGGAGAACGTGGCCGCCGCCCTGGGCCTCGCCCGGGAACTGGGGTGCGTGACAGTGGGGCTGCTGGGCAGGGACGGCGGTCCCATCAGGGAGATGGTCGACCTGGACCTGACGGTTCCGGGGATGGATACGCCGCGCATCCAGGAAGGGCACATCACCATCATCCATATCCTGTGCGAGCTGGTGGAGCAGGATCTGTTCGGGGAGACGCCATGAAATACCGGCCGATGGACATGTCGGGCGTGAAGACCTACCCGCTGGCGGAGCGGTTCAACAAGGTGGTCATGGAGCGGGATGCGGCCACGGGCGTCCGGGCCGGGATGACGGTGGCGGACCTGCTCGCTTCGTTTCCTCCCCAGCTGGCGTCAAGGGACCTGCTGGCGGTGATTGACGCCGTGGCCGCGGCCAGGGCCGCGGGCAAGCCGGTGGTCATGGCCCTGGGCGGACACGTGATCAAGTGCGGGCTCCAGCCGGTGCTGAAGGACCTGATCGAGGCCGGGGCGATCACCGCCTTTGCCGTCAACGGCTCCGTCGCCATCCACGACTACGAGATCTCCCTGATCGGCGAGACCAGCGAGGACGTGGGGAAGGTGCTCCACTGCGGCCTGTTCGGCATGGCCGAGGAGACCGGCCGGGACATCAACCGGGCACTGCGGGAAGGCGTGGCCAAAGGCCAGGGCTTCGGCGAGGCGGTCGGGAGCTTCATCCTGGAGAACGGCAACCCGTTCAGCGACAAGAGCCTTTTTGCCGTCTGCCGGGAACACGACATCCCGATCACGGTCCACGTGGCGCTGGGGACCGACATCGTGCACCAGCACCCGACCGCCGACGGAGCGGTCATAGGCCAGGCCTCCTACACCGATTTCCGCATCTTCGCCTCGGTGGTGTCCGAGCTGGGGGACGGCGGCGTCTACCTGAACGTGGGGAGCGCGGTGCTGCTCCCGGAGGTCTTCCTCAAGGCGCTCTCCATCGTCCAGAACCTGGGGTACCACGTGGACAACTTCACCACCGCCAACTTCGACATGCAGCAGCACTACCGGCCCCTGCAGAACGTGGTCAGGCGTCCCACCTCGGGCACGGGGAGGGGCCACACCATCACCGGCCACCACGAGATCATGCTGCCGCTGCTGGCCGCCGGCATTTTGGACAAAATGCAGTGTTGAGTTTTGAGTTCTGAATGTTGAATTGCAGAACGAAAACTCAAAATTCATAATTCAAAACTCAAAACTGCCTTTGAGGGGAGTTCTGAATGGATCGCAAGGATGCTGAATCGATATTTACCCGGGCAAAGGGGGTCCGCGCCCTGGTGGTCGGCGACCTGATGCTGGACGAATACCTGTGGGGCAAGGCCGAGCGCATCTCCCCCGAGGCCCCGGTCCAGGTGGTGGACGTGCGGCGCGAGGACCTGCGGCTGGGGGGCGCCGGCAACGTGGTGAACAACCTGGCTGCCTACGGCTGCGGCGTGTCCATCTGCAGCGTGATCGGCGGGGACGAGAACGGCACCCATCTCAGGCACGTGTTCACCGGCAAAGGGGTGGACGTGGCCGGGGTGTTCGAGGACCCCATGCGCATGACCAGCAAGAAGACCAGGGTGCTGGCCGCCAACCAGCAGATCGTGCGCATCGACCGCGAGAGCAGGGAGAACATCACCACCGAGCTGGAGGACAGGATCCTGGCGTACGTGCGCGACCCGGGCAACCTGTGGGACATCATCCTCATCTCCGACTACGGCAAGGGCGTGCTCACGCAAAGGGTGATACAAGGGATAGTCATTGCGGCACAGGAGCGGGGCGTCCGGGTGGTGGTGGACCCGAAGGGGAACGATTACGCCAAGTACCGGGGCGCCGACATCATCACCCCGAATCGGAAAGAGGCGGAGGCCGCCTCCCGCATCCCGATCACCGACGCAGAGAGCCTGGCCCGGGCCGCCGCCGTCCTGCTGGAGGAGGGAGAGTACCAGGCGGTCCTCATCACCCGCAGTTCCGAGGGTATGTCGCTGTTTCCCCGCGCCGGGGGAGAGGTCCACATTCCGACCGTGGCTCGCGAGGTGTACGACGTGACCGGTGCGGGCGATACGGTGGTGGCTACTCTGGGGGTGGGACTGGCCTGCGGTCTGGCGTTCGACGAGGCGGCCCGGCTGGCCAACGTGGCGGCTGGCATCGCGGTCGGCAAGGTGGGGACCTCGACCGTAACTCCCAAGGAGATTATCGGCTGCATCCGGCACGAACACCAGGACAGCGACACCAAGATCAAGAACCTGGACGCGCTCGCCTCCATCATCGAGGCGGAGAAGCGGAACGGCAAGCGGGTCGCCTTCACCAACGGCTGTTTCGACCTGCTCCACGTGGGGCACGTCAAGTACCTGCAGAAGGCCCGCAGTTACGGGGACCTGCTGGTGCTGGGCCTGAACAGCGACGCCTCGGTGCGGCGGCTGAAGGGGGAGAAGCGGCCCCTGATCGGCCAGAGCGAGCGTGCCCACATCCTGGCGGCCCTGGACTGCGTGGACTACGTGGTGATCTTCGAAGAGGACACCCCCATGGGGCTGCTGGAGACCCTGCGGCCCCACGTGCTGGTCAAGGGGGGAGACTACACCCCCGACCGGGTGGTGGGCAAGGACCTGGTGGAGTCCTACGGCGGCAGGATCGAGCTGGTGGAGTTCGTGGACGGCAGGTCCACCACCAACATCATCGAGAAGATCCTGCAGAATTACGGGTAGAACTTTACTTTTCTTCGGGTTTAACAGTTCGCCATCCCCCTCATCCGCCCCTTTGGGGCACCTTCTCCCTCATGGAGAAGGGATTTTCGGGATACCCTCTCCATAAGGGAGAGGGTGGCGCATGGCGCCGGGTGAGGGGGAATCTGAAGCGGTTGAGCCCCCGGGGGAGACCAGGTGAATCACTCGAACAGGGCCGTGTTCCTGGACAGGGACGGGGTCATCAACGTGGAGAAGGGGTACCTGCACCGGGTCGAGGAGCTTGAGTTCCTCCCCGGGGCGGCCGAGGCCATCGCGCTCCTGAAGGATGCCGGTTACCTGGTCATCGTGGTCACCAACCAGTCCGGGGTCGCCAGGGGGTACTATTCCCTGGGGGCGGTCGATCTCCTGCACCGCCATATGTCGGAACAACTGGCGGCCCGGGGCGCCGTCGTAGACGCCTGGTACGTCTGTCCCCACCACCCGGATCACGGCGGCCCCTGCTCCTGCCGCAAGCCGCTGCCCGGCATGATCCTGCAGGCTGCGGCCGATTACCGCGTCGACCTGGTCCGGTCGTACCTGATCGGCGACAAGCGGAGCGACCTGGAAGCCGGGCTGGCTGCCGGTTGCAGGGCAATCCTGGTCGGGACCGGCTATGGAGCGGACCAGGCCCGCGAGCTCCCGGCCGGCGTGCCGCTGTTCGCGGATCTGCTCGAGGCTGCGCGGGCCATCCGGGCGGGGAGCGTGTGAATACGCTCCGATCCTTAACCGTTCCAACCCGGCCCCTGGTGTCACATTCCGGATCAGCGCTGTCCGGTTAGATTGTTGCTTGCGTCCCGGAGGGACAGAATGATTGTAGCCGGGGAATTTATTCCCCGGTCAACTTCCCGAGCGGTCAACGCTGATTCCGGATGGAAACCAAATAAATTGACGAGTTTTCAAACCCTATGATACAAAAAGGAGGCTGCGCTCCTCCGGGCGTTGCATTGCGCGGAAAAGGACGGATTCGCACATGGCGATAAAAAAAGGGATTATCCTCGCGGGAGGTGCCGGAAGCCGGCTCTATCCCCTCACCCTGGTTGCCAGCAAGCAGCTGCAGCCGGTCTACGACAAGCCGATGATCTACTACCCCCTGGCAACCCTCATGACGGCGGGGCTCAAGGACATCCTGATCATCTCGACCCCCCAGGACACACCCAGGTTCCAGGCCCTGCTCGGGGACGGCTCCAGGTGGGGGATCAGCCTGCACTACAAGGTCCAGCCCGAGCCCGGAGGGATTGCCCAGGCATTTATCATCGGAGAGGAGTTCATCGACGGCGATTCCGTATGCCTTATCCTGGGAGACAACATCTTCTACGGAAAGATGGGGCTCGACGCGGCGATCAGGGATTTCAGCGGCGGGGCCAAGATATTCGGCTACTACGTCCACGACCCGGAGCGCTACGGGGTGGTGGAGTTCGACGAGAACGGCCAGGCAATAGGGATCGAGGAGAAGCCTGCCAGGCCCAAGACCCACTACGCGGTGCCAGGCCTGTACCTGTACGACAGCAAGGTGGTGGAGATCACCAGGACCATGCGCCCCTCGTCCCGGGGGGAGCTGGAGATCACCGACCTGAACCTGGAGTATCTGCGCCGGGGGGAACTTCGGGTGGAAAAGCTCGGGCGAGGCATCGCCTGGCTGGATACCGGCACCCACCAGAGCCTGCTGGAGGCGAGCCATTTTATCGGAACCCTGGAGATGAGGCAGGGGCTCAAGATCGCCTGCCTGGAGGAGATCGCCTTCCGGCTGGGGTTCATCGACCGGGCGGCCATGGAACGGGTGATTGCCGCGACCCCCAAATCCGGGTACCGGGACTACCTGTCCCGGGTATACAATGAAATAATTCACAAGGAGTTGTAAGTGAGGCCAGAGGAGCAGACGTACAAACCGGGAAAGATTCACGACGTGGCGGTTCGCCCGCTTACCAAGCATCTGGACGAGAGGGGCTGGCTTTCGGAGCTGTTCCGGCTCGACGAGCTGGAAGGGATGATGAAGCCCGCCATGGCCTACATCTCCATGACCGCTCCGGGCGTGGCCCGGGGACCCCACGAGCACGTGGAACAGACCGACTACTTCTGCTTCCTGGGTCCGTCCAACTTCAAGGTCTATCTCTGGGACCGGAGGCCGGACTCCCCGTCCTTCGGCGTCAGGCAGGTTTTTTACGCCGGCGTGGACGCCCCCAGGGTGGTGATCGTCCCCCCGGGCGTGGTGCATGCCTACAAGAACGTGGGAATCGAGAACGGGCTGGTGTTCAACGCTCCCGACAGGTTATACGCCGGTGAAGGGAAGAATTCGCCGGTGGATGAGATCCGGCACGAAGACCTGGAAGGGTCGCCGTTTCGCCTGGACTGACGAGGGGGATCCCGGTAAGCTGCCGTCCATGTCAGTCTGGTGAAAAACGTCACGAAGAAGGCCGGATGCAAGGCGCACGGAGCGCGGCACCCGAGGCATGTCAATTGAGACAGGCCAGGGTGCGGGCGCCGCACAATACGGCAGGCGACCTCCGCAGCGGTTTTTCAAAAACCTGATAAGGGGAAGGGAGGTTTCGCCTCCCTTTGCTTTTTCCGAACATGGTCAATTTCATCAGAAAACACGGCATCCGAATCATCGGAGGGACTGCTCTCCTGGCCGCGCTCCTGTTCTATTCCCTGAACCTGCGCCAGAAGGAGAATTCCAATGCCTTCGAAAGGGCTGTGCTGAACGTCACCGCACCCATCGGCGGCACCGTCTCCGGCGTCAACGGCTTTTTTTCCGGCATCTGGGAGAACTATATCTCCCTGGTGGGGGTGCGGGAGGAGAACAAGCGGCTGCGCGCCGTCATCGAGGAGCAGAACACCAGGCTCATCCGCAGCCGCGAGGCCGTGCTGGCCAATGAACGCCTGCAGCGGCTGCTGGACCTGAAGGGGGGCCTGCAGGGCACCTCCATCGCGGCCAACGTCATCGGGGAGGACGCGACCCCCTGGTTCAGGACGGTCATCATCGACCGGGGCTCGATGGACGGGGTGCGCGAAGGGATGCCGGTGGTTGCCGCGGCAGGGGTCGTGGGGAGGGTGGTCCGGGTCGCTGCCAACAGCTCGCGGCTGCTCCTGCTGACCGACCATGCCAGCGCCATTGCGGCCACGGTTCAGCGCTCCCGCGCAAGGGGAGTGGTGATGGGCAAGGCGGGGGGGCTCTGCTCCCTTGAGTTTTCCCAGCGGGGCGAGGACGTGAGGGTGGGGGACGTGGTGGTGACCTCCGGCATCGGAGGGGTGTTCCCCAAGGGGCTTCCCATCGGCGAGGTGACCATGGTGAAAAAAGGGGAATACGGCATCTTCCAGAGCGTGGACCTCCGCCCCTACGTCGCCATGTCCCGCCTGGAGCATGTGCTGGTTCTGGTTCAATAGCATGTTCAGGTATCTCAACATCCTCGTTCTCGTCATCGCGGCGGTCTTCCTCCAGACGATCATCTTTCCCGCCTACCTGGCCGAGCCGTTCAGGCCGGGCATCCTGCTCATCTTCACGGTCTACCTCGGGTTCCGGGCCGGCATACGGGCCGGGGCCTGCTCCTCGTTCCTGCTGGGCCTGCTCCAGGACGCCCTGAGCGGCATCTACTTCGGCCTGAACGGGTTCTCCTTCCTGCTGGTCTTTCTCCTCTACCACGAGGCATCGGAACGGCTCTATACCGGGAGCCGGACCCTGATGGTGCTGGGAGCGCTCCTGGCCACCGTGCTGACCGCGTTCGTCCATCTTCTGCTCCTCCTGATCTTTTCGGCATCCGAAGGGGTCTACGCCTCGATTCTCGGCGCGCTTCTCCCCCAGTGCATGGTGAATGCGCTGGTCTCCGGCCTGATATTCCGGCTGATCCCCCTGGCGGCCGCGGAGGAGGGCACATGAGAGAGCACCGTTTCATCCGCGAGGTCCGGGCGCCGTCCCGCAGGATACTGGGGCTCACCATAGGGGTCACGGCCCTGTTTTTCCTGTTGCTGCTCCGTCTCTGGTATCTCCAGATCGTCAAGGCGGAGAGCTTCCAGAACCTTTCCGAGAGCAACCGGCTGCGGCTGGTGCCAGTGGCCGCCTCAAGGGGCGCCATTCTTGACAGAAACGGCGTCATCATGGTGGACAACCGTCCTTCGTTCAGCGTTGCCGTCATACCCCAGGAGGTGGCGGACCGGGATGCGTTCCTGGCTACCCTGTCCCGGTTGCTGGGCGTCGATCCGGCGGAGCTGCTGGAGAAGTGGGAAAAGGGTAGCAAAAGGGGCAGATACCGGCCGGTGATCCTGGCGTCCGGCATCTCCCGCGACCAGTTGGAGATCCTGGAAGAGAACCGGCTTTCCCTGCCGGGCCTGGACATAGAGATGCACCCGATCCGGGAATATCCCCACGGCCTGCTCGGCGCCCACCTGTTCGGTCACCTGGGAGAGATGTCGGAGCAGGAGCTGGGGAGCGAGCGGTTCAAGGAGTACAATCCGGGCGACTACATCGGCAAGAGCGGCATCGAACGGAACTGGGAAAAGGACCTGCACGGCGTCAACGGCGGACGCCAGATAGAGGTCGACGCCATGGGAAGGTTCCTGCGGACCGTGAGCGAGAGGGTGCCCACGGCCGGCAACAGCCTCGTCCTGACGGTGGACCTGGAGATCCAGAAGCGGGCCGAAGCCGCCTTCGGCAGCCAGGCGGGAGCCGCTGTCGCCCTTGACGTGACCAGCGGCGAGGTCCTGGCCTTCGTCAGCACCCCGGGGTTCGATCCCGCCCTGTTCGCCGGGACTCTGCCGGCCAAGCAATGGCGGGAATATCTGGACGACAAGCGTCATCCGCTGGAGAACAAGGCCCTGAAGGGACAGTATCCCCCGGGCTCGACCTTCAAGATCATCACCGCCCTGGCCGGACTCGAAGAAGGGGTGATCGACGAGAATACCACGGTGAACTGCTCCGGTTCGTATCGGATGGGCAACAGGGCATTCGGCTGCTGGAACAGGAAGGGTCATGGCGCGGTGAACCTGAAAAAGGCCCTCAGGGAGTCGTGCGACGTCTATTTCTATCGCCTGGGGGAACAGCTCGGGGTGGATCGCATCGCCGAATACGCCTTGAAATTCGGCCTGGGATCACCCTTCGGCATCGGTCTGGACAATGAAAAGAGCGGACTCATACCCACATCCCAATGGAAGGAGAAGCGCTTCGGAAAGAAGTGGCTCAAGGGGGAGACCCTGCCGGTATCCATCGGCCAGGGGTATGTCCTCATGACCCCCATCCAGCTGGCCGCCATGACGGCGGCTGTCGCCAACGAAGGGACGATTTACCGCCCGAACCTGGTGAAAAGGATTATAAGCCCCGAGGGAAAGGTGCTCCGGGAATTCCAGCCCCAGATCCTGAAACGTGTGGGCATCAGTCACCGGAGTTTCAGCCTGGTCAAACAGGGTCTGTACGCGGTGGTGAACGAGCCGGGAGGGACCGGCGGGGCGGCCAGGCTCTACGAGGTCAAGACCGCCGGCAAGACCGGTACCTCGCAGGTGGTGAAGCTCAGGAAGGGAGGGAGTATACCCTACCAGTACCGGGACCACGCCCTGTTCGTGGGGTTCGCTCCCTATGAGAAGCCCGAGATAGCCGTGGCCGTGGTCGTGGAGCACGGCGAGCACGGAGGCTCGGCCGCGGCGCCCATTGCCGGCAGGATCCTGCGGGCCTATTTCGAAGGAAAAGGGGTCATACGGAAGCCGAAGCCGCCGAGCGTCGCGGCACCGGCCCAACAGGCGGAAGAAGGAGCCGGAGGCGTGACCGCCGAGCAGGCACCGGAGGAGCGCGAAGGAGATGATTGATCGCAGGCTGTTTACCAATTTCGACTGGGGCCTTCTTCTCCTGGTGCTCGTCATAGCGGCCGTCGGCGTGGTCAATATCTCCAGCGCCACGGCGTCCTATACCCTGACCGAGACCTCCTACACTATCCGGCAGGTTTACTGGGTACTCATCGGCCTGTCCCTGGTGGTCCTGGTCTGCAGTATCGATTACCATGTGCTGGAGGATATCGCCTACTGGATGTACGGGACCGTCGCACTCCTCCTGCTCGTCGTCCTGGTCGCCGGGAAGAGCTCCATGGGGGCGACCCGCTGGCTCCACCTGGGGTTCATCAGCTTTCAGCCGTCGGAGCTGATGAAGATCGTGATTATCATGGTTTATGCCCGTTATTTCGACAATATCCCGGTATCAGGGGCCATGAGCTTCAAGGACCTCCTGAACCCCTTCCTCCTCCTGGCCGTGCCCGCCATTATGATTATGAAGCAGCCGGACCTGGGGACCGCAATACTGGTGGTGCTGATTGCATTTTCCATGATACTCTATGTGGGTGTGCGTCTCAGGACCGTGGTTGCGCTCCTCCTGTCGGCGGTGCCTGTCGTGTTGCTGGGATGGAAATTCTATCTGAGGGACTACCAGAAGCTGCGCGTCCTGAATTTCCTGTCGCCGGAGCGGGACCCGCTGGGGAGCGGTTACCACATCATACAGAGCAAGATTGCGGTCGGCTCGGGCGGGCTTACCGGCAAGGGGTTTCTCCAGGGGACCCAGGCCCAGCTCAGGTTCCTTCCCGAACAGCATACGGACTTCGCGTTTTCGGTCTTTTCCGAGGAATGGGGCTTTGCCGGCTGCCTGGTCATGCTGGTCCTGTACCTGTCCCTGATCCTGTGGGGCATCAATATCGCCCGGAGGTGCAACGACAACTTCGGCAGCCTCATGGCAGTAGGGGTGACCGCCATGCTGGCCTGGCACATCATCATCAATGTCGGCATGGTCATAGGTCTCTTCCCGGTGGTCGGCGTCCCTTTGCCGCTCTTCTCCTACGGCGGGACCTCCATGGTTACCTCGATGATAGGTCTGGGCATACTGCTCAATATCCGCATGCGCAGATTCATGTTTTAGTTTCTGTTCGGAAAGGGCGCTTTCTCGCCCTGGCTGTGTCAATCCGCGGGTTTGCTTGTGCGACGTACTACGTGCACGCCTGCGCGCAACCCCTTGATTTTGTCAGCCTTCGCTGTCAACTTTTCGGGGAAAAGTTTCTTGCCAGGACAAAAAATCCCCGCTTTCCAGATCAGAAACCGGTTGTTACTTAACTGGAGTTTCCGGATGGAAACTAACCTAGCGAAAGGAGCGGAAGAAGGGCAGGATGGGCGGGACGGCTGTAATAGTTAATAGATTGCGCTCTCTGGCCGCCTGTTCCAGCAATTCGTAGACCGCAGCTGCTCCGACGGCTCGACATGGACTGCTGCAGCGGACAACAACATGTCAGCGAATAAAATTCATAAAACATTTCTCCTCTATCTCTGGTGGAACGACCTTGTCTTTGCCGTTTTCGACCAGTTTCATCAGCCATGCCATATTTTTGCCGAGGACGCGCATGATCTGCACCCCCTCTTCGTCATTGAGCGCTTCTCCCGGCATAAGCCCATGAATAACGTTCCAATAGTTCGACGTTGGTATCAGCATCTCTGAATAGCAGAGATAATTGTTCAACTGCTCAAATGCCGGCAGACCTCCGGAACGCCTCACCGCAACCACCGCTGCGCCAACCTTGTGGCGCAGCATGCCGTCGCTGAAGCCGGTCACAAAGAAGGACCGGTCGAGAAACGATTTCATGGTCCCTCCTATGGCCGAATAATGAACAGGAGAGCCGAGTATGATACCGTCTGCCAGTTTCATCTTCTGAATCCACTCGTTGACCTCATCTCCGGTGAATACGCATTGCTCATTTTTATTCTTCATGCACTCGAAGCATGCGCTACAGCCCCTGATGACCTTGCTCCCCACATGAACTATCTCAGTTTCTATCCCTTTTTTTTCCAGTTCTGCGGCAACGATTTTTATTGCATGGTAAGTATTGCCTTCCTTGTTGGGACTCCCATTGAACGCTAGCGCTTTCATTCTTTACCCTTCCTTCTTTTACAGAATGTGTGCTGTATGACTTCCACGTAGAGTTTTCTGAAACGCACTCAATCAATAAATGCAGTGTGGTACTACTTTTTCAAAAGTTTTAAATAATTTTCAAAGGAGTGAAAACCGGCCAGAGCTCCTTCGCCATAGATGACGAACGGTACCCCTACTATCCCCAACTTCTCGGACATATTCCAGTCTGAATCCACTGACTTCGCGAAAAGACCTTTGTCAAGGACGAGGGACACTTGGTCCACAGGAAGTCCTGCCGAAATAGCAATATTTTCCAACTCCTCAAACCGGGCGATATTGCGTCCCTCAATGAAATACGCATGGAAAACTGCTTTACGAAACAAATCTCCCTTGCCCATTGACTCTGCCCACTTACCCAGCTCCTGCGCTCGGCGGCTATTGGAAACTGTCTTTCTAGTTTCACCCAACGGCAAACCCAATTCCTCTGCTACACTGCGCATACGGTCTTTCCCGCGGCCGGAATCCGGTTTCAGGTCCGGAAACACTGCTGGCAGTTCGATTCCCTGTTCGGGTATTTCCGGGTGCAGTGGAAAGGCCCTCCATTGGATGGGAATCCCGCATTCCTTTTGAATTCTGTCAATACTCACGATACTGAGGTAGCACCATGGGCAGATGTAATCGAAGAAAACCTCCAACTCTGAAATTTGGTTCATGGTCGTCCTCCTCTTTTGTCATGCAAGGAATGCCATCGTGGATCAGACTGGATGCCCTCTTTCCACTCGATAGAATTGCTCTGGACAAAATAATTGCATCTTTCGCTAAGGGATGCCTTTCGACTTGATTGTAAAAACCGCGCGTTCAACACGTCTCAGAGCGTCTCCGACCTCCTCCTCGACGGCACTGACAGCATCGAGGACCAGGCAGTGGAGCGAATTATCATACAAACCCCAGGATCGGACGCATTCCACATAGCCCTCGTTTATATATCGGCACAAGAGATAACGCGCCCTTTCCAAGGAAGACAATTCCTGGTACGCTCCGATATGGTTGAGAAACGCTTCACGGTCTGCGCTAAGCCGCCCGCTCAGGGTGAAGACGTTCGTTAATTGCAGCGTTTCCAACAAACAGTCAAACTCGATACCTTCTATGAGCCGCCTGAGTTCCTCCACGTTCTGATCTTCAGTGGGAGGCAGGAATTCACCCGCTTCCCACTTTCTGTAAAGGAGTGAACCTTCCTGGACCGCGAGGCTCCTCACTCTGACCTCCGTAGGCCTCAACTCGTTGAGGACTTGTATTGTTTCCTGGATATGCCGCTCTGCAAGTTTTCTTTCTGCTCCCCCGAGACCCGGCATTACAAATGCTGCCATGTGTATCCCTGCGGCGATGATCTTTCGGCCTCCCGAGATGTGCTCAATTTTAGACGCCCCTTTTTTCATGTACCGCAAGACATCGTCGCACCCCGATTCGATCCCTACATAACAACAGGTAAGCCCTGCATGTTGGAGTTCCTTCAGCTCATCCGGTGTCAGCTTGTTGCAGGTTCGGGACCTCGCATAGCTGGAAATGCGCTCAACGGTGGGAAAAGATTTCTTGAGGTATTCCAGTACATGGAGAAGGGCAGTGGGCTTCATCGATACGGCATTCGCGTCCTGTAAAAACACCCTCCTTGCACCGTGAGTCATCCAGTTGGCCACATTGTTCAAGGTACGGAATGCCTTCCATTGTGACTTCGTCACCTCATATGGGTATTTGCCGTAAACCTCAGGACTCCGTTTTATATGCTCACCAAACACAGCCCTGTTAACACAACCGCCAAAGCCCATGTCCCGTGACGTCTTCTCCAGACACTCATAAGTACGCCGCACTGCGTCAATATCTGCCTCAATTTCATGCAGGTTCCGTGTAGAGAAGGCCCGCCCCTTGTAGGCCGGGCAAAAGAGACATTGATTCCAAGGGCAATTCCTGCTGACCCTGAGAATCAACGATTCGCCTTCCCCGATAGGACCCATGGGCCCCATCTCCATAATCCAGTCTTCTGGCTGTCGTGAATTCATACCATAAGTTAATGCCGGTTTAAGGACTTGCATCCATTTACATTGCAACGGGGAAATAAAATTAGACCAGTCTATTTAATTTTGTGGCAACAAAAAAATACGAATTACTCTTTTTATTTCAAATACCTTTCGAAGAATAGATAGATAAAATTTTTGAGGGGCTCAGATGACTTCTTGACCTTGGCACGAAGCAGTGCCCCTTCCCAAGATGAAATCAAATTCTCAGCCACCATTTCTGGGTCCAGATGTGCTGGCATAGCATTTTCCTTTTGCGCTTCACTAAGTATTACTGAAAAATCTTTAGCCCAGTTTTGTAGTGCCTCCTCAATGCGGAGTCTGAATCTCTCGTTTTTGTCGGACATTTCAAGCGCAAGGTTGCCGATCAAACATCCTTTGCTGCAGTCGTAGCTTTCAAATTTTGTAATAAAGTATTCGAAACATCTCTTTATCCGGTCAAGTGGCGGCAATGAGTAGTCCTGTAAAAAAAGTTGAATGGTTTGATGCAGGTTTTCTGCAAATAGGTCGATAATCGCCAAGCCAAATTCCTCTTTGCTGGGAAAAAAATTGTAGAATGAGCCCCTTGGTATGTTCGCTTGCTTCAGAATTGTCTCAACACCGGTAGCATCAAACCCCCCGCTCAATACGACTTCGAGGCCTGCCTTTGCGATTTCCCCTTTGTCATGCTTCCGTCTCATGGTGAGTAACTTAGACCAGTCGGTTTAAAATGTCAATTATTATTATCCTACCAATCGTGGGGGGAAATAAGTAGTTTCCATCCGGAAACTCTGGAAAAATGTTTGAGGGTCGGGTCGGGGCTTTCACGGAGCCTCTCGTCCGGCCTGAGTGCAATCGGGCGACTCACGGGAAAGCGCCTGAATTCAGCAGAGTATTTGATCCAGGCAAAGGATGGTGACCGATTACGAGGGGCTTCGGGGAAGTTCCGACCTGGCCCCTGCCGACACTTTCCAGATGAAAACTAAGTAGTTTTCTCACGTAAATCTGTACAGGAAAGCAGGCAGGGTAAGTTGTTCAACAAGCATGGGTTCCTCCTGCAGATAAGTATGGTCGTTGGCGCTTCCATAACTACCTGATGGAACTCATGCTTTCAATTTTTTAACCCTGTGCTTCTATGCCCAGATTTCAGAGACGAACCTTGGGTAATTTCTTTATTAAAAGAATAACCTCGCCCTTCTTGACAATCCCTAATAAAGATAGAAACTTGGTTTCATACCCCTCATTGGTGAAGGCGCTGGAGCCATTCACCATTCCCTGTTCAGTCTCTGTTCAATGATGCCCAAAAGCACGTTCGTGGTTCGAAAAGACGGACCACGAAATTACGCCTCACATCCGCAACATCGCTGATGCTGCCCTACTGGAGGGCGGTCAGATGAACCAGCCAACAACTATCACTCATGAAAATCGCAGCGACGTACCTGAACGGCTGCCGTTCACCGTCGGCGTGTCACGCCAGGCGATGAGCGGCAGCCGGAGCGTGCGTGGATAACCGGCGCCTGAATCATCATGCCGGCCGGCCGTGGTCTGTGTGGAGGGGTACGACCCCGAGTGCTCATTGGAAAGGAGTAGGTCTATGAAAAGGGTAGTTCTGTTGTCCATCGGCGTATTCATCGCGGTTGCCATATGGGGAATCAATGATTCCCGGGCGGCCACCAAGGAGATCATTCGGATAACCTGCTGGGAAGGGTATGCGGACAAGGCGGTTATCGATGATTTCAAGAAGTTGGTGAAAGAAAAATACAAGATTGACGTCGAGGTGAAACCCTCCTACGCGACGGGCCAGGAGGATTTTTACAATGCCGCGAAAAACGGCATGGCGGATCTCATTTCGCCTCCGGCCGACATGCCAAAGACACCCCGGTTCAACACTTTCAAAAAAGACGGCATGCTGCTATCCCCCCTTGATATGAACAACATTCCCAATGCGAAGCACATGCTGCCGTTCTTTACGGCCGACAAATCCCTCGTTGAGGGAGGGAAGCGGTACGGCCTGCCGTACAACTGCGGTCCCTACGGACTGGCCTACAACACGGCCGTCGTCAAGGAGGCGCCGAAAAGCTGGAACGTTTTCTGGGACAAGCGGTACGCAGGCAAGTACACCATCAACAATAACTTCCACAAGGTCAATATCTGGATAACCGCCCTTGCGCTTGGTTACAACTACGAAGATATCTTCAACATCGACCGGCTGGACCGCAAGAAGATCCAACCCAGGCTGAATGAACTGGTGGCGGGTGCGAAAAGCCTCTGGGACGGGGAAGCCAATGCGGACGAGTTCCCCCAACTGTCATTGGCCACCACCTGGGGATTCTCGGTGGTGAAGGCCAATCAGAAGGGGGGCCATTGGAAGCTGGCCAGCCCGAAAGAAGGCGGCACCGCCTGGATCGACTACTGGTGTATTACCCATGCGGCCAAAGGAATGAAAAAGAAGCTGTGCGAAGAGTGGATTAACCTGCACTTGTCTCCCAAGTACCAAGCCGCGGTTGTCAAACAGCAGGGCGTCTCGCCGGTTGTCGATAATGTGGGAAACCTCGTGACTCCCGAAGAAAAAATCCTGTTTCATGTGGGAAACAACGAGTACTTCAAGACCGTGGCAATCTGGCGGGTGATGAACGAAAAAACGGAAAAGGCCTTTGACGAGATGTGGGAGACAGCCAAAAAGCTGCGCAGGAAATAACAACAACGAGGAAAGCGGCCAATGAAACCGCAGGAACAGGGGAGGTGGTCGACAGGAACCAGAACAGCGGAGACGCACCGGTGACGAATGAAGAAGATTCCGGAGAATCAGGGAGTCAGGGTTGAACCATATCAAACTGACCAGGAGGGCACAATGAAGACATCTTGGGGGGCAATATCTTTGAGTTTCGTGCTTGTCATGGCAACGGGTCTTGGGACATATGCCCGCGCTCAGTCCGTGCCGCAGGAGAACTTGGCCGTGCAGGCCGAGGCGGCCAAACCTGCCGGAAAATTGATCCCGGAGGACCTTACCGCAGACTTCAACGTATCACTCTACTCCCAGTACATCTGGCGCGGACTGGAGCTGAGCAGGGACAGCCTGGTGATCTTTCCCACCATGACCGTCGCTTACAAGGGGTTTGCGGTAAATATATGGGTCGACCTGGACACCAACTTCGCAGGAACGGCAAAGAAGGAATTCAAACTTCAGGAAACGGACATAACGGTCTCGTACAGCAACTCGTATGAGCCGTGGAAACTGAATTATTCCGTGGGATGGATCCTCTACGACTACCAGCCGACCGCGGGCGAGCCGGATGGGACGATCAGGGACACGAAAAACCAGGAAATCTTTCTGAGCCTCGGGGTGGATACCCTGCTCAAGCCCACCTTCACCGTCTATAACGAGATAGAGATTGGACAGGCCTGGTACTTCTCTCTCGGGTTATCCCACAGCTTCGCCATCTACAAGGACTGGTCCCTGGATGTGGGGGGATGGGTCAGCTACCTGCACGACAAGTCGAACGACGACTTCTCCAATTTCCATGACGGCAACATCTCGGCCGGCCTGAAGATCCCCATCAACAACTACCTCTCCATCAAGCCGAACATACAGTACTCGTTCGCGCTCAGTGGAGACGCGGCGCAACGCATCAGGAACAACAGCGAAGCCCTCTTCCATCATCGTCAGGACAACTTTGTCTACGGTGGTCTCATTATCGACCTGGCAATATAGCTGAAGATGACCTACAGCACAACTAACGGAATAAAAGGAGGAACCAGAGCATGAAACGGTTTCTAGTGATTGCAGCAGCGCTGTGTTTCGGGCTTCTCGGTGTCAGCACTTACTGTGGCGCCGTCACCATCAAAGACGTGAAACCCGGGGAGGATGTCTTCAGCTATATAACACGGGTCAAAGGTTCTTTTGACCAGAGACTGTACCAGCAGGTCATAGGGGCGGCAAACCCGTTCAAGGAAGGTGACGATACCATCGGCGTCGGCGCCGATAACAACGCCAGCAGGGAAAACGCCAGGAAGCTCCTGGCCAATACCAAGATCAAGGACATAACCAATCACCCCCTGCTCAATGACGACCTGTACAAATTCATCGCAAAATCGGTCAACTCCGCCCAGTACAACAAGATTAAAGACTGGACCATGGGGCGGATGAAGACCTTTCTCCTGACCAAGACGGAACCCGAGATCAAGGCGGTCATGTTCGGCATGAACAGCGAGGTGGTCGGCTGTCTGCCCAAGCTCATGAGTAATCAGGAACTGATCGCGGTAAACAGGAAAATCTTCAATCCGCTGCCCGGCACCAAGATCGGCGCGAAAGGCTACATGAGCGCACGTATTCAGCCGAATTCTCCGACCGATGATCCGGAAGAGATTGTATGGCAGGTGCTGAGTGCGTTCTCATACGGTGTCGGAGATTTGGTGCTCGGGACCAATCCGGTGGACGGGACAAAAGAAAGTACCGCACGAGTTGAAGCGGCCCTCAAGGATGTCGTCGATACATTCAAGCTCAACCAGACTATTCCCTGGTGCGTATTGGCGCATGTTGACGTCCAGCGGGCGATATTCAATGAAACGCCGGAACAGATCTCATTGATATTCCAGAGCCTTGCGGGAACCGACGTGGCAAACAAGACATTCGACATAACCGTCGACAAGATGGTCGACCATGCAAAATCCCGCAAGGGGCAGAGATACGGGCTGTACTACGAGACCGGTCAGGGCTCCGACTTCACCAACGGCGGCGCCGAAGGCGTTGACATGGTGGTGCTTGAGTCCCGCAAATACGGATTTGCCCGCGGTCTGCAGCAGATACTCGCCGAAGTCCAGCCCCAGGGCGCTTATACCCATTTCAATGACGTCGCGGGCTTCATCGGTCCGGAGGTGTTCAGAACCCGGGAACAACTTGTCCGCTGCACCCTTGAAGACATATTCATGGGCAAACTGCAGGGACTCACCGCCGGTCTCGATATCTGCTCCACCCTGCACATGTCGGTAAGCCTTGATGACCTTGAATGGTGCCAGGACCAGATCATGCCGGCCAACCCGGCCTATCTCATGGCCCTTCCCACCAGAAATGACCCGATGCTCAGCTACCTGACCACAAGTTATCAGGACCATGTGCGCATCCGCGAAAAATTCGGCTACAAGGTGAACGATGCCATGTGGGCGTTCTTCAAGCGCATCCAGGTCATTGACAGGAACGGCAAACCTACGAAACATTTCGGCGACCCCATATGGGTCTACTATCAGTACCGCCTAGCCAAGGGTGACACGCGCTCTCAACAGACAATAATGGCGGAAGGCAGACAGAAGTTCGACGCGATCCACAATACCTGGCTCAAGACCGGCGACAAGGTGCCCCTGGCCTCCGGGTACGGCAACAATCTGTGGGATCTGAATCCGCAACTTGACAAGAGGATACGGGAGCTTTACGCCGACGCAAAAAAAGCCATCTGGGCGGAGCTTACTCCGGAGTTTATCAAGAAAATGCCCGATTCAGTTCAACTCGCCACCCTGTCAAAGGATCGTGAAAACTACATCGTGCATCCTGACACCGGTGAAAAACTGAGTGAACAGTCGGTTGCAACCCTTGAAAAGCTGCGCGATTCCTGGCAGGGGAAAGCCCCGGATGTCCAGATTGTCATATCCGACGGTCTGAACGCCAATTCAATCATGGATCCCGAGCATGTGCTGCCGTATATCGCGGCGCTGAGACAAGACCTCCAGGCTGCCGGACTTACCGTTGACAAACAGAACATCGTCATCACCAGCGGCCGCGTGCGCGCAGGCTACATGGTCGGGGACATACTGTTCGCCAAAGCGAGCCCCGACAAGCCCCGCGCCGTAATCCACATCATCGGCGAGCGTCCGGGCACCGGCCAGAATGCCTTCTCGGTGTATATCGCCGCGCCCAAGGCACAAGTCTGGGCCGAGAAGAAGGTCGACCACAATATCGTGAAAGTGGTGTCCGGCATCTCCAAACAGGCGACAAAACCGAAAGACGCGGCCAAACAGACCGTCAAGCTGCTCAAGGAAATGATAGCAATCTGAATCGGTCCAGCCCCAAAGAGGCGGCTTGCACAGTGTCTCTTTGGGGCTGTCTTTCACCCCTGTTCCGGCCGGTAGCCTTATCCAACAAGGCTCACAACGATAGATCGAGCTTCCCGCATATGGACAAAGAGCAACCGACAGCTCACGCTGACCACGTCACCCCTCCCCTGCCCCAGAAAATCAAGCTTTATATATCCGCGCTGCGCTCCGTCCCCTTCTACCGCTACGGAGAGATCGGCAACATCTGCTACACCATAGGAAAAAACATCCTCGACGGCGTGATTCTCTACACCATGTTTTCCATGGCTGAACGGGAGCTCAAGGTCGCCGCCGTTCTCGGTATCGTAGTGAAATATGCCTATCCGGGCATAACGATGATCTCAAGCACCTATACTTCAGAATTCATAGATCACCTGGAAGCGTTACGTGACATAAAAATGCAGATCGCACGGCTCATCAGGGTGCAGTTGGGAATCGCCACAGGACAGTCCCTGGGCGCAGTCTGCCTTTTGCTCTGTTTCCCGCCGATCTTCACATACTTTTTCGCGGGGTTGTCCTTCAAGGCCCATCTGCTGGTGGCGATTTACCTCCTGCATCACATATGTGACGGATCAGCGCAGATAATCGAGGGCAGGACCTGGTTCAAAATCATCGAAATCAAAATCCGCAGAGGCGACAACGAAAAGCTGTCACGGAATTTCTGGGTCATTTATACCCTGGCGCAAAACTTTCAGCTTCTGCTGGGTCAGCTTTTCATCTGGTCGGCATTGGGCATAACAACCGAGCTTGCTCCTGCCCTCACCTCGCCACTGTTGAGCAGTGTCGTGTACTTCGGATTCTTTGCCGTCGTCATATCCAAATTCATTCTTCCCGTTACCTATAAATTGAAACTATGCGCGTGAGACCTGTCGGCTTCAGGTTTATGTATGATTCAGGTAGACAATATTCATTTTTCAATAGATGACAAAAAGATTCTTGAGGGGATCTCGGCACGTTTTGAACCCCGCAGGATTCACGGCATCATCGGGCCGAACGGCTCCGGCAAATCCACCCTGCTGAAAAATATCTGCGGGATCTGGGAGCCGCAGTCCGGCTCCATCCTGCTCGACGGCAGAAACGTTACCGGGATCCCGCGGAAAGAGCTGAGCACGCTGGTGACCCTGGTGCCACAAAACACAACCATCGGTTTTCCCATATCGGTCTTCGACATGGTTTCCATGGGGCGCAACCCGCACCTGGGAAGATTTGAAGGGTTGCGGCAGAAAGATCGGGAGATAGTCGAGCGGGCGTTACGGCAGACCAACATCTCTGCCTTGAAAGACAGAAACATGAACGAGCTGTCCGGGGGCGAGGGCCAACTGGCAATAATCGCACGGGCAATTGCGACAGAGGCTCCTCTGATACTGCTGGATGAGCCGACCTCCGAGCTCGACATAAAGCACACACTGGAGATTGTTGATATTCTCTACGGGTTCAAGGAGCAGGGCAAGACCATGCTGGTGACCATCCATGACCTGAACCTGGCTCGAAGGTTTTGTGATACAATAACTCTACTGTGTCGCGGAAAGCTGCATTACTCGGGCACTCCGGAGGACGCATTTGACGAGGAACGTATCAAGCAGGTCTTTGAAGTTAAGGTAAGGGAATATAAACACAACGACGGCACCTTCCTTGATTTTTACAGATAGTATTTACTGCAAGGATCCGCCATGCGAACCTGTCTCATGATTGCAGGAAGCGTTTTCGCTTTCTGCCTCATTGCTGCCACTGCAACTCCAGAGGCCGGCAACGTTCCGAAAACAGCTCCACATCGTGACTTGGATAGCTTGAAAAACGCGCTGAGCCTTGTCAGGGGCAAGGCGCAAGCCGAAGGTCCATGGCCGCGCACCGTACGCTACACCCTCAAACGCTATGATTTCAAGACCGACTCATTCCAGCAGGAAGCACGAAGCATCGTCATAAGAAAGAAACCGCTGCGGATAATACCTCACTCAGTGGGCGTGGCCGAGATACTGTGGGCAATCTGCCCTCGTGAGCGTCTGGTTGCGTTTAACGAATTTTCCGCCGATCCGGACTCAAGCTTCATAGCGGACACGGTGCGTGCGCGCGGGCCCATATTCAAATCGAAGCAGACGGAACTAGTCATCGGCTCTCGGCCCGACCTGGTTTTCACCGTGTTTTATTCCAGTGCCGACTTCAAGGAAAAACTCCATCAGGCACGTATCCAGAGCTTTGACCTCGGCTACTTCGGAACAATCGAATCCATCAAGGAACAGATTCTGCTCATCGGCGACATTATCGGCGAAGAGAGCAATGCGCGGGCATTGGTACGCCTTATCGATACCAGGATCCGGGAGCTGCAGGCCAGGCTTCCCAAGAGGGGCCGCCCCGTCCGTGTACTGTACTACGATGAGGGCGGCTATGTTCCCGGCATGTCATCCAACTTCACCTCGATCTGCCAGATAATCGGCGCCGTCAACGTGGGGGCGGAACAGGGAATAAAATCCTGGTCCCAGATCGACCATGAGACCCTGCTCAAGTGGAACCCCGATGTCATTATCGTTCCCGAACGCAGCAAGCTCAAGGAACTGCTCATGTCGAACCGGGTGCTGTCCCACGCCAAGGCCATACAAGGCGGCTCGGTGTATTACGTGCCTCCCGTGTATCTGAGAACCGATTCCCAGTACCTGCTCCTGAGCGCCGATTATATCGCGGCCGTCATCTACCGGCAGCCCCGCTAATCGTTATGGTCAAAAAGGACTTCTATCTCTTATCAGCCTTGATTGCCCTTATTGTCGCGGGAGCATTCATTTCTCTGTCATCGGGCTCGTGGCCGGTTCCCGCCTCCCATGTGCTTGGGATCATACTGTCGAAAGCTGGGCTCCTGACCGGAGCGGTCAACGAGGTTGAAGCCACCATTGTCTGGGACGGCCGGCTCCCGCGCTTTCTGGTCGCGCTTCTGGTCGGCTTTTCCCTAGGCGGGGCCGGAACCATCATGCAGGGGATATTCAAGAACCCCATGGCCAGCCCCGGTGTCATGGGCATTGACTCGGGAGCCGCCCTGGGCGCGGTCCTGGCAATCTATTCCGGCCTGGCGTCAGGCTCGCTCATTGCGCTCCCGCTGGCAGCCATCACGTTTTCCATACTCACCCTGTTCATGGTGTTCGCCATTGCGACCTCAAGGGGACGGACCTCCATATCGACGCTGCTGCTCGCAGGCATTGCCCTCAATCTGGTGTTCGGCGCCCTGACGTCCTTTGTCATCACCCTGAGCACCAGGGAGTTCGACGTGGGGCGGGTGATCGTGAACTGGCTCATGGGAGACCTCAACAACCGCTCCTGGGAGCACGTCGCCATAGTCATGCCGACCACCTGCATAGCCCTTTTGGGGACCCTGTATTTTGCCAGGGATCTGAACCTTCTCATGCTCGGAGAGGAAACCGCGGCAAACCTGGGGGTCAACATAAAGCGCGCCCGCAACGGGCTCCTGCTGTTTTCCTCCATCGAAACCGGTGGCGCCATTGCCGTCTCGGGCGTTATCGGTTTTGTCGGACTGGTTGCGCCGCACATCATGCGCAGCCTCGTTGGGCCGGATAACCGGAAGCTGATATTCTTTTCCGGCCTGCTGGCCGCGGTCTTCATTATCTACGCGGACCTTTTCGTACGGCTCGTCGTGGAGCTTGATCTGAAGGTGGGCATTATCACCTCAATGCTCGGCGGCCCGTTTTTTCTCTACCTGATCATGAAACACAGAAAGCAGTTCGAATATATGTAAAGGGCAGGACAACATGGAACTCGAAGGCGCCACAGAAGAGCTTTTCGACCACTACGCGCATAAGATTCAACAGATAAAGGATGAAATCGCCAAAGTGGTCATCGGTCAGGAAGAGATGATTGGCCTGATGATTCACACGCTTCTCTCCAAGGGGCACATACTGCTCGAAGGGGTGCCCGGATTGGCGAAAAGCCTTGCCGTCGAGACGTTCGCGAAGGCCATCGGCGGCGATTACAAACGTTTCCAGTTCACCCCCGACAAGATGCCCGGCGATATAACCGGCACCATGGTGTGGAACGAAAAGGACAGGAAGTTTGAATTCTATTTCGGCCCCATTTTCTGCAATATATTCCTCGCCGACGAGATCAACCGGGCCTCGCCAAAGGTGCAGTCGGCCCTGCTGCAGGCGATGCAGGAAAAGGAAGTGACCGTCGAACGCATGCACTACGACATCCCGCATCCGTTCATGGTGCTTGCCACCCAGAACCCCATCGAGCAGATCGGCACCTATCCGTTGGCGGAAGCCCAGGTCGACCGATTCATGGTGAAGTACGACGTGGGCTATCCGGGGACGGATGAGGAGTTCGAGCTCATTGTAAGAAAAAACACCAACTTCGACCGACTCAAGGCCGATGTGCAGACGGTTCTTACCCTTGACGATATAACGGCCGTTCAGCAGCTCATCCATGACCGGGTGCGGGTAAGCCGGAACGTCATGAGCTACATACTGAATATCTGTACGGCCACGCGGCCGCGCGACACCTATGCCGCACAGAAGCTGACCACGGATCTCCACCGGTACATCCGGCTCGGGGCATCGCCCCGGGCGTCCGAATCGCTGCTGGCGCTGGCAAAATCGTTTGCCTTCGGCCAGTACCGGGACTTTGTCAATTTTGACGATGTGGCAACCTGCGCCGGGCATGTGCTCCGGCATCGCATCCTGCTCAACAGCACCGCGCTGTCGCAGCAGATCAGCACCGATATGCTCGTCCGGGAAATACTGAAAATGATCGAGCCCTACTGAAGCCCATGGCAAAATCGGAAAAAGACCTGATTTCCAAAAAAGAACTGCTGGAAATATTTGTCAAACACCGGGTGCAGTCGCCGTTTCCCGGCGACTGGGAAAGCATCTTCAAGGGCCTGGGATACGAGTTCTGGGCACTGCGGGAGCTTGAACCCACGGATCCGTTCAAGAATATCGACTGGAAGGCCACGGCGAAAACCGGCAGGTACTACGTGCGGGAGTTTCTTGCCGAGAGCTATTTCAACCTCATGATCCTGTACGACGTCAGCAGATCGGTGCAGTTCGGCAGGAAGGAGCTGCTCCAGGCGCACATCGCCGTGTCGCTGGCTTACAGCGCCACACTGAGCAATGACGGCTGCGGCCTGATCCTTTTTGCTGACGATATCGTCGAGTTCATTCCACCGCGCATGGGCAAATCCCATTTCATGGAGATTCTCTATGCCATTGCCCGGGCCGAGCCGGTGCGCTGCGGCGCGACGAACCTGGACGTCGCCCTGACCGCGCTCATAAACGAGGTCCCCGAGAGCCTGACCTTCATACTGTCCGATTTCATGTATCCCCTCGACTTCGGCTACAGCTTCCACCAGACGGTACACGGGACCACCAGACACGAGGTAAAGGCCATCCAGGTGCTCGAGGAATGCGAAATCGAGCTGCCACCCCTGGCGCACGGTGTCCTGCCGCTCTACGACTATGAGAGCGGCGGCACGGTCATACTCGATCTCGGCAAACGGCAGGCCTACAACGACACGATGCGCAGCCTGCACGCAGTCACCAGAAACCGGCTGAACCGCGCCGGGATCGATCTCCTGACCATCAGCCCGGCGGACGATTTCGCACAGAAAATCAACGAATTTATGAAAAGATCCCCTTCGCGCTCTTGACACAGGTATGCATGCCATGAATCTCTGCTTGAGAAAGTGCCTCGCGATCCTCGTGCTGCTCGTTGCCATGCAGGCGGATACCGCTTCCGAAGCGGTGGCCAGGGCCGCTCCCTTTTCGTTTGATTCCGTATGGTTTTACCGCGACGGGACAAAAGTCGTACCGGAGATCGGCACGCGATGGATCACCATTGTCTTTGATCGACGCTATCTCCCCAACGCGGACGAGCTTGATCCTGCCAATGACGCAGGTGAGAGCTTTATCCGGAAAAAGGCCGGGGCCATCATAAGGTCCCAGGACCTTCTCGTCGACTACCTCTATGATCCCGACATCGCCGAAGACGCCTGTTTCTTCAGGATGCGCGACGGCCTGAGGCCCGAGGACGCAGGCCGGCTCATCAGCCGGCTGAGCCAGGACGGCACCGTCAAATATGTCCACCCGACTCTGGTCCTTGACAATAAGACCTTCGCATTTTTCAATGCATTCGAGATGGAATGGAAGACAGGCACTCCACAGGCGCAGCGGGAGGCGCTGCTCAGGGCGTCCCACGCGGCAGTCGATGAAGAGGCCGAAGAAGATAACCGCTACCTTGTCAACGTTGCGGCCCTCCCCTTCTTCAGGGCGCTCAACCTGCTTGCGGAAGACATCAGGGTGCTCAGGGCGTCGCCGTACCTGGTCGAGCTCAAACCGTCGATCATGGCCAGGTTGTCTCTTCTCATGAGTGGGGGAAATATAGGCGACGGCATACCGTTTACCCTCACCATCATCTTCTCGGACCGGGTGAGCATCGATCCGAGCTCCATTGCATCGTTGAACCTGCGGCCTCCGGAGCTTCAGAAGGAGCTTTTCGACTGCACGTTCGATCCCTACGACTATGCAAAGGCCATTACCAGGAGCCCAATAGTCATCACCGGCAAGGTACGATTCTATACCCCCGGCGAATTCATCATTCCGCCCATCAAAATCAGCTATTCGTGTCCTTCGTGCTCCAAAAACGCCGTCAACACCCTGCGCTCCATTGAAACAAAACCGGTCTTGTTCAGGGTTTCCTCCATCATACCGTCAGCCAGATCGGAAAACCGGCTCATCGTACCAGCCGATCCAGTTGCCCCTGATTTTCGCCTCGCCGAGCTGCACCGCCGGTCCCAGCGCCATCTCTGGCTCGCCATCGTCTCTTGTGCCGCGCTTGTTCCATGCGTGGTCTGGATACTGCTCCGCCTGCGTCGCAAGACCACGGCCGTGCGGGACCGGAGCAAGAAACGGAAAAGGATCGGCCGGCTGGCCGAACAGTTGCGCGAGTTGCTGCAGGCCACGCCGACCCCGCCCCACTGGAGCTACCTGAGCGAGGTCGGCGCCCGGTTGCGCGCTTACCTGGTGGCTCTCTTCGGAATTGAACCGGAATATACGGGAGGGAGCGGCAAGCAGTTCATGGAAACCATCGCCACGCACCTTCCCAGGGAATGCGTTGATTCGCTGGGCACCATCCTTGCCGACATCGATAACAGCGTCGCCCTTGAGTTGGAGCACCATCAGGATCTTGACCGGTTGCAGAGTGAAATCCTGAAGCTGGTCGATCTGGTCTCCCGCAACGGGGCGGCGCACGGGTAACCTCCCATGAGCATCCAGTATCCATGGGCACTGCTGCTCTTAGCGATAATACCGGCGGTGCTCATTGTCAGCAGAAAACATGTCGGCAGAACCGGCTTTTCACTGGTTTCCGCCATCGGCCGGGACCTGCGGCCCGGACCCATAAAGGCTTACGGTGCGGATGTCCTTGCCGGCACCGCCATGGTCCTGATGGTTCTTGCCGTCGCGAACGTTCAGTATGCAAGCTACTGGCAGAAGACATACCCCGAAACCAAGTGGATAATGCTGGTTCAGGATCTCTCCGGCTCCATGGGGAGGACAATCGATGAGGCCGGCAGCGTAACCCTGGGAGATGTCGCCCTCGAAGGAGCGTCCGCTTTTATCGATATGCGCCAGAAGGACGACCTGATCGGCATAATCGCTTTTTCCAACGTTGCGCAGTTGATAGCCCCCCCGTCCTTTGACAAGGAGATACTCAGGAAAAAGCTTGAGCTGCTCAGCAGGGAGAAGGACTCAACGGTATTCAGGGAGCTGACCGTCGGGGGCGAGACCAATGCCTCGTATGCCGCCTGGCTCGCGGTGTGCGTCTTTTTCATGTTTCTCCCGGAGGAAAGCCAGCCGTCCTACGAGCAGATAAACGAGCTGCGCTACTCACTGATGGGAGAAAGCGCTTCAACGATAGCGGTTCCCCCTGCATTGAAGGACATCAATTTCGGTCAGGGTATGGCTATCGTGCTCTTTACGGACGGCCGCATAGAGGCGAACAAACTCACTGAAGACATAGAGCAGGGGCTGCTCAACTTCGTCAACGTGATAGGCCTGGTCAAACGGCTGGGCATCAAGCTCTATCTTGTCGTCGTGGGGGGTGACGTTACCGGCGAAGTGCGCCAGGCCCTTGAGGTGCCCGCGGGTGAATCTTCTTCGGGACACATATTCCATATGCCCCGCACCCTGGACAGAACGCAGATCACCGCGGTGTACGACCAGATCAATAAAATGGAGAAAAACAGACTGCTGGTAAAACTGGAGAAACGGAAAAAGGACACCAGAAGGCCGCTCGCGCTGGCCGCCGTCGGCATGTTGGCCGCCTCGTGCCTTTTACGGATACTCCCAGCCACGAGAAAGATCTAGACCATGGCTATGAAAACCGGGATAACCATCACCGTCATCGTTCTTTTGTCCGTCGCTTTCATGCTCCTGGGCATATACGGCGCCCACGAGTACCGTACCGCAATTGCGCAGGAAACGCGCAACAGACTCGTGCAGCAGGAGCTGCAAAAAGCGGACGCAATCGCCGACGACCATGCCGCGGTTGCGGCCTACAAAAAGCTGTCACCCGCGCTCCCGGAAATCCAGTTGCGCATAGTGCAGCGACAATGGCGTATCGCCCTGGAGATGCTGCAATACATGCAACGGGCCCGGAGCAATGTCGAACTGCAGGACCAGACAAACGCTTACGGCGCCCGGATCAAAACGCTTCTCGACGAGATGATTGAGCGGTGCGGCGGCACGCTGGCGGATTCGGCGTCGCTGAGCCCCTCCCTGGTCTGGCAGTTGTACAATACAGCCGGGTCGGCCAAGGTGCTGAGCGCGTTCGTGATGCTCGAAACCGGGCAGCATGTGGACAAGGTGCAGAGTGTCATGCGCGATGCGCTGACAGACTACAAGGCCGCCATCGAGGCGGTGGACAAGGCCGGCGCGCCGCCGGCGCGGAAAAACATACCCCGCTGGAACTTCGAGGTGCTCAGCGGTAAGGGGAACGTGCAGAAATTCGAGGTCTCCATGACTGATATGGAAAGAAACAAGACGCTCAAGGATAACCTTGAAACGCTGATACCCGAAATCGGCGGCTATGGCCCCGGCGAGCCCATAGAAACCATTATCAAGAAATAGAAGGTTCGCCATGAATCTGGAACATAGCAGCTATTTATGGCTGCTGCTCGTCATTCCCTGTTACCTTGTCTATTCATGCATATCCTACAGGGGGGCGAGTACCTGGCTGTACCGGTTTGCCCACGTCAGAAAGCGTCCCCTTTCTTATGCGGTCTCGACCCTTTTCTTCAGCCTCGCACTGGCGGCGACCATTTTCGCCCTGGCCGAGCCCAAGGTGCAATATACCAGGGTGGTGTTCAACCGGAGCGGCATTGAGGTAGCCATCGGCATCGACGTATCGAAATCGATGCTGGCGGAAGACGAAGCCATCCCGGAAGAGGGAAAAAAGCTGTTCGCCATACCGAACCGGCTGAACCGTGCACGCTATTGCGCCCTCAACATCATCACCGCGCTGCGGGGGGAACGTGCGGGTGTCTTCGTGTTTGCCAGCAAGGGCGTTCCGATTGTCCCGCTGACCACCGACTATGGATACTGCCGCTACATCCTGAAACACGTCAATGACGCTACCATAACCATTCCCGGCAGCGATCTGAGCCAGGCGATCATGACCGGCATTTCACTGTTCGAAGGAAGCCCGGGCAAAACCGTCAAAGCCGTCATTCTGATCTCGGACGGCGAAGATATCAGCGATGACAAGTCACCGGTCTATGAAGCCGCGCAGCGTGCCGCGGCCCAGGGAATCGCCATCTACACGGTCGGCATCGGCATGGGGCAAAACGTCCTGATCCCCATCAGGGATTCGCAAGGGAACGTCGATGGCTATTACCTGGATGAAGACGGGTCCTACCTGAGGACACGGCTGGAACAGGATACCTTGAAGAGCATTTCCGACATGACCGGAGGGAGCTACTTTCGAGCGCACGATGAACGCGGCGATGACGGCATAGTCGAGGCCATCCTGAAACGGGCACGAACCATTGAGTACACCAAAACCACGGAGCCCGCGTGGTACCCCCTGTCCCCGCTGCTGCTCTGCGCGGCCTTTCTGTTTCTCATACTGGGCATACTCGTCGGGCGCTGAGACTGTTGAGAAATAGGCCGCCAACGCCATTTCTCGACCAGGAGAAACGCGTACCGTTCATCTCCCGACCATTTCGACGGCAGGATATCTACGCTCTGCTCCCCCCGTTTGGTTCCACAACGAACACATCGCACCCTGACGCTGACGGATCCGGACACTGGGAAAAAAGAGCAGAAAAAATCACTTGACATATTGGAACGACCGGTCTAATTTATAATCCATGAAAAGGATTCACAGCAAAGACGATATCGTGCAGGCGGGACTGGACATCATGTTAATCAAAGGGTTCAACGCCACTGGTGTCGAGGCCATCCTGAAGCAGGCAAATGTGCCGAAGGGGTCGTTCTACAACTTCTTTTCCAGCAAGGAAGATTTTGGCCTAGCTATAATCGACAGGTATACCGCTGAAATCAATGAAGTTTTCCACCCGATCTTCAATGATGAATCATTACCGCCCCTGGAGCGTATCAAGAAAAGCTTCGAAACCTTGATCACGAGATTTGAAAATAACGAGTGCACCAAGGGGTGCCTGATCGGCAACCTGAGCCTGGAAATGTCCGACCAATACGAGAATGTCCGGCAACGTCTTGAGCAATCCCTGCGTGGCTGGGCCAAGGTTTTATCCGGTTTGCTTTTTCAGGCACAGGAGGAAAAGAACATCCCCGCGGATCTGGACCCTGAAATGCTTGCGGAGAGTCTGATTTCATCATTCCAGGGAGCGCTTCTTCGCTCCAAAGTGAAAAAATCATCTGAACCGTTGAAGAATTTCATCTACTTGCACTTCGACAGGTTTTTGGCTGTTAAATAAGCGGCGATAAGCCACTGCATTTTTTTGATCACAAATACATAGACCGGTCTATTTGCAGATGCTGATTATTGCAGTAACTCTGTTTTTGAAAATGTGCGAAAGGGCCGAGAGGGAGATCTCGGGGTAAAAAAGAGAGGGGTACTGAAATGAGAGACTTGAAGGAAGCCATTCGTAATTTCGTCCTGGGCCTGGGGGTAGACGATGTTGGATTCGCATCGGTAGATGACTACCGGAGTCCCAGATCCCCTTCCATTGAGTCGCTGTTCCCCGGAGCCAGATCCATGATCGTCATGGCCTTCCACGAGCTGTCGGCCTGCGAAAGTCCGAGCCCTCAACTGGCGATGAACGCCAGGCTCGACCTGATGGAATTCACTCGACCCGCGTGCTATCGGGTGGCCCGTTATGTTGAAACCCGGCTCGGCAGCCCCGCCGTAGCGGTCCCAGTTTCCTATCCGATGGATTTTGCCACTCCTCAAAAGATCGGGGTCGGCGAGGTATCGCTGCGTCACGCGGCGATTGCGGCAGGCCTTGGTTCCTTCGGACTCCATAATATTGTCGTCCACCCGCGTTTCGGGACCCGGGTAATCTTCACGGCGGTGCTCACGCAACTGGAGCTGGTGTCGGATCCGCCCCCGGCACAAAATCCCTGTACCGGTTGCGGCCTTTGTGTTCGAGCGTGCCCCGCCGGAGCTTTAGATGTTGAAGGAAAGACGGACATGCTGAAATGCCTCGGGAACAGCCAGCCGTACGGGATGAGGACCAGTATCGCCTTTTGGTCGCGCTTTGGCGAGGCAACGCCCGAAGAGCAAAAGGCCATGCTCCAAAGCCCCGATTATATGAGCATGTATCAGGCGGGCTTCATAGGCTACCAGTATTTCTGCTTCCGCTGTCTCGCGGCATGTCCAATCGGAAGAAGCGTCCGGCAGGATGAGTTTAATGTGCGGTAACAGCCTGGAATCTGCTTTCACATGGCATGGCATTATGCAAACTTGAGCAGGCTGGTCCAATTGATCAAAGTATGCTCTGCACATCTCAAAACAGGGAGGAAGCACCATGGAAAAAATTGTGGAATCTGGTATCGAAAAGATCGGAGGGACAAAATGACCAAATTGTTCGAAAAAACCGACATCAACGGACTGCCGCTCAAAAACAGGTTCGTATTTTCGGCCACATGGGACGGACGTGCCGATGACAAGGGATTCTGTACTCAGAGAAACATCGACGCGGTGGTTGAACGTGCACGCGGTGGCGTGGGTCTGATAATTACGGGAATGGCCTCTGTGAAAGCGGACGGAAAGGCCACTCCCTGGCAGTTGGCGGTTTACGGCGACGAATTTATCCCTGGGCTCGCGGAAATGGCGCAGGCAATTCACGATGCTCAAGGCAAGGTCGTCCTCCAGGTGGCCCATGGGGGATGTTACGCCAATCCGGCTTTAACCGGGGTAGAAGCATCGGGCCCTTCCGCGAACCACACCGACAAGTTTCCTCCTTGTCGGGAAATGTCGGTGCAGGAAATCGACGAGGTTGCCAAGGCATTCGGAAAGGCGGCGGGCAGGGCGAAAAAAGCCGGCTTCGACGGCGTGCAGATCCATGGGGCACATGGTTATCTGCTGAGTCAATTTCTCTCCCCCTTTTTCAACAAACGGACCGACAACTACGGCGGCAACATAAAGAACCGGGCACGAATCCTCCTTGATGTGCTCTTGGCGGTGAGGAATGAGGTTGGTGAGAAGTATCCGGTCTTCGTCAAAATCAATTCAGAGGATTTCCTCGAAGGTGGCCTTACCGTGGATGAGATGCTTCAGGTATGCGCGATGCTCGAAAAGGCCGGCGTAGATGCCATAGAAGTGAGCGGCGGCACGGTATACGCCTCAGGAGCGTTCTCCAGTCTCAGGCCCGGGGCCTTGGATTCGCCTGAAAAGGAAGTTTATTACAAAGACGCGGCTGTCCGTTATAAAGAGAAAATCAGCGTGCCTTTGATGTTAGTGGGCGGCATTCGCTCTCCCGAAGTAGCCGAAAAACTGGTAAACGACGGCCTGGCGGATTATGTCTCCCTTTGCCGCCCACTGATCCGCGAACCGAATCTGATTAACCGTTGGAAAGACGGAAGCACTGCCCCGGCAGCCTGTATTTATTGCAATGGATGTGTAGGACCGGCATTAAAAGGAGAGGGAGTTTCCTGTATTTTTGAGAAGCAATGATGCAACAGATGTAAAGACGAAAAAATGGGACTTTTTCTGGAAAAAAGTCCCATTTTTTCGTCTTGGCCGGTTATGGACCCGTTACCTTCCTATCTTTCTCAACCGGCTTGCGAAAGCTTCCGGGCAATCCGTGCCACATGGGCGCCCTGGAAACGGGCTCCAGCGATTTCGTTTTCGCTCGCGCTCCGTGAACCGTCGGTACCGGCGATGGTGGAAGCGCCATAGGGAGATCCACCGGTTATCTGACTGTTGTCCATTTGTCCGGCAAATGCGTAAGGGAGGCCGACAACCACCATTCCCTGGTGAAGCAGGGTGATGTGGAAGCTCAGAATGGTGGACTCCTGTCCGCCGTGCTGGGTGGCGGAGCTCGTGAAAACGCTGCCGACCTTACCCACCAGGGAACCATTCAACCAGAGTTGGCCGGTAGAATCGAGAAATTGGCGCATCTGTCCGCACATGTTCCCGAAGCGGGTCGGGGTGCCGAAGATTATCGCATCGGCTGAAGCCAGTTCGTCCAGTTGCACCAGCGGAATGCTGGCTATTGCCTTCTGGGCGTCAAGTGCCCCCATCTTGCCGAGGATCTCTTCGGAAAGGGTCTCGGGTACCCTCCTTATTGCCGCCTCGCATCCGGGGACCTCCCGGACACCTTCGGCGACAGCCTCCGCCAACCTCGACACGTGGCCGTACATGCTGTAGAACACTACCAAAACTTTGGCCATTGATTACCTCCTTTTCAAATTTGTCCGCAGTTATACCAGACTATCGATGTTTTCGGAAAACTTCAGAAGGCGAAGCAGTCGCAGCCGATCCCCCAGAACCGCGATTCTCTGGGCGACCATACCCGTTTATGACTGTGGCAGGCGCACCCCTTATGGATCGCCGCCGACGCGGCCGCTCCTCGATGGTAGCCACCGTAGGCCCCCACCGGCGACCAGTTGGGGCTGACCGGCAAAGGTGGCGGCGCCAGGCTGCCGAACTCTTCCGCTCCGTAGACCACCTTGCCGCCGAGTATGGTGAGAACCGACTCTATCCCCCTGATCTCCTCTTCCGGGATCGTCAAGTAGTCGGCGGAGAGGACCGTCAGGTCGGCGAGTTGTCCCGGCGCCAGGATCCCTTTTTTCTCCTCGTCACCCGAGAACCAGCTGCTCCCGGCCGTGTAGAGACGAAGCGCCTCCTCGCGCCCCATGCGGTTAGCCTCCGGATAGAGCTGCGTACCGCCCACCGTCCGCCCGGTTACGAGCCAATAAAGGGAGACCCACGGGTTGTAGCTCGCCACCCGCGTAGCGTCAGTGCCGGCCCCGACCGGTATCCCCATCTCCAGCATCCGCCGTAGGGGAGGGGTGTGTCCGGCCGCTTCTTTCCCGTACCGCTCCCGGAAGTACTCCCCTTGGAAGGCCATCCGGTCCTGGATGGCGATGCCGCCCCCCAGCGCCCGCAGCCGTTCAAGGCTCCGCGGCGTTATGGTCTCGGCGTGGTCGAAGAACCAGCGCAGGCCGTTGAAGGGGACGTCGCGGTTGACCGACTCGAACACGTCGAGGAAGCGCGAGATCGACTCGTCGTAGGTAGCATGGAGGCGGAACGGCCAGCGATTCTCCACGAGGAGATGGACCACCTGGGCAAGTTCCTCCTCCATCACCGGCAACAGGTCGGGCCTCGGCTCTAGGAAATCCTCGAAATCCGCGGCAGAGAAGACGAGCATCTCGCCGGCGCCGTTCATGCGCAACAAATCGTCCCCCTTACCCGGCGAGGTCATGGTGACCCACCGGGAGAAATCCGTCAACTCCTCTTTCGGATGCTGAGTGAAGAGATTGTAGGCGATCCGCAGGGTGAGATCGCCTTTCCCCGCCAACTCCTCGATCACCCGGTAATCGTCCGGATAGTTCTGGAAGCCGCCGCCGGCATCGATGACGCTGGTGAGGCCGAGCCGGTTCAACTCGCGCATGAACTGGCGGGTAGAGTTGAGCTGATCCTCATAGGAGAGCTTCGGCCCCTTTGCCAAGCTTGCGTACAGGATCATGGCGTTCGGTCGGGCAATGAGGAGCCCGGTCGGGTTGCCGGCTTTGTCGCGCTGGAGCTCCCCGCCCGGCGGGTCCGGGGTCTCGCGCGCGTAGCCCATCGCTCGGAGCGCCGCCCTGTTGACCAGGGCACGGTCGTACAGGTGGAGGATAAAGACCGGTGTATCGGGCGCAACCCGGTTCACCTCCTCCAGTGTCGGCATGCGCTTTTCCGCGAACTGGAACTCGGACCAGCCACCGACTACCCGCACCCACTGGGGCGGAGGGGTACGCCGGGCCTGCTCGCCGAGCATCACCAGGGCATCGTCCAGTGATGGAACCCCGTCCCAGCGCAGTTCCATGTTGAAGTTAAGGCCGCCGCGGATCACGTGGATATGGGAATCGTTGAGACCCGGAATGACCCGGCGCCCCCTGAGATCGATCCGCCCGGTGCTGTCGGCGGCGGTGGTGAGGAGTTCATCACCGCCGGTTGCCGTGATCCGACCGCCGGTGACGGCCACGGCCGAAACGTGCGGTCGGGCCTCATCGAGGGTAGTAATCTTGCCATTATATAAAACCATCTCTGGTGCATTCATTTTCTACCTCCCTTCCGGGCGGTGCTGCAGCCAGGGTCTGAGGATTCTCACCAGCACCGGCATGACCGCCCACGTGAGAAGAATGACTATGCCCACAGCCGCCAGAAGTGCCCGCAGAGGCATAGGCAGTTTTCCCATGAGCGGCTGAAGCAGCCACTGGACACAAATGCTTACCGGCCAGACAGCGAGGACCGTGACGACGGCCATTTTCCAGGTTGGAGGGAGCGAAGGCGTTCCCCCTGGCACAAACCAGTATTCCAGGCCGCTCTCCAATTGGTACGACGGTCCGCCTTCCACTAACGCCTCGGCCTTCTTCAGCAACTCCCGGCGGATGTCGGATTCCTGCCAGTCACGCAGGTGCTCGTACGTATCGAACCGGAAAATTACGACATACTCCCTCCCCTCCTTGCCGGGAAGGATGACGTTTACTCCCATGTGGCCAGGGAAACCGAGAGCGGCGGCGGAAACTTCCCGCCGCCACGCCCCGAACTCCCTTCCACACCCCTGCCGGACGCGCCAGGTAACCACGACCGTCAAGGGACCGTGTTCGCTCTCCGTGCCTTCCATGATTTAGTGTGCGGCGCCGCTTCGGCCGGGTGGCGCGCCGTGGACCATGGTATAGGCGTACTCAACCCCTTGACCGTAAGCCCCGCAATGTTCCTTCACAACCGCTATGACCGCGTTGTAGGTATCCTTGCGCGCCCAGTCGCGTTGATACTCGAGAATGACCTGCAGAGCCGTCACCGGCACCGCGCCTGCCTGTTCAACACGGCGCATGGCCGCGTTGTGGGCGGCCACACTGGTACCGCCCGAGGCGTCTTCGACCGCGTAAACTTCGTAGCCCGCCTTCATCGCCTCCAAGGCCGGGAAAGCAAGGCAAACCTCGGTCCAGAGAGCGGCAATAACCAACTTCTTCCTGCCGGTGTTCTGCACCGCGGCGACAAAGCTCGCGTCTTCCCAGGAGTTCATGGAGGTACGCTCAATCGGTTCCTGATCCGGAAAGATATCCAGGAGTTGCGGCCACATGTTGCCGGAGAAGCTTTTGGTTTCAACAGTGGTGAGAATGGTCGGCACCTTGAAGATTTTCGCCGCCTTGGCCAGCAGGAGAACGTTATTGAAGAGGGTCTGCCGGTCGATATTGGCGACACCGAAGGTCATTTGCGGTTGGTGGTCAATGAAAATGACGGTGGAATTTTGGGGATTCAGCAGTTCCAATTTACTCATATCGCTCACCTCGTCTCTGAATTTTGCAGCTTTTTTGAAAGTATAGTCCCGTGACGCGAGAACGCATCAAAGTATTTTTATTGATCTGCCATAATAAAATGTAATACTTGTGACCATGGAACTCCGTCATATCAGATACTTTGTCGCCGCCGCCAGAGAACGGAATTTCACTAAGGCGTCGCATACCCTGAACATCTCTCAACCGGTCATCAGCCGGTTGCTCCGGGAGCTGGAGCGCGAATTGGACACCGTTCTGTTCCTTCGCCAACGGTCCGGGCTCGACCTTACGCCGGCCGGAGAAACATTTTTCCAGCACGCGCGCCGGATCCTGAACGACTGCGAAGAAGCGGTAAAAGCGACGAAAGAGGCCGGTCACGTGCGGAGCAAGCTCTCTATCGGTTTCATCGCAACCGCACTTGCCTCCTTTCTTGGTGACATCATGAGAAAACTGACCCTTGAACACCCGGAAATCGAGCTCGTCATGCACGAAATGCCCCCAGGTGATCAGATTGTCGCCCTGCGGAACATTATCTGATCGACGTAGCGTTTCTCGGTAATCCTTACGATGACCTGCACAATGGAATACGGATAACGGCAGTGAAAGAACTGAGATTGGAAGCAGCCATTCCGGCCCGGCACCGACTGGCAGAACGTACCGTGATCCGGCTCCGGGAATTGGAGTCGGAAAAGTTTATCGGCTACTGTGAAGAGAAGTTTCCCGGTCGCAATCAGACCATCACCAAGGCATGCACCTCGGCGGGATTCCAACCGACCTTGGCGGTCAAGGCCAACAGCCTTGTTGAAGTGCTTGGTATGATCGGGGCGGGTGTGGGGGTATGTCTCATGCCAAGCGATGTCAGGAACCTGCCGCATCCAAACGTGGTATTCGTGCCGCTGAACGACGCCCTCGAACCAATTCGCCTTGCCGCCGCCTGGCTGCATGACAACAGGAATTCAGCGCTTCTTTCCATGCTTGGGTACCTGAAAGACTAAGAACTTGCCTGTAAATAAAGCCTTACAGCCTGACTCTATCCGCATAAATCCGGACAAACGGGTTCATTACCGGAGAAAAATTCATCTTGAGGAAAGGAGGAGGAAATGAACAAACTCAACGGACAGGTCGTCAGTGTAACCCGGGACGACCCGTACGCAACTTATGAAATCCAATTGCCGACCGGCTTTACCATCGCAGGTATAGGCGCATGTACTGATGACAAGCCTCCCTTTCAGCCGGGAGATGCCGTTGCAGTATCTTTCGACGAAATGGACGTGATTCTGGCGAAATATTTTTCGGAAGACACCACCATCAAGAAGCGCTTCACCGCAGTGGTTGATTCGGTGGAACAAGGAGAAGCCCTTACACGCGTCGTTCTGGACTACCACGGGTCCCCGATTACGGCAGTCGTCAGAACATCGTCATGGCACTCCCTGGGGCTCGATGTCGGTAGCGAGGTGCTATGGCTGATCAAGGCGACAAAGGTCACCGTAAGCCCACCGTAACTCAAGTCATATCGCCCGTTGGTCTGATATCGTGTCCAGAACGGCAAACTCGAGGCAAGAGGGCCCTGGTGTTGGAGCATGCAGGCTCCTTTGCAGGTGGGAATGATGTATTACAGGGAGAAATCTTCTACGGCCTTATCTCGACAATCGTACCATTTGGCGCCAGCTTGGCAATTTCCTCTATTTCTTCGTCTGATACCGCAATACACCCTTTTGTCCAGTCAATCTCCGCATGAGAATCACCAACCCACGAGAAACCATTCTTGATCCCGTGGATCATGATGTCTCCGCCCGGAGAAACGCCCAGTTCTCTTGCGCGCTTTTTGTCTCTCTCGTTTGGGTAGGAAATACGAAGAGAAAGGTGATGACGGCTGTTCTTGTTTCTTGAATCGATGACGTAGGTCCCCTCCGGGGTTTTGTTATCGCCTTGCCTTTCTTTTGGACCGACGGGGTTTCCCCCCAAGGCTATCTTATAGGTTTTGAGCACCTCACCCTTTGCGATCAACATCAATCGTCGTTCTTTTTTCTCTATCAAAATCTTATCCGCCGATCCCCCCTGGATTGCATAAGCAAAAACCTTCTTTTCGAGCGCCTCAATCTTTTTTTGCAGTGTAATAACCTCGTTCTCCTTGCTTTCAACCTTTTGCCGGAGAGTCTCAATCTGTGATTGCTGCGCAGTAATCGTTTTATCCTTGAGAGCGACATTATTGATATAAAATATCATCATCTCACTGTCCTGCCTGTACCCGCTCCCCGGGTAATCCTTCAGGATCTTCTGAAAACATTCCAGGGATTTCTGATAGTCTTTTTGTTCATTCTTCGGATAAGAATGGATAATGCCCATCTCGAACAGAACCCTGTCTCCCGTCGTGGGATATTTTTCAATAATCTGCTCATATTTGTTCAGAGAGGCCCTGTAGCTTCCCTGACTGAACAAAGCATTCGCCTCTTCGAAGGTTGACCTGGCCCGGGATCCTTCATTAAAGTGGCTGCATCCGGATATCAGAATCGATGTGATTATGATGCAACGAAAGAAAAAGCAAAAACGCTCTCCAATCCTGCTTTGTTTTTCAGCCATATATGCCAAAGACGGTCTAAATCTTTCGGACAGTACAAGCTGGAAGATTCTCAGTGGTCTCATCTCCGCACCCCTTGGCAGAAGCATCAGGAATATCTTTATGCTAAGAGCCTGACATCCCGGTTCAACAGGTCAAACGTTTGAATGGCCCTGACAGGCTTGAATAGTGGATAAGGAAGCGGCAGGGTTTTAGTGCCCTGCCGCTTCCTTATCCGGAGTACCACAGGAAAGGTTAACAGCTACCTTAAATCAACTTACCTTACTTCCTCATCGATCTCTGGAAAGCGGCGTCAGCTTTTTGCGCCTTTTCATCTGCGATCCTTTCCCTTTCCTCTGCAGCCTTTATGGCATCTTCAGCGCGGGCTGATGTTTCATCCGCCCTTAACTTGGCCGCATCGGCCGCCGCCTTGGCAGCTTGCGCATCCTGCAACGCCTGCTCAGCTTTCGCATCAATCAGTTTTTGCTCCGCCTGCACTTTCTCGAGGTCACCGGATGTTGCGCAACCAATCAGCGTAACAGGGAGAACAAGCATCATCGAGATCAGCAAAAGACTTCTCTTCATTTCTAATCACCTCCTTTCTGCTCAGTGTACCTTGCCAGGAAGGGGAAGGCCTGAAATCCGCGCCATCCCGCCCGAACACGAGAACAGGCGGGACCGACTATCCCTTCTGGACAGGTTCAATCAGTATACCATCTATGTCCAAATCGATTTTCAGGCGTTTGGCTGCGTCTTTGGCCTCGCTGATATCATTGAAAGGGCCGGCGATAACACGGTAGCCCTTGTTCCTTGATAACACCCTTGCCGGGATTTGCGGCCCCTGGTGGTTGATAATGGCGGCAATTCTCAGGGCATCAATCTCTTCCCGCACATCAGCAGCCAAAACATACCATGCATCCAGCCTCAGTTCCGGTATTTCCGGTTTGCCGTACAATTTGTCCGGGTGCTCTACTTTTATGGGTTTCGGAACCTCTTTTTCGCTTCCCTGACGTATCTCGAAGATGGGAACAGGAATCCCTCGGGCCTCGGTCTGCACTTCCTTAACTTTTTTCCAGTCAAGCGTACGCGCCGATTTATCTTCAATATTTCTCAATTTTGCATATACCTTTTCCTGCTCAACCGTACCCGAGCCTTCCAGAGGCGTATGAGCTTCCATGTAGAGTACTCCATCGCGTTGACCTATGAGATATGGCTGGTTGACAATGACTACGGGTGTATTGACCGGGGTGTCATTGTAGAGCTTTTTCACGTTTTCCGGATAGAGCCTCATGCAGCCATTGGTTGCCTTAAGACCGATGCTGGCCGGTTTGTTGGTACCATGGATCAGATAACCCGATTTGCTTAAATAAAGCGCGTATTCTCCCAGGGGATTTTGAGGTCCCGGCGGAACTTCCGCGGGCAGAGGATCTCCTTTTTTTCGATGGTCCTCAGCAATTGAAGCAGGCACATGCCAGGTCGGCCGGGTTGCCTTGCGCGCAACACGCATTTGGCCTCTGGGTGTAGGTCGCTCTTTGGTCCCGACGCCGACCGGGTAAGTCGACACCACCAGCGACTTGTCATCCTCTTTATATTGAAAGAGCCTCATGGTGGCCAAGTTGACCACAATGCCTTTTCTGGGAGCGTCCGGCAGGATAAAACTCAGAGGCAACATGATACTCTCTCCGGCCTCCGGCACCCATATATCCACCCCTGGATTCGCTGTGCTGATTGCATTGATCCCCAAACCGAAGTGCCTTGCAATATCCGGCAGCGTGTCCCCCTTTTCAAGCCTGATGACTGCCAACCGGCCAATGACGTCTTCTCCTTTTGCAACCGTAAACTCATTTCGTTCGATCTCCTTTTCAGGATGGCCTGGAAAAGACCATGCTTTCTCCTGGACACTTTTCATAACAGCACATCCATGGAGATAGAAGACGAATATACCTAGAGCTATAAGACGACACCAATTGGATAACAGTGACAGCTTAACTATTCGATACATGGGTTCAACAAGGTACCTTTCTCGACAATAAAAAATACACCGGGCATCCGTTTCTGTACTTACATCGAGACGACCGACTTCCTGTTTGAATAATGTTCATCCTTGCAGTCTTTGTTGACCGTAACCTCTTGTTGAGATTGTTCCCCGCAGTTTCATATACAGAAAAGCCGGGACCGAATACAAGGTGACATTTCGGTAACCCGGCTGTCTCAGAGAGACCCTGTAGGCTTTCCGCCCCACCCTCGCGGATGGTTGAGTATTATCGTTCACCACCAACCTTTTAATGCCGTTTTCCCGTCACAGACACGACCGGTATACTACGGCATCCTTGAAGGGACATCTCTTACTGACTCGATCTCCTTTTTATGTTTTGACAACAAAAAAAGCCGGGACCAAATATCGCGTGATATTTCGGCAACCCGGCTGTCTCAGTAAGACCCGTAGGCTTTCCGCCCCATTCTTACGAATGGTTAAGTATTATCGTCTATCTGCTCAAACAATTTTCTGCATCGATACCATTTCTGCGAGGGCTTGTCAACGTTTTTCTACGGAACTGTCCCCAGACAAAGGTTGCTTTCCGGTCATTCCCGCGTAGGCGGGAATCCAGAAATTACAGGGGTGGCTCCCAAAAAACGGACAGAGTGTTAAGGTAGATAACTGCAACCTGTTAAGGAGGACTACCACCCATGAGCATGACTAGACGCAAGCGTTATTCCGCCGAGCTTAAGGCCAGGGTTGCCTTGGAGGCAATTCGTGGCGAGCAGACCATCAGCGAATTGGCAGCCCGTTACGAACTGCATCCGAACATGATTACCAATCCGCAAAAACAACGCTGGAGGGATGAGTTTCGGTCGGCTCGATTTTTCTCGGACGAAAAAGGGGGCTTTGCGCAAGGAAAACTCGCGCTTTTGGAGTATGGCTCCCCAGCAACGAGGATGGTGCCGCAATTCAGAAAGCCGTTGTTTCTTGCGATAATTTGGCGTACTCTCCGCTCGAAGCACTGCTGATCAATAATGATGACAAAAAGGAGGATGCCGCTGATGAGGAAGCCGATTCGTATCATGCCGTGTCTGGACATGCAGAACGGACGCGTCGTGAAGGGAGTCCATTTCGTGGATATCAAGGATGCGGGAGATCCGGTGGAATGCGCGCTGGCATACTGCCGTAACGGAGCGGACGAACTTGCGATGCTCGATATCACGGCCACGGTGGAGGGCCGGGCCACCATGCTGGATATGGTGAAACGTGTCGCGGAAGTTACGACAGTGCCGTTTACCGTCGGAGGAGGCATTTCGGATGTGAAGTCGGCGGAGGCTGTGCTGCGTTCAGGTGCGAATAAGGTATCGGTGAGCAGCGCAGCTTTCCGTAAACCGGAACTGATCCCTGACATGGTCAAGGAATTCGGCCCTGATGTGGTAACGGTTGCCATCGACGTGGACAAAAACAGCGCCATGCCCTCTGGCTATGAAGTCTACATCGACGGGGGGCGAACCGCAACCGGAACGGATGCAGTGGAATGGGCGCGACGTGTTGACGGATACGGTATCCCGGTCATCCTGCCCACCAGCAAGGCCGGCGACGGCGCGCGGACCGGCTATGATCTGCCGGTAATCAAGGCCATCAAAAATGCCGTTTCCGCTGAAGTTGTGGCATCCGGCGGAGCGGGACAATGGGAGCATTTCCTTGAGGCCGTAGAAGCGGGAGCTACCATACTGCTCGCCGCATCGGTATTCCATTTCGGAATCATTGGGATTCCCGAATTGAAAAAGTACCTCCGCGACCAGGGCGTTTCCGTCATGTGACACGTGCGAAGCGAACCCGATTGATAACCGGCCTGACATCGGGGAGAAACTTGCGGTCGTTGGGGTTATTGCTATCGGTGATGCCGTGCGACTGGCTCTTGGTTCCCTCGCAAAGAGGGCCGTATCAGCTGATAAACTTGAACACATGAATCGCTGGTGACTGATTACAGGGATTACTGCATACCCCAAAAATGGGACTTTTCTCTTTGAAAAGTCCCATTTTTGGGGTATGGCTCCACATCGTGGACGAACTTCGAATTTTTGATGATACTTCTGGCGAGACCGGTAACGTTGATTGGCTATGAAAAAGGCCATACCCTGTTCGGATATGGCCTTGATAGTATGGCTCCCCAGCGCGGACTCGAACCACGGACAAGGTGGTTAACAGCCACCTGCTCTACCGACTGAGCTACTGGGGAATATTAGGTTTTCTGCAAAGAGAACGCGTTTATACCATGACGCAATGTGCCTGTCAAGCATTTTGAAAGATGCATACACGACCCTGATCGCGACGCCGAAACTGAAATGAAGCAGGGGGTACACCGGCGAAATGGTGCCGGCCGTATCAGATAAGGTGGCGGGATAAAAAAGGGAGCGAGCTCCCTTTTTTATCCTGGGACGGCAGGGCTAGCCCCTCAAAGGCAGGTAAGTCAGGGAACAGCACAACACTTCGGGGCCGTCGGGCGACTCTTCGAATTCTTCCAGCACAATAATCTCTTCGTTTTCCATGACATACTCCTTTCTCCCGTGTTGAATTCCGGATGGCGAAGTTACCATCAGCTTAACAGGAGAAATAGGTTAGTCAATTTGCCTAATTTCTTCTTCGGAGAACAGTGCATAAAACAATGTATGGCGGAAGAGGAAACTCCGGATGCCCATTGCACGGGGAGACTATTTCCTGGAATAGCGCAGATCCTGCAGAACAAGCTCCTCCAGGGTAGCGTCGAACCAGGCCCTGCGGCACTCCACGTCATTGATGGCGCCGCTCTGCAGGAGTTTCAAGAACCTGCAGCCGCCGAAGCAAAGTGGAAGGTAGGCGCAGTCAAGGCATTCGTCTTTTTTCCAGACATCCATGTTGTGCGATTCCCGGTAATCCCCGACCCCGCTCTCCAGGTGACCCGTGTCGAGCCCTTCGCAGCCGATGAACGCCGGACATTTGTACAGGGTGCCGTCATAGTTGACCACCAGGTTGTCCCTGAACTCGACCATGCAGGTGGTTGGCATGACCTTGGGCGTGTAATACCCCCGCCGCAGGATCTCCTCACGGAGGAATATGCTCGCCTCAACCAACCACGGCTCGTCAATGGAGCAGCAACCCTCGGAAAATTCGGGCATGAGGTGCTCGCCCAGGGTGTCGCTTACCGGTGCGAACATCACGTGCGCTATCTTCTCGGGGGTCACCCCACGTTCATTAAGCTCGTCCAGAAGCCGGGGGAACTCCCTGTAATTGTCCCGGGTGTAGTTGCCGGACAGTCCCACCTTTATAAGGCCGCAGACGTCCCGCAGGTTCCTGATGATGATCTCGAAACTCCCTTTTCCCGATGAGAAAGGTCGATACCGGTCATGGTTCTCCCTCGGTCCGTCCAGGGTGACCCGGACGCTTTTCAGGCCGAGCGTGACCAGTTGCGAAACCGCATCGGCAGTAAGCAGGGTCCCGTTGGTCACCAGGGTGAAGCCGTATGCCGTCCCTTCCCTTTCGGCGGATGCCTTCAGGCGCTGGGAGATATCCCGAATCAACCCGATGCTCAGGAGCGGCTCTCCACCGTAGAAATCGATGATCAGCTCCTTGCCGCGCCGTAAAAAATGCTCCTCGGCATATTTCATCAGCAGGTCGGCCGTCTCCGGCGACATGTAGTGCTTCCCACGCTGCTTCCCCTCGTAACA
>JARKPN010000068.1 GCA_029975275.1 Geobacteraceae bacterium | reverse complement strand
CACTAATACGGATACTGATGTCAAGATGATTTTTGGCGACGGAAGGTTGACGGCGGATGTTGCTATTAATGATCCGGTTTTCCATATGGGAATGCCTCGCTCATTGACTGCTGCTACTGGAATGGATGCTTTGACTCATGCCATAGAAGCCTATGTTTCCAAACAGGCGACGCCTGTTACAGATGTATGCGCTCTAGGGGCTATCGAACTTGTTGCAAAATGGTTGCGTCCAACTGTTGCGGATGGGACGAATTTAGAGGCGCGTTCTCAAATGGTTTATGCAGAGTATCTTGCTGGTATGGCATTTAATAATGCAGTTCTGGGCATTGTGCACTCGATGGCACATCAGGCAGGAAGTTTGCGTGATTTGCCTCATGGTGTGTGCAACGCAATTATTTTGCCTGTTGTGTGTGAGTATAATTTGCTGGCTGCCCCTGAAAAATTTGCAAAAATTGCTGAGTCCATGGGGGAGAACATTGACGGGCTCAGTATTTTGGATGCTGCTGACAAAGCAATTGGTGCAATCAGGCGGTTGGCTAAGGATATTGGTATTCCCGCGGGATTGGGGGAATTGGGAATATTGGAGGAAGACGTTCCCCAAATGGCAGACAATGCTTTGAAAGATGTATGTACTTTATTTAACCCCAGATCGGTTACGTATGACGACATTGTTAGGCTTTATAAGTCCATAATTTAGGTCGGTGTCTAAAGTTTGTAAGTTTTTGTAAACGCATATAAAATCTAATCTATTATTATCTTTTTAAAAATAAATAATAGAAAAAGTTGTTATTGTGGCCAGGCAATGAAGGTCAGTTTTTCCTCCTCCCCTGACCGGTAAGCAATAGATTCTTATGATGTATCGAGACTTTGCATAGCAAAGCCTATCTTTGCCTTTGCCTGGCCAATTTTTTTCTTAAGATAAGAAACACCTCAATTGTTATAAAAACTTCGAATAAAACAATAATTTATTAAATTTAAAATTATACTCTATAGATAGATTCTGAAGCGATGAAATCCATCGAAGGTTGGCGATTGTAAACTGAATAGCACTAATTTAAATGATGAGCTTTGAATTTCATGTTGATTCGCTAGTATAACGATCAATGTAATGAATCGCTCCCGAAAGCGTCCCCTCAGACCTATAGGTCAAAAGTAGAGCTAAATATTCGAAATCGCTAATCAGCGTGTCGCCGAAACCAGTGGTCATTTTTTTCTGCGAATTTGGAGTTCGGACTCCCCCTCCATCTCCTGAATATACACCTAAATGGGACAACTCCAAGGAAACTGGCAGGAGTCAGAGCAATTGTCACCTTGAGCCATCATGGGTATCGGCCCTATCTCCTATATTGTGTTGTTGATTTTGAAGGTCGCCAGAGGTAAACATTCGTCCATTCTTACTAACCCTGCAATCCGGAACACCCCAGCGGTCCCCCGACAAAGTATGGACGGCTTTATGCCAAGAATGCTTGGATGGTTTTGATCAGAATAAGCAGCCCAACAACTCTATCCTGCAGCTTCTTAGAACTTTCAAGACATTGTATGCCTATTATTTGAATGAACTGGCATGCGGTTTCCCCCCCCACTTGTTAAAACTTTTCAACAATAACTATTGACTAAACATTAAATAATCCTTTAATAATATGTTTGTTATTTTAATCTACAAATAATTAATTTATTTTCCGACGAAGAGCTTTGTGGCCACCAAAGAAGATGATCAGGTAGCTGAAGCCAGCGATCATATGCGCCACGTCAATCATTTTTGGCGGGAGCAAATTGTCTGGCGAGCAAGAGTCATCCGCAAAGCTGAGGATTGCAAAGCAAGAAGAAGAGAAACCATGACATAACCAACCAGGAGGAACATGGAGAGTAAACATAATCGCACTGTCTATCAACGTCCTGACGGCACCTGGGCCAATAAAGTCTTTGATGAGGAAATCCCAACCACCATCCATGAGACAAGGCGCCATGCTATCGCAGCCGCAAAAAGCCTCCTTCAAAACCAAGGCGGCGGAAGAATAACCGTTTTGGGACAAGATGGCGAAGTCATCTTCAAAACAACAGTCCCTTCAGCAAAAACAACCTATCCCATAAACAAAACAGCACATTGGCCTTAGAGACAAAACTCTGAGCCCCATCCATCAATCGAAAACGCCAGAATCATCCGGTAACGCGACAATGGCCGCAAGGGCAAACAGCACTATCTGACTTTGTACGATTGCGACGAAGCCAGAGCCAAAGGGGATTCTATCTGAATAGGTGGAGGGTTTTGAATCAACAAGGCCCGATGGGTTCAGGGAAACAACAATTGGTGGGTTTGGTATCAGAATCCCTGGCGGTTTTCTTTAGAACGAAATTCTCCTTAGATTGGCTGATCTTTCCAATCCTTGGCCATTATTATTCTTCAAGATTTTAAAATCCTATAAACCGAAGCGACCCCAATCCCTAATTCCTCCGCTATTTTTTGTTTTGCCATCCCCGCTTTAACAAGGGTCCTGACCTCTGTCGCTTTGGCTCTGGCGGTTGCTTTACGACCTTTATATTTCCCCTCCTGCTTTGCCTTCTCAATGCCCTCAGCTTGCCTCTCAAGCATCATTTTTCGCTCGAATGTAGCTATAGCCCCAAGCATGGTTAACATGAGCTTACCGGTGGGCGTAGAGGTATCCAGGTTGATATTCAACACGCTGAAGGTTACTTTTTTCTCCTGAAGGCAATCAACGATATCAAGAAGGTGCTTGGTGCTCCTTGCAATACGATCCAGTTTGGAAACAATTACCGTATCTCCCTCCCGAATGTAATCCAGCATAGCTTGCAGCTCTGGGCGATCTTTTTTGACCCCAGAGATTTTTTCCTGAAATATTTTCTCGGCCCCAGCTTTTTCAAGTTGGATCAATTGAGCATCAAGGCTTTGTCCAACAGTGCTCACACGTGCATAACCGATAATTGCCATATTCCCCCTCCTTTTTTCTATCAATGGATACAAAGACATTATGATAGATTTCTATCAAAAGTCAACAATGAACCCTATTGATAGGGGCGGAGAGGCTTTACGGGAGCTATCAAATGGCCATGCCTCAGTAATAGGAAACAATATGGTTGATTTTTCACTTTTGTGAATGAATGCACTTCTACCACCCCTCATTGATGTTTTTGGGTGGCCTATTGTAAAAATGGGAATAGGGCAATCTGAAAAGAAGGTTCATAAGTAAGCAACTAGGCGACTCAAATAGGCTCTTTCACAGTGACCCTGGGAAATAGAAAAGGCCCACAGATTTTTTTTGCGGACCTTTTTTATGAAAGGCGTGAGAATAGTCTTCCCATTTATTTTTACCAGTGCCATGGATAAGGAGTTTCTTCACCAAAAGGATCTTGTGATCCGGAAATTTTGGCAAATAAGCGAATGGCAGCGATTGTGGTGTCGTGTGCCCATTTGGCTACGCTAACCGCACCAAAAGTTGTTGTCCAGGTAGTATTCTCTTTTATTTTAGGATTACTTTTAAAAAATGCTTCTTTTGTTCGAATTGGCCATTTGTTTCCTGCTGTCATATCGGGAGAATAATGAATAATTTCATTTCTCAATCTAAATAGTGCAATCAGATTTTGGTAGGTGCTTCCATTTGTGTCAATTCCAACGTCCTCTGAATCATATCCTTTGTAAAACAATTTTATCTTATCTTTAATTTCTTTTGCCTTTTTTATGTCATCGATTCTTTTGAGAATCGATTCCTTGTTATTAGTGTCCTGTTTTATGGCAAGAGTCCTGCTGAACTCGATAGTTTCATTTAAATATGATTCAAAAGCAGTACAGAACATTATAATTGCAGGAAAACAATATCTACAAGAGTCAAAACTTGACCCTTTCATTTTTTTTGTTACCTCGGAAGTTGCGAGAGTAAGTAATTCATTACCTACCTTGAAGAAATTTGGTGAAAGTAAATCCATTCCGCAATGAAG
>JARKPN010000047.1 GCA_029975275.1 Geobacteraceae bacterium | reverse complement strand
GTGGGGCCGCACACTCCGGGGTTTGTGGCCGACCTGGCCACTGCCGAGCAGTTTGCCGAGATAGGCGTCATTCTTCTGCTGTTCGGGGTAGGGCTCCAGTTTCACTTCAAAGAGCTTCTGGCCGTATGGCGGGTCGCGGTTCCCGGTGCGGTATGCCAGAGTGCGGTTGCGACGCTTTTGGGGTGTCTGGTTGCCCGGTATCTGGACTGGACCTGGTCGGCCGGGCTGGTTTTCGGGCTTGCCATATCCGTGGCCAGCACCGTGGTGCTTGCCCGGGTACTGGCAGACAACAATGTTCTGCACACCCCGACCGGCCACATCGCCATCGGCTGGCTCGTGGTGGAGGACATCTTCACCGTGTTTCTGCTGGTACTGCTTCCCATGCTGTTCGGGCCTGGCGCGGCCGAATCGGCCAACCTGGCGGGTGCCCTGGGCATCTCCCTGGTCAAGATAGCGATCCTGGTCTCGGTAGCCTTCTTTGTGGGCGGGCGGGTCATTCCCCGTCTGCTCAGCCACGTGGCAGCCACCCGTTCAAGGGAGCTGTTCACCCTGACCGTACTGGTGCTCGCCCTGGGGATCGCCATTGGCTCATCCCTGCTGTTCGGGGTTTCCATGGCCCTGGGCGCCTTTCTGGCCGGGATGGTGGTACGGCAGTCGGACTTCAGTCTCCGTGCCGCATCGGACGCACTGCCGATGCGCGACGCCTTTGCCGTGCTCTTCTTCGTATCGGTGGGGATGCTCTTTGATCCGGCCCAGCTTATCCGGGAGCCCGGGCTTGTGGCAGCCACGCTCGGCATCATCCTGCTGGGGAAACCCATTGCAGCGCTTGCCATAGTCCTTCTTTTCGGCTATCTGCCGCGTGTGGCGCTGTCTGTCGCCATAGCCCTCGCGCAGATCGGCGAATTCTCCTTTCTCCTGGCAACCGTTGGCCGGAACCTGGGGGTATTGGGGGAGAGCGGCGCCAACGCCCTTGTTGCCGCCGCCATCATCTCCATCAGTCTGAACCCCCTTCTCTACCGTCTCATCGAGCCTTTGGACGCCCGGGCGAAACACGGCCGGCTGTGGCGCATGCTCCAGAGGAAGACCAGGCGGCCGGCCCAGGACGTCTGCGGGGCTCACGACACTGTTGTCTCCTCACAGGACAGGGCCGTCGTGGTCGGCTACGGCCCGACAGGGAGCACCGTAGCCCGTCTTCTCAGGGAAAACGGCATAGAACCGGTCATCATCGAGCTCAACCTGGACAACCTCAGAAAGCTTCGTGCCGACGGTTTTGCCTGTGCCTACGGCGATGCGCTGCAACGGGAGACCTTGAAGGGAGCAGGAGTGGAAAGCGCGGTTGCGCTCATTCTCAGTTCTGCGGGGATGCAGGGGAGCGAAGAGGTAATCCGCCTGTCGCGGGAGCTGAACCCGGCAATCCGCATCATCGCCCGTGCCGGCTATCTGCGTGACATACCTGCCCTGAAGCGCGCCGGAGCCGACGAGGTGTTTTCGGGCGAAGGGGAGGTGGCGCTCAACATGACCGAAATGATCCTCGGCCACCTGGGAGCCACCCCCGAGCAGATCGACCGGGAACGGGAGCGCATCCGCTCGGAACTGTACGGCAACCCCACCATTATCAAACCCGCAAATACCGTTATTTGAAGCCGG
>JARKPN010000040.1 GCA_029975275.1 Geobacteraceae bacterium | reverse complement strand
ACGAGAGACTCCGTGAAAGTCCCGACCCGACCCTCATGACATTTTGCCAGGGTTTCCGGGTGAAACTAATTAAGATATTGACACATGGTTTTTTGCGGCGTATATGTTTGGTGTTACTGTTTGTAAAAACGTGTTACTGCTTTTCCGCAAAGGAAAGCGGCCGAACGGAGGGTTTATGCACATGGCGGATGCGCTTCTTTCACCCGCGGTCGGCGGAGTGATGTGGGCGGTCTCGGCCGGGGCGATCGCATATTCCGCGGTAAAGGTACGTTCCGAGCTGGATGAAAAGAAGGTGCCGCTCATGGGGGTTCTGGGCGCCTTCCTCTTCGCGGCCCAGATGATCAACTTCACCATCCCGGCCACCGGCTCCAGTGGTCATATTGGCGGAGGACTCCTGCTGGCAATCCTGTTGGGGCCCCATGCCGCATTCCTCACCATTGCCTCTGTCCTGGTCGTCCAGGCCCTGTTTTTCGCCGACGGCGGCCTCCTGGCCCTTGGATGCAATATCTTCAACATGGGGTTCATTACCGCGTTCATCGTCTACCCGCTGGTCTACAAGACAATACTTGGCAGGAATCCGAACCAGGGGCGCATGGCGCTGGCAACCATGGCTGCCGCAATCGTCGGGCTGCAACTGGGTCCGCTTGGTGTCGTACTGGAGACATACTTCTCGGGAATCTCGGAACTGCCGTTCACCACGTTCCTGCTCCTGATGCAGCCGATCCACCTGGCAATAGGGATCGTCGAAGGTTTCATCACCGTAGCGGTAGTGTCGTTCGTCTACCAATCCAGGCCCGAGATACTCCAGGTCGCCCTGGAGGCCCGCCCCATAGGCGTTCATCCGGTGCGCAACGTGCTCCTGGCGTTTCTCGCCGCGACCGTTTTGGTCGGAGGGATTGTCTCCTGGTACGCGTCAGAGAACCCCGACGGTCTGGAATGGGCCATTGCCCGGGTGACGGGAAAAGAGGAACTGACCGAACCGAGCCGCGGCATCTACGGCGTGCTGGCCTCAATCCAGCAAAAGACGGCCTTCCTTCCTGATTATTCTTTCAGGAAGGCCCCTGAACCGGCCGTAACGTCGGAAGGCGGGGACCTGGCGGAAGCAAGCGGGAAGGCCGGCACCAGCGTCTCGGGGATAGTGGGCGCGCTGATGACCCTTGTGCTTGCCCTGGTCATCGGCCTCGTTCTGAGAAGAAGAAATCAGGCAGTCTGAGAGTCCGTGCCGACGGCGCGTGCACCATTTACTACCGATCATGGGGGGAGAGTAGACAGCTCTCCCTTTTTAACGGGCTGAAAATGTCAAACATCGACAAGTCGTTTCGCGACTTCAGACTCCTTGACCGGCTTGCCTTCGGAGAAACCGCCGTCCATCGCCTCGATCCCCGGGCAAAGGTCCTGGTAACGCTTCTCTATATTGTCACGGTCGTCTCGTTCGGGAAATACGACCTGTCCGCCCTGTTTCCCTATTTTATCTTCCCGGCAGTCATGATCTCCGTCGGCGGACTTCCGGCCGGCTTTGTCATCAGGAAAGTCCTGCTGCTCGCTCCATTCGTTCTGATGATAGGAATATTCAATCCCGTTTTCGACCGCGAGGTGCTGGTGCGGCTCGGACCGGTGGGGATCAGCGGCGGATGGATATCCTGCGCTTCCATCGTGGTCCGGACCATGCTGACCCTTGGTGCCGCGTTGATCCTGGTGGGGGTTACCGGGTTCCCCGCCATCTGCGGAGCGCTGGAGCGGATGGGTATGCCCAGGGTCCTGGCGGTGCAGCTTCTGTTCCTCTATCGCTATATCTTCGTGCTGACCGAAGAGGGCGCTCGCGCATCAAGGGCGCGGGAACTGCGCGCCTTCGGCAAAGGGCTGGGCATGAAAACGTTCGCTTCGCTCGTGGGACATCTGCTCTTGCGGACCTGGCAGCGGGCCGAGCGCATCCACATGGCCATGCTGGCGCGGGGTTTTGTCGGCGAATTCCACGCAAGGAGGGAGTTCCGCTTCGGCGCCAGGGAGTTGTTGTTTCTTTTCGGCTGGTCGGCACTGTTCATTTCCCTGCGATTCTGGAACCTTTCCCGGATGCTGGGCGATGCGTTGACAGGGATCGTTTCATGAGCCATCACATAGTGGAAGTCAAGAACCTCAACCACACCTATCCGGATGGTACCGTCGCGTTGCGTGACGTCTCTTTCCGCATTGTCCACGGCGAGTCGGTGGCGATCATCGGCGCCAACGGCGCGGGCAAATCGACCCTGCTCCAGCATCTGAACGGGTATCTCGCACCCACTGGCGGAGAGGTACGCATCGGCGATTTCCCCCTGACGAAAGCGACGCTGCCGGAGATCCGGCGGGCTGTGGGCATGGTGTTCCAGGACCCGGACGACCAGTTGTTCATGCCGACCGTCCATGACGATGTGGCCTTTGGCCCCCTCAACCTCGGCCTGCCGGAGCAGGAGGTGGAACGCCGGGTGCGGGAGGCCCTGGATCAGGTCGGTGCCGCCCATCTGGCGGACAAACCCCCCTATCACCTCTCGGGCGGCGAAAAGAAACGCGTTGCAATCGCCACCGTGCTCTCCATGTCGCCCACCATTCTCGTCATGGACGAACCGACCAGCGGACTCGATCCCTATGCCCGTCGCAGGCTGATGTCTCTGCTCAGGGATTTCCACCATACGAAAATATTCACCAGCCATGACCTGGACATGGTCATGGATCTCTGCGACCGGACCATTGTGCTCCACCAGGGAGAAGTCCGGGCGGACGGGCCGACCATGGAGATTTTCCGGGATGAGGACCTCCTGGTCGGGTGCCGGCTTGAAAAGCCGCTTTCAATGCAGGGGTGCCCCCTGTGCGGTCGAGTGAAATCAGAGGTTGATGGTCGCCGGTGACGATTCCAGGTATATCCCTGTCAGGTCCCCCGGATGAAATTTACGTAAAAGAAGGGCGTATGAGAGACACTCCTGAGTGTGTGTCTGCCGGGCACTGGTCGTGCAGGGATATAGCGGAGCTTGTGGAAAAATATGACGCGGCAGGAAAGCGGCCCGGCTTGGTTGACGGGAGCGGCTGAAAGAAATGAAACCAGCAGCCGGGCGCAGCATGTAATCAGAAAAACATCAATTATAACCAAGGTTTACACTCGATACCCCCACCTGCATGTTCCCTTGCCCCTTGTGAATCCCGGCGAAATAGAGTACCCTTCTCCACGGTAGCGGATCGACAACATACCTATCAGGAGCTTATCAATGAAGAAAAGCACTCTTTTTATGACGGTTGCGTCAGTGCTCGCCTCCGTGTCCATATCCCTGGCCTCCGGGGCCGTCTCTCTTCCAAAGGGATACGAGAAGTGGGAACGGAGCAAGCAGCAGGTCGTCAACGACAAGAAATCGCTCTTTTACGGCATCCACTACACCTACGTGGACAAAAAGGCCATGAATGCCTACAAGAGCGGCGGACCATACCCCGAGGGGAGCAGGTTCGTGGTGGTCCAGTACGGCATCCGCCAGGAGGGGGGCAAGCCGGTGCAGGGCAAGAAATCCATGATCGTGCTGATGCAGAAGGACAAGCGTCAGAAGGCGACCGGCGGCTGGCTGTACGCCGGGTTCACCCCGGAAGGGAAGCCGAGCGGGATCGACCCGGTGAAGAACTGTTTCGAGTGCCACCTGAAGGAAGCGAAAGACCGCGATTTCGTTATCTCGCGCTATGCGGATTTCCGCTAGGGGCCTGGCCGGGAAGGGGTTGTCGCCGTGGCGGAAACGGCGGGAAATCCTTCCTTGACAGCTTCCGGGGTTTTGATGTAACTTATTTCGTCCCACCTCTGGAAGGGACGGAATTCATCCGTAGAGACCCTTTTATCTATGCGTGTAACCGCCGTCATTCCCGCCAGGTATGCATCCACCCGCTTCGAGGGTAAGGCCCTCGCCGACATCATGGGCAAGCCCATGGTGCAGCGTGTCTATGAACGTACTGCACGGGCCAGCCTCGTGTCCGGGGTGATCGTCGCAACCGACGACCGGCGCATCGAGGACGCCGTCAGGGCGTTCGGCGGCAGGGTCGAGATGACCTCCCCGTCCCACGAGACCGGCACCGACCGGCTGGCCGAGGTGGCGGAGCGCATTGATTCCGAGATTATCGTCAATGTCCAGGGAGACGAGCCGCTCATCGAGCCGGCGATGATCGACGAGGCAATCCGCCCGCTGGTGGAAGACGGCTCCGTGCTGATGGGGACCCTGAAGTGCCGGATCCGGAACCTGCACGATTTCCTGAGCCCGAACGTGGTCAAGGTGGTTACCGACCGTGACGGATTCGCCCTCTACTTCTCCCGCTCGCCGCTGCCCTTTTTCCGCGACAAGTGGAACGACCTGAAGGACGAGGCCTTTGCCTCCGGCAGGCTCCTCTGTTACAAGCACGTGGGCATCTACGTCTACCGGAGGGAGTTCCTCATCCGCTATGCGCACATGACCCAGACCCATCTGGAACGCTCCGAGAAGCTGGAACAGCTTCGCGCTCTGGAAAACGGCTGCCGGATAAAAGTGGTTGAGACGGAGCACGAATCAATCGGAGTGGATTCTCCCGCGGACCTGGAAAAGGTCCTCGATAAACTGAGAAAGTCCCAGTAGCCTGGGACTTTCTGCATTAAGGGACGTTTTTATGAAGACCAAATTTATTTTCGTAACCGGCGGGGTGGTATCGTCAATCGGCAAGGGACTCGCCTCGGCCTCACTCGGGGCTCTCCTTGAGGCGCGGGGGCTGCGGGTCACCATCCAGAAGCTGGACCCCTACATCAACGTCGATCCCGGCACCATGTCCCCGTTCCAGCACGGGGAGGTGTTCGTCACCGACGACGGCGCCGAGACCGACCTGGACCTGGGCCACTACGAACGCTACACCACGGCCAGGCTCACCAAGAAGAGCAACTTCACCACCGGCCAGGTCTATTTCTCCGTCATCGAAAAGGAGCGGCGCGGCGACTATCTGGGCGGTACCGTACAGGTGATCCCGCACATCACCGACGAGATCAAGGCCAAGATCCTGGAGAACGCCAAGGGGACGGACGTGGCCATCGTGGAGATCGGCGGCACCGTCGGCGACATCGAATCCCTCCCCTTCCTGGAAGCGATCCGCCAGTTCAAGTTCGACCGCGGGCCGGGCAACGTCCTGTACATCCACGTGACCCTGGTTCCGCACATAAAGACCGCCGGAGAGATGAAGACCAAGCCGACCCAGCACTCGGTCAAGGAGCTGCGCGAGATAGGCATCCAGCCCGACATCCTGCTCTGCCGGTGCGAAAAGGACCTGCCGGCGGACATGAAGGCCAAGATAGCGCTGTTCTGCAACGTGCACGAGAAGGACGTCGTCACCTGCGTCGATTCCGAGCACATTTACGAGGTGCCCATTGCCCTGCACAAGGAGGGGCTCGACGAGCAGATAGTGGACAAGCTGAATATCTGGACCAAGGCGCCGGATCTCTCCCACTGGCAGGAAGTGGTCGCAACCCTGAAGAATCCGTCCAGCGGCAGGGCCCGGATCGCCATCGTGGGCAAATACGTCAATCTGACCGAGTCCTACAAATCACTCTCCGAGGCCCTGACGCACGGAGGCATCGCCAATGACTGTCGGGTGCACATACGTTACCTGGATTCGGAAAAGATCGAGCAGGAAGGGGTCTGCGGCCACCTGGACGACGTGGACGGGATTCTGGTCCCCGGCGGCTTCGGCGAGCGGGGCACTGAGGGGAAGATACTGGCCATCGAGCATGCCCGCAGAAACAGGATACCCTTCTTCGGCATCTGTCTCGGCATGCAGATGGCGGTGGTGGAGTACGCCCGGAACGTCTGCGGACTCTCAGAGGCGTGCTCCAGCGAATTCAAACCCGACTGTGAGCATCCGGTGATCCACCTGATGGAAACCCAGCAGGGGATTGAGCGCAAGGGGGGGACCATGCGGCTCGGCGCGTACCCCTGTACCCTGGCGCCGGGAACGCTGGCCCACCAGGTTTACGGCACCACCCAGATCAGCGAGCGTCACCGCCACCGGTACGAGCTGAACAACCGCTACCGGGACCTGCTGAGCGAAAAGGGGCTGGTCATGTCGGGCATCTACGAGGCGGGCGGTCTGGTCGAGATGGTAGAGATAGCCGACCATCCCTGGTTCCTGGGGTGCCAGTTCCATCCCGAGTTCAAATCCAAGCCGCTGACCCCGCATCCGCTGTTCAGGGCGTTCATAGCCGCCGCTCTGGCCGGCAGGGGCTGAGAGACCGGTCCGCCGGCCGCGGGAAAAGAGACGGGGGAGAGAGTGGTAAGAGAGCTTGCAATCGGAAATGTAAAGATCGGCGGCAACAGGCCTTTGGTCCTCATTGCTGGCCCCTGTGTCATTGAGAGCGAGGCTGCCACGCTCAGGTGCGCCGAGCGGCTGATGACCATCTGCAACGGCGTCTCGATCCCCCTGGTGTTCAAGGCATCCTACGACAAGGCCAACCGGACCTCCGCTACCTCGTTCCGGGGACCGGGCCTGCGGGAAGGTCTCAGGATCCTGGCCAAGGCCAGGGACTCCATGGGGGTCCCGGTGCTGACCGACGTTCACTCGGTGGAGGAGGTCGGCCCGGTGGCCGACGTGGCGGACGTGCTTCAGATCCCGGCCTTTCTCTGCCGCCAGTCGGACCTGGTCGCGGCGGCGGCCCGGAGCGGGCGGGTCGTCAACATCAAGAAGGGGCAGTTCCTGGCCCCGTGGGACATGGAGAACGTGGTCGGCAAGGCCCTTTCCACCGGCAGTTCCAGGATCATCCTCACGGAGCGGGGTTCAAGCTTCGGTTACAACAACCTGGTCTCAGACATGAGGAGCCTCCCCATCATGCGGAGGATCGGTTACCCGGTGGTGTTTGACGCCACCCACAGCGTTCAGCTGCCGGGCGGGCTCGGCGGCTCATCGGGAGGCCAGCGGGAATTCGTCGAATACCTTTCACGGGCCGCGGTGGCCACCGGGGTGGACGGGGTATTCCTGGAGGTTCACGAGGATCCGGGCAAGGCCCTGTGCGACGGACCCAACTCCCTGAAGCTGGACGATCTGCCGGCTTTATTGAAGAAGCTGAAGGCGATAGACGCGATAGTGAAGTGAAAGAGGAAAACCCTTGATTCTAGAAGAAGCAAAAAGAGTAATACGGGTCGAGGCCGAGGCCCTGTTGGCCCTGGCCGATTCCCTGAACGGGGAATTCACCAGGAGCGTGGAGCTGATCCTCTCCTCCCACGGCCGCGTGGTGGTAACCGGCATGGGAAAGTCGGGGATCATCTGCCAGAAAATCGCCTCGACCCTCGCCTCCACCGGGACCCCGGCCTTCTTTCTCCACCCGGCAGAGGGGATCCACGGCGACCTGGGGATGATTATGAAAGGGGACGTGGTGATTGCGGTCTCCAACAGCGGCGAGACCGACGAGGTGATCCGTATCCTCCCGGTGATCAAGCGCCTGGGGGCAAAGCTGATAGCCATGTCGGGGAACCGCGACTCCACCCTGGCAAGGACCGCCGACATCTTCCTGGAGATCGCCGTGAAGGAGGAGGCGTGCCCGCTTGGGCTGGCCCCGACCGCCTCGACCACTGCCACCCTTGCCATGGGCGATGCGCTGGCGGTCGCCCTGCTGGTGCGGCGCGGCTTCAGCGCCGAGGATTTCGCCCTGTTCCATCCGGGCGGAGCACTGGGGAAGAGGCTCCTGCTCAGGGTCGAGGATCTGATGCACACCGGGGACGCGGTTCCCCTGGTCGCCGAGGATTCGCTCATGCGCGAGGCCCTGTTCGTCATCACCTCCAGGGGGCTGGGCATCACCGGGGTGGTTGACCCGGAAGGGGCGCTGGTGGGCGTAATCACCGACGGCGACCTGCGCAGGGCACTGGAGAACGGCGCCGATATCCTGAACGCCACCGCCGGTGCGCTCATGACCTGCAACCCGAAGCGGATAGCCGCCGGTGAACTGGCCGCCAAGGCGCTGCAGCGCATGGAGGAGCACTCCATCACATCCCTGTTCGTATTCTCCGGCGAGCATGCGGAGAGGCCGGTCGGCATCATTCACCTCCACGATCTCCTCAAGGCGGGGCTGGCGTGATGAGAGACAGAATCGCACCCATCAGGCTGCTGCTGCTGGACGTGGACGGTGTGCTGACCGACGGCCGCATCGTGTTCGACGCCAACGGCATCGAGAGCAAGTTCTTCAACGTGAAGGACGGTCACGGTATAAAGCTGGTCCAGCGCGCCGGCATCGCCGTGGGCATCATCTCGGGCAGGGAATCCCGCGTGGTCGCGAACAGGGCGGCCGAGCTGGGCATCAGCCACCTGTACCAGAACGCGCTCGACAAGCTGACCCCTTACCGGGAACTGCTCGATAAAACGGGATTGAGCGATCACCAGGTCGCCTATGTGGGGGACGACATCATCGATCTCCCCCTCCTTCGTCGGGTCGGTTTTGCCGCCGCGCCTGCCGATGCGGTCCCGGAGGTGGTTCCGCACGTCCATTTCGTGACCAGGAACAAGGGAGGCTGGGGCGCGGTTCGCGAGGTATGCGACCTGTTGCTGAAGGAGCAGGGCGCCTGGGACACGGTAACTGCGAAGTATTTCCTCCTCTGAACCCTTTTTCCTGCACAGGTTTTTCCCGCCACGATCCGGCATCTTCAAGCTTTGTGCCAAGATCGCCTCTTCCGGCCAGAATCTGCTTTACACCCCTTTTCTATGATGCTATACTCTGGCAGAATTATGCAGAACTCCAATAAAATCAGGCGTGTTCTGGCAATTGTCGTTATTGCGGCAGCCACTTACCTGGTGGTGGTTATAGCGCTGAAATTCCATCGGGTCAAGAACCCCGCCGATATCCTGGCGGACCTTCCGAAAAATATCGACCTCTCCCTGAAAAAGGTCCACTACACCAACACCAGGGATGGCGCCCTGCAGTGGGACCTGGTGGCGCGGAAGGTGGATTACTACAATGACCGCGGCGTTGTCAGGTTCACCGAGCCGGAAATGATAATGTTCGGCAAGGGGAACTCCGGAAAATACACCCTGAAGGCCGACAGCGCCGACTATTACAAGGACTCGGGAGACGTGAAGCTGGCCGGCAACGTCACTGCCACCACCGAATCGGGGATGAAGTTCACCACCGGCCATATCGAGTATCGTGAATCCCGTTCCCTTGTTTCCACCCCGGACCGGGTCAAGCTGGTGGACGGCAACCTGTCCGTTGAAGGGACGGGCATGGAACTGCGGGTGGATACCAGGAAGGTGCGGGTCCTGCATAACGTTACGGCGGTAGTCAAAGCACGAAAGAAACGGTAATGAAACTATTCCTTTGTACCCTATGCGCGCTCCTGGCGATAGCCTCCCATCCGGTTGCGGCCGGCGCTGCCGCCGACGCGGAGGAGAGCCCGATTACCATCAAGTCCAACGAGCTTCAGGCCGACCAGGCGAACCGGACGGCGACCTTCATCGGCAAGGTTGTCGCCAAGCAGGATGACGTCACCATCCATGCCGACAAGCTGGTGGTCCGCTATGCCGAAGGCGGCGGCGAGGTGGAAAAGGTCGAGGCCTTCGGCAACGTGAGCATCGTGCAGCAGAACCGGATAGGGACCTCCCAGCGTGCGGTATACTATAACAAGGAAGGGAAAATAACCCTTTCCGGCTCCCCCAAGGTAGTCCAGGGGAAGGATATGGTGACCGGTCGGGAGATCACCTACTTCATAAACGAGGACAGAAGCGTGGTAACCGGCGGTCCGGATGCCCGGGTAGAGGCCGTCATCTTTCCGAAGAGGAAGGGGAAAAATGACGCCAAAAAACCGTAACCGGACCCTTTCCACCCAGGGTCTGAAAAAGAGCTTCGGCAGCCGGGTCGTGGTAAACGGGGTCGACCTGGAGGTCCATTCCGGCGAAGTGGTGGGCCTGCTCGGTCCGAACGGCGCCGGCAAGACCACAACCTTCTACATGGTGGTGGGGCTCTGTCGTCCGGACACCGGCCAGGTGCTCATCGGCGACGAGAACATCTCGGCCCTGCCCATGTACCTCAGGGCACGGAAGGGGATCAGTTATCTGCCTCAGGAGCCCTCGGTTTTCCGCAGGCTCACCGTGCGCCAGAACCTTCAGGCAGTGCTGGAGGCGAGGGATTTCAGCGCAGAGGAACGTGACGCCCGTGTGGATCGTCTGCTGTCCGAGCTGAAGATAACCCATATCGCCCACATAAAGGGGTATGCGCTCTCCGGCGGCGAGCGGCGCAGGGTCGAGATCGCCCGGGCGCTTGCCACCGATCCGGATTTCATTCTGCTGGACGAGCCCTTCGCAGGCATCGACCCCATTGCGGTGCTGGACATCCAAAACATCATCGGCGAGTTGAGAGGCCGGGGGATCGGCGTCCTGATCTCCGACCACAACGTGCGCGAGACCCTCGGGGTTTGCGACCGGGCCTACATCCTTAACGAGGGTCGGGTCCTGGAGCAGGGCGACCCGAAAAAAATAGCCGAGAGCAGGCAGGCGCGGGAGATATACCTCGGGGAAAAGTTCAGCCTTTAATTCTTGTCCGACTCCATGCATGGAAGGTAAAGAGGGCCCATGGCCATTGAAATGCGTCAACAGATGAAGCTCTCGCAGCAGCTGGTGATGACCCCCCAGCTGCAGCAGGCCATAAAGCTCCTCCAGCTTTCGAGGATCGAGCTGCAGGACCTTGTCCGCCAGGAGCTCGAGGAGAACCCGGTCCTCGACGAGTCCCAGGAGCTCGAGGAGCCGAAGGAGACCGATCCCCTGGAGGCTACCGAAAAGGAGGAGGAACCGAAGGAGGGGCTGGAGGATTTCAGGGAGGTCAAGGCCGGCGAGGAGACCCTTCAGGAGATGGATTGGACAACGTATCTGGACGGGTATAATTACAGTTCCGGCGAGCACTATTACGACGACGATGACGACCGTCCCTCCTACGAGAACATGCTCACCAGGAAGGCCACCCTGTTCGACCACCTGCTGTGGCAGTTGAACCTGACCAGGCTGAGCGAACAGGAGCTTGCCGTGGGGGCCGAGATCATCGGCAATATCGACGAGGACGGCTACCTTCGGACCTCGCTCGCCGATATCGCCCAGTCCTGCGGCGAAGACGAACCGTTCGTTGAATCGGTCCTCAGGAAGGTCCAGGAGTTCGACCCCATGGGGGTCGGCGCGCGGGACCTGAGGGAGTGTCTGCTGATCCAGGTCAGACAGCTGGGAATGGAGGGGACCGAGGTCGAGGCCCTGCTCAGGGACCACCTCAAGGAGCTGGAGGCCAGAAAGTACAAGCAGATCGCCAAGGCCCTCGGCATAGACGTAAGCGAGGTACTGGAAGCCGCCAAGGTGATCGCCGGCCTGGACCCGAAGCCGGGGAGGCAGTTCGGCCAGGACGATGTCCATTACATCTCCCCGGATATCTTTGTCTACAAGGTGGGAGAGGAATTCGTCGTGCTGCTGAACGACGAGGGAATGCCCAATATCCGCATCAACCCCCTGTATGTGGGGGAGGGACGGACCGGCGCATCGGGCGACCAGAAGGCCGAAGAGTACATCAACGAGAAGATGCGCTCGGCGCTCTGGTTGATAAAGAGCATCCATCAGCGCCAGCGCACCATCTACAAGGTGGCCAAGAGCATTCTGAAGTTCCAGCGCGATTTCATGGAGCGCGGCATAGCCTACCTGAAGCCCCTGGTGCTGCGCGACATCGCCGAGGACATCGGGATGCACGAGTCCACCATCAGCCGGGTGACCACCAACAAGTACATGCAGACCCCACAGGGGCTCCTGGAGTTGAAATTCTTCTTCAACAGCGGCATATCGACCATTGAAGGGGACGCCATCGCCTCGGAGAGCGTCAAGAACAAGATCAAGGAGATCGTGGATGCCGAAGACCTGCGCAGGCCGTTGAGCGATCAGCGGATTGCCGAGATCCTGGCCGCCCACAACATCAACATTGCCCGGCGGACGGTCACAAAGTACCGCGAGATGCTTAAGATCGGTTCGTCGTCCGAGCGGAAACGGCTTTTCTAATCTATTGACCGCCTCTCTCACTGAACCTTGTGCAGGGGAGGAAAATCATAAAAGGAGATCTTTCTATGCAGATTACCACCACTTTCAGACATATGGAGTCCAGCGACGCCCTCAAGAGCTATGCGGCTGAAAAGCTCGGCAGGGTCCAGAAGTATATAGACGAACCGATCGTGGCCCAGGTGTTCCTCACGGTCGAAAAGATCCGGCATATCGCCGAGGTGACCATTACCGCCCGCGGGATAACCATAAAGGCCTCGGAAGAGACCAACGACATGTATGCCGCAATCGACGCCGTAATCGACAAGATAGAGCGACAGCTGCGCCGCTACAAGGAGCGGATCAAGGGGCACAAGCCCGGCAACGAGAGCGAGGAGCGGAAGGTCAGGAAGACCGTTCTCACCGCCGAAAGCATCGAGCAGCAGCAGGAACCGGTGATAATCAAATCGCAGACCTTTTCCATCAAGCCCATGTCGGTTGAAGAGGCGGTCATGCAGATGGATCTCCTGCACAAGGACTTTCTGGTGTTCACCGATGCGACCACCGAGGACATAAACGTCATCTATCGCCGCAAGGACGGCAACTACGGTCTCATCGAGCCGCAGAAGGGGTGATGTCCCGCATCGGCCCGCGTCGCGTCCGGCAGGTGACCGGTGAGACGATGAGACTCGCCGATTTTTTCGGAAGCGGACAAGTCATCCCGGACCTGGCGGCAACGACGAAGCAGGGGGTCATGGCGGAGCTCATCGGAAGGCTTCCCGCGCGGCAGCCCGGAATAGACCGTGACGAGCTCTGCCGGCGTCTTCTGGAACGGGAGCGCCTCGGCAGCACCGGAATCGGCGGCGGTGTCGCCATACCGCACGCAAAGTTGCCACATGTGGGACCCCCACTGGTGGTTTTCGGAAGGAGCAGGACCGGCATCGCCTTCGACTCCCTGGACGGCAGGCCGGTCCACCTTTTTTTTCTGCTGATAGCCGACGAAGAATCCGTTGACCTTCACCTGAGGCTCTTGGCCGGAATTTCCCGTATGCTGAAAAACCGGTCGCTCCGCTGTCGTCTGCTCGAGGCGGCGGACTCCGATACCCTGTATGGAATCATCGAGGAGCAGGATAATCGCCTGTGAAAACGCCGGTCCTAACCATCCAGGATCTTCTCAATGACGCGGAATATGGGCTGGATCTGACCCTTCTCGCGGGAGACGGCGGGCTTTCGAACGCAGTGGGGACCCCCCGCATCCAGAAGCCGGGCCTGGCCCTGGCCGGCTTCACCGAACACCTGCACACGGACAGGATCCAGATTCTGGGCAATACCGAGATCTCCTTCCTGCGCAGCCTGCCGGAGGAGGCATCACGGAGACATCTCCAGGAACTGTGCGCCTTTCCGATTATCTGCTTCGTGGTCACGATGGCCCTCGATCCCCCGGAATACCTGGTCAGGGCGGTCGAGAAGGCCGGGATACCGCTCCTGAGGACATCCCATCTCACTTCGACCTTCATCTCCCTCCTGTCGAAGTACCTTGAGGATAGACTCCTTCCGGTAACCCACGTCCATGGCGTGCTGGTGGATGTCCTCGGCGTGGGGGTGCTGCTGCTCGGCAAGAGCGGCATCGGCAAGAGCGAATGCGCCCTCGACCTGATCCTCCGCGGCCACCGGCTCGTGGCCGACGACGTGGTCAGGATCAGGAAGAAGATGCCCGCGACCGTGGTGGGGAGCGCCACCGAGCCCCTGCAGTTCCACATGGAGATCCGGGGCCTCGGCATCATCAATATCAGGGACCTGTTCGGCGTTTCGGCCATCAGGGAAAAGAAGATGATCAACCTGGTCATCGAGCTGGTGGAATGGGACGCCGGCCAGGAGTACGACAGGCTCGGCATCGATGAAGAGAAGTATTCCATACTGGATGCCGAGCTTCGCTACCTGAAGATACCGGTGCGCCACGGCCGCAACATGACCTCGATCATCGAGGTGGCCGCCAGGAATTTTCTGCTCAAGGGGATGGGGCACAACACGGCGCGCGAGTTCGACGAGCATCTGCTGGAGCGGATGGAGGCCCGTTCCCTGAGCGGAGAGGTGGAGTAAGTCCATGCGTATCGTCATTATCACAGGCCTGTCAGGCTCGGGAAAGTCCACCGGCGTCCGGGTCCTCGAGGACGAGGATTTCTTCTGCATCGACAACCTGCCGGTAAGCCTCATTCCGACCTTCGTGGAGCTCATGGAGAAGTCCACCGACCGGGTGCGGGACGTTGCGCTGGTCATGGACATCCGTGATCTGGAGTCGCTGCGCGGTTACGAGCAGGTGCTCCAGGAGGTGCGGGGCGCCGGGCACTCCGTCGAGATCGTCTTCTTCGACGCCTCGGACGAGGTGATCATCCGGCGCTTTTCCGAGACCAGACGCCGTCATCCCGTATCGCAGAGCGGCTCGGTGCCGGAAGGGATACGCTACGAACGGGAGCACCTGGCCGGGTTGCGGCGCATGGCGACCAAGATCATCGACACCTCCGAGTTCAACATCCACCAGTTGAAGGACACGGTAATCTCCTTCATCAAGGGAGGAGCCCCTCCCAGGGACATGACCGTGCACCTGCAGTCCTTCGGCTTCCGTTACGGCATTCCACTGGAGTCGGACCTCCTCATGGATGTCAGGTTCCTGCCGAATCCGTATTTCGTGTGGGAGCTGAGGGAGTTTTCCGGCCTGGATCCGATGGTGCGGGAGTATGTCATTGACCGGGAGGAGACCCACCGCTTCCTCGGCAAGTTCACCGACATGCTGGAGTTCCTGCTGCCCGAGTACAAGCGGGAAGGGAAGTCGTACCTGACCATTTCCACCGGGTGCACCGGGGGAAAACATCGATCGGTCGCGGTAACGGAAGAGCTGAGGAAGTTTTTCGCGGACAAGAACGTGATAGTAAAGATTACCCACCGGGATATTGGGAAGGGGTAGAGGTTATGGTTGGTCTGGTAGTGGTCGCCCATGCGGGGCTGGCCCGCGAGCTGCTGGCCGCGGCGGAAATGATCGTGGGAGTCATGGAGAAGTCGGAAGCCGTCGGAGTCGTTGCCGGAGATCCGGTCGAACAGATCCTGGAGAGCGTCCAGGAGGCGATCCGCAAGGTCTCGCAGGACGGGGTCATCATCATGACCGACATGTTCGGCGGCACGCCCTCCAACATGAGCATCTCGTTCCTGAAAGAGGGGGAGGTGGAGGTCCTGACAGGGGTGAACCTCCCCATGGTGATCAAGTTCGCCGCCGAACGGGACAGGATGGGGGTTGAGGAGCTGGCGTCGGCGCTGAAAAAGTGCGGCCTTGAAAGCATTTCCGTTGCAGGGGATTACCTGAGATAACCGGCTCGGACAGGGGCTGTCCCATGGTCCGGCTGATGCGATGATATTTTCACGGGGTAAGTATGCTGGTTGAGGAATTCGTCATACCGAACAAGCTTGGTCTCCATGCACGGGCGTCCGCCCTGCTGGTGAAGACCGCGAGCCGCTTCCGGTCGGAGATCAAGATTGAACGGGAGGACATCGAGGTGAACGGAAAGAGTATCATGGGGATCATGATGCTGGCAGCGGCCAAGGGGAGCGTCATCCGCGTCAAGGTAGGCGGAGATGACGAACAGGAGGCCATGTCGGTGCTGGGGGAACTGATCAGGGATGGTTTCGGAGAAGAGTAACAGCAAAATCTTCCATGGGATCGGCGCTTCGCCCGGTATCGTCATCGGCGAAGCGCGGGTGGCGGACCGCAGCAGGGTGGTCGTGGTCGAGGCTTCCATCGCCCCCGAAGAGATCCCGGCCGAGGTCGCGCGCTTTCATACGGCACTGCGCAAGGCCAAGGAAGACCTCCATGCCCTGAAGGAGCAGATCGCCGCGACCAGGGGAAACGAGCACCTCTACGTCATCGATACCCACCTGATGATCCTGGACGACAGCATGCTGACGTCAGAGACCATCGGTTTCATCGAACAGGAACGGATCAACGCCGAAGGGGCGCTGAAGCGGACCCTGAGGAAATTCAAGGAGTTCTTCGAGGGCATTGAGGACGAGTACCTGCGCGAACGGGGCAGCGACGTGGAGACCGTGGTCGAGAGGGTGCTCCGGAACATGCTCGGCAAGCGCCAGGAACTGCTGACCGACAGGGACGGCCGCTTCGTCATCGTGGCCCACGACCTCTCCCCGGCGGACATCCTGCAGGTCGACAAGGACAAGGTCATAGGCTTCGTTACCGACCTGGGGGGGAAGACCTCCCACACCGCCATCGTCTCCCGCTCGCTGGAGATCCCGGCGGTGGTCGGCCTGGAAAGGATCACCTCCGAGGTGTCCGACGGCGACCCGATTATCGTGGACGGCGCCAAGGGGCTGGTGATCATCGATCCCGACGAAGAGACCTTCCGCGACTATCTCCGGCAGAAGCAGTACTTCGAATACCGCGAACGGGAGCTGCTGAAGCTCAAAGACCTCCCTGCCGAGACCGTGGACGGCCACCGCATCCTGTTGAAGGGAAACGCGGAGTTCGTCGAGGAGGTGCCGTCCATCCGAAAGCACGGCGGCGAGGGGATCGGGCTGTACCGCACCGAGATGCTGTTCATCGGCCGCACCACTATTCCCGACGAAGAGGAGCAGTACCGGGCCTACGCCGAGGTGGTCCGGCAGATGGCTCCCTACCCGGTGACCATCCGCACTCTGGACGTGGGGGGCGACAAGTTCGTGGAAAACCTGAACCTGGACGACGAGCTGAACCCGGCCCTGGGACTGCGCGCCATCCGTCTCTCCCTCCGCTGCCCCGAGTTGTTCAAGACCCAGTTGCGCGCCATCCTCCGGGCCAGTGCGCACGGCAAGGTCAAGGTCTTCTTCCCCATGATCTCCGGGGTGGGCGAGATCCGGGCCGCCAAGGCCCTGCTGGAGGAGGCGAAACAGGAGTTGCGCAACGCCTCCGTCCCCTTTGACGAGGGGATCGAGATAGGGATCATGATCGAGACCCCGTCCGCGGTTCTCATTGCCGACCTCCTGGCCAGGGAGGTGGACTTCTTCAGCGTCGGCACCAACGACCTGATCCAGTACTCCCTGGCCATCGACCGGACCAACGAGCACCTCTCCGAACTGTACGAGCCGCTGCATCCGGCGGTGCTCAGGTCCCTGAAGTACGTGGCCGAAGCTGCCCACGCCGCCGGTATCCCGGTCTGCATGTGCGGCGAGATGGCGGGCGAGCCCAACTACCTTCCCATCCTGCTGGGCCTCGGTTTCGACGAGCTTTCCATGAACGCGGTCTCCATCCCCAAGGTGAAAAAGATCCTGCGCCGCTGCTCGCGCGGAGACGCCGCGGGCCTGGCGGCCCAGGTCCTTTCATTCCCGACCGCCTCCGAGGTGGAATCCTACCTGCAGACGCAGATTACCACCAGGCTTTCCGAAAGTTTCGACTGACCCGGCCGTGGTCGTTTTTTATGGCTTGACAAAGCTGCCGGCAGAATTTACGATTTTTCGTTTCGTTACGCCCGTGACGGAGCAGACCTCATACTAGGGAGGATTTTCAGCATATGAGCATGACAGATTTCATCTTCACATCCGAATCGGTTTCCGAAGGACATCCCGACAAGGTTGCCGACCAGATATCCGATGCGGTGCTGGACGCCATCATCGCCCAGGACCCCCGTTCCAGGGTTGCCTGCGAGACCCTGGTGACCACCGGGATCGTGTTCATTGCCGGCGAGATAACCACCAGCGCCATCGTGGACTATCCCAAGGTGGCCCGCGAGACCATCCGTGAGATCGGTTACAACGACTCGGCCATGGGTTTCGACTGGGAGACCTGCGCCGTGCTCACCTCCATCGACAGGCAGTCTCCCGACATCTCCCAGGGCGTGACCGAAGGGGAAGGGCTGTTCAAGGACCAGGGCGCCGGCGACCAGGGACTCATGTTCGGCTATGCCTGCAACGACACCCCCGAGCTCATGCCCATGCCGATCATGCTGGCCCACAAGCTCACCAGGAAGCTCAGCGAGGTGCGCAAGGCAGGGACCCTGAACTTCCTCCGCCCCGACTCCAAGTCTCAGGTCTCCATCCGCTACATCGACGACCGGCCGGTGTGCGTCGATACCGTGGTGGTTTCGTCCCAGCACACCCCCGACGTTTCCTACGAGACCATCAAGGAAGGGATCATCGAAGAGGTGGTGAAAAAGGTGATACCCGCCGAGCTGATGAACGCCGAGACCCGCTTCTTTATCAACCCGACCGGCCGTTTCGTCATCGGCGGACCCATGGGCGACTGCGGTCTCACCGGCCGCAAGATAATCGTCGACACCTACGGTGGCCAGGGCTCCCACGGCGGCGGCGCCTTCTCCGGCAAAGACCCCTCCAAGGTGGACCGCTCCGCCTCCTACATGGGGCGCTACGTGGCCAAGAATCTGGTTGCGGCCGGGCTGTGCGACAAGTGCGAGGTTCAGGTGGCCTACGCCATCGGCGTGGCCGAGCCGGTCTCGGTCATGATCAACACCTTCCGCACCGGCAAGATCCCTTCGGAGGCCATCGCCAGGATCGTCCGGGAGACCTTTGACCTGCGTCCCCGCGCCATCATCGAGCAGTTGGACCTGCTGCGGCCCATCTACCTCAAGACCGCGGCCTACGGCCACTTCGGCCGCGAGCTCCCCGAGTTCACCTGGGAGCGGACCGACAAGGTGGAGATCCTGCGGAGCAAGGCGGGGATTTAGCGCGGCTGACAGAAAGAGAATGAAGCTGTAAAGAGGCCGGATGGATTCGATTCCATCCGGCTTTTTTTATTATAATTGGATACATTACGATTTGGTGCCATTCTAATTTGACAGAAATAATTATGCTGAACATTGACTAACGGCAGGAAGTGGGTGTAATAATGGGACAAATTCCGCTTTCCCGGGGGCTTTCGTGGAGAGGATGACGAGA
>JARKPN010000025.1 GCA_029975275.1 Geobacteraceae bacterium | reverse complement strand
GGCTTTACCAGGAGCAGGAGGAGCAATGCCGCCAGCAACGCCAGCCCGGCCCCGAAGCCGAAGGCGGCGGCGGGACCGGCCTTCTGCCAGACAAGTCCGAAGATGATGCTGGCGGGAAGCGCGCCGATGCCGATGCTGAAGTTGTACCAGCCGAATGCGCTGCCCCTCTCATTCGCGGGCGCCATGTCGGCCAGAAAGGCCTTCTCCGTACCTTCGGTGAGACCGTAAAACAGACCGTAGAGGGTAAAAAGGAGCCAGACGTGCGCCTGGCTTGTGGCAAAGGCGAAACCGAGGTAGGTGAGCGCGTAGATGCCCCAGCCGGAAACGATCATGACCCGCCTTCCGATCCGGTCCGAAAGCGCGCCGAATGGCATGTTGAAAAGCATCTTCACCACATGGAAGTAGGCCCACAGGAGCGGGATCATCACCGGGGAGACACCTAGACGGCCTGCCTGCAGCAGGAGAAAAGCATCCGAAGAATTGCCCAGGGTGAAGAGAAACAGGATCAGGATGTAGCTGCCGAGCCGTCCCCGGGGAAACAGCCGCAGGAACCCGCCGTTGCCCATTCCCCTTCTCGCTCCCACCTCTTTCAGCTTAAAAATGATAAGAAGAACGCTCAGGACGCCAGGGATTGCAGAAAGCCAGAAGACCGTGCGCAGGTCCGTAACCACTGTGGCCAGCAGGGCGGTTGCGACCAGGGGGCCGACTATGGCACCAGCATGGTCCATGGAGCGGTGGAAGCCGTAGGCTTTCCCCCTGACGGCAGGGTCGACCGAGTCTGCGATCAGTGCGTCCCGCGGTGAGGTCCTGATCCCCTTCCCCACCCGGTCGGCAAACCGGACGACTAGGACCCCCAAGGGGCCTGTAGCGGCCGCGACCAGCGGGCGGGCCAGGGATGAGATCCCGTAACCCGAAAGCACCAGCTTCTTCCGGTCTCGTACCCGGTCGGACACGATCCCTGAGACCAGCTTGAGCAGGGAGGCGGTCGATTCCGCCACTCCCTCGATCACCCCGAGGAAGGCAGGCCCTGCGCCCAGCACCGTGGTCAGGAACACCGGCAGGAGCGGATAGATCATCTCGCTGGAAAGGTCGGTGAGAAAGCTCACCAGGCCGAGGATCAGGACATTGCCGGTTATCCCCTTGAAGAGCATGGTTCCTCCTGTCGTCATTCGCCGGGAGCGACCCTGCGGGTCTCCCATTCAAATAACACAAAAATGGCGCTAACCGCGCCATTCACTGCCTGTCAACGGGTGTCAGGCAGAACAGAACTGTTTCCGGGTGCATTCGGCTTACAGCTTATCCACCTTGTACCCCTTCTTTCTGAGCGCCTCGACTATACCGTCCGGTCCCACCAGGTGGCCTACGCCGACCAGGATGAACTCCGTCCGGGGCGTTTTCTGATAGGCTTCGATCAAGGGCAGCCAATTCCGGTTGCGGTCGACGATGAGCTTCTTGTAGAGCTTGGGCCAGCGTGTCTTGAGGTCGTCAATCATTATCCGGTCCAGTTTCACCGTATCGCCGGCGCGCCAGGCATCTGCCAGAGACTCGAACTGCTCCCTGATGTGCTCCAGGTCCCTGAGGGAATAGGTGACAAATTCGTCCTCATGGCCGTCGGCCATCGAGACGACGTAATTGATCTGCTCATCGGCAGTCTCAAGCCCCTCCACGGCTTTCCTTTCTTTTATCGCCAGTTCATAAAAGAACTCGTCAACACCCTGCCGGCTGACACCCATCTTCGTAAGCTCCATAACCGCCAGCGAAACCATCAGCATCGACGGCTTGAACCGGCTGAGCAGCTGCAACGGGATGCCGTTGGATTCGCAATAAGCGCTGAGCTCGGCGTATGCCCGGGCCGACAGGTGCTTGTCAATGGTGCTTCCGTCGGCATACATCGCCTTGGCGAGCAACCGCTGCTGCGTTGCCGGATCCCGGAGTCTGCCGAGGTCGGTCTCGAAGACCACCACCGCGGATGCCTGGTACGCCTTTTCGAATTCAGGCGGCAGCGGGTAATCGGCCTCCCGCAGCACATGGCAGGTGCCGCCCAGATACATGACCGACGTGCCCTTCTGCGCCTTCCATACCGACGACTCGGCCGATGCCCCTGTGGAGACGGAGACCACCAGTATGATGCTCAGGATGAGTCTCTTCATGTAATTAATGTTCTCCTGATTTTTTAAGTAGTTACGACTATACCTATTAACTGTTGCTGGAATGTTGAGGCAGCGCCTGGAGCAAGGACGGCCGGCACGCACGCCTTGAGGGCTGCACCGTTCTCGAGAAGATAGTCGGCGTTACGCTCCTCCTGTCCGGGTATGGACAAAAAGACGATTTATGGGGTCCGAGGCGAGCAGTGGTAAAGCAATGCAGGCGCTATGGAATCAAAGCCGCATCCCTTTGCTTCATTGTCCCAGTCTGCGCTGGATTTCCCTCACTCGGGCATTCTCAAGCAGCCGCATGACGCGGGGATTTTTTGCCAGGGAGTCGTAGTCTCCACTGTTTATGGCGCTCAGCACGGAGGGATCGTTCAAGAGTTCCTGTATATCCGGGTCGGCCGAAAGGGCCAGGACCAGGGCCATGATCTCCTGGTCGTGCATCATCCTCTCCTGAAACTCGCGCACCTGTCGATTGACATCGACTGGCCGGGTCTGGGCAGACTCACTGGTCGCAATCAGTCCGGACAAAGAAATAAATAACACCAGAAGCAGGACCGGAAGAAATTTTTTCATCATACCCCCTGATATCGATAAGGCGACCAGCCAGACGTTTCCCATCCGCCTCGATTTCGGCATGGAGGCTCAGATACGTACGGACAGGCTCTCATGCCTTCTTCAGCTTTCTCCACTATTCGCACACCGCGAACCGCAACACCAGGTACGGCACCAGGTTGAACAGAAGGATTCCGAGCTTGTACAGGCCCATGCCGCCGTAGTGGAGGGTGTCAAACGCCTCCGGGGAGAAATTGAACCATTTCCTGTGCATACGGTACATACAGTCGTGGGCCAGGGTAAAAAACATGAACCAGATCAGCAGGAGTGTCAGGTTGATGAGCGTAGACCAGGCCAAGACGGCACGGACGATTTCCAGGGTCATTGTCTGTCCTCCTTTTTATAGAGAAAAATCCTCAGGCAGGCTAGGACTTTCCACCCCGTGGGAAGGGGGCGAAAGCAGCAGTTTTTTTAGAATTATCGGCTCTCCGTAGTCGAACAACGAACCGTTCGCCGGTTCGTTCAAAAAGGCCAGCACCTTTTCCGGAGGACTGGTGATCACGACGCTTCCGGCATGGCCAACCTTTTCGACCACCCCGGCAAGTCTCCCATTTGCCACCGCATCGACAAAGGCCGCCACCTCGGGCTGCCGCAGGATCAGGTCCCCCTGGTCGGTAAACCGGTACTGCACAACGTAGTAACCCTCGAGCCATTCGCCGTTCTCCATAATCCGGACCGAGAGAAAACTCCTTTCCGCTCCCTTGCTGACGATGAACTCACCCTCATCGGCAACAAACCGGTCGTCTCGCCATTTCAGGCTGGCCAGGCGGCCGATGCCGTCTGATCCGAACCTCAGGTGGAGGACCTGGCCTTCGTATACCCACTCCCCCTCGAAGGCGGCCAGTTCCGCGGTATCAGCCATCCACGGGAGGGGCTGTTTGACCGTCACCGACGAACACCCGGTAAGGGCCGGCAGCAGCAAGGCGAACGCCAGCACCCATTTGACACATCGATTCAGCTTCATGTCACCCTCCCGCATGGGCCGGACAAGACCTATGCCTCGCGTACCTTCACCATGAACACCACCGCAAACCGGCTCCCCCCGAACTTCTCCCTGCGCGTTATACGGTACCCAAGCCTCTCGTACAGACGGATATTGCGCAGGCTCAGCCCGCCGGTGAACAACTCCCAGGTCCGGGCTCCCGCGAACCTGACCTCCACGGCCGCCATGAGCATGGTCCCGATGCCGCGACCCTGGAAATCCGGGTGGACCATCAGGCGTCCGATGAGGCAGCGGTCACCCTTGAGAAAGCCGTTGACCGACCCGATTATCCGGCCGCCGTCCGTTGCCTTGAGAAAGGTCTTGCAGCCGAAATCCGCCACGAGCCCCTCCAGGGTCTGGGTCATGGGAGGTATCGAGAAATCGTTGTAGATTCCGGCCTCAGAGAGGTAGGCGAGCTTCTGCAAAGCCAGGATCTCGGCTGCGTCGGATACGGTGGCCGCACTGATCTCCATCAAGAAAGCCTCCTGATTTCCCTACAGAGGGGATTATATCAACCCTGGGTGTAGAAGCCATCTGCAAACTGCTGAGTCGGATCAATGGCTGCATGGCGGTTACAGCCGAGTTTTTTGTCTCACTCCGGTGGGCTGCCACAAAAAACGACAGACTCCTCTGGTGATATCCAGGCAGCATATCCCCATCCGCTTCAAGGTGACACAGTCCTCCGGATCCGGCCCGGCCAACCTCCAATCCGTGAACCCTCGACACGGAAAAGGGGGCCGGAAACACCGGTCCCCCGAAACAGCTTTGATGCTTGCTTGAACTGGCGCCCCGCCCTTTCCGGACGGAAACTACTCGCAGTTTCCCAACCGTTTTCCCTTCACCTTCATGGTCATCTTGTGGCCCTGGGTATTCATCTTCATGACCGATGCGTAGCTGTCGTCGCTGAAGACCGTCTCGCCGGTCATGGTCCCGGCGTTCTGGCCGGTGCACTTCATGGTCCAGTTCACCTTGTTGCCCGAGTGCTTCATGTCCGTGACGGTACAGTTCTTGTCCCTGGACGCTATGACCTTCTTCCGGTCCGCCACGTCCGCCTTGCTGTAGCAGCGCTTCATCACCGTCGGCTTCATTTTCACGGGCATCCCCGGCATTTCCATGCTGGAGGTTATCTCCCACAGGCCTTCGCGCATGCCGTCCGCGGCAAGGGCGGCGGCCGGCAGGGCCAGGATGCAGAGTGCGGCGAGAACAGCATTTTTCATGAATCGTTCCTCCTTTGGTTTCAATACCGCTCATATCACACAAAAACAGCAGCTCTCCCTGCATGCCCGTTCGGGTCACCGGGAGCCGTTACGATCAACAGGACCGCCACTTACGCCCGGTTTGATCGCAGGCACAACCGGTCGGACGGCAATTCCATGTCAGCGGGTGAACTTTTTCCCCTGGCTGTCCACGCAGACCTCCCTGGACGAATTCTCGTCCAGATAGCATCCGGTGCACTCGCCGTTGCAGTCGCCGTAGAAGGCATTGCATTCCGCAGCCGCGTTCTGAAAGTTTGCCCCGACAATCTCCCCGATGAACACCATGTTGTCCTTGTCGCCCTTGTAACATGACAGGCTGTCTTCGGCCCGGACACTCACCGCTGTGCAGAGGAACAAGGCGAGAGCCGCCAGACCTGCGAAGAGAGTCCTTTGATATGCCTCGCCGGTGCCCCTGTCCTTACGGGTTCCTATTCTCATGGCAGCAACCTCCTTCAACTTCGGCGAGCCGGCCCGCTCGCGGTGGGATATTTGAGCACCATGATTATAGCCTCATTAGGGGTTAAGTCAAGAAAACGACTCAGGGTGATGAACCGGCGTGCGGCCCTGCATGGAAGAGCATGCTTCGAAGACGGAAAAAAGGGAATTGTCACCCGGAGCCGCAACTTGACTTGCCATGGAGACAGGCGTATTTATTGTGTGCGTTAACGGTATGCTTCCGCAACTGATTTGACAGAGGAGCGCGAGGATGAGATATGCCGGGAGCATTTTTCTTCCGGAACGGCATCCTCCGGTGAGCAAGGTTCATAACGAGGGTGAAGACTGTCCCCACACCCGGGAAACATCACCATGGACGACGTTCTGAATCTCTTCCATCCGCTGGTGGCCCGCTGGTTCTCCGAACGGATGGGAAGCCCCACCCCCATCCAGTCCCTGGCCTGGCGGGAGATCGCGGCCGCTAGCCACGTTCTCGCTACGGCCCCGACCGGGAGCGGCAAGACCCTGGCCGCGTTTCTCTGGGGGGTGAACCAGCTGATAACAGGCAGCTGGTCAAGGGGCGAGGTGCGCGTTCTGTACGTCTCCCCCCTCAAGGCGCTCAACAACGATATCCGGCGCAATCTCCTCTCGCCCATCGACGAGCTGGCCGACTGCTTTCTCCGGGCCGGACACCCCTTCCCCCGGATCCGGGTGATGACCAGGAGCGGCGACACCCCGCCGGACGAGCGGCGGGCAATCAGGAGGCATCCGCCCGAGATCCTGATCACCACCCCCGAAAGCCTGAACATCATGCTCACCGCCAAAGGAGGGGAGGCCCTGTTCCGCGGGATCAGGACCGTGATCCTCGACGAGATCCACGCGGTGGCCGCAAGCAAGCGGGGCACCCACCTGATCACGGCGGTGGAGCGGCTCACCCTGACCAGCGGCGAATTCCAGCGCATCGCCCTTTCCGCGACCGTGAGACCCCTGGAGGTCATCGCGGATTTCGTCGGCGGCTTCCAGCGAACGGACAGGCGCAGCGAGCCGGTCTACCGGAAGCGGCCGGTCAGGATACTCCGCTCGGACGAGGACAAACGCTATTCCCTGACTGTCCGGTGCGCGGGAAAGGAAACTGAGGAGGACGAGGAGGAGACCCCGTGGCGGAACCTGGCCCTGGAGCTGAAGGAGATTGCCCTCGGGAACCGCTCCACGCTCATCTTCGCCCAGAGCCGGAGGGTGGCGGAGAAGATCGCCCGCTACATGAACGAGGGCGAGGATGAGGTCATCGCCTACTCCCACCACGGCTCCATCGCCCGGGAGATCCGGCTGGAGGTGGAGGAGCGGATGAAGCGGGGGGAGCTGAGGGCCATCGTGGCGACCAGTTCCCTGGAGCTCGGCATCGACATCGGCGAGCTTGACGAGGTGATCCTGGTCCAGACCCCGTTCTCGGTCTCGTCCGCGCTCCAGCGCCTCGGCCGGGCCGGGCACGGGGTGGGCGAAACCAGCAGGGGAAGGCTCTATCCGGTACACGGCATGGATTTCCTCACCGCCGGCGTCATGGCCCGCTGCATCGAAGAGAGGTCCATCGAACCGGTCTGTCCGGTGGAGTGCCCGCTGGACGTGCTGGCGCAGGTCATCGTCTCCATGACCGCGTCGGAGCGATGGGATCTGGACGCCCTCTACGCCTTTCTCAAAACCTGCCACCCCTACCGCAATCTCTCCGCCGGGCAATTCGGGCTGGTCATTGAGATGCTGGCCGGCCGCTACGCGGAGAGCCGCATCAAGGAGCTCAGCCCACGCGTCTCCATCGACCGGATCGACAACACCGTGGAGGCGAAGCCGGGCGCCTCCTACCTCCTCTACACCTCGGGGGGTACCATCCCGGACCGGGGCTATTACGAGCTCCGGGTCAAGGATTCCCGCGCCAGGATCGGGGAGCTGGACGAGGAGTTCGTCTGGGAGCGGAGGGTCGGCGAGACCTTCACCCTCGGGACCCAGGTATGGCGGATAGAGAACATCACCCACAACGCCGTGGAGGTCTCTCCCCGGAAGGCGGGGACCGGGATGGTACCCTTCTGGCGGGCCGAAGAGCAGGACCGGGACTTCCATTACGCGGAACGGATCATGGACTTTCTCCGGGAGGCTGACGCGGAGCTGTCCCATCCGGAGAGATTTCGTCGCAAACTGGAATCGGAACACGCCATGAGTCCGGATGCGGCCGAAAACCTCACGGAGTTCCTCCTTCGCCAGAAGACCGCCTGCAACGGCAGGCTCCCCCACCGCGGCAGGCTGGTGATCGAGCACTTCCACGGCGGGACCGGCCGGACCGTGGGGATGCAGTCGGTCCTCCACACCTTCTGGGGGGGACGCCTCAACCGCCCCTATGCCATGGCGCTGTCGGCCGCGTGGGAGAAGCGGCACGGCACCCCGCTGGAGGTCTACACCGGCGACGCCAACATCCTCCTGGTGCTCCCCGAGGATACCAGGGTGACCGACGTGATCCGGATGGTCACCCCTGAGAACGTGGAGGAACTCCTGCGGGAACGGCTCGAATCCTCCGGGTTCTTCGGCGCCAGGTTCAGGGAGAACGCGGCCCGGGCACTCCTGCTCCCACGGGCCGGCTTCCACCGCCGCTTCCCCCTCTGGCTCAACCGGCTGCGCGCCAGGAAGCTCCACGAAACGGTCACGCGCTACCCGGACTTCCCCATCGTGCTGGAGACCTGGCGGGACTGCCTCCGGGACGCCTTCGACCTCCCCAACCTGAAGTCGGTGCTGGACGAGCTCCAGACCGGACGGACCGAGGTCGCGGAGGTGGAGAACGAGGTCCCCTCCCCCTTTTGCGGCGGGCTCATATGGCGGCAGACCAGCAAGTACATGTACGAGGACGACACGCCCGCCCGCCGGGCCGCCACCGGCCTCAGCCGCAGGCTCCTGGACGAGGTCCTCTCCTCCTCCAGGCTGAGACCCCGCATCGATCCGCGACTGGCGCGGGAGCTGGAAGAGAGGCTCCAGCGGCTGAAACCCGGGTATGCCCTGGCAACGCCCGCCGAGCTCCTGGACTGGCTCAAGGAACGCCTCCTGATCCCGACGGACGAATGGGACGCGCTCCTTGCCGCATGCAGAAGGGATTCACCCGGATTTCCGTCCGAGCTCCCGGAAAACATCGCGAAAAAGATCGTCTCCGTCACCATCCGGGGAAGCTCGAACCGTCACGCCTGCGCCCTGGAAAACATGCCGCTGCTGACCAGGCTCTTCCCGGTCGATCAGGGAGGCCGCCCCTCGAAGGGGCTCCGGTCCAGGCAAGAGGCTGCCGAGGGGGAGATGGACCGGCCCGGTTTCCTGGTCCAGTGGCTCTCCTACTACGGACCAATCACGCGCTCCCGCGTGGAAGAGGCGCTCGGCCTGGACCGGGATGAGGCGGACCTGCTGTTTGAAGAGCTGGTGGGGGACGGCCGGGTCGTCATGGACGCGATCCTGGAAGGGAGCGACACAACGGAGGTCTGCGTCATTGACAACCTGGACCGCCTCCTCAGGATGGCCCGCCTGGCGCGGCAGCCGTCCTTCCAGCCCCTCACCATCGAGCACCTCCCCCTGTTCGTCGCCTCATACCAGGGGCTCACCCGCCAGGGCCGGACCGTCGAGGACCTGCAGTCCGGGCTGGAACGGCTGTTCGGCTTCCCCGCGGCCGCCCGCCTCTGGGAGGAGGAAATCCTGCCGGCCAGGATGGAGCATTACCACCCCTCCTGGCTCGATTCGCTGCTGCACTCCACGCCGCTCATCTGGTACGGCGCGGGAAAGGAAACCGTCGCATTCGCCCTGGAAACGGAGCTGGAGCTCTTCACCGTTCCCCGTGAAAAGGAGCTGGAACGGGCGAAAAGGCTCTTCCCCGACGCACGGGGGAGATACGGCCTGTTCGACATCGCGGCCCACGCCGGCCTGACCACCGAGGAGTCCGCCAAACGGCTCTGGGAGCTGACCTGGAAAACGGTCGCCACCAATGACTCCATGGAGGCGCTGCGCAAGGGGATACTGAACGGCTTCGAGCCGGCCGGGCACGGACCTGACCGGCACGGCGGCCGGGGCGTAGCGAGGCGCGGGACCATGAACCGGTGGGCAGCCGGCAGGCCGATCCAGGGGAGCTGGCGGGTGCTGGAGGTCCCGGCGACGGAACCGGAGGGGATTGAAGGTCAGGAACTGGCCAGGGAACGGGCACGCATCCTCTTCGACCGCTACGGCATCCTGTTCAGGGAGCTGCTGGAAAACGAGGCCGAGCCGCTCCGCTGGAAACGGCTGTTCCCGGTGTTGCGCCTCATGGAGCTCTCGGGGGAAATCCTGAGCGGCTACTTCTTCGAAGGGATCCCGGGCGTGCAGTTCATCTCCTTCGAGGCGTTCCGCTTCCTGCGCGCGGGGCTCGACGAGGATGGGATCTGGTGGGTGAACGCGAAGGACCCCGCTTCCCTCTGCGGGATCGGGCTCGAGGGTCTCAAGGGGAGGCTCCCCCGCCGGATCCCGTCCAATCACCTGGTCTTTCTCGGGAAAAGGGTCGCACTCGAATCGCTGAAAAACGGCAGGGAGCTCCGCATCCACCTACCTCCGGACCACCCCCGGCTCCACGAGACGCTGGGGATGTTCAAGGCCCTTCTGTCCCGGGGATTCAACCCGGTGAAGGGGATAGTGGTGGAAACGATCAACAGGGACGGGGCGGAACGGAGCGACTACCGGGATGCACTGCGGGAGTTCGGGTTCGTTGCGGGGTACCGGGGGCTGGAGCTGCGGAGGAGGTATTGAGCATCCGACGGGACCCTGCAGCTGTTCGACGGCCTGAAAAATCAGGCTGGAACGGTGCGAGAAAACGGATGAAAATATCCGGCATGAAGCGGAAGCCGACCGTGCGATAAAAAAACCCCCGCAGAACGGGGGAGCGTAAAGCGGGGGTGTGCGATTCAAGCTCCTCAAACGCCGAACGAGCAATCGCGTCAAAGTTATGCAACTACTGAGCCGTTTAGACTGCTTATCACAAAGTCATCGGCTATTCGGCCGGCGACAAAGCGGTCTTGTAATGGGAAACGTGTTTCGGCCGCTGGAACATGAAGGCGATCACGAATCCGGCAATGAGCAGGCCGGCTGCCGTATAGAGGGCCTGCTGCTTGTCGAACTTGGCGAACGCGAGACCGCCCGCGACACCGGCTGCACCCCAGGCGGTCAGCACGAAACCGTACACCTTGCCGATGTAGGTCGGTCCGAAAGAGTCGGCCGCAAAGGCCGGCATGACCGCGAAACCGCCGCCGAGACAGGCCAGGAGGTAACAGGCGATAACGGTAAACATCATCGGGTCGGTAACCTGCGGCAGGTAGAAGTAAAGGGCCGCCTGGGTTGCAAACATGGTCAGGAAGACGTTCTTCCGGCCTATTTTGTCGGATACGGCCGCCCAGAAGAGCCGGCCGAGACCGTTGAAGATTGAAGCCGTTGCCAGCACGGCGCCGCCCGCGATTGCCAGCTGCTTTTCGTCCGTAATCCCCTGGGCGGCCTTGATTACGTCCTGGGCCATGGGGGAAAGCTTGGAGAGGAGCCCCATCCCCGCGCTTATGTTCAGGAACAGCATGCCCCATATCATGTACCACTGGGGGGTCTTTTTCGCCTCGGCCCAGCTGAAGGAATCGGCTGCGGAAACGGTCGAGGCCGATGGCGTAAAACCGTCCGGAAGCCAGCCGGCCGGGGGATTGCGGAGAATCATGGCCGCCAGCACGTTGACGATGAGATAGACGACGCCGAGAACAAAGAATGCGTTGGCAACACCCATGTTGTTGATCAGGCCGGGGACGATCTTGCCGATGAAAAAGGCGCCCAGACCGAAGCCCATGACGGACATGCCGGTGATGAGGCCGCGCTTGTCCGGGAACCAGCGAATCAGTGTCGCGATCGGCACCACGTAGGCAAGCCCGTTGCCTGCGCCGCCGACCACGCCGTAGCCGATATAGAGCAGCCAGATGTTGCCGGCATTAAGGGCTACGCCGCCGAGAAGCACGCCTATGCCGTACAGGACGACCCCGAGTGTGGCGACGAACTTCGGTCCCTTTTTGTCGACCAGTATCCCGCCGAAAGCGGCACAAAGTCCGATCATGCCAATGATGATCATGAAAACGACGGCCACGGATGCCTTGTCCCACCCGTACGGCAACTGGGTGATCGGCTTCACGAACACCGACCAGGCGTACACTGTGCCGAGTATAGTCATCATGATTACACCCGACATGGCAATAAGCCACCTCTTTGACATCAAATTCTCGCTGCCCATCTTTACCCCTCCTCAATTTTTTTAGTAATAGTAAAGTTTTGTAAAGAGAAAGTCAATATTTAATGAAACCACCTTTGTCTCAAGGCAAGGTCGCCTCAAGGCAAGGGATTCTATGGCATCCCTCAACCGGCAGAATTAATTTGTTGCTTAGGCGCCTTGCGCACCAGTTACGCCGATGGCATAGTACATCAGAGAGCCGCGATGAATGCGAAAACGGCGGCCATTGCCGCTCTCACCCCACACCCCGAACGCCCACGGAGGTTTCATGAGACCCATCTCCGGCGAATTAGTCTACATTGCCGGCATGACGGCCCGCAAACACCTGAAAGCCCTGCTTGCATACTGCACCTTCCTCGTCTGCATGGTGCTGGTCTATGCCAAGCTGTTTCAGTATCTCATGCTGCACCTGGAAGGACGCGAGTTCTCCTTCATTGCCGGCATCTACTGGGTGCTGACCGTCATGACCACCCTGGGTTTCGGTGATATTACCTTCCACACCGACGCTGGTTACGTCTTTGCCGGAATCGTTACCTTGTCAGGCATGGTGTTTCTGCTGATCCTCCTGCCGTTCGGCATCATCAGCCTGTTCCTTGCTCCCTGGATAGAAAACAGCCTCCGCTACAACCCGCTTCTGGAGGTTCCCGAGAGAACCCGCGACCATGTGGTCATCTGCGGCCTTGACCCGGTCACCCGGGCACTGGTCAGCAAGCTCCAGGTGCGCGGAATCCCTTTCTTCCTGGTCCTTTCCAACTACGACGAAGTCCGGCGACTGGAGGAGGACGAGGGTATACGGGCGGTATACGGCGACCCGTCCGACGCCGGCGTGCTGCTGAAGCTGAGGGCAGACCGGGCTCGCCACATCATACTCAACCTCGGCGATAAGGAAAACGTCAACATCATCCTCACGGTACGCTCCCTCTGCACCACCCCCATTGCCGCTCTGCTCGACGAGCCCTGCCATGCGGAGCTGTTCCATCTGGCCGGGGCGAGCCAGGTAATCCCGCTGAAGAGGATCCTGGGCCGCTACCTGGCCACCCGGGCCACCACCAAAGGGGCGTTTGCCCATGTGCTGGATTCTTTCGGCAAGCTGCTTATCGCCGAACTGCCGGTCCATGGCACCCCGTTCTCGGGCAGGACGCTGAAGGATGCCCACATCCGTGAGCAGACCGGGCTCGCCGTCGTGGGGATATGGGAGCGTGGAAAGATCATCATACCGAACCGCGAGACGTTGCTCTCGGAACAATCGGTGATCGTCGTGGTGGGAACCCGGGAAAACCTGGAAACGCTGGAAAAGCTCATCGGAGAGCTGCCCGGGCAGGACATGGTGATGATCATCGGCCACGGCCGGGTCGGCTGCTCGTCGGCCGGTTTTCTGGAGCACTGGTCGGTGCCTTTCGTGCTCATCGACCGGGTCGCCAACCCTGACTGCGGCGAGCACGAGGCCGTCATCGGCGACGCCACCAGCCGGACCATCCTGAAGGGCGCGGCCATCGACCGGGCAGAGGGGCTCATCGCCACAACCAACGACGACAGCGCCAATATCCTGTTCACCCTGGCCAGCCGTCACCTCAACCGGCATCTCCGCATCGTGGCCCGCGCGAACCGCGAGGAGAACGTGACCCAACTCTACACGGCAGGCGCCGACTTCGTGGTATCGAACACCTCGGTCGGTTCCAATATCCTGATGAACATCCTGGATAACAAGGATTCCATTTTCCTCTCAGAGGGAATGCACATCTTCCGTCACCCCGTTCCCGAGGCCATGCACGACAAAACCATCCGCTCGTGCCGCATCAGGGAGATCACCGGTGCAACGATCATTGCCCTCGAACGGGGCAGGAAGGAGGAGCCGACAATCATTCCACCGCCGGATACGGTCATCACCCGTGACATGACCCTGATTCTCATCGGCAGCCCCGAGCAGGAGACGCGCTGCCGGGAACTGCTGCACTGATGTCCCGTGCATTACGCCCTGCCGCATCGACATCAGGCCATGCGGGCAATCCCGGCGGAAACTTCCCGGGCGTCACCTGCTCCGGCCAGCAGGTCCGCACAGGACGTGCCGCCTTCTATCAGTTTTTTCAGAACCGGGGCAAGGGCCGTGTCGCCCAGAAGAATCGCACCTACCAGGCGCGAGTCGCGGAAAATATACTGCCGGTAACGGTCACCATCCTCCTCGAAGACCAGGTAACTGGCATCATCGGGATGCACGACGCCGATACTGAAGAGATCGACACCCAGGACCTTGATGCCGTGCGAACGGGGGATCCCCGCGAAGACGGCATCACCGCCCGCGGCGTTCATGCCGGCGATGGTTCCCTGGAACTGGGCAGGTGCCCAGGTCCCGTAAACCGTGCCCTGGTGCTCGGCCAGATCACCTGCCGCGAAAATGTCGGGATCGGAGGTACGCAGATGCTGATCCACCACTACCCCGGAGTTGACGTCCAACCCGGCAAGGCGGGCAAGGTAGGTGTTGCTGCGGATTCCGGCGGCAAGGATCACCAGGTCGGCAGGCAGAGGATCCCCCGATTCCAGGATCACGCCCTCGACCTGGTCGCGGCCGTCCAGCCTGCTGATGCGCGCGGAACAGACCAGGCCGATGCCGAGTGCCCGCACCTCGCGGGCTATGCGTTCCCCGGCGGCCCTGTTGAGCTGCCGCGGCAGAAGCCAGTCGAAGCCCTCCACAACGGTCACCTGCAGCGCGCGGCGGGCCAGGGCGGCCGCCACCTCCAGGCCGAGGACCCCGCCGCCGACGATCACGCACCTGACGCCCGGCCGGCTCTGTTCGAGAATCGTTTCCGCATCACTACAGGTACGCAGGGTAAAGACATTCCGCAGATCGGCTCCGGGAACGGGCGGCATGCTGGAGTGTGCTCCCATGGCGAGGACCAGCCTGTCGTAGCGTACAGGGGGGTGACCCTGGAGCGATACGGTCCGGGCTGTCCTGTCAATACCGGTCACTTCCGCTCCGGTCAGGATGGTGATCCGCTGCGCCGCATACCATGATTCCGGATGGAGCGGAAGATCGCCGACGGAAATTTCTCCCGCAAGGTAGCGGGTAAGGTTCAGGCGATAATAAGGCAGGTCATTCTCCAGACAGATCAAGGTAACGGACGCTTCCGGCGCTGCGTTCCGGGCGGCTTCCGCAGCCGATAGCCCGGCGATGCCGCCGCCGACAACCACGATGTCCCCCGACACCGCCCGGTCCGCACTGATCCGCGCCGGCTCCGCGGCCGGCTCAAACCGGTCCGCGCCGGCGGCGCAGATCGGGCAGCAACCGGGAGGAGAGTCGCCGGCGTGGAGATAGTCGCAGGTGATGCAGCGCCAGTTGCGTGGCGCGCTGCCGGCTGAAGATGGCAGGGGGTCCGCCTGTTCGAAGAGGTCCGGCGTCGCGCCGCAGACCGGGCAACAGGCTGGAGGAATACTCCCCAAATGAACATAGCCGCAGACAGTGCAGCACCATCGGTTTTCCGACATGGTTTCCTCCAATAAAAACGGCCGCCGCCTTCCGGCAGCGGCCTTGGTCTCAGATGTTCACCGTATCCGTCTTAATCGATCAGGGTGAAACGGTCCTTGGGCACGCCACAGACCTGGCACTTGTCCGGCGCCTGGTCATAAACGGTGTTGCCGCAGATGTCGCAGACGTAGATAGGCCGCGCCGCCAAGTCGCCGCCGCTCTTCACGGCCGCCGACGCCTTCCGGTACAGCTCGTAGTGGATCTCCTCAACGGCAAGGGCGTTGCGGAAGGAAACTTCAGCCATCATATCCCCTTCCTTCTTCGCTTCTTCCAGGTAGGGAGGATACATCTTCTGAAACTCGAAACCTTCACCCTCAATTGCCGCTTCAAGGTTTTCGGCGGTCGTTTTTATGCCGCCCATGGCCCGCAGATGGGCATGGGCATGGATGGTTTCGGCATGGGCCGCCGCCCGGAACAGTTTGGCAACCTGCGGAAAGCCGTCCACCTCCGCCTGTTTGGCAAAGGCGAGGTATTTGCGGTTGGCCTGGCTCTCTCCGGCAAAGGATTCTGCGAGATTCTCTTTTGTGGACATAAGTGTTACCTCCTTGATGGTAGTAGGCGGCCTATGGCTCGCTCAAAAGTTTTATGGAAAAATATACCATCTAACAGTTATTGTCAACCGATAATTTTTAGTGGGGCATTTTTTCACGGATACCTTCTCTTGTCCCGCTGCGCTCCCGCACGTTTCCCTGTCATGAAGACGGTTTCAAGCAGAGTTTCCGCCCAAATCACGAAGCCGCCGACAAGAACCCGGCACCATATATCGGTACGGCGCCTGCGACAGGATGGTGAACAGGCAGGGTTGATCAAACCGTTCACGGAAGACGCCGGAAAGCTCTGACATTGGGTAGTGCACCCAAATCCCGCAATCCGTTCCAGTGGGAGGTCAAGCGTCCATCACGGCCCCATATCCCAAAAGCGTGCAAAAAGGGGACAGTCTGCTTCTGATGAAAAAAGCAGACTGTCCCCTTTTACGCTTCCTCTTTACCAGAGGAGAAATCGTGCCCCTGATGCCTACCCGGAGCAGACCCGAAATGAGGGATTACCAGGTCTTTTCGAAGGATTCCCGTGAAAAATTCCTGTCGGAGCTTATGAAACAACTGTCCAGTTTTCTGCCGGCGAAATAGTCGGTCGTTTTCCTGTTAAAAACCCTGTAAAGCAGGGCGACCGGAACCAGGACCACGAAATAAATCAGGGTCAGCAGAATTCTCGAATTTACGTGTCCTATGGTCTCGCTGAATTTGATCCATGCCCGGGCCAGCATTTTCGCCACCGGATTGGGGAATACGGTGAGAATGAGAAGCCCCAGGGCAATATGCTGCAGGACGACGACGTTGAACAGGTAATGGCCTATCAACAGCGCCAATGCCACAATGGAAAGCGTTTTCCTTATTTCCGCGTCAGACATCTCCTCTCCTTTGAAAGCTAGAAAATCGTATAAATGAAAGGCGCAATCGCACTGCTGCCCGCCATCACAATCAGCAAACCAATCAGCAGAAGTGCAAATATGATTGGAATGAGCCAGAACTTCTTGCGTTCCATCAGAAAGCCGAATATGTCTTTTAATATGAGCATCTTTTTTCCTTTCAATCGAGATGGAAAGTCCGTTTCCATTTCTCTTTGTTGTCCCATGCGGGCTGCTGCTCCTTCACAAACAGGCAGTTGCCGATGACAAGGATATCCATTTCCGTTCCCATAAAGCACCTGAAGGAGTCCTCGGGAGTGCATACTATCGGTTCACCGCGGACATTGAAGCTGGTGTTGACCACGAGGCCGTACCCGGTCTTCTCCTTGAATTTGCTGATCAGGGCATGATAGGAGGGATTTGTTTCCCTGTGAACGGTCTGGATGCGCGCCGAGAAATCAAGGTGTGTTATTGACTGGACGTCCGACCTCGGATGATAGAGCTTCTCGAACAGCGGAAGATCATGGTACCCTTCCGGCAGCTGCTCCCTCCTGTCGGGAACGACATCGGCTATCAGGAGCATGTAGGGCGACGGAGTGTCCAGGTCGAAGAAGGAGGAGCAATCCTCCATCAGAACGCTGGGAGCGAAGGGACGGAATCCCTCCCGCTGCTTTATCTTGATATTCAGTTTTTTCTGCATCTCCCTGTTTCTTGCGTCACCGAGGATGCTCCGGTTGCCGAGTGCCCGGGGGCCCCACTCCATTCTCCCCTGGTGCCAGCCGATTACCTTGCCCGCCGCGATGTGATCGGTGACGATATCGCATAGTTCGTCGAAATCCTCTACGACCCGATAAACCGCGTCGTACCTGCGGGCCATGTAGTGGACATCGAGCTGCGAAAATTCGGGGCCGAGATATGAGCCCTGCATCAGGTCCGATGAATTATCGGCTGAGCGTTCCGCACCGTAATAGATGTGATGCGCCGCATAGGCGGCGCCGAGCGCACCTCCCGCATCGCCGGCCGCGGGCTGAATCCACAGATTGTCGAAAATGCCGCTCTTCAGGATCTTGCCGTTGCTTACGCAGTTAAGCGCGACACCTCCCGCCATGCAGAGGTTTTTCGCGCCGGTCAACCGCTTCGCCTCTTTCACCATCCTGAGCAGGATCTCGTCGGTAATCTGCTGTACGGCAAGTGCGCAATCGCAGTGATGCTGCTCTATGTCGCTCTCGAGAGGGCGGGTGGGAAACCCGAACAGTCTTTCCCACTTGTCGTCCCCGATCATCCGCAGCCCCGTCGCATAATTGAAGAACTCCTGGTTGAGGCTTATGGATCCGTCGTCCTTTACGGAAACAATATGATCGAGAATCTTCCGTTTATACTCCTTGACACCTGGTCCGTCCGGATTTCCGTAAGGGGCCATCCCCATGACTTTGTATTCACCGCTGTTCACCTTGAAACCGAGGAAATAGGTGAAGGCGCTGTACATGAGGCCGATGGAATGGGGGAATTTGAGCTCTTTCAGCGGCGTTATCCCGTTGCCCCGGCCATGCATGATCGTGGCGGTGTCCCATTCACCCACACCGTCAACGGTCAGTATCGCCGCCTCTTCGAATGGTGACGGGAAGAAGGCGCTGGCCGCGTGAGAGAGATGGTGTTCGGAAAAAAGGAGCTTTGCCTTTTTGCGATCATAGGCCGGTTCGATCTCCGCCAGACTCTCGTGAACGAGCTTCTTCAGGAACATTTTTTCCTTGATCCAGACGGGCGCGAATGAAAGGAACTGGACCAAGCCCTTCGGGGCATTGACGTAATAGGTTTCGAGCAATCGCTCGAACTTGAGCAGCGGTTTGTCGTAGAAAACTATTGCATCGAGCCGCTCGAGGGACATTCCGGACTGCTTCAGGCAGTACCTGATCGCCTCCGAAGGAAATCCCTCATCCTGTTTCTTTCTGGTAAAACGCTCTTCCTGGGCCGCGGCGATAATCCGGCCATCCTCTATCAGCGCGGCCGCGGAATCGTGATAGTACGCCGAAATGCCTAATATAGTCCTCTTCATTGAACTCCCTTTTCAAGCAAAACCAAGCCGAGGTGCTTTACAATCTGTCACCGTTTTGCGGAGTTTTCACCCATATTGATCTTTTTGCTGATATAGCCTTGCAATATATCTGCAGCCAATTGGTTTCCCGCCTTGTTCCAGTGGGTATCCCTCGGTTTGTAGAGATTTTGCCGTGCAGACTCCTTTACAAAATACGGATAAAGATCGAGAGTATCGATTCCCAGGGCGGTCAGCCTTTCCGCAAGCAGCAGATTCGGTTGGTCAATTTTCCATTTGCCGTCTTCCAGGGAAGGATGATACTTCGATCTGATTTCCGCCTGCAAGCTTTCATTCACCTGAATTTCATCGGGAAGAATAACCACAACGAACTTTATCCCTTTTTTCTCGCAAATCCCCTTCATCATGTCCAGCCAATCGACCGCCCTGTCGAGCAGTTTCAGGAAATACTTGTTATTCTCAACATAGACGAAACTCCGTTCTCCCTCGAATTTTGTAAATGTCGGCTGATCATAGGTGGGGCAATCGTCGCAGTATACCACTTTGCCGCGCTGAATGATCCCTGTTTCAACTTTCCTGTTGATCTTTATCGCGTAGTTCAACAACGTTACAATATAGGAATATGAGTAAAGGGGCCGCTTCTCAGGCTTACTGCCGGGATAATCATTTCCCGTGAAAAACCCCACCACCACCATATCCGGCTTGAGAGACAACCCTTCACGAACCAGTAGAGGAAGATATTCTACAGGACCGATACGAGGAATGCCCATATTCAGCACTTCAACGGGATTTTGCGGATTCGCCCGGTTCAACTGTGGCTCCAGCAGGGTCAGCCAGTTAAATTCATAGGGGACGATACCCCGTACAAAAGAATCACCGATTACGATGATTCGATACCCGTTCTTTCTCTGCGAATCAAACTCCTCATCCAGAAATCCCATGGAATTCAGCTTGAAACCCAAATACTCCGAATGGGGCTTTCCCCGATACTGGTTATAGGAGTCGTCGTAAAAAATATGCGACGGATAGAAATGATTGTATGCCCTCAGGGCGGCCTCTCCCAGAAAAAAGGTTATCAATACAACGATAATCACCTGACCAGCGAATCGCATGCCCCCTCCTTTTGCAACACAGAATAAAGAAAAATCCCTCTGATTTCAATTTATAATATCAACTAAATTGAGGGGGACATTCTCCTTCTTCCATCCCGGTTCTCCCGTGCCGTTTCATTCGTTGCTGTAAACGAGTTATGATATGACATTAATGGTATTCCTGTCAAAACAACACTTTTCCGACAGTGTCGCTGGACTGGTTCCCATCCATGAAAGTATCGGAAGAAGCGGAGTTCTCAACGGGTTTTCCGGACAGGAACGAATTGCGGTTATCTCAGCCGCTCTTGTGCTATAGTGTCGGCTTCTGCCATAACGTCTACGTTTCCACGCATGGAGTAACCATCGAAGATGAAAAACGTTCCGTCAGAACGGCCGGCTTCGCGCAGGCCCTACGCCACATCGAGGAAACTGCTGTACAACATTCTCCAGGCGCTGCCCGCCCTGGTGTCGGTCATCGACCGGGAGTTCCGCATCGTGTTCAGCAACTGGCGCGGCGGTTTCGAAGATGCGGCGCCGGCTAAGCGGACAAAGGGCCTGCACTGCTACCAGGCATATTTCCCCGACCGGAACCGGAAATGTGACAGGTGCCACATTGATGCCGTATTCGCGAGCGGCAAGCCGGTCATCACGGAGATCGACAATTCACGGGTCGGCCCCCTGGAGATACACGCCTTCCCCATCTTCGACGAGGACGGTACGGTCATCATGGCCGGTGAATACATGCGCAACATCAGCGCACGGCGTCAGGCCGAGGAGTCGCTTCGCGACGCGAACCAAGTGCTCGAAGCGATTATCAATGCCTCGCCGCTGGCCATCATCGCCCTGGATCACGAGGTCAACCTGACCCTGTGGAACCCCGCTGCCGAGCTGATGTTCGGCTGGACCAGGCAGGAGGCCCTCGGCAGGCCCTACCTGATCATACCCGAGGGACGCAGGGACGAGGTCATGGAAAACATCCGCTGCCTGAACGAGGGGAAGGCCGTCCGCGCCATGGAAACCTGCCGTATGCACAAGGACGGCACCCTGATCGACGTCAGTCTCTCAACGGCTCCCATGCTGAATCGCGACGGCGACACCATCGGCTATATGGCCATATTCGCCGACATCCGTGAGCGCAAGCGCGCCCAGGAAGCCCTGCGTGAATCGGAGGCCAACTACCGGACCATCTTCGACGCCGCCAACGACGCCACCTTTGTCTTCGACCCGGAAAACGGGGACATGCTCGACGTGAACCTGAAGATGTGCGAGATGTACGGCTATTCGCGCGAGCAGGTACTGCGGCTCAACGTTGAAGCACTGAGCGCGGGCGTACCCCCGTACACCTATGACGATGTGCTGCGCAAGATTTGGAAGACGCGCTACGACAAGTCCCACATGTTCGAGTGGCTTGCCAAAGACAGCTCGGGAAGGATGTTCTGGGTCGAGGTCAACATGAAGGGGGCCGTCATCGGCGGGGAATACCGGGTGCTGGCGGTGGTCAGGGACATCACCGAACGCAAGGCCGCAGAGGAGGAAAACCGCAAGATGCAGGAGCGGCTGCGCCAGATGGACAAGATGGCCGCCATCGGCACCCTCGCCTCGGGTATCGCTCACGAGATCAACAACCCCAACAACTTTATCCTCTCCAACTCCCAGTTCATTGCGGACATCTGGCCGGACATCAACAGGATACTGGCCCATTACGCCGAAGAAAACGGCGAATTCTATCTCGGGAGACTGCCGTTCTCGGAAGCGGGCAAATTCATCCCCAAGATGCTCGAAGGCCTTGTGGAGGGCTCCCACCGTATCAACGGCATCGTGACCGGCCTCAAGGACTTTGCCCGGCAGGAGAAGACCAGCATTGCCCAGACGGTGCATATCAACCGGGTCGTCGAGGCGGCCCTGTTCATGCTCCAGAACCAGATCCGCAAGCACACGGACGGGTTCCAGTGCATCCTTGCCGAAAACCTCCCGCCGCTGACCGGGAGCTTCCAACAACTGGAGCAGGTGGTGGTCAACCTGCTGATGAATGCCCTGCAGGCACTGCCGGGGCGTGAGCGGGGGGTGATCGTCTCGACCAGCTATGTCCAGTCCATCGGCGAGGTCATCATCAAGATCCGGGACGAGGGGGTCGGGATACCGGACGAGGTCAGGGATGCCATTTTCGACCCCTTCTTCACCACCAAACTGGACACTGGAGGCACCGGCCTCGGCCTCTCCATCTGCTTCAGCATCGTGAAGGAGCACGGCGGCATCATCGAGTGCGAATCCGAGCCTGGCAAGGGTTCCATCTTCCTGGTGAGGCTCCCGGTTAATCAAAACAGAAAGTGAGTAGCATGCCGATATGACAAAATTCAGCGCGTTACCGATCCTGCTCGTGGACGACGAACAGAACATCCTCGTTTCATCGGAATCGGTCCTCCGCTTCGCCGGCATCCGGGCGGTCAGGACCCTGGACGACAGCCGGCAGGTCCTGCCGCTGCTGCAGAAGGACAAAATCGGCGTCATCGTGCTCGACCTGTTCATGCCGTTCGTATCCGGCAAGGAGCTGCTGGCGGCCATCATCCGCGAATACCCCGAGATACCGCTCATCGTCATGACCGCGGCCGACGAGGTGGAGACGGCCGTGGAATGCATGAAGGGGGGCGCCTTCGACTACCTGGTCAAGCCGGTAGAAAATTCCCGTCTGATATCCAGCGTGAAACGGGCCATGGAGATCCGCAGCCTGAAGAACCAGGTCACCCAACTCAGGGATCACCTGCTGACCAACCGGATCAAGCGGCCTGAAGCCTTTTCGTCCATCGTCACCGCAAGCCCGAAGATGTCGGCGGTATTCCAGTACTGTGAGGTCATTGCCGAGTCCCAGCAGCCGGTCATCATCATGGGCGAGACCGGGACCGGCAAGGAACTGATCGCCAAGGCGATCCACGACCTGAGCGGCGTGCGGGGAAAGTTCGTTCCGGTCAACATCGCCGGCCTGGACGACCATATGTTTTCCGATACCCTGTTCGGCCACAAGAAAGGCGCCTTCACCGGCGCGCTCCAAGCCCGCAGCGGCTTGATTACCCAGGCGGCCGGAGGGACCCTGTTCCTGGACGAGATAGGCGACCTGAGCGAGCTCTCCCAGGTGAAGCTGCTCAGGCTGCTGCAGGAGCAGGAATACTACCCGGTCGGCTCCGACATCCCCATGGTCAGCGACGCCCGGATCGTGGCGGCCACCAACCGGGATCTGCGCGAGATGACGGCCGCAAAAACGTTCCGAAACGACCTCTACTTCCGTCTCTGCTCCCACCAGGTGATGCTCCCCCCCCTGCGCGAGAGACGTGAGGACATCCCGCTGCTGCTCGACTTCTTTCTCAACACCGCAGCAAAGATCTTCAGAAAGAGCACCCCCGGCTATCCCCCGGCGCTGGTAACGCTCCTCTCCAGCTACGACTTCCCCGGCAACATCCGCGAGATGAAGTCCATGGTTTTCGACGCCGTTGCCCGGCACGTCAGCGGCGTCCTGTCACTGGAGCGGTTCCGCGAGGTCATCGGCACCAGGCCGGCCCCCGCGGGCGGCGATTCCCTCCTTGCCGAGCGGCTCAACGAGTGGCTGATGCAATCGGGCGGCCGCTTCCCCAAGGTCCGCGAAGTTGAGGAACTGCTCATCGACGAGGCCATGAAGCTCACCAAGGGGAACCAAGGCATCGCAGCCTCGCTGCTCGGCTTCACCCGTCAGACCCTGAACAAGCGGCTCAAGGTCCGGAAAGAGAAAAACGTGTGAGCTCCCGCGCCTTGTCCGCAACGCCGGGGTGAAACTTTCTTTCCATCTGTAAAATTTTTTTACAGGCCGACCATACCTGTCTGTTTACAGCCTGTTATCTCAGCTACACACCCTCCGCCCCGCAACGGCCTTTACACCGACCGCGTTGCCCGCACCGCTGCCCCCACGCTAACACATCAAAATCAAACAACTTTTTAAAAACCTCCTTAACGGCACACTCCCTGCTAAATGAGATTGCGACCATGAAGCGCCGCGCCACTATCGACGAATCCGTGGCGTGATACCTGACCGGCTTCCGCGCGGACATGCCGCGCCAGGGCGAGAAGATGCCTGTCGGCGGGGAGCTGGCGGGAGAAGGGAGGTGATGGACGGCGAAGCACGAACGCCTGATTCGCGGAAAAGATGTGCGGCTGAAAGGTACGAACGGCAACCAAATTTCAATGGAGGAGACACGCAATGGCATTGGCAGAACAGGTTTTTGAATTCTTTATCCCCTCGGTAACCAAGATGGGCATCGGTGCAGTCAAGCAGCTGGGCGCAACGGCGAGATTCCTCGGCGGAACCAAGGCCCTGCTGATCACCGACAAGGGAATGGTGGAACTGGGCGTGGCCGACCAGATGAAAGGACTCCTGGAAGACGCCGGCATACCGACGGTAATCTTCGGCGGCGCCGAACCCAACCCCACCGATCTCAATGTCCGGGCGGGCCTGAAAGCGTACCGGGAAAACAACTGCGACATGCTGGTCAGCCTGGGTGGCGGCAGCTCCCACGACTGTACCAAGGGGGTCGGCATCATGGCGACCAACGACGGCGACATCCGCGACTTCGCGGGCATCGACACGGTACCCAACCCGCTGCCGCCGCTCATCGCCATCAACACCACTGCAGGCACCGCCAGCGAAATGACCCGCTTCGCGGTCATCACCAACACCGACACCCACGTCAAGATGATCTTCGCCACCGCCAGGATCACCCCGGCAGTGGCCATCAACGACCCGGTGCTTATGAAGGGAATGCCGCCGGCACTGACCGCCGCCACCGGCATGGACGCCCTCACCCACGCGGTGGAGGCCTACGTAGCGGCCCTGGCCAACCCGGTCACCGATGCCTGCGCCCTGGCAGCCATCAGGCTGGTCGCCGAGTACCTCCCCCAGGCCGTGGCCAACGGAGACAACCTGGAAGCCCGCGACAAGATGGCCTATGCCGAATACCTGGCCGGCATGGCGTTCAATAACGCCGGCATCGGCATCGTGCACGCCATGGCCCACCAGCCGGGCGCGCTGCTCAACAAGCCCCACGGGGTCTGCAACGCCATCCTCCTCCCCCACGGCTGCGCCTTCAACCTGATCGCCTGTCCCAAGCGGTTCGCCGACATTGCCGCAGCCATGGGCGTCAGGATCGAGGGGCTCACCACCATGGAGGCTGCCGAAGCCTGCGTCGATGCCATCCGCAAGCTCTCCGCCGCGGTCGGCATCCCCGCCGGACTTTCGGCCATCGGCGTCAAGGAGACCGACATCCCCCTGCTGGCCGAGAACGCTCTCAAGGACATCTGCTGCCTGTTCAACCCGCGCAAGATCAAGCTGGACGATCTTACCAGGCTGTACCAGGAAGCCATGTAGGGTAACGGATGAGAAGCAGGGGCGCCTACGGCAAACTGGGAGGCCATGGCGCCCCACCCTTCCCGCCCAAAGCGGAGGATCTTTTCCAATTTTTTCTCAGATGCAGAACCTTATCCGGGTACTTCGAGTTGTACGACAATATGAAATGGTGGAGGAGGCGAAATGAAAAAATTGATTCTTGCGGCAGTCCTGGGGATCCTGCTGGCCAGGCCGGAATTCTCGCTTGCTGCAAATGCGAGGGACTATATCCCCCTGCCGGACGGCACGATGCTGTTCTGTGCCTACTTCAAGCATACCACCGCAAGCACGCTGTTCAGCAACGGCAGGAAGGTAAGCAACGATTTCAACCTGAGCGCCAATATCGGCATCTTCAGGCCGGTCTACTACACGAATATCGGCAACGCCCTGTACGGCGACGGGGGACTGACCGTGGATCCCCAGGCGCTGATCCTGTTCGGCGAGCAGCACCTGGACGGCGCGGCGGTAGGGAACGCCGACCTGTCGGACTCAGGCATCATGGACTCGACGGTCCTGGCCACCTTCTGGTTCGTCAACGCGCCCAAGGAGAAGTTCTGGATCGGCTTCTCGCCCTACATCACCATGCCGATCGGGCACTACAACAAGAACCGGTCGTTCAACCTGGGCAACAACCGCTGGGCAATCAAGCCGGAGCTCGGCATCGTCAAGGGCTTCGGCGAGCGGTTCTATGCCGATTTCATCGTCAACGGCGAATTTTATACCGACAACGACGACTACTTCAACGGCACGACCCAGGTGAAAAAGTCCCAGGACCCGGTGCTCGGCATCGAGACCCACCTCAGCTACGACATCACCAAGCAGTGGTACATCTCCCTGGACTATTTCTACAACTACGGCGGAGAGACCAAGATTGCCGGGGTCAAGCAGGACGACGAGCTGAGCAATCACGGCCTGGGCGTATCCCTGTTCTGGATGGTGGGGAGCAACAACCAGCTGATGATCGAATACCGGAACGACTTCTCGGTCAAGAACGGCCCGGGCACCGACACCTTCGGCGCACGCTGGGCCTACTTTTTCTGACCGGCCGGGCCACGGACCGGTCGAACAGCTTTTGTCCCGAAAATCCTCCTTTTCGGTTTCGGGCGCCCAGTGAATCCGGCGCCCGTTTTTTTCACCTTTCAATGACGCCATGAATGAATCAGAGGGAGACTACACCATGTACTACGAGGAGTATCACAGAAGACTTGTCGCCGCCGAGGAGGCGGTAAGGACCGTCAAATCGGGCGACTGGGTCGATTACGGCATCTGCGTGGGACATCCGGTGGCCACGGACCGGGCACTGGCCGCCCGCATGGGCGAGCTGTCCGACGTCAAGGTCAGAGGGGGCATCAGCATGTGGATGCCTGCCATCTGCACCATTCCCGAGCCGGCGCGGCATTTCACCTGGAACTCCTGGCACTGCACCGGCGTGGACCGGAAGATCATCGACCTGGGGTACGGCTACTACAGCCCCATGCGCTACTCGGAACTCCCCCGCTTCTACCGCGAGAACATCGACAAGGTGGATGTGGCCATGTTCCAGGTGGCCTCCATGGACGAACAGGGGTACTTCAACTTCGGCCCCCAGGGCTCGCACCTGGCGGCGGTCTGCGAGCGGGCCGACACCGTCATCGTGGAGGTCAACCGGAACATGCCCCGCTGTCTGGGCGGGTTCGAGGAGGGGATTCACGTCACCCAGGTGGACTATATCGTGGAGGGGGACAACCCTCCCCTGGCGCAACTGAAATCAGGGGAGCTCACCGATGTGGACCGCAAGGTTGCACAGATGATCGTTGAAGAGATCCCCAACGGCGCCTGCCTGCAGCTGGGGATCGGCGGGATGCCCAACGCGGTCGGGACGCTGATCGGGGAGTCGAACCTGAAGGACCTGGGGGTGCATACCGAGATGTACGTGGACGCCTTCGTGGACCTGACAGAACAGGGCCGGATCAACGGCTCGAAGAAGAACATCGACCGGTTCCGCCAGACGTTCGCCTTCGGCGCCGGCAGCCAGAAGCTGTACGATTTCGTCCACGACAACCCGCAGGTCATGAGCTGCCCGGTGGACTACATCAATGACGTCCGCAGGGTGGCCATGCTGGACAATTTCATCTCCATCAACAATGCCGTGGAGGTGGACCTGTTCGGACAGGTGTCGTCCGAGTCGTCGGGCGTAAAGCAGATAAGCGGCACCGGCGGTCAACTGGACTTCGTCATGGGCGCCTACCTGTCCAACGGCGGCAAGAGCTTCATCTGTCTCTCCTCCACCTATGGCAAGTGCGGGGAAACCAGGTCCCGCATCGTCCCCACCCTGACACCCGGCAGCATCGTGACCGCCGGCCGCAGCTGCGTCCAGTGGGTGGTGACCGAGTTCGGCAAGGTCAACCTGAAAGGGAAAAGCACCTGGGAGCGGGCCGAGGCGCTCATCTCCATCGCCCACCCGGATTTTCGCGAGGATTTGATCCGGGAGGCCGAGAGAATGAAGATCTGGAGAAACCGCAACCGGTGACAAACCGGTTGCAGCAGCCCGCATGTGGCGGCCGGGGAGATCTGAAACATACGCCTACATGATTCCTACCATGAACCCAGGAGGTACCCGAAATGGCTGGAAAGATTAAACGTATGATCGAAAGGATCGTCTCGGTGCGCGCGCAGGGGAACGAAACCCTGGAACGGGCCATCAGGACGAAACTGATCCTGAAGGGGATCAATCCCGCCACCTATACCGAGCAGTCAGACGACGACCCGGCCGTCATCAGGAAGCTGGAGAAGATGCTGCGGGACCTGCATCATCGAATCGGGAGGTTTTCATGACCATCAAGATCGCGAGCTCCGGAAAAAAAAGGGTTGACGACGCTGTGCACGAGTTGATGGACACCTTCGGCTGCAACAACATGAAGGTGATGATCTACTTCGCATCGACAAGGTACGCACCCGACGAGATAAGCGCCGCCATGCAGTCGGCCTTCCCGGAAACGGAGATTTTCGGCTGTTCGTCGGCCGGGGAGATAGCCGGTGGCAGGATGCTGAAGGGGGCGCTGGTTGCCATGGCCTTCGACATGGATTCAATTCTCGACATCAAGATTGAAGTGGTCGAAAATCTGCGGAGGAAGACGGACGTCCGGGAGGCGTTCCGTTCCTTTGAGCGGCACTTCGGCGAGGCTGCCGACGAGATGAAGCCCTCCGAGTACCTGGGCATCGTGCTGGTGGACGGCATGAGCGGGCAGGAAGAGCGGCTGATGGACGCCGTCGGCGACAGGACCAATGTCCTGTTCATCGGTGGCTCAGCCAGTGACGATATGAAATTCCGCTCCACCTGTGTCTACGCCAACGGCAGGTCGTACGGCAACGCCGCGGTGCTGGCGCTGCTCAAACCCGCCGCCCCCTTCGACCTGGTCAAGACCCAGAGCGTCCGTGAAATGGGGGTCGAACTCGTGGTAACCCGGGCGAACGAAGGGCGGCGGGAGATTGTCGAGTTCAACCACAGGCCGGCCGCGGAGGCCTATGCGGAAGCGCTCGGGGTGTCCGTAAACGAGTTGGCCGCCTGCTTTCCCGGCCACCCCCTCGGTCTGATCATCGACGGTGAACCGTACATCAGGAGCCCGACACACATCTCAGGCACCAGCATCGTATTCCAGTGCAGTTCGGCCCAGGGGATGCCGCTCTCCCTGCTCGAACTGACCAATCTGATCGACGACACGAGGGGGGCGCTGGCACGTTCGAAGGAGAGGCTCGGCGGGATCTCGGGCATCATTGTCTTCAACTGCGCCCATCGTGCGCTCGAGCTCGAATTCAAAAAGCTTACCGAGGCCTACGGCGAGGTGTTTGCGGAGTTTCCGGCCATCGGGTTCAACTCCTACGGAGAGCAATTGATCGGCCACATGAACCAGACCGCCACCATGATCGTGTTCAGGTAGCGCGTTACTCGGCCGATCCGAAACAAAACATTCATTATTATTGCAAAGGAGACAACAAATGTCCGGACATGGGCAGGGAAATCCGGCGGTTGTGGGTCTGGCCGGATTCGGTTTAACCACATTACTGCTGCAGTTTCATAACCTGGGGTGGTGCGGCACCGGGGTGGTGTTCTGCGCCGCCATCATTTTGGGCGGCGGCGCCCAACTCGTTGCAGGTTTCCAGGAATTCAGGTGCGGCAACAACTTCGGCTACAGCGCCTTCACCGTATTCGGCGCCTTCTGGCTCGCCCTGGGGCTGATCTGGCTCATACTGGATCTGCAGGCCGCCGCGAACACCTTTGTTGGAAACCATCTGAAGATTGCGCCGGCCGATATCGGTATGTTCCTGGTGGCATTTACGCTCTATACGGCAATCATGTGGCTTGCCGCGCTCCGGATCAGCGGCATGATGGCCTTTACCTTCACCACGGTTCTGCTCGGCTTCATCGGCCTTGACCTGGTGTTCCTGGCAGGCATGAAGCAGCTGATGACTGCCGTTGCCGTGGACCTGATCGTGTGTTCTCTCTCCGCTTGGTACATGATGGCCCACATCATCTTTCTACAAGTCTTCGGCAGGGACATCCTGCCGGTCGGAAAACCCTGGATTGCCACACGGACTGCAACGCGAGTCCCCGCGGTTCAGGAAGCCGCGGCGTGCGAATCCTGATATCGCTTCCCTGGAGTCAAAAAAGGCCGTATTCCGAATGCAGGGGATGCGGCCTTTTTTTCATCGGAACAACGGCCATGATTCTTATCAGGAGAGGAAATCCTGGGGCTTGGATCAACACAGTGAATCACCTCCAGTAGAGCCCCGGAGGCCTCAAACCCGTGAACCGCTTAAAAGTGTCGATCCGGCCTTATTGATGATCAGGCTTTCCTGCCAAAAAGGATCATTCTTAGCTATCATATTGAAATCTATGCTATTTAAAGAAGAGCCAAGAACAGAAATTACCAGATTTGCCTCTATTTCCGGCAGCGTGCTGCTTCACAAATTGCATCCTCCTCAGCAAGTCCAGTTGCTACCTCGTTAAAAGATTTAAGGCGTTTCTCAACGGGCAACGGGCAACGTTGTTTAAGACCGCAATTCTTTTTTGTATAGACGGAATTGTAGCCAATTTTTTTAGACATATCTAATCCCTAAATGCTTTGCGTTATTCCCTCCTTATTAGTTTTTTGCGGCTGGCTTGATACAAAAAACCGGCTAAAAAAATTCCCTCTTCGGTAAGGAGGTCCCGAAAGAGGGAAAATCACAGAAAGGAGGAGACCTTCAATTGCCGAATAGCTTCAGCAAAGGAAGCTGTTTAGCCTAGTGAAAAAGTTGAAATTCCTAATTTTTTGATACGCCCGGGAGCCCGGAGAGGAAATAGACTCTTTTCGTGTATTACACTAGTGTCGCTCCTCGGCTTAGACCCTGCTAGGCCTGTGTCGCCGCACCTTGCCAGGAACCAAAATTCCTCGGAATTCTTGCGGTGAACTAACCGCACAGAACACTAGGGCGTAAATTTGTAAACAGAATATTACTATTTCTATGGAAC